>JAJYTE010000061.1 GCA_021793215.1 Bacillota bacterium
TCTATATCACCGCCGTGACTGCGAGCGGACAGGAGGTAGTCATCTTCAGAAGCGGCCGTTGGGCTGACTAGGTTTCCCGGTCCGAAGACGAGGACGAGCCGCTGCAAGGTCAAGCGGACGAGATGGCGGCACGTACAGGAGATTACCATCGCCGAGGCAGGCACGCCTGTTGACGTGTGGAGCTCCCACCTTCGTTCTTGGGTTCCCAGTATCACGCAGTCCTCGACCTACAGTCGCTCGACGGTTGCTCATGGAGCCGCGAGACGTTCGCCACCTTCGACACTCAGGGCGATCGGTGTTTCGGTTCAACGGGTATGCGACTGACCGACCGGGACTTTGGTCCCGGTTCCTTGTGATCTTTGGGTGACAAAATCGGGATCTTCGCCTCTCCCGGCCCACATGGCTCAGCCGCTAGGCTGATGTCAGAAGAAGGGGGGCCGATCGATGGCAGCCCAACTGCGCCCACCACAACGCGACGAGATGACTGTGCATTTTGCACCGACCGACCGCGGTGCAGGAGCGGACCTGACCCGGTTTCCCTGGCTGCGCAAGCTGCTGAAGAGCCGCACGTTCCAGTTCGCCTTCATCCTGCCGAACCAGATCATCTTCTGGATCGTAATCGTGGCTGGGCTACTCGGGGCCAACGTGCCGACCCGGAACTTCGCCACGGTGATCACCTGGTACATCTGGTTCTGCGCCGTCTTCCTCCTCATGGTCGGGATCGGGCGCGGCTGGTGCCTCATGTGCCCGTTCGGCGGATTCGCCGAATGGGTGCAGCGCCTGACCTTCAGTTCGCGCCGGTTCACGAGCGTCACGCTCGGGAAGCGCTGGCCGGAGAAGCTCAGCCGCTACGGGCTGCTGCCTTCGGTGGGCGTGTTCATCGTCCTGACCTACTTCGAGGAGTTCTTCAACATCGCCGGCCCCGGCGTGCCGAAGTACACGAGCTTCCTCGTGTTGGGCGTGATCAGTCTCGCATTGCTGTTCTTCCTCGTATTCGAGCGCCGTACGTTCTGCCGCTACATCTGCCCGCTGTCCGCACTGATCGGTACGGTCGGCGCGACGGGCATGGTGGCGGGGTTCCGCACGAAGGACCGCAACGTCTGCCTCTCCTGCCAAACCAAGGACTGCATGCGGGGCAGTGAGAACGGCTACCCCTGTCCCTGGTACGAGTGGCCGGGCTCTGCCTCCTCGAACCTGGCCTGCGGCCTCTGCTCGGAGTGCTTCAAGAGTTGCCCGAACGACAACATCGGCCTCTTCGTGCAGCCGCCCCTCACCTCCGTGATCGCCCCGCGGGCGCGTCGCTACGACATCGCGCTGGGCGTGCTCCTGCTCTTCGGGCTGGTCCTCTTCCAGCAGGTCAACGCGTTGCCCGTCTACGGGACGATCGACAACTGGCTCAACAGTGTGATGCACTTCCCGGGATACCCGAACCCGATCGACTACCTCGCGATCATTGCGCTGTTCGCGGCGGCCTTCTCCGGCGCGATGTGGGCCATCGGCCGCGCCTTCGCCAAGGACGGCAGGACGCGCAACTTCAAGACGTGGCTGAAGCCGCTCGCCTACGCGATGATCCCACTCGTGGCCGCCGACTTCCTCGCCCGCCAACTGCCGCGCTTCTTCGACCACATGCTGCGCATCGTGCCATCGATCTCGAACCCGTTCGCCTGGAACTGGAACGTCTTCGGTACCGCCGGCTCCCTTCTCTACGGCGTCCACCTGCTGACCCAGAACGGCGTCGTGGCGGCGCAGCTCGCCGTGATCGCGATCGGCGGCCTCGGCTCGCTGTACTCGCTGCACCGCATAACGCGGCTCGACCTCTCCAGCCTCACCAACAGGCCGGTCCTGATGGAGATCGCGAGCATCGCGCTGATGGTCCTGACCACGCTCGGCACAGGCTGGCTCTACGTCGCGATGGCCGGCGCCCAGTAGGCGCCCAGAGGACAGGAGGGACATCACCATGGCTGCAGTGCACAAGTTGCAGGTGCTGCCGAAGGCTTTCACAGGTGCCCTGAGCGTCACCGTGAGCGGGGAGCGCTGCGCTGGCTGCCAGGAGTGCGTTGTACGGTGCCCTACCGGCGCACTGCAGATCGCGACGGATGAATGGGTTGCGCAGGCGGACGTCGCGCTCTGCGTCGGCTGCCGCCAGTGCGAGCGGACGTGCCCGTTCGGCGCCATCGCGGTGAAAGGACCCGTGTGCGTCGGGGAGAGTTCGCGGCCATGGCGACCGACGCGCGCCACCATCTACCACGAAATCCGCGAGACCCGGCCAGGATTCGCGACGCTTGAACAGGCGCAGTACGAGGCCGAGCGCTGCCTAAGCTGCCCGGACCCCACCTGCGTCCTGGGCTGCCCCGCGCACAACGACATCCCCGCCTTCATCGCGGCGGTCCGCGCGGGCGACCTCGACGAGGCGCAGACCGTACTTCGCCGCACGACCGTACTGCCGGACATCTGCAGCCGCGTCTGCGACCAGAGCTCGCAGTGCGAGGGGGCCTGCTCGCTGCACCTCGCTGGCGCGGATGCGGTCGCCATCGGGCTGATCGAACGGTTCATCACGGACGAGTCCCCGGTGCCGCCGGTGCAGGAGCCGGTGCGGACACCCGCGCGCACGCGCGAGGCGTCTGTGGCGATCGTCGGATCGGGGCCCGCCGGTATCGGTGCGGCATGGCGGCTGATCGAGGCGGGCGTCCAGGTGACGATGTATGAGCGTTCCGAGACGGCTGGCGGCGTACCGAACTGGGGCATCCCCGAGTTCACCCTGCCAGGTGCCGTCGCGCAGCGTCCAATCGAAGCGCTCTTGGCCGCCGGCCTCGACCTGCGGCTCGGCACGTCGGTCGACACGCGCGAGGAACTTGCGCATGCGGCCGAGCAGCACGCCGCGGTGCTTCTCGCCCACGGCGCCTCCGCCCCGTTGGGGCTCCGCGTGCCGGGGATCGAGTTGCCCTGGGTGCACGACGCGACCACGTTCCTGCAGATGGGCCGCCGCGCGCTCCGGGAGCGGACGGACCTCGAAACCGTCTGCGCGGGTTCCAGGATGCTCGTCGTCGGCGCGGGCAACACCGCCATGGACGTTGCCCGCACCGCCCTGCGACTGGGCGCGAAGGTGACCGCGGTGGACTGGATGGATCGGCGCTTCGCGCGGGTTCGGCCCGACGAGCTGCACGAAGCCGAGGAGGAGGGCGTGGAGGTCAGCTTCTGCCGGTCCGTCCTGCGCTTCGAGGAGAGCGTGAGCGGCAACCGTTCGGCGGTCCTGGGGGTCACCGAGCAGCGTCGGCCCGATCGCCCGCCGCGCGTCACCAGCCGACCGACGGAGCGGGTGCAGTTCCTGGATTGCGCGGTCCTGGCGATGGGTTACCGGGTCGAGCGCCTGGACCTCGGCATCGGAGCGCTGCCGAGTCCGGCGAGCCCGCCGCGTTACCCCGACCGGACCTGGCTGGGCAGCGGCCTGCTTTGGAATCGCTCCGCCCCGGTCGGACAGCTCGCGCAGGAGCGCGAGGCGAACCTGCGGGCCGTACGGCAGCCGTTTGCCGACAAGGTCTACGTGATCGGCGACGCGCGCACCGGGCCGGCAACCGTGGTGGCCGCGATGGCCCAGGGTTCCGCGGCCGCCCGCGAACTGCTCGATCGGCTGGGCAAATGACAAGGCGCCATCTACGGAAGCGTTGGGAAAAGTCGTACGCTTAGGAGGGTGATGGCAGAGGGGGAGGCCATATGGTTGGCGCCGCTGCGGGGGAGAGCACCTCGTCCCTGGACCGCCAGCTCCGGTTCCTCGGGCGCACCAAATGGGCGGTCGTGTTCGCGCTCGCCGTCTTCGAGATCGCCTTCGACTTCTTGATCGAGCCCTGGCTGCGTACGACGATGTTCGAGGAGAACATCGAGCACTACCTCGCAGTCGTCGAGGTCCTGGCGATCGCAGCGATCATCCTTGGAGTCTTCAGGCGCCTCGAGACGGCGCAGCGCGAACTCGCGCGCCGACAGACGGAGGTCGAGGACCGGTACCGGGAGGCGAGCGCCTGGGACGCGCAGCTCGAAGCCCTGCACGAGGCGTCGGTGGCGATGGCGCGAGAGAGTACGCACCCGGAGGTGTTACGGCAGATCGTGGCGCTCGCCGCACAGCTCAGCGGTGCACGCTTCGGTGCGCTCGCCGAGTTCGATTCCGCCCAGAACGTCGTGGAGTTCGTCACGTTCGGGGTGCCAGACGGCGTGCGCGAGTCGATCGGCATCCCGCCGACCCATCGCGGCCTGTTGCGCAAGCTCTCGCGGAGTTCTCCCGTGATCATCGACGATATTGCGGACGACCCGGAGTTCACGGGGTTCCCCAAGGGGCACCCCGGGTTGCGCACGTTCCTTGGGGTGTCCATCCGCTGGGAAGGTGAACTCCTGGGACACCTCTACCTGGGCGGACGCAGGGACGAGCAGCCGTTCTCGGAGTCGGACGGCAAACTCCTGGAGATGTTCGCGCTCCAGGCCGCGGTCGTGATCTCCCGGCAGCGCCTGCTGCGGGAGGTGGCCCACTCGGTGCGCAGCACGGAGCGTGAGCAGATCTCCATGCGACTGCATGACGAGGCCCTGCAGCAGCTCTACGCGCTGGGGCTGAACCTCGACCAGGCGCGTAGGCGCGGACTGAAGGCGCTCACCGACACGATGACGGTCGATGTCGCGGTCGAGGCGATCCAGCAGTCCATGCGGGCCATCCGCGGCGTGCTCGAGGCGTTCGACAGCGAGGCCCAGAAGTCGGTCGAGGAGGCACTCTGCCAGCCGGCGCGGAACATGGCAAGCTTCTACGGCGTCGAGATCCGTTGGATAGACATCCAGGCGGCGGGATCACTGCCCGAGGAGGTTGCGCAGGAGGTCGGTGCGTGCCTCGCGGAGGCAGTCGCGAATGCAGCGCGTCACGGCAAGGCGCAGCACGTCGTCGTCCGCGTCGTGGCAAGGGACAGCAAGCTCGTGTTGTCCGCAGAGGACGACGGTTCGGGTCTGGCACCGCAGCCGCCGGAGGGGCACGGGCTGCAGAACATCGGTCGGCGCATCGGCGCTCTCGGCGGGAGCGCGCGACTGCGCGCGAGCCGGCAACGGGGATGCGTCCTGGAACTCTCGCTTCCGAAGAAGAGGCAGGGTGGTCCCTGAGGCTGGAGGTGCTGCAGTTGGTGCGCATTGCGATCGTCGACGACCATGAGGTGGTCCGCAAGGGACTGGGCGCCGTGCTGGCGGACTGTCCCGATTTCGAGGTCGTGGCCATGGCGGCCGACGCGGCCGGTGCCGTGGAGGCGGCGCGCACGCACAAGCCGGATGTTCTCGTGCTGGACCTCCGGTTACCTGACCGGCCTGGAACGCAGGCGGTGCCGGAGATTCGCGCGGTATCTCCGAAGACGCGCATCCTGGTCCTGACGTCGTTCGGCCAGGACCGCACCGTCGTGGCGGCGGTGTCGGCGGGGATCGACGGCTTCCTTACCAAGACGGCGGATTCGCGCGAACTCATCGAGAGCATCCGCACCCTGGCAGCCGGAGGGACGCTGCTGGGCGCGCAGGTGGGGGAGGCGCTCGTACGCTACGTGCGAAGCGGAGAGGATCCGGCGGGTGGCGCACGAGTGCGGGAGAGCCTTACGCAACGCGAGTGGGACGTGGCCCAGGCCGTCGCGGAGGGTCTATCCAACCGCGAAGTGGCGGAGCGGCTATCGCTGTCCGAGAAGACGGTGAAGAACCATGTCAGTGACGTACTCGACAAGCTGGGACTTAGCCGGCGCTCGCAGATCGTCTTGCTGCTGCAGGGCGGCGGCGCGATGGCTGGCAGCCCCTGGCCGGATGCGTAACCTGACGTAGAAAGACCTGGCGAGGCGGGCACAGCGGCCTCGCCCCCGCCCGCAGGACCTACGCCTGCACGTCCACTGGGCGCAATCGTGGGGTCCGCTGATGGGCCTCGGACAAGCCTTCACCTTTAGAGGAAGCGTTGACCCGGGTAGCCCAGATAACCGTGGATACCCGTCTTCGCGATTCCTATGGTTCTGGACGACTCCCCCGCTATTCGCCAAGCTGACCTGATCAGCCGCGGACTGACGCGGCGGGTCCTCCCGCCCCGCTCGCTGCTGCTGACCAACCCCCGGGGCCAGACCGTCGGCGCGCCCTACGACCGCGCACAGCAGCGACGGCGCGTGGAGACGGCGCTCGGTCTGCTGCATGCCGTACGTGAGGGGGGCGCCATCGTGGAGGAGCAGCCCGAGAACGAGTCGTCCGACAGCTGGCGCGGGGGCATTTGAACACAGGACCGCAGCCGGGACGTCTGCGAGCGAGGACGCCTCCCTTGCCCGCGAGGGTCGCACGAGTCGCCTAGCCCTAGCGAGCACTCCCCAGTCAAAGAGTTGTGTTGGTTACGGCCATGCGTATAATTGATGCGATGGTAAGCAAGAACGCTGCCTTGCCCGGAGAGGTACACGCCGTGCTCCGGGCGTTTACTGTACGCCATCGTGTCGGTCGAGCCCCTACGGCGACGGCCCCTGCCGCACGAGCGATCCGACGGAAGGCGTGTATCGGTTCGCATTTCGCACGAGGGCGAACACCTGCTTGGCAAGCAGAGCATCTGATACGCCGCTGCCCGGCGCGTCGTCGGCGGAGAACATGCCCCGCACCGATCGCGAAGTTGTTGTGCGCGCGGTGCGCAGGTTCGTTGCCCAGGTTTTCGATGCGCGGCAGGTGAATCCGGAAGGCGAAGAATCAGGAGGTTCGACATGAATCCAGCTCCGCAGTCACGCGGTCTTGCCTATAAGTGGATTGCGCTCTCCAACACGACGCTCGGCGTTCTGATGGCAGCCATGAATGGTACGATCGTGATGATCTCACTGCCCGTCATCTTCCGTGGCATGCACGTCAATCCGCTCGGCGCTGGTCAGACTAGCCTGCTGCTCTGGGTGCTGATGGGCTACAACGTAGCGACAACCGTCCTGCTGGTGACGTTCGGCCGCATCTCCGATACCTACGGCAAGGTGCGGTTCTACAATCTAGGTTTCGTCATCTTCACCATTGGCTCCATCCTCGCCGCCCTTACGCCTAGCCTGGGAATGGCGGGGGAGGTTGAACTGATCATCTTCCGGGTCGTGCAGGGCATCGGCGGCGCCTTCCTCTTTGCGAACAGCGCTGCGATCATTACCGATGCCTTTCCGGCAAACCAGCGTGGGCTGGCTCTTGGCGTCAACCAGATCGCCGCGATCGGCGGCAGCGTCCTCGGCATCGTCTTGGGCGGGGTCGTCGCTTCCGTCGACTGGCGGTTCGTCTTCCTCGTATCGGCGCCTGTAGGCGTCATCGGATCGGTTTGGGCGTACCTGCGCCTCAAGGAACTCGGCGTACGAACGCCGCGCCGGGTGGACAGCTGGGGGAACCTGACGTTCGGTCTCGGTCTCACGTCCCTGATGGTCGGACTCACCTATGCGCTGATGCCGTACGAGAACCAGTCCATGGGCTGGGGGAATCCTTGGGTCCGGACAGCAATCGGGTTGGGCGCGCTGCTGCTCGTCGTCTTCATCTTCATCGAGCGGCGCGTCAAGGCGCCAATGTTTGAGCTGAAGCTCTTCCGCATCCGGCCGTTCTGGGCCGGCAACCTCAGTGGCTTCCTTGCCTCCTTAGGGCGCGGCGGCTTGCAGTTCATGCTGATCATCTGGCTGCAGGGCATCTGGCTGCCGCTGCACGGGGTAAGCTTCGCCAATACGCCACTGCAGGCGGGCCTCGACACCCTGCCGATGATGGTCGGGTTCGTCATCGCCGGGCCCATCAGCGGCGCTCTCTCGGACCGCTTCGGGGCACGGACCTTCTCGTCGCTCGGCATGCTGGTCACGGCCGTCGGCTTCTACCTGCTGACCACACTTCCGTCCGACTTCAGGTTCAGCGTCTTCGCGATCTACCTCCTGATCATGGGGATCGGCATGGGACTCTTCGCCTCGCCGAACACCTCGTCGATCATGTCCGCCGTACCTGCGGAGTTCCGTGGGGTCGCATCGGGCATGCTCGCAACCTTCCAGAACGCCGGCATGGTCATGAGCATGGCGATCTTCTTCTCGATCGTCATCTCCAGCCTTTCGTCGCGCCTGCCGCACGCGCTCAACCACGGGCTCACGGCCATCGGCATGCCGGCACCGCTCGCGGCGAATATTGCGCACCTGCCGCCGATCGCTGCGCTCTTCTCCGCCCTGCTTGGCTACAACCCGCTCGGCCAACTCCTTCCGGCGTCGGTCCAGCACATGCTTCCTCGCGCGGTCGAGGCGCATCTACTCGCGCCGCACTTCTTCGCGGATCTGATCGGGCAGCCATTCAGCGCCAGCCTGCGGATCGTGTTCTTCATGGCGATCGGCCTCTCGTTGATCGCGGCCGCGGCTTCGCTGCTGCGCGGTCGGCATTACATCGCGGAGATCCACGGGCCAACGGGCGCGGGCGAACCCGAGGGCGACCTTTTGGCACAGCCGAACGCCCTGGTTGCGGATGGCGCGGAGCTTTCGGGGCTCGAACCCGGCGACTGAATCCTGGTCATACGATAGCGAACGGAGCCGCCCTTTTTGGGGGCGGCCCCGTTCTTTGTGCCCGGTATGCGTGCAGAACCGGAGAGAGCTGGCACGCACCTTGCGGTGATATGACGTGTCGACGGAGATGGAGCAGACAGGCGAGGTAGGTAGCCGTCAGCGCGAAGGGGTGAATCCGAGGTCGACGGAACTCGTCGAGGGATCCGGCCAGCGACTGGTGACCACCTTGCCGCGCGTGTAGAAGTTGGCGCCCTCGGGTCCGTAGATGTGCGTACCCCCGAATAGAGAGTTCTTCCACCCGCCGAACGAGTAGTACCCGACCGGAACCGGGATCGGCACGTTGATCCCGACCATCCCAGCCTCTACATCGAATTGGAAGCGACGTGCCGCCCCTCCGTCGCGGGTGAAGATGGCGGCTCCGTTGCCCCAGGGATTCTCGTTGATGAGCCGCACCGCTTCGGCGTACCTTTGGACGCGCACGACGGACAGCACCGGTCCGAAGATCTCGTCGCGGTAGCAGTCCATCGCGGTGGTCACATTGTCGATCAGCGAGACACCCATGAAGAACCCATCTTGGCGGAACAGCGCGTCCTCGCGGCCGTCGGCGATGACGGTGGCGCCTTGCGACTTCGCGGAATCCAGATACGACGCGACGCGGTCCCGGTGCGCGGCGGTGACGAGAGGACCCATCTCGGAGGTGGGGTTCGCGCCGTCGCCGATGCTGATGTTCGGCAGTCGCTGTGCGATCGCGTCGACGAGCTTGTCGCCGACCGATCCCACGGCGACCACGACGGAGATCACCATGCAGCGTTCGCCCGCGGAACCGTAACCCGCCGAGACCGCTGCGTCGGCCGCCACGTCGATGTCGGCATCGGGCAGCACGACCACGTGGTGTATGAAATCGGCGCCGCCCTGCGACAGTCTGTCGAGAACGTCGCATGAGATGTTCGATGTTCCCCCAGGTACTCCTGGGCGCATATGGCCAACTGCAACGCGGGTCGGCGTTCGCGCTCAAGGAAGTCGTTTCCCAGCAAGGGCTCCGGACGGTGAATGCGGTAGTAGAGCGTCTGGCGGTGCACTTGCAGCTTCTGCGCGGCGTGGGAGCAGTCGGGCGTCTGCAGGAATGTCAAGGTTGGACTCATGGTGTAGAGAAGCTGCCGCGCCCGATCTTCCAGCTCTTGCGTGACGGGGTCTTTGCCCACCGCCCCTTCGTTCGGGTTGAAAGCCCGTGTCGGTCGACGTTGGGTCCCTGTCGCCTTTTCCGCCTCGCGCACGGCTTCCACGTATTCGTAGACGGTGAAGCGCGAGACCCCGAGTCGCTTGGCCAGTT
>JAJYTE010000062.1 GCA_021793215.1 Bacillota bacterium
GCAGTTCCATGAAGAAGTCGTCCTGCCTTGGTACGAGCACCACCTGAAGGGCGTGGAGAACGGCGCCGAAGGTGGCTCGGCGGTCCGGGTGTTCGTCCAGCGGGCGGGACGCTACCGCGATGCGTCTGCGTGGCCGCCCGAGGGTGTGACGGGTCGCGCCTTCTACCTCTCGTCAGAGGCGAGCGGCACCGCGGCATCATACAACGACGGTTCGCTCGCCGAGGAGCCCCCGGTGACCGGCGCCGATAGCACCTCGTTCGCGTACCCGGATCCCGAGTGGCGAGTCGGCACCACGAGCTTCGACGCGCAGGGACGCCCGGATCACCTCGCGCGCATCCTCACGTTCACCTCGCCGCCCTTGCGCGAGGCCTGCGAGTTCACTGGCGACGGTGTCCTTGAACTCTACGCGTCGACGGACCAGGAGGATTTCGATGTCGTCGCGCGACTCTCGGTCGTCAAGGATGGGCAAGCGGACGGCGAACGCATGTCGCGTGGGTGGCTGCGCGCGTCGCACCGTGAGGAGGACGAGGAACTGACGGAGGAGTTGCGCCCCTTCCATAGCCACCAGCGCCCAGCGCCCGTCGTTCCGGGCGAGGTCTACCACCTGCGCGTCGCGCTCCTGCCGATGAGCTTCCAGGTCGAGGCGGGAGAGCGGCTGCGCCTCGAGGTGAGCTGCGGCGACTCGCCGATGCTGGAGGGCCGCTGGTTTCAGTGGTACGGGCTGAAGGTCGGCGAGGACACCTACTACCACTCGCGGGAGCGCGCGTCCCGGCTCGTGCTACCGCAAATGGCGCTGCCGGCCGCGCGATGAGGACGCGGACACGGGATACCCCCGAGACCGAATGCGCTCCTGGCGCGAACCAGGAGCGCATCTCCTGCCGCGAGCGGCGCGGCGGGAGCGGCCTCATGGAGTCACGAAGTCGCGCGGTGCGGCTAGTCGCCGCCGAGCGCCCTGAGCTCCTCCAGCGCCTCGGGGTTCTCGAGCGCACTCTGGTCGCCGAACGACTGGCCGAGGTAGGCCTGGCGCGCCAGGCGGCGCAGGATCTTGCCGTTCCGCGTGCGCGGCAGGGCCGATACGAACCGCACCACCTCCGGGCGCAGCGACTTGCCGAGCGTCGCGGCGGCCAGCGCGCGCAGCTCCTCCGCGAGCGCCTCGTTCGGCGCGACGCCGTCCTGCAGCACGCAGAAGCAGCCGATCACCTCGCCCTTCATCGGGTGGGGGAGTCCTACGGCCGCCGCCTCGCGAACCGCGCTGTGCGCCACGAGCGCCGACTCCACCTCGGCGGGACCGACGCGCTTGCCCGCCACCTTGATCGTGTCGTCGGAACGGCCGAGGATGTACCAGAAACCGTCCTCGTCGACGTAGGCGAAGTCTCCGTGGTACCAGACGCCGGGGATGCGGGAGAAGTAGGTGTCGAGGTAGCGCTGGCGGTCGTGCCAGAACCCGCGGGTCATGCCTGGCCAGACGCCGCGCAGCACCAGCTCGCCCACCTGGCCGCGCACGCTCTGGCCGTTCTCGTCGACGACATCCGCGCTCAGCCCCGGGATCGGTCCCCGGAAGGAGCAAGGCTTGATCGGTTCCGTCGGGAAGCAGCCGACGATGCCGCCGGAGATCTCGGTGCCGCCGGAGTAGTTGATGATCGGGAGGCGCGAGTCGCCGACCGTCTCGAAGAACCAGCGCCAGGGCTCCGGGTTCCATGGCTCGCCCGTCGAGCCGAGCACCCGCAGGGTCGGCATCGGCCAGCGCTTGACGGGATCCTCGCCGTGCGGCATCAGAGAGCGCACCGCCGTCGGCGAGATGCCGAAGTGCGTGACGCCGTGCTCGGAGATGAGACGCCAGAGCCGGTCCGGGCCCGGGTAGTCCGGCGTGCCCTCGAAGAGCATCACGCCGGCGCCCAGAAGGAGCGCGCCGTAGACGGCCCACGGTCCCATCATCCAACCCATGTCGGTGTACCAGAAGAGTAGATCGCCGGGGCGGACGTCGAAGGCGTGCGCAAGGTCCTGCGCCGCCTTGATCGGGAAGCCGCAGTGCGCGTGCACCGCGCCCTTCGGCTGGCCCGTCGTACCCGATGTGTAGATGACCATCAGGGTCGCCTCCGGGTCGAGGCGCGCCGTCTCGGCTGGGGCCCCTTGGCGCGCGAGCATCTCGGTCCAGTCGACGTCGCGCCCTTCGCGCCAGGCGACATCCCGGCCGAGGCGCCGCACCACGATCATGTGCTCGACGTCCGCGAGGTCGGCCGCCTGGTCGGCGACCTCCTTCATCGCGACGGGTTTGCCGCGGCGGAGGAAGCCGTCCGCCGTGATCAACATGCGCGCCCCGGCGTCCTTGAGGCGCGTCGCGACTGCCTGCGCGCCGTAGCCGGAGAACGTCGGAACGAGGATCGCCCCGAGCTTGGCGATGGCGTAGGTCGCGATGACCGTCTCGGGCAGCATCGGCAGGTAGATGCCTACCGCATCCCCCTCGCCGACGCCGAGCGCCGCGAGTCCCTTGGCCGCTCGGTCGACCTCCTGCTGCAGCTCGGCGAACGTCAGGCGTCGCTGCGCTCCGTCCTCGCCCTCCCAGGAGACGGCGCGGGCGTCGCGGTGCGGCGAGCAGGCATGCGCCTCGACCGCCGCATGCACCACGTTGAAGCGGCCGCCGCGGAACCACTTCGGGAACTCCGGGCCGTCCGAGAGGTCCAGCACCTGCCGGTATGGCTCCTGGAAGGCGATGCCCAGGCTGCGCACGGTCTCATCCCAGAACCAGGCGGGATCCGCGGCGGCTCGCGCTCCCAGCTCCTCCGCGCTCTTCGTGCCCGTCTGGGCAAGGAATCTTCCCAGCACGCTCTCCCGGCTCCGCTCCGCGTCCGGTCGCCACGCGATCTCGAGGTGCGCGAACGCCTGCACGTCATCCATGGCCCATTCCTCCACTCTCTACCTGGCGCGCTGCGCGGCGGGCTAGGGCTCCTCTGCCCTGTACCCCTCCAATCTGCGCGCAGCGGCAGCGAACGGTCAACCGCGGCGGCGACTTCGGAAGGGACTCCGGCGGTCGGACATGCCCGCGCCGGGGGCGGAATACGGTATGGCGGGCATGGCTGGCCATCTGGCCGCTGAAACTTTCGCCGGCAATACCGCTTTACGCAGCAGGGGGTTGGCGCCAAATGTATAAATGATAACGCACTCGCGGACAGGACGCCGCGGTTTCCCGCCAGATTCCGGCGCTACTGCGGTCGCTGCGGAGCCGCTGCGCCCGCGCCCGGTCCGCATCGCGGGATGTGTGCCGGTGCTGCGGTCGCATGCCGCGTGTTTCCTCCCTTGACATACCTGAAGGCTATACGGTACATAGGGTGGGAACATGTCCTGAAGTGCAGACAAGGCGTCCCGCATGGTGGGAGTACATCGGGGAGGTGGTTCCCGGGGACCGTCCTTCGCGTTCGCCTTCGCGGGCTGACTTCCGGACGTTGAACGGAGACAAGGGGGGCATTCATCGATGGGCCTCGGACGAATCGGTTCCGGCCGCGTACTGGGCGGTGTCGCTGCGCTCGTGATGCTTGCGGTGGCTGGTTGCGGGTCGTCGACGACACCGTCGACGTCGAGCCAGTCGAGCGCGAAGATCAACTTCGCGGTGGTCGCGCCGATGACAGGGTCGATGGCAATGCTCGGACACTTCATCTCTGACCCCTGCTTCGCGGCCGTTGGCGCGTTCAACAAGGCGGGCGGAGTGCTCGGGCACAAGGCCGGCTGCGTGCTGATCGACGACACTGGCGACCCGGCCGACGCGGTCCCGAACGTCACCAAGGGCCTGTCGACCTCCAGCAACCTCGTGGGCGTGATCGGCATCGACAGCAACGTGGCGGCGACGGTCGTTCCGATCATCAACAGCGCCAAGCTGCCGATGGTCTCCTCGAACGGCCTCTCGTTCTTCCTGAACCACTACTACCCGTACTTCTGGCGGATGACCCCGCCGGACATCGCCGAAGGCGCCGCGACCGCGATCTGGGCCCACAAGAAGGGCTACACGAAGATCGCGATCGTGCTGCAGAACGACGTCGGCGACACCGGGAACCTGCCCGGCATCCTCTCGGCGATGAAGAACGAGGGCGTCAAGCCCGTGGCGAACCTGCAGATCCCCGGTGACTCCTCCTCGTACGACAGCATCGTGAACTCGGTGCGTCAGACCAACCCGCAGATCATCCTGCTCTCGGCGGACACCCAGACGATGGCCACCTTCCTCTCGAACTACAAGCAGCTCAACAACGGCAACGTTCCGGAAGTCATCACCACGACGCAGGTGATGTCGCCGGACTTCTTCAACGCGATCACCAAGGACCTCGGTGCGCAGTACCTCGCGAGCAAGGTCAACTTCATCGGCGCCTACCTCAACCAGCAGACGCCGCAGTACGTCGCCTACCTCGACGCGATGAACGCCGCGAAGGTGCAGAACGCGTCGACGGTCGCAGCCACCGGCCCGATCGGCAGCCTCTACGACGGCATGAACGTCGAGGCGCTGGCGATGGTCGCCGCGGGCAGCACGAAGGGGTCCGTCTACGACAGCTACATCCCGAAGGTCACGACCGCCCGCCCGGGCGCCGTCGTGGTGCACACGTTCGCCCAGGGCGTCAAGGAGCTCAAGGCGGGCCACCAGATCCAGTACGTCGGCGTGGTGGGCCCGGTCGCATTCGACAAGTACCACAACTCGAACGGCTGGTACGCCGCGTTCGGCGTCAGCGCCAGCCAGCAGACCTCGCAGCTCGGCTCGATCGGCCCGACGGAACTGTCCGCGGCGCTGAAGTAACAGCAGGAACGGACCCGGCGGGTGGTCGGGGCGGGGCGGGCAGTGTGCCCGCCCCGCGACCGCCCGGCGGAATACCACGGGGGGCAGGGCTAGAGTGAATCTTCTCATCGCGGCGGTAGGATTCGGCATCGCCTCCGGCGCCGTCATCGCGCTCGGTTCCCTCGGGTTCACGCTGCAGTTCGGCCTGAGCAACGTGCTGAACATCGCCTACGGGGCCTTCCTGACGCTCGCGGTGTTCATCGGGCTCCTCCTGGTGAACGCGAACGTCAACCCCTGGATCGCGATGATTGTCGCGGCGCTCGTCACGGGCCTTCTGTCCGTCGCCTACTACCAGGCGCTGATCCGCGGACTGCTGCGGCGCGGCGCGAGCCTCGGAAGCCTTGTGATCGCGACCTTCGGCGTCGGCATCGCGCTCGAGTACATCATCGTCTCGATCTTCGGGCCCGAGGTGCAGAGCTACGGACTGCAGGGCGGCGGCACGGTGAACATCGGCGACATCACGCTTTCCGGCCTGCAGGTCGCCGTTGTGGTGCTTGCCTGCGCGATCATGCTTGGGCTTCACCTTCTACTCACGCGCACGACGCTCGGACGCGCGATGCGCGCGACCTCGGTGAACCGCACCCTCGCGCGGAGCTGCGGCATCCACACGGAGCGCGTCACGCAGATCACCTGGTTCCTTTCCGGCGTCCTCGCCGGCATCGCCGCGGTAGCCCTCGCGATGGTCACCGCGTCCTTTGACTTCACCCTCGGCTCGACGTTTCTGATCACCGTGATCGCGGCCGCCGTCGTCGGCGGGATCGGCCAGCCGTACGGAGCCATGCTCGGGGGCCTGATCATCGGCCTGACGACGGAGATCAGCGCCGCGTTCCTCAGTCCCGCGTACCGCGACGTGATCGCGTTCGCGCTGCTGGTGGCCATGCTACTGCTGCGCCCGTCCGGGATCCTCGGGATCCAGTCGCGCAGGCACAATGTCGCGGGCTGACAGCGTGGCAGCGAACGCTGCGGGAAGAGGTGAACGCTCATAACCGGGCTTGAGTTCTACGCGATCGTCCTGCTGGTGTACTTCGGAACCGACCTGATCGCTACGTGGGGACTGAACCTGCAGTTCGGCGTGACGGGCGTTTTGAACTTCGCCTACATCGTCGACCTGGCGGTGGGCGCCTACGCCTACGCCCTGATGACGCTCGGGCCGTCGGCCGCGAGCGGCGGGTTCCAGTCCTACTTCATCGGTTTCAAGCTCTCGCCGATCCTCGCCCTGATCATCGCGACGGCTGCCGGCATGGCGATCGGGGGGCTCCTGAGCCTCCTGGGGCTGCGGCGCCTGCGGCCGGACTACCAGGCCGTCGCCCTCCTGGTGGTGTCGATCGTCACGGTGACGGTCGCCGAGGCGGATCTCGGCCTCGTGAACGGCAACGCCGGCCTCACGCTGATCCCGAACCCGCTCGGCGGCTTCGGTCCGACCCAGAGCGGCTGGGCGTACGTCGTGCTGGTGGGGGTGCTCGCGGCGGTCGGCTACATCGTGGTCCGACGGCTCACCGACTCGCCGTTCGGCCGCACGCTGCGCGCCGTGCGCGACGACGAGGTGGCCGCGCGCGGCATCGGCAAGAACGTCGTCTGGCTTAGGGCCGTCGTGCAGATCGTCGGCGGCGGATTCGCCGCCCTCTCGGGCGCGCTGCTCGCGGGCTTCATCGGCGCCTGGTCGCCGGGTGCCTGGCAGTACGTCGAGACGATCAGCCTCCTGTCGGCGGTGATCGTTGGCGGCATGGGCAACAACCTCGGCGTGATGCTCGGCACGGCGCTCGTGCCGGTCCTGATCCAGCAGGGTGCCCAGTACCTGCCGGCGGTCGCGGGCCATCCCGGACTCGCGGAGGACATGTCGTGGGTCGTGCTGGGCGTGATGATCGTGATCTTCATCTGGTTCCGGCCGCAGGGCGTCATCCCGGAGCGGCGGCCGCGCTACCGGCGCCTGCTGGGCCTCGCGGGCGCAGCGACCGGCGGCACCATCTCCCCGGCGGGGGCGACGCAGTTGCCATCGCGTGCCGCGGCGGCGGCCACGCTGCCCGCACTGCACCTCGTGTCCCGCCGCGCCGAGGGCGACCTCGCCCACGATCGGCCGCTCCTCGAGGTGAAGGACGTCGTCGTCCAGTTCGGTGGGGTTCGCGCCGTCGACAGCGCGAGCTGCGTGATGCAGGCCGGGCAGATCACCGGGCTGATCGGACCGAACGGCGCCGGCAAGTCGAGCCTGATCAATGCCGTGAGTGGATTCGTACGACCGAACCATGGAGAGGTGCTGTTCGCAGGCCACGACGTGGCGCGCCTTTCGGCGGAGCGCCGTGCCAACATGGGCCTCGTGCGCACGTTCCAGCTGCCGCGCCTCTTCCCGAACCTCTCGGCGATCGAGAACCTCCTGGTGGCTGTGCCGAACCAGCGGGCCGAGCGGACGGTCGGCGTGCTGGGCGGGCGCTCCGTGTGGGGCAAGCAGGAGCAGGCGAGCCTCGAGACGGCGCGCGAGCTCCTGGAGATCTTCGAACTCGCCGAGAAGGTGGACGACATGGCCGGCACGCTGAGCGGCGGCCAGCAGCGGATGCTCGAGGTGACGCGGGCGCTGATGTGCGATCCGCGCCTGCTGCTGCTCGACGAGCCGCTCGCCGGTCTGAGTCCGCACTGGTCGGAGATCCTGGAGCAGGCGCTCGTGCAACTGCGCGCGCGCGGGCTCAGCATGGTGCTCGTCGAGCACGAGCTCGGCATCGTCGACCGCATCTGCGACAACGTGATCGTCATGGCGCAGGGCAAGGTGCTCGCGACCGGCAAGATGACGGATCTGCGCGCGCAGGAGGAGGTGCAGGCTGCGTATGTCATCGGCTGAGCGCCCCACGGTGCACCTCGCCGCCGAACACGTCGTCGCAGGCTACGGCGAGGCACCGGTCATCAAGGACGTGAGCCTTGAGGTCTCCGGAGGTCAGGTCTACACGATCGTCGGCCCGAACGGGGCCGGCAAGAGCACCCTCCTGAAGGCGCTCCTCGGCATCGTGCGCGTGCGCGAGGGTCGGGTGGTGCTGAACGGCCAGGAGATCACGAACCGCCCCCTTGAGCACCTCGCGCACCTCGGGGTTGGCTACGTACCCCAGTCGGACGACGTGTTCGACACGCTGCGCGTCCACGAGAACTTGGAGATGGGCGGCTACATCCTCGACGCGAAGCGGCGGGCGGAGCGCATCGAGGTTGTGCTGGAGATCTTCCCGGCGCTCAAGTCGATGCTGCAGCGCTACGCCGGAACCCTGAGCGGCGGCGAGCGGAAGATGGTGGCGGTCGCGCGCGTGCTGATGCCCGACCCCACGGCGCTCTTCCTCGACGAGCCGACGGCCGGACTCTCGCCGGAGCTGACGCGCCGCGTGCTGGAGGAGCAGGTCCGCGTGCTCGCGGACCTCGGCAAGGCTGTGTTGATCGTCGAGCAGAAGGCGGAGGCCGCGCTCAAGATCGCGGACCATGCCATGGTGCTCGTCACCGGAACGGTCGCGCTCGAGGGCAGCGGACAGGAGATGCGCGAGAACCCGGAGGTGACGGAGATCTTCCTGGGCGGCGGCCGCGCGCCGGCCGCACCCGCGCCCTCGTAAGGTCCAAGGAGCCCGCGGACCGCGGGATTCCGAGCGAAGGAGGGTGCACGTGTTCGGCACGAACTGGACGCTCTCGCCGCGGCAGTACGATGTGATGGTGCAGGAGGACTACGTCATCCCGCTGAGGGACGGCACGCGCCTCGCGGGCGTGCTGTACCGTCCGAGGACCGAAACGCCGGTACCGCTCCTGCTGGGGTTCCACCCCTACCCGAACGACCAGCAGACGATGCCGCTGCGGCCGGTCGGCTTCGGACTGCAGCGCGGACACATGGAGGCGGGGGACCCGACCTTCTACGCGCGCCGCGGCTACGCCCACGGCATCTTCAACGTGCGCGGCACCGGCAAATCCTCGGGCGTCTACCAGGCGATGGGGAAGCTCGAGGGGGACGACGTCGCCGAGGCGATCGAGTGGCTCGCGAGGCGCCCGTGGTGCGACGGCAACGTCGGCATGTTCGGCGTCTCCTACTTCTCCCGCCTCGCGATCCAAGTGGCCGCGCGGGCGCCAAAGCCCCTGAGGGCGATCTTCGCGCCCTACGGCCTCACCGACCTCTACCGCGACCTCTACTACCATGGCGGCATCTTCACGCACGGCTTCGTCAGCGGTTGGCGCCAGAAGCTCGACGCGCTTCGCTACGAGAGCCTGTACCGTCAGCGCCACGGCGAGGAGGCGTTCCGCGCCGCGATCTCGCGCGCGCAAGAGGACGACGAGCTGATGGCGATCGACGCCGTGCGGGCGGCGCTCGAGCGGCCGGACGACCCGCGGAGCGCGATCATCGTCGACCTCGTGCTCGAGCCCCTCGACGGCGAGTACTACACCGAGCGGCGCGTCGACTACGGACGCACCCACGTGCCCGGCTACTTCGGCGCGTGCTGGAACATCTACGGCCTGCAGCTCGGCGCCGCGTTCCGCAACTTCGAGCAGTGGCAGGGGCCGAAGAAGCTCCTGATCGGACCGCCGCACTACCTGGACCGGCCGCTCTACCAGCTGCAGTTCGAGTCGCTGCGCTGGTTCGACCATTGGCTCAAAGGCAACGACACCGGCTTCATGGACGAGAGCCCGGTGCGACTGTTCCAGCCCGGACCCTCGACATGGCGCGCGGCGGAGGAGTGGCCGCTCAAGGAGACGCGCTGGCTGCCCTTCTACCTGCACGAGGACGGAACCCTCTCGGAGCACGAGCTCTTTGAAGGGGCGGTCGGGGCGCAGTTCGAGGACTCGCCCTTCGAGATCGGA
>JAJYTE010000063.1 GCA_021793215.1 Bacillota bacterium
GCGGGCGTCCTGGTCGTCTCGCGCCGCGGCGTCGCCCCGTAGCGCCGCGTCGAGGCAGCCGCCCGTGCGGAAGACGAGCGCCTGCGCCGCGTAGGCCCGCGCAGCCACGGCGGCGAGCGCAGCCCGACTGGCCCCGAAGGAGGCGACCGTCCGCCCGAACTGGCTCCGACCCGTCGCGTGTCCTGTCGCCGCGCGCAGCGCCTCCTTGGCTCCGCCGAAGTTCGCGGAAGCGAGTGAGTATCGCCCGAAGTTGAGCGCGTTGAAGGCGACTTTGTGGCCGCGTCCCACTTCGCCGAGCACCCGGTCCGCATCGACGGCCGCATCCGTGAGGCGGACCTGTCGGGTCGAGGAGCCGCGGATGCCCATCTTGTGCTCCTCGGGACCGAGGCTGAGCCCAGGAGTCGCCTTGTCGAGGAGGAACGCCGTGAACTGCTCGCCCGAGACCTTCGCGTAGACGACGAACGTGTCGGCGATGCCCGCGTTCGTGACGAACTGCTTCGTGCCGGTCAGGCGGTAGCCGGCGCCCTCCCGCCGCGCGACGGTCTGCACCGAAAGCGCATCTGATCCGGCCTCCGGCTCGGTCAGGCAGTAGGCTCCGATGTACTCGCCCGAGGCGAGGCGCGGCAGGAACTCCTCGCGGATGGCCGGCTCTCCGAAGTAGACGATCGGCAGGGTGGCGATCCCGGCGTGGTTGACGTGCATCACGCCGTAGGATCCCGCGCGCCCGACCGCCTCGCTGACGATGCCCATCGCGAGCTTGCCGAGCCCGAGCCCGCCGTACTCCTCCGGCACGCTGTGCGACAGGAGCCCGAGCTCCCCCGCCTGGCGCAGCAGCGCAGCGGAGAGCTCGTAGTCGGGCGAATCCAGCTGCTCGAGCTTCGGCAGCACCTCGCGGTCGACGAACGCGTTCGCCACCTCACGCAGGCCGAGGAGGTCCTGGTCGAGGTCCTCGGGCGTCTGCACCGCCGCGGGCGACGCGGCGCGCACGAGGAACTCTCCGCCGGCCGGCGTCATGCCCCCACCGCCCGTCACCAACCGCCGTAGGCCGTCCAGCCGCCGTCCAGCGGGATCGCGGCGCCCGTGAGGTAGGAGCTCTCGTCCGAGGCGACGAACGCCATGAGCCCTGCCACCTCCTCGACCGTGCCGAAGCGGTGCATCGGCGTCCTGCGCTCGATGTCCGCCTCGGTGTAGTCGTCGCCCGTCACCGGGTCCGCCGCGGTGAACGCGGTGCGGATGTAGCCCGGCTCGACGCAGACGACGCGGATGCCGTACTGCGCCCACTCGCTCGCCAAGAGCTTCGTCAGCCCCACGAGCGCGTGCTTCGATGAGATGTAGGGAGCCCGTCGGCCCATCGCGACCTCTCCGAAGATCGACCCCATCTGGATGATCACGCCCCCGCCCTGCGCGCGCATCTGCCGCGCGGCAACCTGCGACGCGGAGAAGACCGCGACGAGGTTCACGTCGATCACGTGACGGAAGTCCTCGACGTCGAGCGTCAGCGAGTCGCCCACGACGGTCGTTCCCGCGTTGTTCACCCAGATGTCGATCCGCCCGTACTCCGCCAGGACCTTCGCCGCGACCGCCTCGAGCTGGGCGCGATCCGCGACGTCTCCTGCGCAGCCAAACGCGTCGTGTCCCAGGCCCCGCAGCTCCTCCACGTACGCCCGCACCTTCTCCTCGCGGCGCGCGTTCACGACAACCTTCGCACCCTCGGCCGCGTAGCGCAGGGCGACGGCCCGACCGATCCCCTCGGTCGAGCCGGTGACGACGGCAACCTTCCCCTCGAGCGCTCCCATGCGTCTCCCCCTCTCGCCTAGATCTCGCCGCGGAAGCGCGACCGAATCCCCTTCGCGGCGCCGACGGATGCGATCCTGCGCTCGGCGAACAGCTCGGCCGCCCGGAAGGTTCCCACCTTCTCCTGCTCCGCGAGCGCGAACACCTCGCGCGTCGTCCGCCCGATCTCCCGCACCTTCGCCTCCGCGCGGGCGCGCCGGAAGCCGCCCGGCTGCAGCCGGTCCGCGTCGAACACGGCGCCACCCGCGTTGACGATGAAGTCCGGAGCGTAGAGGATGCCCCGCTCCTGCAGGTTCGTTTCCAGGCTCGCGTCCCAGAGCTGGTTATTGGCGCTGCCGCAGATGATCTTCGTGCGCAGACGCCCGACGTTCTCCGACGTCACGACGCCGCCGAGCGCGCACGGGGCGAACACGTCCCCCTCGAGGTACGGGATCTCCTCGACCGGCACCACCTCGACTCCGGGACGGTCCCGCCAGGGCGCGAGCGACTCCGCGCGGATGTCCGCGACGCGCACGCGCGCGCCCTCGTCGAGCAGCAGCGAGCAGAGCGGCCCGCCGACAGCGCCGACGCCCTGCACGTTGACCGTGAGCCCTTGGAGGGAGCGCTTGCCGAGCGCGTGCTCCACCGACGACTTCATCGCCTCGAGCACACCGATGGCGGTCATCTCCGAGATGGCGCCGGCGCCGCCCCAGTCCTCCGGCAGGGTGATCACGTAGGGGGTCTCGAGCCGCAGGTTGACCATGTCCTCGAGCGTCGTTCCGACGTCCTCGCCGGTCATGTAGGCGCCGCCGAGGCGGTCGATGTAGCGGCCGAGCGCGCGCAGCATCGCCTCGGACTTCGGCCGCGCGGGATCCGCCATCACGACGCACTTGCCGCCGCCCAGGTTCACCCCGGCCGCCGCGTACTTGTAGGTCATCCCGCGCGCAAGGCGCATCGCGTCGATCGTCGCGTCCTCGTAGGAGGCGTACGTCCAGTAGCGGCAGCCGCCCGCCGCGGGGCCGAGCGTCGTGTCGTGGACCGCGATCACCGCGCGCAGGCCGCTCGCCTGGTCCTGGCAGAGCACGACGTTCTCGAAGTCGGCCACCTGCATGAAGTCCATGATGTTCTTCGGCTGTTCCCGGACCGCCTTCACTTCCATCCCGTCTTCCTCCTCGTGATCGTAGGGACCAGTCCTCAGCGCTCCCCCGCGAGCCGCGAGACGACGAACTGGGCGAGGATGTTCGCGCCCAGCGCCGAGGTCATGTTGCGGAAATCGGTCAGGGGGTTCACCTCGACGAGGCTCACCGCGTCGACGCGCGGCGCGACGGCCGCGACGAAGTCCTGGACCTGCCGGGGCATCAGGCCGCCGGGTTCGAACGCGCCCGCGCCCGGCGCGAACCCCGGCTCGAGCACGTCCACGTCGATCGCGAGATGCACGTGATCGACGCCCGCCACGAGCCCGAGCGCGCGCTCGGCCGCCGCCTCGGTGCCGATGCGCCAGAACTCGCTCGCGGGGATGTGCCTTATCCCCCGCTCCTGCACGTAGGCGTGCGACGCGGCGAAGTTGAAGTTGCGCACCCCGATCTGCACGAGCGCCTCGGGGCGAAAGCGCGGCAGCTCCGTGATCCGGCGGATCCCGCTGCTGTGCGAGTGCGCTCCCTGGTACTCGGAGCGGTCCATCAGGTCGAGGTGGGCGTCGAGGTGCAGCATGCCCCACGTGCCCGACGTGCGGTCGTGCAGGCCGCGCACCACGGGGTAGGTCACGGCGTCGTCTCCGCCCACGGCCATCAGCACCTGGCCCTCGTCCGCGCAGGCGCGGGCCGCCGCGGAGATGCGCGCGAAGGTTTCCTCGCGGTCGTCGGCCATGACCTCGACGTCGCCGCGGTCGATCACGAAACCCGCGTCCGGCATGCCCACCACCTGCTCGCGGTCGAGCCAGTAGACCGCACCCGAGGCGAGCCGCATCTCGAGCCAGCGGAAGGCCCGGCGCACCTCCTCGGGCGCGTACCGCGAACCTGGCCAGCCGAGCGACGACGTGACATCCCAAGGGATTCCGAGGAAACCGAACTTCATTGGTCTACGTCCTTCCGTTCGCGCCCTTGGGATCAGATCCGGCCTGCGGTTAGCGGTACGCCGTCAGCCTGCGCTCCACGAGGGCGGCGACACGCGAGATGCCGCCGTTCAGCACGAGGTAGAAGAGCGCGGCCATCACGAACATCACCTGCGGCTGCTCGGTGGAGGCGGCGCCCTGCTGCGCCTGGTACATGATGTCCGCCACGCCGATGAAGAAGACGAAGGTCGTGTTCTTCAACTGCAGCACCGTGAAGTTCGTCAGCTCCGGCATCATCAGCGCGAAGGCCTGCGGCAGGATGATCTTGCGCAGCGTCGTGAAGTAGCCCATCCCGACGGAGCGGGCGGCTTCCCACTGGCCCTCCGACACGTCCTGGATGCCGGCGCGGAACACCTCGATGGCGTAGCCGGCGCCGTAGACCATCAGCCAGATCAGCGCGGCGCTGAACGCGTCGAGCTGGACGCCGAACTGCGTGAGGCCGAAGAAGATGATGAACAGTTGGAGGATCGGAGGCAGGCCGCGCACCAGTTCGACGTACACGACCAGCACGGCGCGCAGGATCTTGCCGCCGTGGATCATCCCGAGCGCGCCCAGGATGCCGGCGACGAGCGCAACGACAGTCGACACGATCGTCAGCTCGAGCGTCACGCCCGTGCCCTGCAGGAAGGGACCGAGGTAGAGCCAGGCGACGTGCATCTAGTCTGGGTCACCTCCCACGACCGCCTGCGGGATGTCGGCCGGCGGCGTGTTGCGCAGAACGCGCGCGAGGAAGTTGCGCGCCCGCTCCGTCTGCGGGTTCTCCAGCACCTGCTTCGCCGGGCCCATCTCGGCGATCGCGTTGTCCGCCATGATCACGACGGTGTCGGCGACCTCCTTGGCGAACATCATCTCGTGCGTCACGAGGATCATCGTCATGCCCTGCTGGGCGAGCCGCTGGATCGCTTCCAGCACGTCGCCCACCAGCTCCGGGTCGAGCATGGAGGTCGGCTCGTCGAACAGCATGACCTTCGGGTCCATCGCGAGCGCGCGGCAGATCGCGACGCGCTGCTGCTGTCCGCCGGAGAGGCGCCGCGGGTAGGCCTTCGCCCAGTCCGTGAGCCCCATCATCTCGAGCAGTTCGTGCGCGCGCTCGACGGCCTGCTTGCGGGGTACCTTCTTCACCTCGACGGGGCCGAGCACGATGTTGTCCAGCACGCTCAGGTGGTGGAAGAGGTTGAAGGTCTGGAAGACCATGCCGACGTGCGTGCGGATGTCCTGCAGCACGGCCGCGGAGGGCCGTTCGCCGCCGCGCAGCTCGTGGCCCAGCAGGCGGATCGTTCCCTGGTCGAACGGATGCAGGTAGTTGACGCACCGGATGAGCGTGCTCTTCCCGACGCCGCTCGGACCGATGATCGCCACGACTTCGCTCTGGTGGACCTGCAAGGTGACGTCCCGGAAGATCTTGCGGTCTCCGAAGCTCTTCGTCAGACCCTGGATGTCAACTACGACGTCTTTGGACATTGAGCTCCCACCTCGCCAGTACTCGGGATACGAGCAGATACACGACGAAGTACATGATCGCCGCGAGGCCGAGCATGTCCATCGGCCGGTAGGTTGCGGAGATGGCCTGGTACGACTGCAGCATCAGGTCGGCGACGCTGATCGTCACGACGAGCGACGTGTCCTTGATGATGTCGGCGAAGCGGTTGGTGGCTGGCGGCAGGATCGCGAGGAACGCCTGCGGGAGCACCACCTTGCGCATCACCGAGGACGGCGGCAGGCCGAGCGCCGCGGCCGCCTCGCGCTGCCCGGGGTCGACACCGGAGATGCCGCCGCGGAACACCTCGCCGTAGAGCGCTCCGTAGAACGCCCCGAGCGTCAGGACGGCGGCTTCCACACCCGACAGCTTGATGCCGATGGCGCCCAGCGAGTAGTAGGCGATGAACAGCATCACGAGCACCGGAATCGCGCGCAGCACGTCGGTGTAGACCGTGGCGACGATCACGAGTCCCCGCACCTTCGAAAGACGCATCAGCGCGAGCACGAAACCTATCACGAGCGCGAGCGCGAGCGAGAGAACGGTCAGCTCGATCGTGACCCCGAGGCCCTGCAGGTAGCTGGGAAAGTACTGGCCCCAGATCGAGAAGAGCGACACGACGTCACCTCTCTTGTACTAGCGGAGCGGCGGCGCGCCCTGCGGCGCGCTGCGGGCGCAACGACGCTTTGGAACGGCGGAGGCCGGCCACCAGGGCCGGCCTATTCCGCGTGCGGGAGTTCTCGCCACCCGCTGTGCGCTCACGCGCTTAGAATCCCTTGTAGACGTTCGACGCGCTGCACAGGCCCTGCAGGTAGACGGTGCTCGTCATACCGTACTTCGCGAGCATCTGCTGCTCCTGGCCGTTGCACTCGATCTTCTTGATGTAGCTGTTGAGGTGCTGCAGGAACCGCGTCGAGTACGATCCCTTCGGTACTCCGAAGTAGCCGCGGATGCTCGCGAGCGGCGGCGAGATGGAGGCCGGCACGGAGCCCAGCGTCTTGATCTGCAGGGACGGGTTCAGGGCCTTGCTCTGCGGGATGTCGGTGTCCGGAACGATCAGGCCGTCGATGCGGCCCGAGGAGAGCGCCGCAAGCGCCTCGTCCAGGGTGTTGAACTGCTTCACCGTGGCCTGGGGCACCTTCTGGGCCTCCTGCACTTCCTCCGACCCGATCACGACGCCGAGCGACTTGCCGGTCATGTCGGCGACGGTCGCGGCCTTGATCGTCGGGTGCTGCGAGTTCACGCCGACGACGTCGACCCAGTCGAACATCGGACGGCTGAAGCTGATCACCTGGGCCCGCTGCTTCGTCCAGTAGATGTCGATCGTGATGTCCTGCTGGTGGTTCTCCACCGCCTGGATCGCCGAGGCCAGCGGAAGCGAGGTGAACTGCATCTTCGCGCCGATCGACTTGGCGAAGCCCTGCAGGACGTCCACGTCGAAGCCTGTCCACTGCTGGGTCGTGGGGTCCTGGAAGTCCTCCGGCGGGTACGACGTCTCGGCCATGGTGATCACGTGCGTCTTCTGGACCTGGGCCCAGAGGTCGTTCGGCGTCTTGGACGCCGTCGGCGTCGAGGAGCCGCAGCCTGCGAGCACGGCACCCAAGCCGAGGATCGCGAGAACAGATGCGAATGACTTCGTGTTCAAAAAGAGTCTCCCCCCGCTCGTTCTGTGAATTCTACTGCGGCGAGCGCGATACCTCGGACGCTCTCGGTCCCTGCCGGCGGACACGTTCCCGGACAGGTGGCGCAGCACCCCCATCCTGCGTGGTGGACGCGACCGGCGCCGCAAGGCGCTGGCCCGGCGTCGCCCGGCGGCGTTCGGCCCAGCCCGAACCGCCCCACCAGACCCCGATCCTAGCAGCTTCCTGCCCGACCGCTCCCCGGCTCGACGCCTGAAATGGCGCCCTGCGCACAAGCGCACACATTGAGCGGCGGTAAAGTTGCTGCTACGCCTTTGTGCTCCAGTATGACGAGGAGCGTAACCGTGACGCAATGGAAAAACTGTATGAACCGCAATGCCCTTCATGCGCTAAGTTGTCGCACAACGCCGCAAGGGCGGTTCACCTTCGTGCCTTTCAACAGGCGCGCGCCCCGCCGATCGTCCGGCGGGGCGCGCGCCCTGGCTCAGCCCTCGACGACCAGGAGGTCCCGCTCGAAATTCGTCAGCACCTCGACGCCCGTCTCGGTGACCGCGATCGTTTCCGACAACTCGATGCCGTAGTCGTCGAACCACATGCCAGCGATCATGTGGAACGTCATGTTCGGCCAAAGCACCCTTTCGTCACCCGCCCTGAGGTTCGCCGTGTGCTCGCCCCAGTCCGGCGGGTACCCGAGACCTACGGCGTAGCCGAGCCGCGAGTCCTTCTCGTAGCCGTGCCGCGTGAAGACGCGGCGCCATGCCGCCTCCACGCCAGCGCAAGAGGTGCCCGGACGCACCGCCGCGAGCGCGCTGTCCATCGCTTCCACAACCGCCGCCGCCAGGTCGGCGAGCCGCGCGGGCGGCTTGCCGAGCGAGAAGGTTCGCGCGAGCGGCGCATGGTAGCGCTGGTGGCATCCGGCAAGCTCCACGGTGACCCTGTCCCCAGCGGCGTAGCGACGGTCGACGACCGAGAGGTGTGAGGCCGAGGTGCGCTCGTTCGAGGGCATCAGCGGAGCGAGCGCCGTGTAGTCGCCCATGATCCCATCGACGCCGGAGATCTCGGCCCGGTAGACGGCGGCGGCCGCATCGGACTCTCTTCGCCCCACGGCGATCGACCGCCTTGCGACGTCCATCGCGTGGTCGGCGATCCGCGCCGCCTTCCGCATCAGGTCGAGTTCCGCCGGGGACTTGACGAGGCGCTTCCAGTTGACGAGCAGCTTCGCGTCCTGGAACTGCGCGTTCGGCAGGTGCTGCGTCAGGCGGGCGTAGGCCTGCGCCGAGAAGTAGCAGGCGTCCATCTCGACGCCGATCGTTTTCGCGCCGCAGCCGAGCCGCTCGAGCAGCTGCGCGGCCACGTCCATCGGGTGGCGGTCCGGCTGGTGGATGTGCGTCTCGGGGTAGGACGAGATGTGCTCGTCGTCCAGCCAGGTCGTGAGCCGTGCCCCGTTCGCGTCCTGCGGGCGGCCGAACCAGTAGGGCTGCTCCTCGCCGCCGACGACCACCACGGCCTGCGGCACGTAGTACGACCAACCGTCGTAGCCCGTCAGGTAGTTCATGTTCGCAGGGTCCGAGATCAGCAGGGCGTCGAGCCCGCGCCGCGCCATCTCCTGCTCCACCGCGGCGATCCTGGCCGCGTACTCCGACCGGTCGAATGGCAAGGCCATCCTCGTTGTCCTCCTCCAGCAGTCCCCTGCAGATACCGGGCTGGCCGTGGCCGGGGTTCGGAAACGCACCGCCGCAGGTGCTAGGCGTCGACCACGATCAGGCCCCGCTCGAAGTTCGTCAGCACCTCGACGCCCGTCTTGGTCACAGCGAACGTCTCGGAGATCTCGAGGCCGTAGTCCTTCAGCCACATTCCGGCGATCGCGTGGAACGTCATGTTCGGCACGAGCACCGTCCCATCGCCGGCCCGCAGGCTGGCCGTGTGCTCGCCCCAGTCGGGCGGGTAGCCGACGCCGACCGCGTAGCCGAGCCGCGAGTCCTTCTCGAAGCCATGCCGCGTCAGGACGCGGCGCCACGCGGCCTCGACGTCGGCGCAGGTGATCCCGGGCCGTACCGCACCGAGCGCCTCGTTCAGGCCTTCCGTGACCGCATCTCCGAGGGCCGCGAGCTTCGCGGAGGGCTTGCCGACGGAGAACGTGCGCGCGAGCGGGGCGTGGTAACGCCGGTGGCAGCCCGCGAGTTCGATGTTCACGGCGTCGCCGGATGCGTAGGACCGGTCGACGACGGAGAGG
>JAJYTE010000022.1 GCA_021793215.1 Bacillota bacterium
CGGGTCCGCTTGGGGCTGCGGGCGGCACCGCGTCCTGCGAACCGCTCGTCGCCGGAGCCTCCGGCGTTGCCTGGTGATGCCGCGCGGCCGGATGCGGACCCGCGGCGGGACTCGCGCTCCCGCAGGCCGAGAGCACGAAGAGGGAGGCGAGGACGCACAGGGCCATGCGCAGTCGCATACGCGGTTCCTCCTGATGTTCCCGGGGTTCTGCCCGCCGCAGGGGACCCCTGGGTCCCCTTCTGTAATACCCACCGGAAGACTGATCGTGACGCTAGCCAAGCGCACGCAGCTGCGCCACGATCCGATCGAGCTCGCGCTCCATCTCCGCCCGCTTTCCGGGGGCGGCAGCGGCGAGCCTGCCGCTCAGTTCCGCAAGGCGCATGCGCAGGATGTCGCGGTCCCCCACCGCCTCCGCCGGTTCCTGCGCCGCCGTCCGCAGCGGCAGTGCGCGCGTTGCGACGCGCTCGCGAAAGCGCGCGTCGTGGGAGATGAACACCACCGTCCCAGGGTAGACCTGCAGCGCTGATTCCAGCGCCTCGCGGCCCGCGAGGTCGAGGTGGTTCGTCGGCTCGTCGAGCAGCAGGATGTCGGCGCCCCCGACGAGCGCGAGGCAGAAGACGAGCCGCACCCGCTCGCCCGGGCTCAGGCTGCCGATCCGGCGCAGCGCGGCGTCGCCCTGCAGGTGGAAGTGGCCCAGCAGCGTCCGCGCGAGCGAGGGGTCCGGCGCGCCGGCCGCGAGCATCTCGGCGAGCGGCGTCCGCTCGAGCGGCAGCTGCGCCTCCTGGCGGAAGAAGAAGATGCGGGCGCCGGGATGGACGTAGAGCTTGCCTGTCCGCGTGCCGCGCAGCCCCTCCTCGCTGCCCGCCGCCTCGAGCATCAGCCGCAGGAGCGTCGTCTTGCCGGAGCCGTTCGCGCCCTCGAGCGCCAGGCGCTCACCGCGGCGCAGATCGAACGTCAGGGGACCGAGCGCTGGGCGCTTCGCCCCGGCGTAGGCAAATGAAACGTCCTCGCCGCGGGCCAGGATCTTCGGCAGGTCTCGCGGGGGCAGAAAGTCGAAGGAGAGCCTGGGCTCCTCCCACGGCTTCTGCACGCGCTCCCGATCGAGCCGCTCCACCCGGCGCTCCGTGGCGATCGCCTTGCGCATCATCATCGCTGCGCGCCGCTTGCCGCTGGGGTTGCGCTCGCCGGCGTCCCGGTGGGCCTGCTCCGCCCAGGCGCGCTGGCGCCTGGACGTGCTCGCGACCCGCTGCCGCTCCTTGCGCCACTCCTCATGGCGATGCGCCTGCGAGGCGAGCTCCGCCGCCACCCGATCCTCGAAGCGTCGGTAGCCGCCTTCGTAGCTGCGCAGGCGGCCGCGCTCGATCAGGAGCACGCGATCGGCGAGCGCCTCGATGAACGCGCGGTCGTGGCAGGCGAAGAGGATCGCGCCCGAGACGTCGCGCAGCTGGCGCTCGAGCCACACGAGGCCGTCGCGGTCTAGGTGGTTCGTCGGCTCGTCGAGGAGCAGCAGCGAAGGGCGCTCGGCGAGCGCGGCCGCCATGCGGCGGCGCATGCGCTGCCCAGCGCTCAGGGCGTCCGACGACTCGTCGGGCGCCTGCTCCACGTAGGTGACGCGCGCAAGGTCGCCCAGGCGGACGCTGGCCCCCGGATCGGGCGGGATCTCTCCCGCGAGGACGCGCAGGAGCGTCGACTTGCCGCAGCCGTTCTCCCCCAGCAGCGCGACGCGCTCACCGGGGGCGATCTGAAACGAAACGTCGGAGAAAACCTTCTCGCCGCCGAAGGACACGGAGAGATCGCGCACATCGAGCATCCGAAGAGCCCTCCCGGGACGGGGCAACCCCCAAAGTCATCCCGGCAAAAGCGCCGGGATGCTACCGCGATGCAGCGATCTTGACCATGTCAACCTCCAGCGGAAGGGATAGGCGGAGTATAGCATGCGCAGGGCCGAAGGTGCCATGTGGGGCCGCCTCGAACCCTCTTCCGATCAGCGTAGCGGCTTTGCAAGGAGGAATCGGCATGGCAGACGTGCGGCTGCGCCCGATGCGCGAGGACGAGTACTCTGTCTGGTACGACGCAGCGCTCGAGACCTACGCCAAGGAGCACGCCGCAACCGGAGCGTGGCCCGAGGAGGAGGCCCTCGAACGCTCGCGGCAGGAGTTCGGCACCCTTCTGCCGCAAGGACTCGCCTCGCCTGGCCAACACCTCTACACGATCCTCGACCAGGGGCGCGGCGACCCTCTTGGCATGGTCTGGGTCGCGGAGCGTGGCGAGCCAGACACACCGCACGCCTTCGTCTACAACATCGAGATCCGCCATGACCAGCGCGGACAGGGCTACGGCAGGGCCGCGATGCTCGCCCTCGAGCAGGAGGTGCGGGCGCTCGGCCTGCAGCGCATCGCCCTGCACGTCTTCGGCCACAACGAGACGGCGCTCCGCCTCTACGAGCGCACCGGCTACCGGGCAACAAACGTCCTGATGGCGAAGGACCTCGGCTAGCCGCCGGGCACGAAAGCGCGCCGGACATCTGCCCTCCGGGGCCTCCCGGGCGCGTTCTCCTTTCGCGCTACGCCTTCGGACGCACGAGCTCCTCGCCCGCGCGGCAGAGCGGGCAATCGTCCGCGGGATAGGACGGCACCTCGAGCTCAAGCAGCGCGTGCAGGGGCGCGCCGAGGTCCACCCTGCCCGCCGTGCGGTCGGCGACGATCCCGACGCCCACAACGTCGGCCTTGGTGCGCTCGCAGATGTCCAGCACCTTGCGCACCGATCCGCCGGTCGAGACGGCATCCTCCACGACGAGCACGCGCTCCGCCGGACGCAGGCCAAAGCCGCGCTTGAGCGCCATCGCGTCGCCGTCCTTCTCGGCGTAGATCGACCGCACCCCGAGCGCGCGCGCGACCTCATGCGCGAGGATCACGCCGCCCATCGCGGGGCCGACGACCGTCTCGATCCCCTGACCTCTGTACATGTCCGCGATCGCCGACCCGATCTCCTCGGCAGCCGGCGGAAGGGAGAAGGCGGGCGCGAAGAGCAGGAACCCCGGACTGTGCCTGCCGGACGTCAGCAGGAAGTGCCCCTCGCGCAGCACCCCCCACTCCTTCAGCCGCGCGATCCAGTGCTCTCTCCCCTGCATCAGGCCGTCTCCCCCTCCGCGATCTCCTCTACGAACGCCTGCGCCGCCCCCAACGGGTCCGGCGCCTGGGCGATCGCCCGCCCCACGATGATCAGGTCGGCTCCGGCACGGCGCGCCTGCGCAGGCGTGACGACGCGCCTTTGGTCAGCCACCGCATCCTTCGCCCGCCGTACCCCGGGCACAGCGATGACCGAGCCCGGCGCCAACCTCCGCAGCATCGCCGCCTCCTCGCCGGAGGTCACGTAGCCCTCGATCCCTGCCGACTGCGTGATCCGGACGAGCCGCTCGACGATCTCCTGCGGCGTGCCCTGCCAGCCGATCGCCGCGGCCGCCGCCGCATCGATGCTCGTGAGGAGCGTCACCGCGAGGAGGTGCAGGCGGCTGCCCGCCGCCTCGCGCGCGGCCCGCAGCATGGTCTCGCCGCCCGTCGCGTGCACGTTCAGGTAGCGGACGCCGAGGTCTCGAACCGCCTGCACGCCGCGCGCCACGGTCTGCGGGATGTCGTGGAGTTTCAGGTCCAGAAACACCGGCCTGCCGAGTTCCACGACCGCGCGAACCACATCCGGGCCGCCCTGGTTGAAGAGGTCCATGCCGATCTTGAAGCCGCCTACGTGGCTGGCGATCCGCCGCGCGAGAGCGAGCGCCTGCTCTGGGTCCATCTGGTCGAGCGCCGCGTAAAGGTAGTCCTGTGCCGTCACGAAGCCGCCTCCTTCGCCGCCGGATTGGCCGCGGCCCAGGCCTGGGCCGCGCTCTCGAAACCGTGCTGCTCCAGCTCGTCCACGAGCTCTCGGACGATGCGCGGCGGTGCGAGCGGGTCGCGGAAGACCGCCGTGCCGACGGCGACCGCCGACGCGCCGGCCATGATGTACTCGAGCGCGTCACTGCCCGTCTCGATTCCGCCCATCCCGATGACGGGCAGTCCGACCTGCGCAGCGAGGTCGAAGACGATGCGCAATCCCACCGGCTTCACCGCCGGGCCCGAGAGACCGCCCGTCCGGTTGCCCAAGACCGGCGCGCGCCGCCGCAGGTCGATCGCCATGCCGAGCAGCGTGTTGATCGCCGAGAGCGCGTCCGCACCGCCTTCCTTGCAGGCGAGCCCGAGCGCCACGGGATCTGTGACGTTCGGCGACATCTTGACGACCAGCGGGAGGTCCGTGGCCTGACGCGCTGCCGCGACGAGCTTGCGGGCGCTCGCCGGATCTTGCGAGAACAGTAGGCCGTCGGCGACGTTCGGGCAGGAGATGTTCAGTTCGACCGCACCCACCCCGGCCTGCCCCGTGACTCCCCGCACCACGTCGACGAACCCCTGCAGATCATGCCCGACGACGTTCACGACGACGGCCGTGTCGTAGCGGCGCAGGAACGGCAGGTCGGTCGAGAGGAAGTGCTCGAGGCCGGGGTTCTGAAGCCCGATGGCGTTGAGCATGCCGCCGGGCGCCCGGGCCACCCGCAACGGCGCATTGCCGGGCCAGGGCTCGCGCGAGACGCCCTTGACCATCACGCCTCCGAGGAGGCCAAGATCGTAGAGCTCCGCGGCCTCGCGGCCGTAGCCGAACGTCCCGGACGCCGTGAGCACCGGGTTCTTCAGCGAGAGCCCGGCGAAGGATACCGCCTGCCCCGTCACAGGCGCACCTCCTGCGCCGCGAAGACCGGCCCCTCGCGGCAGACGCGCGCCCAGCGGCCGTACTCGCCCTGGTCCGAAGGGGGCTCCGCGCGCTCGACGACGCAGCCCATGCAGACGCCGTAGCCGCAGGCCATCGGGGCTTCGAGGGCGAGGTAGGCGGGCGGACCGTCCGCGAGCGAGATCTGCTGCACCCGCCGCAGCATGCCTTCCGGCCCGCAGGCGTAGATCGCGTCGATCCCCTCTTCCGGCAGGAGGTCGGTGAGCGGCCCGCGGTACCCCTCAGACCCGTCGTCCGTCGCGACGAGCACCCGCGCGCCGAGCGCCGCGATCTCCTTTGCGCCGACGATGTGTGCCTTCGCCCGCGCGCCGATCAGCGCCAGCACATCGCTGCCGCCCTGTAGGAGGGCCTTCGCGAGCCCCCAGAGCGGCGGCACACCCACACCGCCGCCCAGGATCGCCGCGCGGATCGGTTGCTGCGGCAGCGGGAATCCCCTGCCGAGCGGCCCCATGGCCTGCAGCAAGTCGCCTGTGCGCAGCCTTGCGAGCTCCCGCGTCCCAGGGCCCTCGACCCGAAAGAGGAAGCTCAGGCGGCGGGGAGCGTCTTGCCGGTACCAGGAGAAGGCGCGCGGCAGGTAGGTGTCAGGTAGGTTGCCAGCGCGCAGCATGAAGAACTGACCGGGCTCCGCCTCCAGCGCCTGCGTCGCCTCGAGGCGCAGTTCGACGTAGCCCCTGGCCGGCGCGAGCACCTCGCCCACGAGCAGTTCCCACTGCCTCACCGCGGCGCCTCCTGGGGGAAGTAGTCCTGCAGGGCGCGCACCTCGAGGCGGCGCGGCGACGCCATCACCCGCATCACCGCCCGCGCCGTGTCGAGCGACGTGACGCAGGGGATGCCGTGCTCCACCGCCGTGCGGCGGATCTGAAACCCGTCGCGCACGGGACTGCGCCCCTGCGTGAACGTGTTCACCACAAGGTTGATGTCTCCCTCGCGCAAGCGGTCCAGTAGGTCCGGGCTCTGCTCCCCGATCTTCGGCACCTCCTCCACCTCGACGCCCGCATCGCGCAGCGCCTCGGCCGTGCCGGCCGTCGCGAGGATCTGCGCTCCCTGGCGGTAGAGGTCGCGCGCCAAGGGCAGTACCTCGTCCTTGTCGCGGTCCGCGATCGTCAGGAGGATGCGCCCGCGCTGCGGCACGTGGTAGCCTGCGCCGTCGAACGCCTTCAGGAGCGCCGCGGAGAACGTCTCGTCGATGCCGAGCACCTCGCCCGTCGACTTCATCTCGGGTCCCAGCGTCGCGTCGACCTCGCGCAGCTTCGCCCACGAGAAGACGGGGCACTTCACACCGACGTGGCCTGGCTTCGGCCATAGGCCGCCCGCGATTCCCTGCGCGGCGAGGCTGTCGCCGAGCGCCACGCGCGTCGCGATCGCCGCGAGCGGAACGTTCGCCACCTTCATCAGGTACGGCAGGGTGCGCGATGCGCGCGGGTTCGCCTCGATCACGTAGAGCTGCCCTTCGTAGGAGACGAACTGCACGTTCAGCAGGCCCTTCGTTCCAAGCGCCTTCGCGAGCCGCACGGTGGCGTCGACGACCTGGGCCTCAAGGTCCGCATCGATGCTCTGCGCAGGGTAGACCGCGATCGAGTCTCCGGAGTGGACGCCGGCGCGCTCGATGTGCTCCATGATCCCGCCGACCAGCACGGCCTCGCCATCGGCCACCGCGTCCACCTCGAGCTCCAGGCCGGGCAGGTACTGGTCTACGAGGATCGGTCGGCCAGGCATGGCGCTGACCGCGCGCTCAAGGTAGTCCGCGAGGTCCTCGGGGGCGTGCACGATCTCCATCGCGCGGCCGCCCAGAACGAACGACGGGCGCACCAGCACGGGGTAGCCGACCTCCTCGGCGGCGCGCAGCGCCTCCTCGGAGCGGAGCACCGTGCGGCCGCGCGGTCGCTTGAGGCCGACCTGCTCGAGCACGGCGTCGAACTGGCGCCGGTCCTCGGCCGCGGCGATGCCCGCGACACTCGTGCCGAGGATGGGGACACCCGCTGCTGCGAGGTGCTCCGCGAGGTTGATCGCGGTCTGCCCGCCGAACTGGACGAGCACCCCCTCGACCTTCTCGCGCTCCGCCACCTCGCGCACGTCCTCGAAGGCGAGCGGCTCGAAGTAGAGCCGGTCCGACTGCGTCCAGTCGGTCGAGACCGTCTCGGGGTTCGAGTTCAGCATGATCGCCCGCCGCCCCGCGTCGCGCAGCGCCTGCAGCGCGTGCACCGCGGAGCAGTCGAACTCGATGCCCTGGCCGATGCGGATCGGACCCGCGCCGAGCACGAGCACCGACCGGCTGCCCGCAGGCACCGGCGCCTCGTCCTCGAACTCGTAGGCGCCGTAGTAGTACGGAGTCTGCGCGTCGAACTCCGCGGCGCAGGTGTCGACCATCTTGTAGGTCGGCACGATGCCCGCCGCGCGTCGCGCCGCGCGCACCTCCTCCTCCGGCTGGCGCCAGAGTTCGCCGATCGTGCGGTCCGAGAACCCGTCGCGCTTCGCGCGCCGCAGGAGTTCGATGTCGCCCGGCCGCTCCCGCAGCTCTCCCTCGAGGGCGACGATCCGCTCCATCTCCCGCAGGAAGTGGCGGTCGATCTGCGTCGCGGCCTGCAGTGCGTCGACGGAGGCGCCGCGGCGCAGGAGCTCCGCGAGGGCGAAGATCCGCCGGTCGTCCGGCTCCTCCGCGAGCGTCATCAGGTCGCTGTCCGCAAGGTCCGCGAGCGAAGGCAGGTGCAGGTGGTGGGCTCCCACCTCGAGCGAGCGGGCCGCCTTCAGGATGGCCGCGCGCAGCGTGCGCCCGATCGCCATCACCTCGCCCGTGGCTTGCATCTGCGTGCCGAGTCGGCGGTCGGCCTGGGCGAACTTGTCGAACGGCCAGCGAGGGATCTTCACCACGACGTAGTCGAGCGCCGGCTCGAAGAGCGCCGTCGTCCTGCCTGTCACGGGGTTTCTGAGCTCATCGAGCGTGAACCCGAGCGCGAGCTTCGCTGCGATCTTGGCGATCGGGTAGCCGGTCGCCTTCGAGGCGAGCGCGCTCGATCGGCTGACGCGCGGGTTCACCTCGATCACCCGGTACTCGCCGGTCTCGGGATGCAGGCCGAACTGCACGTTGCAGCCGCCCTCCACGCCCAGCGCCCGGATGATGCGCAGCGACGCGGAGCGGAGCATCTGGTAGTCCCGGTCTGTGAGCGTGAGGCTCGGCGCCACGACGATCGAGTCGCCGGTGTGCACGCCGACCGGGTCGACGTTCTCCATGTTGCAGACGGTGATGGCCTGGTCCTGCGCGTCGCGCATGACCTCGTACTCGACTTCCTTCCACCCGGCGATCGACTTCTCGACGAGGCACTGGCGGATCGGAGAGAGCGAGAGCCCGCGCGAGAGCACGGCGTGGAGCTCTGCTGCATCGCGTACGATCCCGCCGCCGGTGCCTCCGAGCGTGTACGCGGGCCGGACGATCAGCGGGAAGCCGACCTCCTTGGCGAACGCCATCCCCTCCGCCAAGGACCCGACCGTCCGGCTCTCGGGGATCGGCTCGCCGATGCGCAGCATCAGGTTGCGGAAGGCCTCGCGGTCCTCCGCCTCGCGGATCGCCGCGAGCGGCGTGCCGAGCAGGCGCACGCCGTACTTCTCGAGGATGCCGAGCTCCGCGAGCTGGACGGCGAGGTTCAGCCCCACCTGGCCCCCGAGCGTCGGCAGGAGGCCATCCGGGCGCTCCTTCTCGATCACCTTCTCGATGTACTCCGGGCGCAGCGGCTCGAGGTAGACCCGGTCGGCGACGCCCGGGTCGGTCATGATCGTGGCCGGGTTCGAGTTGACGAGGACGACCTCGATGCCCTCCTCGCGGAGGCTCTGGCACGCCTGCGTGCCGGCGTAGTCGAACTCGGCGGCCTGGCCGATCACGATCGGACCCGACCCGATCACCAGGACCTTCTTCGGCAGATCCCTCGGCATCACTCGCCACCCCCCAGGGAACGGAGGAAACGTCCGAACGTACCGCGCGCCTCCCAGGGGCCCGGACCGGCCTCGGGGTGGTACTGCACGGAGAAGACGGGCCGCGCGTTGTGCCGAAGACCCTCGACCGTCCCGTCGTTGAGGTGCACCTCCGAGACCTCGAGCGGCGTGCCCGCGAGGCTCTCGCGGTCGACGGCGTACCCGTGGTTCTGGCTCGTCACCTCGCCGGGCCGCCCGTCGCGGTGGCGCACGGGGTGGTTCGCCCCGCGATGGCCGAAGGGGAGCTTGAACGTCTTCGCGCCGTAGCCGAGCGCCAGCAGCTGGTGGCCGAGGCAGATCCCGAGCGTCGGATGGCGCTCCGAGACATCGTGCGCCAGCCGGGCGTACGCCTGCATGCGCGAGGGGTCACCGGGGCCGTTCGTCAGGAGCACCCCGTCGACGCCGGCGCGGTCCACATCTCCGGGCGTGCTCGTCGGCGGCAGCACCAGCACCCGCGCTCCGGCGTCCCGCAGCTGGCGCAGAATGTCCTCCTTGAGACCGAAGTCGATGACGCCGACCGTCGGCCCCGCACCGTCGCGGGAGAACCAGTAGGTCTCGCGGGTCGCCATCTCTTGCACGAGCTGGCAGTCCGCGTCCTTTACGCCGCCGCGCGGGCTGCGCGCGATGCGTCCGGACATCGTCCCCAGCGTGCGCAGGTGGCGGGCGAGCGCCCGCGTGTCGACATCGCTGAGGATGGGCACGTTGGCCTGCGCGAGGAAGGTCCCAAGGTCCATGCGCGACGTCGCGTGGCTCGGGACCTCCTGCAGCTCGCGCACGACGAGGGCCCGGGCCCTCGGGGCGGCGGCCTCCAGCGCTTCCGGGTCGACGCCGTAGATGCCGATCTCCGGGAAGGTCAGCACGACGATCTGGCCGGCGTAGGAAGCGTCCGTGACCACTTCGCCGTAGCCGGTCATCGCCGTCGTGAACACCACTTCGCCCTCGACCTCCCCGTCGCCGGAGAGCAGGCCCGGGTAGATCGCTCCGTCTTGCAGTTCGAGGTAGGCGCGCTCCTTAGTCATGACTAGGCTCGAATCCCCCTTCCGTCAGGATGCCGAACGGCCGTCCGGACAAGGTACGGCCGAGCAGTGCAGAGTTCGCGCTCTTGGAGCGGAACCCGTCCGCACGCACCTCGAAGGTGCCGCGCGGGTCGAAGAGCGTGAGGCGGGCCCGCGCCCCCTCTGCGAGGCGCGGAGCCGGGAGACCGTAGACGCGGCGGGCGGCGTCCGTGAAGGCGTCGACGAACCGCTCGAGCGGGAGTTCCCCCGTCTCGACGAGCGCGCCGTAGACGGACGCGACGGCCGTCTCGAGCCCCGTGACGCCGAAGGGCGCATGGAAGATGCCGCGCGCCTTCTCGAGCGCCGCGTGCGGCGCGTGGTCGGTCGCGATCGCGTCGATCGTTCCGTCGGCGAGTCCCTCGCGCAGCGCCTGCCGGTCCTCGCTGGTGCGCAGCGGCGGGTTCATCTTGCCGAGCGCACCGAGCGCGGGCACGTCCTCGTCCGTGAGCAGCAGGTGGTGCGGCGTCACCTCGCAGGTCACCTCTAGGCCGTCGGTCTTCGCCCGCCGTACGAGTTCGACCGTCTCCTTCGCGGAGATGTGGCAGATGTGCAGCTTGCCGCCCACCTCGCGCAGGAGCTCGAGGTCGCGCGCCACCATCGACGTCTCCGCGCTGCGCGGCTGGCCTGGGATGCCGAGGCGGTAGCTCACGGGGCCCTCGTGCACCATCCCGCCGCGCGAGAGATCGGGGTCCTCCGCGTGGGTGGCGATCACCGCACCGATCGGCTTCGCGTACTGCAGCGCGAGCCGCATGACCGCAGCGGACCGGAGGCCGCTCCCGTCGTCCGAGAACCCGACGGCCCCGAGCGCCTGCAGGGTCGCCATCTCGGCGAGCCGCTCGCCCTCGCGACCCTGCGTGATCGCCGCGAGCTGGTGCAGCCCGACCGCATGCCCCTGCGCGCGCTGCAGGATGCCCTCCAGAACGATCGCGTCGTCGACGGCGGGCTGGGTGTTCGGCATCGCGCAGACGTCGGTGAAGCCGCCGGCGAGTGCGGCCCGAAGTCCGCTTCGAAGGTCCTCCCGGTGCGTCTCGCCGGGATCGCGCAGGTGCACGTGGATGTCGACGAAGCCAGGCATGGCGAGCATCCCGTCCGCATCGACCGTCTGCTCGCCGTGCGGCAGCCCGGCACCGATGCCTGCGATCACGCCGTCCTCCCAGAGGAGGTCTTGGGTGCGGTCGAGACGCGTCACAGGATCGTAGAGGCGCGCGCCCCTCAGGTCAACGCGCATCGAGCATCGCCTCCAGAAGTGCCGCGCGTCCGTAGACGCCGCAGCTGACTTGGTCCGCGATCCGGCTGCGCGCGCAGGCGACGAGTTCGCCGTCGATCTCGACGTCACGGTTCTGCGGACCTGGGTGAAGGATCACCGCATGGTCCAAGAGCAGAGCGGCGCGCGCCACCGTGAGCCCCCAGAATCTGCGGTACTCCGCCGTCGAGGGCAGGTAGCCGCGCTCCTGGCGCTCGCGCTGCAGCCGAAGGACCATGCAGACGTCGGCCTGCCGGAGCCCCTCCTCGAGGCCGACCTCCTCGGCGCCGAGGCCCTCGGCGAGCCCGGGCGGCAGGAGCGTCGGCGGTCCGGAGAGCAGCACCCGCGCGCCCAGGGCGGAGAACGCCTCGGCGTTCGAGCGGGCGACGCGGCTGTGCAAAATGTCTCCGACGATCAGCAGCGTGCGCCCCCTGAGGTCGCCGAACTCGCGCTGCGCGACGGCGAGGTCGGCGATCGCCTGCGTCGGGTGCTGGGCCCAGCCGTCTCCGGCGTTGACGAGGTGGATCGGCAGCCCTGCGAGATCCTGCAGGCGCAGCGCCCAGGGGGAGCGAACCGCCGCGGCGCGCGCACCGAGCGCCGCGACCGTGCGCAGCGTGTCCTCCATGCTCTCTCCCTTCTGGATACTGGAGCCCTCGGTCACGATCGAGAGGCAGCGCAGGCCGAGGAGCGCCCCGGCCTCCTGGAACGAGAGGCGCGTGCGCGTCGAGTTCTCGTAGAACACCGTGGCGATCGCTCCCTCGGCGCGGAGCGGCGCCGCCCCGTCACGCAGCGCGATGGCCCGCGTGACGAGCGACTGGAGCTCCTCCGTGCCCAGATCCCGGATCGCGAGCAGATGGCGCACGCCCGATGCCTCCTATCGTTGGATGATCTCCAAAACGAACGCCCTTCCCCGGCCGCAGGCCGAGGAAGGGCGAAGACATACCCGAGTATGCACCCTTACCGGCCTCGCGGGACCGGACTTAAAGGGACGCGACCTATGTGTTTCGTTTATTGTCGCGCTCGATCACGACCTCGTCAAGACCGTCCATCTCGGTCAGTCGAACGAACACGCGTTCGTCCCGCGCCGTGGGCACGTTCTTTCCAACGAAGTCGGGACGGATCGGCAGCTCGCGGTGGCCGCGGTCGACGAGCACCAGGAGCGAGACGCTGCGCGGGCGCCCCCACGTGACGAGCGCGTCCAGCGCGGCGCGCACCGTGCGACCGGTGTGGATCACGTCGTCGCAGAGCACGACGCTGCGCTCGGCGACGTCGACGCGCAGCTCCTCGCGGTGCTCGGCCCGGCCGTCGTCACGGTGCGGTCCGATGTTCACCTGGCCGACGGGCGGATCGATCCCCTCGATCTGCGCGACGAGTCGCGCGATGCGCCGCGCGAGCGGCAGGCCGCGGCTCGGGATGCCAACGAGCGCCAGGTTCTCGGCTCCGCCCTGCTGCTCGAGGATCTCGTGCGCCATCCGCCAGAGGGCCCTGCGCACGCCGTCCGCGTCAAGGATCTGCGCGTTCAACTTCCGATGCCACCTCCTCGAAGGGGATCTTGGCGCCGACGCAAAGGCGCATGAGCTCTCTTCGCATGTCGTCCGGCCAGGGGGCGAAGAGCGAGATCTCCACACCGGTCACCGGATGGCGGAACGCGATGCGCACCGCGTGCAGGAGCTGACCCGCGCCGCCCCGGTCCGGCCCGTAGACCGGGTCGCCGACGACGGGCCAGCCGCGCGCCCGAAGGTGGACCCGTATCTGGTGCGTGCGGCCGGTTTCCAGTTGCAGGCGCAGCCAAGACGCCCGGCCGAACCTCCGGCGAACCCAATAATGCGTCACGGCGCGTCGGCCCTGCGGCACGACGGCGATGCGCTTGCGCTCACGCGGGTCGCGGCCGAGCGGAAGGTCGATCGTGCCGGAGTCCTCGCGCGGCTGGCCCTGTACGATCGCATCGTAGGTGCGCACGACGGCATGGCGCGCGATCTGGGCCTGCAGACCCCGGAAGGCGGCCTCCGACTTCGCCACGAGCATCAGCCCGGACGTGTCGCGGTCGAGGCGGTGCACGACGCCCGGCCGCAGCGGGTCGCCCGGCATCGACCGCACGTGGTGCAGGACGGCGTTCACGACCGTGCCGGAGGGATGCCCCGCAGATGGATGGACGACGACGCCGCGCCGCTTGTCGACCACCAGGAGGTCCTCGTCCTCGTACGCGATCTCGAGCGGCAGATCCTCGGGCTGCGCCCGCAGGTGTACGGGGGCAATCTCCTTCCAGGCCAGGATGTCGCCAGCCGCGACGCGATCCGCAGCGTCGCCTGGCCTGCCGACGCGCCACGCGTGCCCGTCCCGCAGAAGGATCTGCGCCTGGCTGCGCGAGACGCCCGAGAGCCGCGCGAGCGCGACGTCGAGGCGCTCGCCCGCGAGCACCTCCGGAACCTCGGCGTTCAGCTCTCGCGCCATAGCGCGACCACCAGCACGATGGCTCCGAGCGTGATCCCGATGTCCGCCACGTTGAAGATGTAGCTCCAGAGCCGCACGTCGATGAAGTCGACAACGCCGAGGCCCAGAAGGCGATCCCAGAGGTTGCCGAGCGCACCGCCCAGCACGCCGCCGATCCCGATCTGCAGGACGGCGCCGGGCCGCTTGCGCAGGGCGTAGAGGAGTCCCCCGACCGCGGCCAGCGCGACGGCCACGAAAAGGACCGTCTGCCCGGCGAGCAGGCCGAACGCGGCGCCGTGGTTGCGGATGAGGTTCCACTCCACGAGCTGCCCGACGACCCGTACCGGCTCGCCCACCGTGAGGTGCGCGAGCGCCCACGCCTTCGTGAGACGGTCCGCGATCAGGATGAGTGCGGCGACGAGTAGCGCGATCAACTGCCGGGGTCCACCTCCTGATCGGCCTCGCCGAGGAACTCACCCTCCGCGTCGACCTGATTCTCGATCGGCTCGACAGCCCCGTGCAGTTCGTCGGAATCGACGTAGGCCTGGTCTACGCGGATCGCCGGCGGGACGTCCTGCGGGGAGTTCGTGTTGCCCCACATGGCGAGCTCCTGCCAGGTGTCCTCGCCGTCGTAACCGACCTCGCCCGTGTCGTCGCGGAAGGAGTGGCGGAACATCCCCTGCTCCTCCAGAAGCTCCTGCTCGAGCGGCGGGCTGGGGATCGGGCCCGGGTCGACGACGCCCTGGCAGTCACGGCAGTACTCCGCCCAGGGCAGGGCGTCGAGCCGCTCGCGCGGGATCTTCTTCCCGCAACGCTGGCAGATGCCGTAGGTCCCTTCGCGCAGCCGCTGCTGCGCGACTTCGACGCGCTGCAGCTGCGAGCGGAGGTTCCCCATCAGCCCGAGGTCCTTCTCGCGCTCGAAGAGCTCCTCCGCGAAGTCGCCGGAGTAGTTGTCGTACGAGTTGAGTTCCCCGTACGCTTCCGACATCGGCATGCCGAGCCCGTCGTCGCGCAATTCGTCGATCAGCCCAACAAGTTCCTGCCTGCGGGCCTCGAGCCGTCCTTCGATCTCCACCGCGGCCTACCTCCCGGCGCCCCTCTGCATCTCGCTTTGCACGATCCGCACGATCTGGGCGATGAACTTTCCGACCACCGGTAGGTTGTGCAGAAAGGACGCCTGCAACGTGTAGATGACGAGCGCGCCGAGGAGGGCGAACCCGATCGCCATGCCGAAACCGCGCGCGAGGCCCGCGACGAAGTTCAGGCCGAGCATGCGCCAGGGCCTGCGGTAGAGGTCGACGTAGGCGCCGAGGTTCACCGACTCCATGTAGGCCGCAATGCGCTCCAAGAGCTCCGGATGGACGGGCTTGTCGCCCTCGCTCTTCATCCTGTCAACACATCGCGGCAACGGCCGCAAAGACCCTGCTCGTCGACGTCGGGGCGGTGCTGCCAGCAGCGGTCGCAGCGCGGCGCGGGGTCCACGGCGACCGCCACGGAGCGCTCGCCCTCCAAGACCTCGAGCGACGAGACGATGCACAGCTCCTCGAGCGCCTGGCGCTCCGCGCGCGCGAGGTCGAGGAGCGGCCCCTCTGGCAGCGAAAGCCGCAGGCTCGCGTCGCTCGGCTTTCCGATCCGTTTCGCGGCTCTCGCCTCCTCGAGCGCCTTGAGCGCGTCGTCGCGCAGCGCGAGGAGCTCCGCGTAGCGGGCGGCGACGGCGGCGTCCGCGGCGTACTCGGCGGCAAGGGGGAACGCCGCGAGGTGCACAGACCAGTGCTGCGCCCGCGCGCCGGGAAGATGCTCCCACACCTCCTCCGCCGTGTAGGCGAGGATCGGGGCGAAGAGGCGGGCGATCACCGAAGCCGCGTGCCAGAGGAAGGTCTGCGCCGCGCGTCGCGCCGGGTTGTCCTTCCTGGCGCAGTAGAGGAGGTCCTTGCGCACGTCGAGGTAGAGACTCGAGAGGTCCACGGCGCAGAAGTTGAGGCCGTGGTAGTAGACGCCCTGGTAGCCGTAACTCTCGTACGCGCGCTCCACGACGCCGACGAGCTCGCCGAGGCGCCCGCGCATGTAGGCCTCGAGACCCTGGAGCTCCTCGAGCGGCACGGCGTCCTTCGCAGGGTCGAAATCGGCGAGGTTGCCGAGCAGGAAGCGCCAGGTGTTGCGGATCTTGCGGTAGCCCTCCGCGACCTGCTGCAGGATCTCGGGCGTCAGGTGGATGTCGGAGGTGTAGTCGGCGCTCGTCGCCCATAGGCGCAGGATGTCGGCGCCGTACTGGCCGAGCACCGCCTCCGGCGAGACGGCGTTTCGGAGCGACTTCGACATTTTGCGGCCCTCGCCGTCGACGACGAAGCCGTGCACGAGCACCTGGCGGTACGGCGGCTCGCCGGTCACCGCGATCGACGTTGTCAGGGAGGAGTTGAACCAGCCGCGGAACTGGTCCGCGCCCTCGAGGTAGAGGTCGGCGGGTCGGCGCAGGCCCTCGCGCGCGAGCACCGCCGCGTGCGAGGATCCGGAGTCGAACCAGACGTCGAGGATGTCGGTCTCCTTGCGCAGATCGTGCGACCCGCACTTGGGACACCGGGTCCCCTCCGGCAGCAGTTCCCGCGCCGAGCGCTCCCACCAGACGTCGGCGCCGTGCTCCGCCACGAGGTCCGCGACGTGACGGACCGTCTCGCGGTTCACCAGGAGTTCGTCGCACCCTTCGCAGTAGAATGCGGGGATCGGCACGCCCCAGACGCGCTGGCGCGAGATGCACCAGTCCTGGCGGTCCTGCGTCATCTGGCGCATGCGCGCCTCGCCCCACTCCGGCACCCAGGAGACCTTGTCGATCGCCGCGAGGATCTCTCCGCGGATCGCGGAGACGGACCCGAACCACTGCTCCGTCGCACGGAACAGCACCGGGCCGTGGCAACGCCAGCAGTGCGGGTACTGGTGGCGGATCTCCCCGGCCGAGAGCAGCCTGCCTCGCTCCCGGAGGTAGTCGACGATGGCGGGGTTCGCCTTGTCGTAGCGTTGGCCCGCGAACGGTCCGGCGAGCTCGTTGAAAATGCCCCGGTCGTCGACCGGCACCGTCACCGGGAGCCCGTACTCGCGTCCAACCTGGAAGTCCTCCTCGCCGTGACCCGGCGCCGTGTGCACCGCGCCGGTACCGTCCTCCGCCGAGACGTGCCCTCCGAGGACGATCGGCACCTGACGATCGAAGATGGGATGGAGCATGCGCACACCCGATAGACGGCGCGCCGGCAGCCGCGTGAGCTCCCGCCCGAGCGAGAGGATCTTCTCCATGCGTTCCCGCGCCGCGACGGCGATGACGAGCGGTCCGTTTGGGCTCTCGTAGACGCCGTACTCGAGCTCGGGGTGGAGCGCGACGGCTTCGTTCGCCGGCATCGTCCAAGGCGTCGTCGTCCAGATCACGACGCCCGCGCCGTCGAGTTCCTTGACGCCGCCGGTGTCCGCGACCGGGAAGAGGACGTAGATCGAGGGCGACACGTGCTCTTTGTACTCGATCTCCGCGTCCGCGAGCGCCGTCTCGTCTACCGGGCACCAGTGCACCGAGCGGAACCCCTTGTAGATCAATCCGCGCTCGTACATCTCGCCGAAGACCCGCAGCTCCGCGGCCTCGTACTGCGGCTGGAGCGTGATGTAGGGGTGGTCCCAGTCGCCGATCACCCCGAGCCTTTGGAACTGGCCCGTCATCACCTCGATGTGCCGCATGGCGAAGTCGCGGCAGACGCGGCGCAGCGCGAGTGGATCGAGCGTGTGGCGGTCGCTCCTTAGGTCCTCGAGCGCGAGGCGCTCGATCGGCAGGCCGTGCGTGTCCCAGCCGGGCACGTACGGCGACGGGCGCCCCTTGAGCGTTTGGAACCGACTGACGACGTCCTTCAGCACTTTGTTGAGCGACGTGCCGATGTGGATGTTGCCGTTCGCGTAGGGCGGCCCGTCGTGCAGGATGAACGGCTCCGCTCCCTCGCGTTCGCGCAGGCCGGCCTCGTAGAGGCCGCCGTCTTGCCAGTAGCGCAGGAAGAGGGGCTCGCGCTCCGGCAGGTTCGCGCGCATCGGGAAGTCGGTCTTCGGCAAGAGCAGCGTCTCGCGGTAGTCCAAAGCGTTCTCGCCCCCCATAACGTCAAAGCGGCGGCAGCCTCCCCAAAAGGGCGTGCTGCCGCCGCGGTACCACCTTTCTTCCCCGGCATCGCCGGGCTCAGGCCGCGTCACGTGCGGAAGCGTCGCTGGCTACAGTATCGCCAGCGCCCTCGGGAGTGATCTTCCCTGCCGCTGCGCCCGCCGGGCTTCCACCGATCCCGGCTCTCTCTTCGGCGGCGTACGGAGGTACTCTCTCCCTCATCGGTTTCTCTCGTTGCGCCATAGATTAGACGCTAGGCGGTGCGGAGGTCAAGTTTCCTGCGACTGGGCCAATCCGGCCCTCCCTTGCCGCGGCGCGCCGTCAAGGCGTAGGCTCAAGCTGAGGCCTCATGCGCAAGGAGGGACGTCGGCCCAGCCGACGCTATGCCGAACACGAACAGGGACGATCTTCTCGGACTTCTCGTACCGCCGGCGTTCCGCCCGCAGACGCCTCTCGCCGCTGCCGTCGGTACGGCGAGCGGCGCCGTGCGCGCCGCCGATCCGTCGACGCTCGTGCTGATCGACACGGACTGGCGCCCGCGCGCCTTCGCGGTGCCCAAGGTCTCGAGCCTCTCCGACGCGTCCGGGCAGTTCACCGCGCCGGTGGACGCAGAACTCGCCGCGCTCTGGCACGAGACGGCGATCGCCTTCGGTCTGCCGTCCACGCATGAGAGCGCGCCCCTTTCCGCGGGCGCGGCCGCGGCGCTGCAGGCGCTCGCGCCGCGCCACGACCTGCCAGCTGTCATGGTCGGGGTGCCCACCGCCTCGCCATCGCTCTTGAACGAGTTCGGCCAGGCGCTGCGCAGCTGCGCGTCGGACCTTGGGCGGCGCATCGTCGCGGTCGCCGTGGGAGCGCTCGCGCGCGACCTTCAGGCCCAGCACGGCGGGCAGGAGAACCCTGCCGTACCCCGCTTCGGCAAGGAGGTGCTCGCGCGGCTGCGGAGCGGCAGCGCGGAGCAGATCTTCGACATCGACGGAGGGCTGTGGATCCAGGCTCACCCCGAGGCCGAACTCGGCCACCTCTCGCTGCTCCTCGGCTTCACGACGCCCGATGCGCGCGTCGAGGTCCTGGGATCGGAGGAGGCACCGGGCGTGTTCTCGGCCGTGCTCGCCCTGCGTGCGCCCGAGGCGCTCCCGCCGATCGGCGGCGGCCCGTGGGCGGCAACGCAGCATCCCTCGCCGCAGGGCTGATGCCCGACCCGAAGGACGGCCGAAGCGAACGTCCCGCTGGTCGAGGACGTCGAGGCCCCGCCGCAGCCCCAGAGTTGCCACACTTGCCTGCGCGAACGACAGCGGGTTCCTGTCAGGCGCCAGCTGCGCGCCGCCGCGCGGCGAAGAGCCCCCGGATTCCCAGGAGGAGCGCCGCGAGCGGTACCGCGATCGCGAGTCCCAAGAAAACGTTGCCGAGCCAGCCGCCGGGTTCACCGACCTCGAACGGCCAGCGCATCGCGTAGTCCGCGGGCAGATTCTGCGCGTTGAAGCTCGTGAGGAGCTGGCCGCCGAGGCTTACCTGGCCCACGAGGTGGAAGGGCGCGATCCCGAGACCGGACGGGTTGACCTTCGAACCCGTGAGCAGCACCAGACGGCCGATCCGCGCGGGGCTGCGCCAGACGAAGAGGAAGTTCCCGTTCGCCGGGTAGGGCACGCGGAAGGTCGCCTGGGCGCTGCCGCTCGCGCTCTTTACCATCGCGGCGCGTCCCGTGTCCGTCTCCCTGGTCAGGCCGTACGTCCCGCCACGCACGGAGATGCCCGTCGCACCGGGGACGATCGGCAGCGCGATCAGGCTGCCCTTCGGCGCCGACGCGATCTCGAACACCTCGATGCCGCCACGCGCGTAGGTGACGACGACCTCCTCGCTGGAGATCGCCGCAGCGCCCGGCGCCGCGGCGAAGGCCGGCGCCGCGAGCAGCGTCGACGCGAGCGAGAGCGCCAGTGCCCAGTGCCAGACCTTCACCGCGCTTCCTCCTCTTCTGCCTGCGCGGCGGAGAGTTTGCCCGTCGCGATGTCCTCGAGGATCGCGTCGCGGTCCGACGGCGGCGCCGCCATCTCGTCCTCGAGCGGTGCCTGCGGCACAGGGCCGAAGAGCGGCCCCAGCGTCAGCACCACGGCGGCGGCGGCGACGAGGGCGAAGATCAGGAGGTCCACGCGACCGCCTCCTTCCGCGATGCGCTGGGCGAAGCGGCTGTGGGTTCGGAAAGGGAGAGCAGGATCCCAAGGATGATGATCAGCGCGCCGTACCAGATCCAGCTCACGAGCGGCTCCACGATCAACAGGAGCGTGGCGCTGTTCCCGTTCCATCCCGAGAGGACGGTGTACACATCGGCGAACGGGCCCGAACGCAGGGCTGGCAGAGGCATCTGCTGGGCGCTGCCCGAGACCTGCGGGTAGAAGGTCTCCTGCGGCGCGAGCGCAGCGCTGCCCAGCGTGCCGCCGTGCACTGTGAGGTGCGCCGTGATGCGACGCAGGCCCTGCGGGTAGCCGTGCGTGAGGCCGTGGAACGTCACCTGGTAGTCACCGATGCGGGCCGACTGCCCCGGGCTCAGGGTGACGGTACGCTGCACCTGCTGCAGCGTCGAGAAGGCGAGACCGGTGGCCAGCACGAGGATCCCCAGGTGCACGACGTAGCCGCCGTAGCGCCGCCGGTTCGCGCGTACGAAGCCCACGGCGGCCTGTAGGACGCCTTCGCGCAGCCCGGTGCGACGGCTGCGGTATCCGAGGAAGAACTCGCGAAGCATCGTGGCGCCCGCGAGCCACACCCCGCCGACCAGCACGGCCGGCAGGTAGGAGCGCTGCGTGAGGAGCGTCAGGAGCGCGGCGAGAACCCCGATCCCGAAGGGAATCTGCAGCCCGCGCAAGAGGCGCCTGAGGTTCGCCTGGCGCCACGGCACGAGCGGGCAGACGCCCATGAGCAGGATCAGCGCGAAGGCGATCGGGCCGAATACGGAGTCGTAGAACGGCGGCCCCACGGTGACCGGCAGACCACCCGTAGCCTGACTGATCAGCGGGTAGAGCGTCCCCCAGAGGATCGCGACCGCTGCGCCCAGTAGGAGCACGTTGTTGAGGAGGAAGCTCCCTTCCTTCGAGACGATGCCCTCGGGCTCGCGGTCGTCGCGCAGCCGATCTCGCCGCCAGACCATCAGTGCGATCGACACGATCGCCGCGATCCCCAGGTAGCCGAGGAAGTACGGCCAGACGCCGCCCTCGTTCGAGAAGGTGTGCACCGAGTCGACGATGCCGGAGCGCGTGATGAACGTTCCGAGGATCGTCAGCAGGAAGGTCGCGATCACGAGGCCGAAGTTCCACGCGCGCATCATGCCGCGCCTCGTCTGCACGGTGGCCGCGTGCAGGAAAGCGGTCGCCGTGATCCAGGGGAGGAACGCCGCGTTCTCCACCGGGTCCCACGCCCAGTAGCCGCCCCAGCCGAGCACCCTGTACGACCAGTGGGCCCCAAGCGCGATGCCCGCGCTGAGGAAGAGCCACGCGACGAGCGTCGTGCGCCGCGTCTGGTGCAGCCAGGCGAGGTCCGTGCGGCCGAGCATGAGCGCCGCGATCGCGAACGCGAACGGCACCGTCAGGCCGACGTAGCCGCTGTAGAGCAGCAGCGGGTGGATCATCATCTCCGGGTACTGCAGAAGCGGGTTCAGCCCCGCACCCTCGTAGACGGTGCCGGACGCAACCGCGAAGGGACTGTCGAGGAAGTTCAGCACGAAGAGATAGAAGAGCGCGACGAGTTCCATTACGGCGATCGCCGGGTTCACGAGGCTACGGCCCCGCCGGGGCGGCCGAAGCACGGCGTACAGGATGTACAGCGAAAGTACCAGGAGCCATAGCAGCAACGAGCCGGAGAAACCGCTCCAGAAGGCGCTCACTTTGTAGGCGAGCGGCAGTGTGCGGCTGGTCTCCTGCGCGACGGCGAGTATCTGAAAGTCCCCCGTCACCAGCGCGTGCCAGAGTACGGCGGATGTGACGATGACGGTGACGGCGAAGGCGATGGCGGCTCCACGCCCGCTGGCGAGGAACCGGTCGCTGCGACGCCAGTAGCCGTAGGCGTAGGCGATCAGCGACCAGAGGACGAGAGCGGCTGCGAGCAGCAGCAACTCCCTGCCGAGAGTGGCCAGGTGGATCCCTCCAAGACCGACGTTCGCCCCATTATAGACCATGCCCCTGCAGGTGGTCGGGTCGCAGCGGCCCCTGGAACGGCGCTCCGGCGTCCGAAAGGCGCTGCTGCGTCAGGGCCAGCGCCTCGGGCGAGCGGTCGCCGCAGAGGAAGCGCCGACCGAGCCGGTGCGCGGCGACGGCGGTCGTTCCGCTGCCGCAGCAAGGGTCGAGGACGAGGTCGCCCGGGTCGCTGCAGGTGCTGATCAGGCGCTCTAGTAGCATGAGCGGCTTCTGGGTCGGATACCCGGTGCGTTCAGGCGACCAGCCGGTAACCGTCGGGATGTCGGCCCACCAGTCGGGGATCGGCGTTCCGCGCTCGAGGTCGATCGCGACCTCCCGGGCGTAGGTGGAGTGGCGGCCGACGGCCTGCGTGTTCTCTTTGTAGGGCCGGCGCACGACGTGGAAGCGCGCCGGCTCCGCCTTCACGTAGCGCAGGATCACGTCGTGCTTGCGCGGGAAGTCGCGGACCGGCACGCTGCCGCCGTTGTAACACCAGATGATCTCGTTGCGAAACGCCTCCGCGCCGCAGATCTCGTCCAAGAGGACCTTCGCGTAGTGGCTTCGGTGCCAGTCGAGGTGCAAAAGCAGCGTGCCGTGCGCGTCGAGACTGCGCCACATGCTGGCGAGCAACCCGCGCAGCGACTGCGCGTACGCGGCGGGGTCAGTAACGGGGTCCGGGTAGGACGCCCGCTCCCCGCGCCGCACCTTGCCGGTTCCGAAGGGCGGGTCGACGTACGCGAGCTGCACACTGCCCGGCGCGAGCAGGGGGAGCCATTCAATGGCCTCCCCCTCGAGGAGCGCGCCCGCGGGCACCGAAAGCGACGCAGCAGCCAGCTCAGGAAAGAGCTGCTGCTGTTCGTATGCTGTCAAGCCTCTTCGCGGCGCGGCGCCTCGCCCGGCTCGTTCGCCAGAAGGCTGAGCTGCGACTCGAGCAGTGAGCGCACGCGCGCCTTCCACACCTCGAGTTCACGCCTGCGCTCGGCGAACTCGCGCTCGATGTCCCGCACCTGCGCCCGTCCCTGCTCCATGATCTGGTCGACGCGCTGCTGCGCCTCGCGCACCACGAGCTCCGCCTCGTGCTGGGCGTTCTGGCGAAGGTCGTCGGCTGTCTGCTGCGCCACGACGAGGGCGCGTTGCAGGTGCTCCTCCACCTGCCGGAAGCGCGTGAGGTTCTGCTCGGCCTCCTCCATCTGCGCGCGCATCTGGTCGCGCTCACGCATCAGGCTCTCGACCTCGCGCACCACTTCGTCGAGGAACTCGTCGACCTCGTTCTCGGCGTAGCCGCGCATCTTGCGGTGGAACTCTCGGTTGTGGATGTCGGTCGGGGTCAGTCCCACGGCGATCCCTCCATGCTCAGAAGACCAGCAGGCTGCGAAGCAGCATCAGGATGACCCAGATCGCCAGGATCGCAACCAGCGGCGAGAAGTCGACGCCACCGAACTCCGGCAGCACGCCGCGGATCGGTCGCAGAACCGGCTCGGTCACCTGGTAGAGCAGCCGGCCGAAGGAGTAGAGCATCGACGACCTAGGCGGCGGAGGGAAGAAGCTCAGCAACGCCCGGATCACGAGCAGGATAGACAGCAGATTGCCGATCGTGGACAGCAGGCCGTACACTGCTGCACCGAGCATAACGCTCTACTTTCCGAACAGGTTGATCGCGCGTTCCTTCGGTTCCGGCCGCTCGGGACGCTCTCCCTGCTCCCGACCCACTTCGACGTTCGGCGGCGCGAACAGGAAGATGCTCGTCGAGATGCGCTGCATCTGGCCGTCCAGCGCGTAGATCGTGCCCGAGAGGAAGTGCAGGATGGCCTGCGCCTGGTCCTTCTCCACGCCTTCCAGGTTGACGATCACGGGGCGGCGGTTCTTGAGCTGGTCCGAGATGTTCTGCACCTCGTCCATCGAGGCTGGATCGGCGACGACTACCCGCACGGCGCGTCCACCTCCCGGAAGGCTCACGAGTGAAGTCTTGCGCGGACGCCGGTCCTCGGTGGCCGGGACAGGCTCGAGTTCGGGCTCCTCCTCGACCTCTTCAATCCCGATCAGGTTCATCAGCTTGTCCATGATGCTCAACCGCCTCATCCTCCTTCACCGGGATCCGAAAATCGCGGAGCCGATCCGCACCATCGTCGCGCCCTCCGCGATGGCGGCGGCGAAATCGCCGCTCATGCCCATCGACAGTTCATCGAGCGCCAGATCGGGAAACGTTCGCTGCATTTGGGTCAGTAGCTCCCGCAGCGCACGGAACTGGGGGCGGGGGTCCCCTCCCGCCGGTGGGACGATCATCAGTCCGCGCGGCGCGAGCAGCGGGAAGTCTCGCATCGCCGCGAGCACCTCGGGGACGGCCTCGGCGGGACAGCCGCCCTTCTGCGCTTCGCCCGCCAAGTTGACCTGCACGAGGGCGTTGAGCGGCGCAGCCCGTCGCCGCTCGGCGGCGCGGCCCAGAGCCAGGGCCAGTTCGACGCGGTCCACCGAATGCACCCAGGTGAACAGCTCGGCCGCCTGCGCCGCCTTGTTCGTCTGCAGCCGTCCGACCATGTGCCACACGGCTCCTTGAACCTCGTCGGCCTTGGCGCGTGCCTCCTGGACGCGGTTCTCACCGATGTCCCGAAGGCCGGCAGCCACGGCCGCCTTGACGGCGGACGCCGGGTGCGTCTTCGCCACGGCCACGACCCGGACGCTCTGGGGCGGACGTCCGGCGCTCTCGCACGCCGCATGAACCTCTCGGAGCACAGCGTCTACGTTCGGTTCCAGTTCCGGCCTCTCCTCCCAGACGGGCCTAGCATTCGCCAACTTCAGGGCATTTCCTGCACTTTCGTCTCACGGCGCGTAGGCTCTCAGCGATTCCTCTATGACCTTCAGGTCGGCTGCGCTCAGTCCGGTCGCCACCGCCTCGACGTAGGCCCTCGGTCGGCGCAGCAGGAGCGAGCGCACCGTCTTCCCCCCGACGGTCGCGACAGCCTCCCAGACCCCCTTGCCGTCCTGCGACGCCCCGGGGGGAAGGGCGATCGGATTGGGGGACTCGAAGAGCGCCAAGGCGCGCCGCTTGGTGGCGTACCGAAGGTAGACCATGCCCTTGCCGATGCTCTTCCCCCCGGTGTAGCGCAAGCCCTTCGGCAGGCGGGTCGGCAGGTAGACGGTGACGTGGGCGGCTTGTCCAAGTCGTGCGCCCGCGGGCATGCCGCAACCCACCAGGAGCGCGGCGAGCAGGAGCAGCGGCCAAAGACGCCTCACGCGGGCGCCTCCTCCTCCATCTCCACCAGGATGACGTCCTGCCCGAATTTGCGGATCTGACCCCAGGGGATGACCACGTCATGGTCACGACCGAACAGGCCGAGCCATCGTCCGCTCGCCGGGAGCACCAGCGCGATGACCCGTCCGCTGCTGAGGTCGAGTTCCAAATCGGAGATCGTTCCCAGTCGACGACCGTCCCGGAGGTTCACAACCTCCTTGATGCGCAGCTCTGACGTCTTGACCACAGGAAATGCCTCCCACCGCAGTCTATGCGGCAGTCGGCGGAACTTGTGCGCCGATCAGCGCAGGCGTTGCGGGTGGAAGTGGCGCCAGAAACTCCAGATCAGCCCGCCCGGACGCACGGCCGGAGTCTGCAGCACCTTCGGATCGCTCACGAGTGCCTGGAATCCGGTGGGAGAGAGCGCGTGGCGCTCGGCGTAGCCCGTGGCCGCCCCTTGGTCGCTGAAGCAGAGTTGCGGGAAGAGCAGACACCACCAGTTCTGCCCCTGTCCACGCCCGAGCACCACGAGGAGCGTCGCGTAGCGTCCGCCCGCAAGCCGCTCCCCGAGGTAGGTGCGCGCCGGCAGGCGCGCCGTTCCGAGGCGTACGCTCGCGGCGTAGCGCAGGCCGTAGCCGGAGAGCGTGTCCTTCGCGATGCGCGAGAGCGCAGGGGTCATCCCCTCCAGTGCCGAGATCTCGTCCTGCGCCGTGCGCGCCGCGGCGAGTCGACTGTCCATGTAGTTCCACAGCGCGTCGCGCACCGCGATCTTCGCTGCGATGTCGTTCGGCCGGTTCGAGTTGGCGACGATGTGCAGGCGCACGACCATGGGCGCTTTCGTTCGCGCGGGGGCGGCGGCCGCCGCCGCCGGCAGCGTCTGCGAGAGCAGCGCGACGCAGACCGCCGCCGCAAGTGCCCTAGACATGTCGCCGCATGTGCTGCAGGGCGGCCTTCTCGAGGCGCGAAACCTGCGCCTGCGAGATGCCGATCTCGTCGGCGACTTCCATCTGCGTCTTGCCGTCGAAGAACCGAAGGTTGAGGATCATCTTCTCCCGGTCGTTCAATCGGCGCATCGCCTCCTTCAGCGCAATACCCTCCAGCCACTGCCCGTCCTGGCTCTTGTCGTCCGCCACCTGGTCGACGACGTAGATCGGGTCTCCCCCGTCGTGGTAGATCGGTTCGAAGAGGGAGATCGGCTCCTGGATGGCGTCCAGCGCGTAGACGACCTCGTCGGTCTCTGCGCCGAGTTCCGCCGCGATCTCCTTCACGCTGGGTTCGCGCCCGAGCCTGGCCACCAGCGCGTCGCGCGCCTGCAGCGCCTTGTAGGCGAGGTCGCGCAGCGAGCGGCTGACCCGGATCGGGTTGTTGTCGCGCAGGTAGCGGCGGATCTCCCCGATGATCATCGGCACGGCGTAGGTGGAGAACTTCACGTTCTGCCCGAGGTCGAAGTTGTCGATCGCCTTGATCAGCCCGATGCACCCGACCTGGAACAGGTCGTCCACGTACTCCCCGCGGTTGTTGAACCGCTGGATCACCGACAGGACGAGTCGCAGGTTGCCATTCACCAGTTCCTCGCGCGCCTGGCCCTTGCCGGCTTGCATCTGGGCGAACAGTTCCCGCATCTTCACGTTCGTCAGAACCGGCAACTTCGAGGTGTTGACCCCGCAGATCTCGACCTTATTGACGAGCATCCCACGACCCCTTCGAGGACCATTCTGGCCATGGGCACCCGGGCGTATGCGCTGCCCAGCGGCGCACCTGGGCTCGAGCAAACGCGAAGGCCGCCGGGATCACTCCCGGCGGCCTTCGCGCCCTCTCTCCTACTCCATGCCGCGGATCTCCTTGCGCAGGCGCCTCAGGATCCGCTTCTCCAGGCGCGAGATGTAGCTCTGCGAGATGCCAAGTAGGTCCGCGACCTCCTTCTGCGTGCGCTCGCGCCCGTCCGCGAGGCCGAAGCGCAGCTCCATGATGCGCCGCTCGCGACCGCCCAAAAGCTCCATCGCCCGGCGAAGCAGCACCCGGTCGACTTCCTCCTCGATCGGGCGGCAGACGAGGTCGTACTCCGTCCCGAGGACGTCGCTCAGCAGGAGTTCGTTGCCGTCCCAATCGACGTTCAGCGGTTCATCGAACGAGACCTCGGATCGCGTCTTCGCGTTGCGCCGAAGGTACATGAGGATCTCGTTCTCGATGCATTTCGAGGCGTAGGTCGCGAGTTTGATCCGCTTCGACGGATCGAAGGTGTTCACGGCCTTGATCAGTCCGATTGTACCGATGGAGATGAGGTCTTCGATATGGATCCCGGTGTTCTCGAACTTGCGCGCGATGTAGACGACGAGTCGGAGGTTGCGCTCGATAAGGACGCCGCGCACCTTCGGGTCGCCGCTTGGCAGCACCTGCAGCAGGTTGCTCTCCTCGTCGGAGGAGAGCGGTGGCGGCAGCGTTTCGCTCGATCCCACGTAGAACACGTGCCCGCCGTCCTTCGCGGCGATGCCGAGCCGCCCGCGCAGTTGCGCGAGCGCGTCCGTGAAGCGAAGCGCAGTGGCGCTCACGAGACGACCCCCTCTCCCATTGCGCACATCTCCGGCGGTACCAACGCCGAGAACTCGCCGGCGGCCGAGAGGCGCCGCGGCGTGAGGCAGACCACCGCCTGGCGTGCCGAACCGCCCGCGACGGAGGCCTCCGCCCGCACTCCGAACAGCCACTCGCCCTCGTCGAGCACCGTCCGCAGTTGCACGAGGCGCAGGCTGCGCGCGATGCGGTCATCCTCGGCCGCCGCCGCCGCGACCTCTTCGGATGCGCCGAGCGCCGGGCCACGCAGCGCCGAGGCAAGCCGCTTCGGCAGGATCGCCCAGGCGGCCGAGAGCTCCACGATCACCACCGGCAACCCGCTCGTCGGATCCCGCACCTGGCAGCCCGAGTCAACGAACGCATGCAGTTGGAGTCGCTGGCCCAGCCAGCGGATCTCTACCGGGACCACCGTGCCGGACACCCGCGCCGCACGCCCGCGCCGCGCGTACGCCTCGACCGCGAGCACGAAGAGGACCCCGCTGGCCGCAAGCGACGCCGCATCCGCCAGCGTTCCGCTCGGGTGGACGATGGCCCCGACGAGGAGCGCGAGACCCGCGAGACCAGCAGCGAGCAGCAGGAGCAAGCCCGTCTCCACCAAGGTCTGGCGCACGCCTCGCACCCGCCGCACGATCCGCACCATCGCGATCGCGGCGAGAATCTCCCCCAGGGGGCCCGTGAGCACCGCGAGCCCCGGGAGCACCGCGAGCGTCGCGTAGACGGCGCCCGCCGCCGCACCTGCGGCGACGCGCCAGTCCACGCGCTGCATGCGGACGCGGCAGAGCGCGCCCAGGAGGAGCGCGTCCATCACGAGATTGACGGCAAGGTACTGGTCGAGGTTCGGCACGCGCTCCCCTCCCCGTCACGCCATGGCTACTACCGTCCGGCCCGTCCTATGCTACATGGGCCGGCTGGCAGAACTTGGCGGAAGGGGGCGCAGGCAGGTTGACGCGCAGCAACAGGAAACGCCCCGGATCCCTCTGGGGGATCCGGGGCGTCGCAATCGGACGGATCGGCTACTTGCGTCGGAGGAACTCGGGGATGTCGAGGTCGTTCGGCGTGAACGAGCGGAGCTCGATATCGCCGGAGGAATGCCCTGCCTGCGCGCGCGCCCCCGAGCCGCGGCCCTCCTGACCTGGGAAGCCCGTGGCGATCACTGTCACCCGCACGCGGTCTCCCATCGACTCGTCGATCACCGCGCCGAAGATGATGTTCGCCTCGGGGTCGACAGCCTGGCTGATGATCTCGGCCGCGTCGTTCACCTCGAAGAGGGTCAGTTCCGGGCCGCCCGTGATGTTCAGCAGCACGCCCCGCGCTCCCTCGATCGAGGTCTCGAGCAGGGGGCTCGAGATCGCGGCGCGCGCAGCGTCCTGCGAGCGCGAATCGCCACCTGCCACCCCGATGCCCATGAGCGCTGAACCGGTCTCGGACATGACGGTCCGCACGTCGGCGAAGTCGAGGTTGATCAGGCCGGGAACCATGATCAGGTCGGAGATGCCCTGCACTCCCTGACGGAGCACGTCGTCCGCCATGCGGAACGCTTCGAGCACGCTCGTCTTCTTGTCGACGACCTGCAAGAGCCGGTCGTTCGGGATCGTGATCAGCGTATCGACCTTCTGGCGAAGGTCCTCCGTGCCGCGCTGGGCGAAGCCCATGCGCTTCGTCCCTTCAAACGTGAACGGCTTGGTGACGACGCCGACGGTAAGGGCCCCGGCTTCCTTCGCCACCTCGGCGACGATCGGTGCGGCCCCAGTGCCTGTGCCGCCGCCCATGCCGGCGGTGATGAAGATCATGTCCGCGCCCGACAGGGCAGAGAGCAGCAACTCGCGGCTCTCCTCCGCGGCCTTCAGGCCGACCTCGGGGTTCGCGCCGGCGCCGAGTCCCTTGGTCAGCTTCTCACCGATCTGAATGCGCTGGCGGGCCTTCGAACCCGCCAGTGCCTGCGCGTCCGTGTTGACGGCGATGAAGTCCACTCCGCGAAGACCGGCGTCGATCATTCGGTTGACCGCGTTGTTCCCGCCGCCACCGACGCCGACCACTTTGATCACAGCAAACTGGTCGAGGCTTGCGTCGAAATCCAGCATCGGTGAACCTCCCTGGCGGCTTGTCCTAACGCAGTTGCGCCGTGTAAGACGTACAAGGTTTCGCTAGACACCTGAGTTTCCCTGCCGTGCAGCGCGGCGTTCGCGCCAGTCAGCCAGAATATGGATCCGGATCGCGCCCAGATTCTGAAAGATCCGGAAACCGAACGCGAACAGCGCTGCGTAGTAGAGTTCTACGCCGAGCCGGTCGCCCACGTAGGTCAGGCCCGCGGCCAGGATTCCGTTGACGAAGAATCCCGACGCGAACACCCCGAAGTCGAAGCGGTCCTCGAGACCTGCCCGCAGTCCGCCCAGCGCGGCGTCGAGGGCGGCGAGCAGAGCGACCGAGATGTAGCGCGCCCAGATCAGCGGAATGCTCAGCGGCAGCAGCGCGCCGAGCAGCACACCCAGGACGAGGGCAATCGCGAAGTACCACACGTGCCTTGCTACCCCCTCCCCGCCCGCGGCGGGGTGTAGGCCGGAACCGTCAGCCGGGAGCTTTCGTGCAGATCGATCCGGATGCCGTAGAGCGATAGAAGCGCCATCTCGCCGGCCGGCCCGTCGAGGGACTTCTTGAGCGCCGCCGGATTGCCTGCGGCCAGGATCGTCACCGGGATGCTCGTCCGCTCCCCGCCGACCGAGACGACCGCGCCGGCGCAGTGCACGTCGCTCGTCGCGATGAGCCGGATGCCGTTCAGCGAGATCGCCTTGGCGCCCGCGGAGTTCAGGTCGTCGATCACCGTAAGGAGATCCTCGTCGTGCAGCAGGTACTCGTTCGGGTCGACTCCGAACTGGGTCGGCAGCGTGCTGTCGTTCAGGGTCAGTACGATCCCGGCCCCGGTGTAGGGCGAAAGTCCCGCTGCCGCCTTGGCCTTCGCCAGCGCGCGCTCCTTCGCCTGCAGCGCCCTCGCCGCGACCGTCGGCGCCGGTGCGCGCTGAAGCTGCACGATCTCCGCGAGCAGCGCGGCGTGCAGGTCCTGCCTCTGCTGCAGCAGGTTCGTCATCGCAACGAATCGCTCGTAGGGCAGGTTCTGGCTGACGCTGGCCTGCAGGTGCAGCTCCATGCCGAGGATGAGCCCGATCACCAGGCCGACGACGGCCACGAGCGGGACGTGGGCTCTCACTTGCGCAGCACCACGAGCGGCCGGTTGGGTAGCCTCAGGTCGATCGAGGCGGCGACGGCGCCCTTGTGCTTCAGCGCCGCGAGGATCGCCTGAAGCTCCCTCAGCGTGCGGCCTGTGTTCGCCGTCCCGGGCCACAGCACCTCCGTCCCCGACGGCAGGTAGACTTGCGGCGAGGTTGCGCCCGGCACGACCTCCGCGACGGCGAACCCCGCCGCGTGCAGGGAGGCCGCGAGGGACACGGCGGCTTGTGCATCGCGGGGCAGGTCGGCGTAAGGATGCACGAGGTTCGGCGCAAGGCCCGAGAGCACAGGCAGCTTGGCGGCTGCGGGCAGCGCCGCGAGCACGCGCCCGGTGCGATCGACACCGTAGAGCGTTCCGCTGGCGCCTGCCGCTGCCGCGACCGGCACGCGCGAGGTGACGGTCAGGATCAGCCGGTCGGGCCACCTGCGCGCGAATACGGCGGTCGCGAGGAAGCGCTCGCGCCGCAGGAGTTCCTCGTCCGCACTGCCGAGCCGCAACTGCCAGAGGGGCGTGCGGAGCTGAATGCCACTCGCGCGCCAGAGCGCGGGCGCACCGCCCACCACCGCGACCGAACGCAGGCGCAGGAGCGGCCCGTACGCCAGCCACGCGGCCGCTATAGCGGCGGCGAGCACCGCAAGAGTGGCGAGCAGCCTCCCCGGGCGCAGGCGACGGCGCCGTACCTTGCGCACGACGCGGAACTTCTCCTGTGCCAAACTGCCTGTCCCCTCCCGACCCGGACACGCCCGACGAATGAGTCTTGCACTTCGCCCCTAGCGCGCCGCGCTCCTTCCAGCCACGATGCGGCCCACTTCCCGCACTGCAGCCTGCGCGGCGTAGGGCTTGCCGATCGCGCGGGCCGCTCCTCCCATGCGCTCACGCACTGCCGCGTCGCGCAGTAGGGGCTCGAGCGCCTCCCAGAGCGCATCCGGCGTCAGGCGATCCTCCTCGAGCAGCACGGCGGCCCCCGCCTCAGCGAGCAGGACCGCGTTGTCCTTCTGGTGGACTGCAGGGTTCGGCAGCGGAACGAGCACCGACGGGATCCCGGCGACGGTCAGTTCGGCGCATGTCATGGCTCCGGCACGACCGATGAATACGTCGGCCGCTGCCAGCACGTCGTCCATCTGCCAGAAGTAGGGTTGGATGCGCAGGCCGCCGAGTGCGCGGCCAGACCAGCGATCGTACTCCTTCTGCCCGGTGGCGAGCAGGATGATCTCCCGCTCCGCCAACCGGTCCCCCAGTTCGCAAACCGCGGCGTTCAGGGCCCGAGCGCCCTGGCTGCCGCCGGTCACCGCGACGAGCACGGCGCCGCGGTCCACGCCAAGCTCGTCGCGCGCGGCGGTCCGCTCTCGCCCGGTGACCGACCGGACCGGCACGCCGGTCACGGTGGTGCGGGCCTGCAGTTCGGCGGACAGTTTGCTGCGGGCTGCCTCGTAGGCCACGAGGATTCGGGTAGCGCGTCCCATCAGCAGGCGGTTCGCGAGCCCTGGAGTCGCGTTCGGCTCGACGAGCACCAGGGGGATGCGACGCCAGCCCGCCGCAAGCGCAACCGGGAACGCCGCGTAGCCCCCGGACGACACGACGACGTCGGGGCGCAGGCGCCCGAGCAGGCGCCACGCGCTGAGCGTGCCGCGGGCGGTGCGCCAGGCGCCTTGCAGGCGCTGCGGCGCCCGCTTGCCGGAGACGCCGCCGGCGGCGACCGCGTGGAACGGCAGGCCCGCCGCCGGAACGATCCGGGACTCGAGACCGGTCGGCGTCCCGACGTAGCTGCACTCCCAGTCTGGCGCAGCGGCCGCGATGGCCAGCAAAGGGTAGATGTGTCCGCCCGTGCCCCCCCCGGCCAGGAGGACGCGCATCAGGCGCTCACCCGCTGACGCGAGACGTTCAGCAGCACGCCGATGCCGGCGAGTGCGAAGAGCAGCGAGGAGCCGCCGTAGGAGATGAGTGGCAGCGGTACGCCGGTGATCGGCATCGAGGCGGTCACAACCGCGATGTTCAGCAGGGCCTGCACCGCGATCATCGCCGTGAGTCCGGTCGCAAGCAGGGCGCCGAAGCGGTCGGGCGCCAGCATCGCGACGCGCAGCCCGCGCACCGTGACGACGAAGAACAGCGCGATCACCGCTGCCGCGCCCAGTAACCCGAGCTCCTCGCCGATGATCGCGAAGATGAAGTCCGTGTGCTGCTCCGGCAGGTAGAAGTACTTCAGCGCACCCTGGCCCAGACCGACGCCGAAGAGCCCGCCAGAGCCCAGTGCGTAGAGCGACTGGATGATGTGGTACCCCGAGCCGAGTGGGTCCTGCTTCGGATCGAGGAAGGCCAGGAAGCGGCGCATGCGGTAGGGAGCCATCGCGATCAGTACGCCGACGGCGGGGACGAGCGACAGGAGCACCGCCCCGAGCTGCACCCCGCTGGCGCCCGCCGTGAACAGCATCGCCATCACCGTGCCGCTGAGCGCGAGGGCGGTGCCGAGGTCCGGTTCGTAGATGATCAGACCGGCGAAGACACCGAGGATCGCCAGCGGCACCAGGATGCCGTGCGCGAAGTTCGTGATCCGCCGCTCTGTCGCGAGGCGCTTTGCGAACAGCAGCACGAGCGAGAACTTCGCCATCTCGGACGGCTGGAAGAGCAGGCTGCCGAAGCCGAGCCAGCGCCGCGCGCCGTTGATGTCCTTGCCGATGTGCGGCACGAGCACGAGCACCAGAAGCCCGAACGTCCCCCAGGCGATCGGTTCGGCGTAGCGCAGGAGGATGTGGTAGTCGATGCGCGAGAGCGCGAACATCAGGAAGAGGCCAAGTCCCGCCCAGATCATCTGGCGCTCGAGGTAGTAGTAGGCGTTGTGGTTCACGACGGCCGCCTCGACCGAGGAAGCCGAGAACACCATCACGATGCCGAAGCCGAGGAGGGTGAGCACGGCGGCGAGCAGGGTCGTATCAATCGCGCGCTTGGCCAATCCGCACCGCCTCCCCCTCTACCGAAAGAACTCTATGCCTACCCCTAGGGGAATCACACCCAGAAGGCGATGTACGCGATCGCGGCCGAGAGGATACCCAGCAGCCAGAAGCGGTGCACGATCGTCGTCTCTCGCAGTCCACCCAACTCGAAGTGATGGTGGAGCGGAGTCATACGCAGGAGACGCCGCTTCGTTCGCCGGAAGAAGAGCACCTGCACCGCGACCGACAGGGCCTCCAGCACGAAGACGAGACCCACGATCGGCAGCAGGAGTTCCTGGCGCTGCAGCACGGCGACACCCGCCAGCGCCCCACCAAGGCCGAACGACCCGACGTCTCCCATGAACACGCGGGCCGGATGCAGGTTGAAGTAGAGGAACCCTCCAACGCCGCCCGCGAGGGCGAGGCAGAAGGTCGCGAGTCCGAAAGTACCCTGCCCGATCGCGAGCAGCGCGAACAGTCCCGCCGCGATCATGCCGAGGCCCCCGGCGAGGCCGTCGAGGCCGTCGGTGAGGTTGACGGCGTTCGTCGTCGCGACGGCCACGAGGACGACAAGCAGCACGTAGGCACCCGGCGAGAGGTGCCAGAGCGCCGACGAGAACGGCACCCGCACGGCGGTCCCGATCCCGAGCGGCCCGATGGCGACGAGCGCCAGTCCAAGTCCGGCGGCGATGCCGAGTCCCAGCTTGGTGCGCGCACGCACCCCGAGCGCGCGGTGCAGGCGCACCTTCAGGAAATCGTCGGCGAACCCAATGAGCCCGTTCGCCCAGGCGAATCCGATCGCCGTCCACGCGAGGTCGTCGCGCGGGCCGAAGATCAGGGTCGCCGCCGTTGCCGCTGCGAGGAACATCAGTCCCCCCATCGTCGGCGTGCCCGCCTTCTGCAGGTGGGACTGCGGCCCGACGTCCCGCACGGTCTGCCCGAGGCGCAGGTGGCGCAGCAGTGGGATCGCGATCGGTCCGAGGGCAAACGCGATCGCGAAGCCCGCACCGAGCGACCAGAGCGGGCTCACTGCGTCTCCCCCACGAGGCGCTCCAGTGCGCGCTCGAGGCCGACCGAGCGAGACGCCTTGAAGAGCACCACGTCGCCCGAACGCACCGCAGCGCGCAGCGAACCGACGAGCCCGTCGAGATCCTGGAACGCGCTCGCCTCGCCGCCCGCATCCTGCGCCGCACGCGCCACCTCGTCGGCGAACTCGCCGACGGCGAACACGATGTCCGCGTGGCGAGCCGCACTGCGGCCCATCTCACGGTGCAGGTGCACTTCCTCGTCCCCCAATTCCCGCATATCCCCCAGCACGGCGATCCGTCGTCCTTGGGTGGGGATCTCGGCGAGCAGCGCGAGCGCTACCCGGACGGACTGCGGTGACGCGTTGTAGGTGTCGTCGATCACCGTCAGTCCTGAGGCGCTGTAGGCGCGGAGTCTCCCCTTGGCCGGCTTCGCGCGTGCGAGCGCGTCAACAGCTTCCGCGAACGCGACTCCCGCCGCCACCGCCCCACCGACCGCCAGCGCCGCATCCATCGCCGCTCCCTCGCCGAGGAACGCGACACGTCCCTCGCGCTCCTCGGCGCCGTAGCACAGCACGATGCGACTGGCGGAGGCGCCGATCCCCTCCGTCTCCAGGATGCGCAGGTCCGCGCTCTGGGAGCGACCCACGAGCAGCGTCCGGGCCGGCGCGGAGAGCCGCAGCTGCGGCGTAAAGGGATCGTCTGCGTTCAGCACGGCGCATCCTCCGGCCGGCAGCTCCGAGAGGAGTTCAGACTTGGCGCGGGCGATGGCATCGACGCTGCCGAGCTCCGAGAGGTGAGACTCGCCGATCAGCGTGACGATGCCGAACCGGGGCCGCAGGATGCGCGCGAGGCGCCTGATCTCCCCCGGTCCGCGCATGCCCAGCTCAAACACCGCGGCGGCGTGCGAGGAGCGAAGCGAGAAGAGCGCGAGCGGCATTCCGATGTCCGAGTTGTAGTTGCCGGGGTTGCGGAAGACATCGCCGAGCGGAGTGAGACACGAGGCCCAGAACTCCTTGGTCGTCGTCTTGCCGACAGAGCCCGTCACGGCGCAGACGATTCCCCTGTAGTCGCGGGCCATGCGCCCCGCCCCCTGCAGGAGCGCCTGGCGCACGTCGTCCACCCCGATCACTGCGACCTCCTGGGGCACCTGCACGTCCTGCTCGACGAGTACGCCACTGGCGCCAGCCGCGATCGCCTGCGGAATGTACAGATGGCCGTCGGTGCGCTCCCCTTCGATCGCCACGAACAGGTCGCCCGGCTGCACCTCGCGCGAATCGGCGACGGCTCTGGGGATCTGCCAGTCGGGATCCCCTTGCACGAGGCGGCCGCGAGCGGCCTGGGCCAGCTCCAGTGCCTTCACCGAATCTCCTCCAGCGCGCGTGCCGCCTCCTCGCGGTCGTCGAAGTGCATCACCTGGTCGCCGACCAGCTGGTAATCCTCGTGGCCCTTGCCGGCGATCACGAGGATGTCCCCGGCGCGCGCCTCGGCCACTGCCGCGCGGATCGCCTGCGTGCGGTCCACGATCCGAACGTAGTCGGTGCGGCCGCAGCTCTCGACGCCCTCGGCCATGGCGTCCATGATGCGCTCTGGATCCTCCGAACGCGGGTTGTCGCTCGTCAGGAACACTCTGTCCGCGTACCGCGCGGCCATCGCGCCCATCAGCGGGCGCTTGCCGCGGTCGCGGTCGCCGCCGCAGCCGAAGACGATCAGGACCCGACCTTTGGAGATCTGGCGCGCAGTGCGCAGGAGCTTCTCGATGCCGTCCGGAGTGTGGGCGTAGTCGACGACGACCTCAAACGGCTGGCCGCGCCGAATGCGCTGGAAGCGCCCGGGCGGCGGCTCGGCGGTCGCGAGCGCCTCGACGATCGCCTCGACGCCGACACCTGCCGCCCATGCGCACGTCGCTGCGGCGATCGCGTTCTGGATGTTGAAGATGCCGGCGATCGGCAGCGACACGGGAGCAGCCTCACCATGGACATCGAGGAGGAAGTGGCTGCCCTCCGGCCCGAGCTGAAGGTCGCGCGCCCAAACGTCGGCGCGTTCGCTCACGGAGAAGCGCAGGACGCGCGCGCGTGTGCGCCCGGCGAATGTGTCGGCGGCCGCGTCGTCGGCGTTCACGACGCCGAACGAACCCTCTGGCAGAGCGTCGAAGAGCTTGAGCTTCGCGTCGAGGTAGCGCTCGAGCGTGCCGTGGTAGTCGAGATGGTCCTGCGTCAAGTTGGTGAACACGGCGCCTGAGAAGCGCACGCCGATCACCCGCCCGAGATCCAGGGCATGCGAGGAGACCTCCATGGCGACGTCCTGCGTACCGATCTGCCGCATCTCGGAGAACCAGCGCTGCAGGTCGGTCGCCTCCGGCGTCGTCCGCTTCGAATGGTAGGGAACTCCCCCCATCGTGCGTTCGACCGTGCCGACGAGATCCACCTGGCGGCCACTGTGACGCAGGATGTGGCGCAAGAGGTACGTAGTCGTCGTCTTGCCGTTCGTACCGGTGACCCCGAACACCCGAAGATGCCGCGTCGGGTCCTCGTGGATCCGGGCGCTGAGCGGGCCAAGCACCTGACGGGTATCCTCCACGAGCAGCGCGGGAACCCCCCCGGGCGCACTGGAAGGATTGCTCACGCAGACCGCGACCGCACCTCTGCGCAGCGCGTCCGGAATGAAACTGTGCCCATCGTGGACGCGACCGACGATCGCGCAGTAGAGGTCGCCGGGGCGACACTCCCTGGAATCGTGTTGCACGTCGCGGACGTCGACGTCTGCGCCGACCGTTCGTCCAATGCCCTGTGACAATTGCGTGAGGAGCAAGGTGCACCCTCCAAGCGCTGGCCCGACTGGCCGTCTCTCCCAGTATGGGAACTCCGTCTACGTGTTATGCGGCGGCGTCTTCTCCTTGGCGACAACGGCGACCGCCGCGCCGCGCGGCAGCTTCGCTCCTTCTTTCGGCTCCTGCTCCACCACGTACCCGTCGCCGCTCACGTGCATGACCAGCCCAAGTTTGCTCAGTGTGAGGGCCGCTTGGGACACCGTCAGCCCCACGAGCTGCGGCACCGTCACCTGGCCTCCCGCGCCGAGGTATACCAGCACCCGGGCACCCGGTGTCACCGCGGCGCCCGCCGGCGGGAACTGGGCTGTCACCCGCTGGCCCTCCCCCAAGACGGTTGCGCGCATGCCCGCGTCCTTCAGCGCCTTTTGGGCCTGTGCGGACGTCTGCCCCGCGAGGTCCGGAAGCGGGGCGGGCGGGGTCACATCCGAGGGGACGTCGAGCGCCGCCATCACCTGCGTCATCGCCCGGCCCACGACGGGCGCAGCAATCTGCCCGCCGTAGTAAGGCCCGACCGGCTCGAAGATCTCGACGAGCATGGCCACCTGCGGCGACGCCGCAGGCCCGAACCCGACGAAGGAGGAGATGTACTTGCCTTCCACGTAGCGCCCGTTGATCACGGCTTGGGCGGTCCCGGTCTTGCCGGCCAGCTGATACCCCGGAATCTGGGCGGGGCGCCCGCTTCCGCGCTGCACGACGCCTTCCAGCAGATTCACGGCCACCTGCGCCGCCGCTTCGGGGACGATGCGGGAACCGTTGTCCGTCCAACGCCGCACTACTTTCCCGGCGGGTGAGACGATTTCCTTCATGACGTGGGGTGTATGCCAGATTCCTCCATCCGCGATGGCGCTGATCGCCGAGATCAGCTCGAGCGGGGACAGGGCCAGCGTCTGCCCGAACGCCATGGTCGCCAGGTCGATCGGCTTCACAAGACCCTGCGGCGGCACGATCGCGCGGGCCTCACCGGGCAGGTCGATGCCCGTGAGTCCGATCACGTGGAAGGCTTTGAGGTACTGGTAGAACCTCTCCACACCCAGCTTGAGCCCAACCTCAACGAACCCTACGTTGCACGACTTCGCCACCACATCGGAGAAGTCGATCGAGCCGTGTCCGCCGGCCTTCCAGCAATGCACCGGAATGCCGTCGACCCGGACGAACCCCGGGTCGAAGAAGGGGCTCTGGGGCGTGACGACGCCTGCGGCGAGCGCGGATGCCGTCGTGAGCGCCTTGAACGTCGATCCAGGCGGCAGGACGTCACTCACGACGGTGTTGCGCCGCTGCGATGCACTGTAGTCTCCGAACTTCGCGGGGCTATAGGACGGGTCGATCGCGAGCCCCAGGATCGAGGACGTTCGGGTGTCCATCACGATCACCTGGACCTGCTTCGCGCCAGTGTCGGCCATGGCGGTCGCGGCTGCCTCCTCAGCGATGCGCTGCACGTCCGCGCGCAGGGTGAGCACGACGGAGTCGCCGGGCGTAGGTGGCGTGTACGTCACGCGCGGTTCCGGCAGCGGGCCGTTGCGGGCGTCCATCTCGATGCCGATCGAGCCGTTCTTGCCCTGCAGAACCTTGTCGTAGGTGCGCTCCAGGCCTTCGAGGCCCTGGTTGTCAATCCCGGTGAACCCAAGCGTGGCGCCAGCGAGGGACCCGTACGGGAACACCTGCGTCGTCTGCGGCGCGAGGTCCACCCCTTGCAGGTGCAGCGCGCGAACCTCCGTGGCCTGAGCGTCCGTGAGCTTGCGGGTGAGCCAGACGATCGCCACGCGGCGAGAGAGCAGCTTCTGGAGCCGTTCGCGAGAGCTGCCGAGCACGGACGCGAGAGCCTCGGCCGCCAGCGGCGGGCTCTTGACCTGCGCCGGTACGGCGTAGAGCGCGTAGGTAGTCTTCGAAGCAGCCAGCACGGCACCGTCCGAGGTCACCACCTGACCGCGCGGCGCGCCCACGGGAACCCGGCGGATGCGTACGGACCTGCCGCTCTCCGCGAGGCTCGGGCCGCGGACCAGCATGACGAAGGCTGTGCGCGCGAGCAACGCGCCACAGATGATGAAGACCAAAACGAGCGCCGCGAAGATGCGGCGCCGCTGCTTACTGGTCGGTGGCACAGGCATCCTCCCCATGTTGTCGGGCGCTACATCCGAGCCACCCCATTCGCGATGGCCTGGATCACTGCGCCGATTGCTGCCAGGAGTCCGCCGCGGTGGGCCGCGACGGCGCGCGGGGTTGCCTTCGTCGGCTGCTGCGCGGGGACCGAAACCGCCAGCACGTCGGACGTGGGCTGCAGCTTCAGCTTCGCGGCCTCTGACGCCAGACGCTGCGTCGCGGTCAGCTTGGCGACCTGGGCCTCAAGGCTGGCCTCCTTGGCTGTGGCGACGGTCAACTGACTGTGCAGGGCGTCTAGGCGGTAGCCGGCCTGCGCTGCGGTGGCGAACCGGGACACGGTGAACAGGCCGATCCCCACGGTGATCATGAGGCGCACCACGTATCTACCGATACCCGGACGGGGCTTCGGGGCGATCCCCTTGGCTGGAGCGTGCGCTTGCTCGAGTTCAAGACGTCTTTCCGGGATCATCGCTATGCCTCCTGGCTTTGGGGAAGAACGATTGCGACGCGAAGCTTGGCACTGCGCGCCCGCGGGTTGCGCTCGCGCTCTGCTTGCGGCGCCTGGATCGGCTTCTTGGTCGTCTGCTCGAAGGGCGGGTTCTGGAACCTTCGTTTGACGATCCGGTCCTCGAGCGAGTGGAAACTGATGACTGCGACTCTACCGCCCGGACGCACGATGCGTGCTGCCGCATCCAGGGCTGTCGCGAGGGCGCCGAGTTCATCGTTGACTGCGATGCGCAGCGCTTGGAAGGTGCGACGCGCAGGGTGTCCCATGTGGGGCGACGACCCGACCGCGCCGGCTACGATGCTGCGCAGTTCCTTCGTTGTGAGGATCGGGCGGTGCTCGACGATGCGCTGCGCCACCCGGCGCGCATGGCGTTCCTCGCCGTACTCACGGATGATTCGTTCGAGGTCGGCCGCGTCCCATTCGTTCACGACGGTCTGCGCGGAAACGCTTTGGGTCGGGTCCATGCGCATGTCGAGCGGTCCGTCCGCGCGAAAGGAGAAGCCGCGTTCCGGCCGGTCGATCTGCGCCGACGACACCCCGAGGTCGAACACGATCGCATCGGCCGGCAAGAAGTCCTCCTCGCCCGCGATGCGCTCGACCTCGCGAAAGTTACCGTGTCGAAGCACGACGGCTTCGGGCAGGCGCTGCCTCGCGGATGCCAGCGCGTCGGGATCCTGATCGATGCCCAGCAGCCGACCGCCGGGACTTACGGCCGCGTAGAGCGCGATCGCGTGTCCGCCGAAGCCGACGGTGCAGTCGATCACGGCGCTGCCCTGCTCCACCCCGAGTTCCGACAGAACCTCGGAGAGCAGCACCGGCTGGTGTATCGGTTTCACTTGAGGAGTCCCAGCTTTCCAAGGTTCTCGGCAAGCTCCTCCGGGGACGCCTGCGCCGACCCTGCGTAGGCCTCCCAGCCGCTCTGCGGCCAGATCTCCACGCGCGTGGCGACGCCGACGATCACAGCCTCCTTCAAAAGCTCCGCGTACTCGCGCAGCACCTGCGGTACCAGAATCCTGCCCTGCTTGTCGGGTTCGCACTCACTGGCGCCAGCGAAGAAGAAGCGTGCGAACGCCCTCGCCTCGCTGCTCGTAAGGGGCAACTGCCCTAGCTTTTCCTCGACGCCCTCCCACTCCCGACCGGAGTAGAGGAACAGGCATTTGTCGAGTCCCTTGGTGATGACGAACCGTGGTCCGAGTTGCTCGCGCATGCGCGCGGGGATGAACAGCCTGCCCTTGTCGTCCAAGCTGTGGCGAAACTCCCCCATGAACATGCGCGACGCCCCCCTACTACACCACGATTCCCCACTTTACCCCACTTCGGTTCTCCTTCTGTGGGATTTCTCCTTCTCGGTTCCGAAGAAAATGAAAAAGAGACCGGCTGCATCGTGCGATGCAGCCGGTCTGGATCGATGTTGCGCTAGACGGCGATCGGTTCGAGATGGTCGTTGACTACCAGGAGGTGGAGTGGGTGGCCGCAAGTCGGGCAGCGTATCTCTTCGATCGCGTGAACGACCCGCGGACTCTTGGTCAGGCCCTGTGCGCCGCACCCGGCGCAGAGGAACTCGATGAGACGGTGCTGCTCATCCATCCGCCTGCCTCCCTCGAAGGCCTAGTCGCCTTCACCACGTCGTTTCGTCAGTAGGTTTCCCAACCCTGCCGCGTTCTTAACAGAACTTTCGTCTGCGGGGAGGTTCGTCCCGATCTTCCCAGCGGTGCCCCACGTGGCGCTGCTTGACGGCGTTCGCAACGCCGCGTTATCATGATGTTCGCACTTGGGGGCGTAGCTCAGCTGGTAGAGCAATTGGTTCGCAATCAATAGGTCAGGGGTTCGAATCCCCTCGCCTCCACCAAGTTTAAATGGCTTTGCAATGCGGTTTTCGGGAATCCGGCCTCGCACGTCGTGAGGCCGGATTTCTGCGTTTGCTAACGCTTTTCGGCAGCACGGACTTGCGTTATGTAGCGAGCGCAGCACACGGTTGTTTCATACACCCAGATTCAACCACCAGTCGGCGTCGATCGGCGCCATCGCTCTTGCGAACTCTCATCCATTACGGACTGGCCAGCACGCCAGGGACGCCTTGGCGCACGCAACTTCAGTTCCAGCCGGTTCGCGCACCTGGATGTCCCGTTGTCCGTCGAGCTCCCTGGGGTGCAAAGCGCAAGTCACAGCGCTCTCCAGTCGGTGTTCTCTGTTAGTATCTGGGCGTAGGCACCTCTCCAAAGCATGGTCTGATCGAGAACGACAGGCGGCCGATCCATCGAATGCAAGCGTTGGCTTGGAGGAGATATCGTGCGATGCCGCAGGCTAATTGCGACTGTTGCGGCCTTCCTGCTAGGCGGGTGCGGAGCCGGTTCCACATACCGACCGAACGCCACGTCGCCCGGCCCTGAACTGACGCAAATAGTCGCGTCCGTGGCTACACCGGCGCCTGAGTGGCACCTCACGATCGCGCAGTTCATCGATACTTCGCACGGCTGGATGTACGGTTGCTTAGGGTCTGCACCCGTCCCAAGCTGCTCTCTCCTGCGCACGGCGGACGGCGGGAGGAAGTGGACTACGTTGCCGGTCTCCCAGCGACTGCTGGCATTTACATTCAAGGATGAACACTCCGGCTGGCTGCTCGCGCTCCAAGGGGAACACCTCACCGTGTTCTCCACGGTCGACGGCGGCGCAACCCTGCACGCAGCTGCTCTGTTGCCCATCACGTACGACTCAAGTCTTCCATCTCCTCCCGTGATCGTCGCGCTAAACGCGACCGCAGGCTACGTCGTTGAAGGCAGCCAGATCGCGATGACGACGGACGGATGGAAGACGTTCGTGGTTCGTGCGGCGCCCACGGGTGTGGACAACGCGGTGCGCTTCCTCAGCAGTTCCCTCGGCTTCGCCGTCACTCCCCAAGGCATCGACGCGACCACAACTGGAGGGCTCAGTTGGCATGCAGTGTTCCGCCTGCCGCAGGCGACGCTGGGCTGGGCGCCATCGGGGAGCATCTCCCCGGGTGGCCTCGCATTCTCAGGAGCGGCAGGGTATGCGTCCTTCAATATCGCCAATTGCTGGGCCGGCGGCTGCCCCGAGTTGATCGCCGCTTCCTACGACCACGGTGCACATTGGCAGCTCGTCAGCGCAG
>JAJYTE010000064.1 GCA_021793215.1 Bacillota bacterium
AGCGGGTTTCCTGCTTCAAAATTTGGTGCGCGCGGTAGGGCTCGAACCTACGACCCGCTGATTAAGAGTCAGCTGCTCTTCCAACTGAGCTACGCGCGCAAACAATGTTTGGTAGCGGCGGCTGGACTCGAACCAGCGACTCTACGGGTATGAACCGTATGCTCTGACCAACTGAGCTACGCCGCCGCGACAAAAGTTTGGTTGCGGGGGCAGGATTTGAACCTGCGACCTCCGGGTTATGAGCCCGACGAGCTACCAGACTGCTCTACCCCGCGATGTTATCCGCAACAGCGATTCTAGACCCCGCAGCATTGCCGTGTCAAGCGTGCCTCGCTGGAAATGGACTCGAGCAGACGCACGGCATGGTGCGCCGAGCAGGTGGCGCCGTGCTGGCGGCTGGTTGATCCACAATCGGAGGTCCAGTCCGCTCCCAAACGTTCCCGCTTCGTTTTGAAAAGGCCGCCGACGTCAACCTCGACCTGGTGAACAGCTAGCGCAGGCGATCAGAAGCTTGCGATCGCAGACAGCATTGCGCGCCGCACCTTCCCGGCGTCGACCGCCATCGAAACCTCGCAGTTCGTCTCCTCGAGCTTCGCCCGATCATCAACCAGCGTCTGGCCGTAGCCGAGCGCGTTGCCGATCTCGACATCGACGTGGCACGCCATCGTGCCGCAGATCCCGGGCCGCACCCCTTCGAGCACAGCGACGACGTCATGCAGCTTCGCCTCTCCCCAACCCTCGCGAAGTGAAACGCCCTCGTAGTACCCCAGCATCTCGCCCGCCGCCTGGGCAACGCTTCCCGGCATCCGCTGGATCTCCGCGAAGTCCTCCTCGTTGCAGGCAACCTGCTGGGTGACGTTCAGCCCCACCATCGTGATCCGCACGCCGGAGTTCAGCGCCACCCGCCAGGCCTCCGCATCGCTCCACACGTTGAACTCCGCTGCCGGCGTGACGTTGCCGCGGGCGGTGCTTCCACCCATCACAACGAGACGATCGACCCGCTCACGGATGGAGGGGTCGAGGTGGAGCGCGAGTGCGACGTTGGTCAAGGGTCCTGTCGCGATCCAGGTCACGGGATCCGCGGCCTCGCGGAGCAGCCGGCAGGTCGCGACCGCCGCATGCTCCGCCTGCTCGGGCGCCTCGCTCTGGGGAATCTCCACGCCTCCGAGTCCATTCTCGCCGTGGATCAGCGGGTCATGGGCGTAGGAGCGCACGAGCGGCAGGTCGGCGCCGCGGAAACAAGGGATGTCGGAACGGCCGCATAGGGCGACCAAATCGCGCAGATTGCGGTAGCCCGTGTCGACCGGGACATTCCCGACCGTGGCGCACGCACCGAGTACCGCGACGCCCGGCTCGGCCAGCAGCGTGAAGATGGCCAAGGCGTCGTCAATGCCGGGGTCGCAATCCAGGATGACTGGTCGCATACGGTTGAGGACTCCTTTGGCGGGCGAGTACGACCTCACTTCGGCGGCGGATCCGTTGATCCCTTGCGCAGCGCCTGCCGCGCGTCTCGCAGCGCGCGCCGCAGCTGCGGGTCCCGCTGGCTGGCGAGACGCACCGCCTCCACCCCCTGGATCGCTCCGTCGGGCAGCGCGGCGAGGAGGCCGGCGATGGCCTCGGGCGTCGGGTCATCCGCCTGGAGGAGCCCCGCAAGCTGTTCCAGGGAGTCCTCCGGGATGAAGACCGCGTACCCCCAGCGGACGCGATCGACGGTCGCCCGATCCCTCGCTCTGCCGATGCGAAAGACGCGGACTTCCTCCCCGTTGGCTCTTCCCAATGCACCATCTCCTCGCCACGAGGTTACGGCTGGGACGAGCGGTGCAGCACGCGGGGACTGACGGCAGAGAAGCCTCAGGACGCCAACCCTGGCGATCGATGGTTGCGGTGGGAGCGCGAAGGCAATCCTTGCGCACCGTCGAACGGTTCGGGTGGGAGGGATCCCAGTGGATCTACGGTCCCGCTACCGCGGCGCGCTCCTCGGGCTCGCTGTGGGCGACGCGATGGGCGCGAGCATCGAGTTCGGACGCTACCCGAACTACCACCCGATCTTCGACCTTCGGGGCGGCGGCCCACACGACCTCCAGGCCGGCCAGTGGACCGACGACACGTCGATGGCGCTCTGCCTTGCGGACAGCCTGCTCGAGCGGGACGGTTTCGATGCGCAGGACCAGCTCGAGCGGTACCTGCGCTGGATGGAGCGCGGCTACCGCTCAAGTACCGGCACATGCTTCGACGTCGGTGACACGGTGCGATCAGCGCTCGGGCGGTTCCAGCGCAACCGGGAGCCCTACTGCGGCAGCGACGACCCGCGGTCCGCGGGCAACGGCTCGATCATGCGGCTCTGCCCTGTGCCACTCTACTACCGCGGCGACCCGCCCGTAGCGATCGCGCGCAGCGCGGACAGCTCGCGGACGACCCACGCGGCGCGCACCGCCGTCGACGCCTGCCGCTACCTCGGCGGGCTGATCGTCGGAGCGCTCGAGGGCCGCGCGAAGCAGGAGCTGCTCTCCGCGGGCTTCTCCCCCGTCGACGGTCTCTTCGACCGGGAGCCGCTATGCCCAGAGATCTCACAGATCGCGATCGGCTCGTTCAAGGAGCGCAGGCCGCCCGCAGAGATCCGGGGGAGCGGCTACGTCGTCGAGTCCCTCGAAGCTGCCCTGTGGGCATTCCACCACGGCTGCACGTTCCTCGGCGGACTCTACCTCGCGGTCAATCTGGGCGATGACGCGGACACGACGGGCGCGGTCTACGGCCAACTCGCCGGCGCCTACTACGGCGTTTCGGCGATCCCGCAGGTCTTTCGCGACGAGGTGTCGCGCTGGGCGGACCTCGTCGCCGTGGCCGACGGGCTCTTCGCCGCCTCGGAGGAATCCTAGGGCAGGCGGACGAGCGCGCCCAGGAGGTCGCCTCGCCAGTCGCGGTGGAACTTCTGGCGCCAGCGCGCGGTGCGTGAGGCGGCGAGGTCGACTTCGGCGATCAGCAGCTCCTCGCTGCCGCCCTCGCGCGCCAGCGCCAGGAAGTTGCCCTCCGCGTCGCAGACGTGTGAGGCGACGCCGAAGCGCGCCACCGCCTGCTCGCCACGGAACGCGTAGTCCTCCTCCCCGCCGCGGTTGCAGAACGCGATCGCGGTCCCCGTGTCGAAGGCGTGCACGCGGGTCGTCAGCGGCGTGATGTCATCCTCGTGCCGCGTCTCGATGCGCGGCGAGTTCGAGATCTGCACGACGAGGTCGGCACCCTGCAGCGCCAGCGCGCGGACGAACTCGCCGTAGACGGCATCCTGGCAGATGAGGATGCCGATCCGGCCGAGCACCGTCGCGAACACCTGGAGCGAGTCGCCCCGGCGGAAGATCTCCGCCTCCTCGCAAGCTCCGCCGACGAGATCGTTCGCGTGCAGGTAGAGCGGAGGCACCGCCTTGTCGTAGACACCGAGTACGCCCTCGGGGCCGATGAGCAGCGCGGAGTTGTAGACGAGCCCTGACGGTGCGATGCGCGCCATGCCGCCGATGATGTGGACGCCATGCTGCGCCGCGAGCGACGACCAGAGTCGACTGGTCGGGCCGGGCACCTCCTCGGCGAGTTCCGCGAAGCGCTCCCCCAGTGTGTACCCCGTCGTGCACAGCTCCGGCAGTAGGACGAGCTGCGCTCCCTGCGCGGCCGCGCGCGCGATCCAGTCGGCTGCACGCTGCCGGTTCCCCTCGGTGTCTCCCTTGGCGATGTCCATCTGGCAAAGTGCGATGCGCATGGAATACCCTCTCCTTGCCCGCAGGCTCTGCGGCCCAGATCGGCGAAGTGCTCACCCCAAGGAGGGCACCAGTTGCTCGTACTCTACTCGGTACTGCTGGTCATCTCCTGGCTCGTGATCCCCACCCTGATCGCAACGCTCGCGCGCCCTCCGCGCCTGCTCGGGCGGGATGGCTTCGCTGCGCTGATCGGGATCGCCTTCTGGATCCTCCTATCGTTGACCTGGCTGCCCATCCACCTGGGGTCGCGCCCGTGGCACTCGCCCTGGCTGCTCGGCCTGCTTTGGACGGCGCTCGCCGTCTACGCCTTCGTCTTCGTGCGCGGGCTCGAGAAGCCGCCGGCCGGCTATAGGCCGTCCGGCTTCGGAGGCGACTTCCTCGCCCACGGCATCCTCGCGCCCATCGACGAGGAACTCCTGTTCCGCGGCATCCTGTTCGCCCTCGCGCTGCCGTCCTTCGGGCCGTTCCCGTCCGTCCTCTTCACGTCCGTGCTGTTCACGCTCGCGCATGAGGCCGCGCGTCTTGGCGGCCTGCGGCGCAGCGTGCGCGAAACGCTGGCGGACCTCAGCTTCGGACTGGTCGCCGGGGGCATCTACGTCTGGACTGGAACGATCCTCGCCCCGATTGCAGCTCACGTTCTGGTCAACGCATGGCATGCGTACAGCCGACCGCTGGAGAACGCCTGACCGCCGGACCTAGCTCGTCTGCAGCACCGCCGCGTAGAGCTCCTCGATGCGTGCGATCAGGTCCGCGCTCCACTGCGTCAGCTCGAACGACTCCAGGGTGGCGCCAACCTCGTCCCCGGCGTCCTTCCGCCGCAGCATCTCATAGATCGTGCCGTGCAGCTGCTGATGCAGGCCGTCGATCTCCTGGAAGAGCGGGAGGGAGGAGAATGTCTCCCTGCCGGGGCCGTTGCACCACAGGCCAAGCCGGCAGCGGTCCACGTCCGGCAGGCTCGTCGGCGGCGCCTCGCTCTGGAGCGTCCCGAGCGCCAGCTGGACGAGGTGTGCCTCCTCCTCCTGCCATCCGGCGAGCAGCAGCAGGTGGTCCCAGCGCCGGAGGTTCACCCGCGTGCGCTGCCAAGCGGGGTCCGGACGCCATGTGGAGATCCAGGCCGGAAGCTCCTCCGGCGGCATCGGACGCGCGATGATGTAGCCCTGACCGATCGAACAGCCGAGGTCCAGCAGGGCTGGGCCCTGCGAGACGTCATCTACTCCTTCCGCCACCAGCACCCGTCGCATCGGCAGGATCGCTGCCGCGAGGCCGTTCATGATCGAGAGGCTCGTCATGTCGGCCAGCGCCGCCTGGGTGAAGCTCTGGTCCATCTTCACCTCGTCGACCGGCAGGCGCTGCAGGTGCGTCAGGGAGCTGTAGCCGGTGCCGAAGTCATCGAGCGCCCACCGCACCCCGAGTCTCCTCGTCTCCTGCATGGCAGCGATCGTGCGCTCCGTGTCGCCGATCGCGGCGGACTCGACCATCTCCAGCGTCAGGTCGCGCGGGTCCACCGCCGGGTGGCGCAAGAGCGCCTTGGAAACCCGCTCCGCGAAGTCGGGGTCCTTCAGCTGGATCGCCGCGACGTTCACGCTCACGCGCGTGTGGACGCCGGCTGCTTTCCACCGCTCCATCTGTGAGAGCGCGCTGTCGAGCACGTAGTCGCCGAGCTGAACGAGCAGCGCATGCTCCTCGATCGCCGGCAGGAAGTCGTGGGGCTGGAGCATTCCCCGCTCCGGATGGAGCCAGCGGACGAGCGCCTCCACGCCGACAAGGCCCCCCGAGTGCATCTCGACCTGCGGCTGGTAGTGCAGGCAGAACTCGCGCCGCGCGAGCCCGGCGGCGATCTGCTCGCGCAGCTTCTGGCGACTGAAGATCTCCCGCTCGATCTCCGGCGAGAAGCAGACGACCGCCCCGGGGCCTGCGGACGCCGCGCGGAAGACCGCCATGTGCGCGTGCCGGAGCACTTGCTCGGGCGCGCTTCCGCCGTCGAGCCGGTGGAGTGCGATGCCCACGTTCACCCGCAGTTCCAAGCGTTCGTTCCCGAGGTGGATCGGGGCCTCGAGCACCGCCGCCGTGGACCGTCCGAACGCCACGGCCGCCTCCTCGTCCTCGAGTCCCGCCACGAGCAGCGTGAACTCGGCGCCGCCCACGCGGACGACGAGGTCGTCCACCCCGACGACGCTGAGTAGCCTGGCCGCTACCTCCCGCAGGACCGCATCGCCCTTCGCGTAACCCAGGGCGTCGTTCGCCTCCATGAAGTCCGCCACGACGACGTGCGCGGCCACGAGCGCGTCGCCCCGAGTCCGCGCGGCGGCGACCCGCGCCTCGATCGTCTCGCGCAGGTACACCTCGTTCGGCAGGCTCGTCAGCGGATCGTGGCGCGAGAGGAACCTCGCGCGCTCGGCCTCCTCCAGATCCAGCAGCGCGAACCCGATGCCGTCGGCCAGGCGGCGCAGAAGCAGCATCAGGTCCTCCGCGAAGTACCCCGGCTCACCCGCGTACACGGCCAGTAGGCCATGGACCTTCCCCTCGACGCGCAGCGGCAGGCAGGCGGTCGCGGAGCCCAGGCCGTAGTCCGCGGCGTTTCTCGCGAACAGCGCTTGCGCGGCGGGCGCCGTCTCGTCCTGCCAGACGACCGGTCGGCCGCTCCTCAGGCAATCGGGCGCGGGCCCGAACCATGCCTCCTCGAAAGGCTTCGTGGCGAGGAGGTCGGCGTACGCGCCGGCTTCGCCCGCATGTGTGAGCGGACGCACGCACCCTTCGTCGCGCAGCCCGATCCAGGCGAGTCGCAGCCCCGTGTGCCGCACGAGGATCATGCAGATCTCCTGAAAGAGGCTCTCGGCCCGGCGGCGTTGCACCAGCACCTCAGTCGCGGCAAGGAGCGCCGTGTGGAAATGCTCGAGGCGCTCGGAGCGCGCCTCGAGGGACTGCAGCCGTTCGAGCAGACCCTGGCGCTCCAGCGCCACCCCGACCTGCTCCGCCACGCCTGCAAGGATGACGGCCCGCTGCCCCTCAGGGCGCGGCGTCACCGACTGCCACCCGAAACTCAGCACGCCCACCAGCGTGCCGCCGACGCGGATGGGGAGATGCAGGACGCTCGCCACCCCGTGGCGGCGCAGGAGCGCGTGCGCGAACGGGTCCTGCTGGTAGTCCTCGATGAACAGCGCTTCCCCGACGCGAAGCACCTCCTCCGCGCCAGGGGAGAGCGAATGAAGGATCACCGACGCGATCTCGGGGGGAAAGCCGACGCTTCGCGCGTAACGCATGCCGCCGTCGGCGTGCCGTACCGCGAGCGCCGCATGGTCCGCGCTTGCAAGCTCCATCGTCGCCTGCACGGCGATCTCGAGGAACGCACCGCCGGCATCGCTCGCCTCAAGCCGCTGCAGCGTGTCCACGATCATCTGCAGCTCGGACGTCCTGGCGGTGGTCGGTTCGTCAGCCACGCAAAAGGCCACCCTCAATGGGCAGGTTGAATGCCATTCAAGGGAACTTCTTCGATGCGCTTCCCTTTCCTGCCGTCTCGCCCTACGGTGGGGACGCTGCCAAAGCGCTTCACGTGCACCCGCGGACAGAGAGGCGACAGGTACTGCCGCGGCACGCTACAATCTCTCTGACAGGAGGGCATTGCCATCGCCGAGCGCTACTGCGCCGTCGTCACGGGAGCATCGTCGGGCATCGGTGCGGCCTTCGCCGCCGAGCTTTGCGCCCAGGGCCACTACGTCGTTCTGATCGCCCGTCGCGCGGACCGCATTGAGGAGGTCCTCTCCGGACTCCCCGCGGGCGCGGCGGAGTCCCTCGTGTTGGATGTCGCCGCGCCGGGGGCTCCAGAGCAGGCGATCTCGCATCTCTCGGAACGCGGGCTCGTGCCAGACCTGCTGGTGAACAACGCCGGCCGGGGCGACTACAGCCCCTTCCTGGACGCCGACCCGGTTCGCCTGCACGAGATGATCGACCTGAACAGCAGGGCGCTGCTGGACTGGACCCACACGTTCCTCCGCGGCATGGTCTCGAGGGGCCGCGGCAGCGTGATCCAGGTGGCCTCCGGCATCGTCTTCGTTCCCGCTCCGAAGATGGCGACCTACGCCGCGAGCAAGGCGTTCGTCCATGCGCTGGGCGAGGCGCTGCCCTTCGAACTCAAGGGGACAGGTGTCCGCTACCTCACGCTCTACCCCGGCGCGACCAAGAGCGAGTTCTTCCTGGGCGCCGGGATGACCCCACCGCCCAGTGCCGTCCCTGCGCGCCAGGTGGCGCGCGAGGGGCTGAGGGCCCTCGCGCGCGGCAAGTCCCGGCACGTCGTCGGCGCCATGAACCGCTTCGGCATCCGCATCATGCCGCTCTTGCCGCGCGCCGTCGTCGCAAGCATCGCCGCCAAGATGACGCAGTAGCCGGGAGTCCATTTTACCCCCGGGCGGCTCGGCCGCCCGGGGGGCCGTTCTACTGCCCGATGCCAGCCCGCTCCTTGATCGCAAGTCGCGCGAGCTCATCGCAGCGGTTGTTCATCTTGTCGTTGGCGTGGCCCTCCACCCAACCGAACACGACCCGGTGCGGCGCAGCACACGCGAGTAGTTCGCGCCAGAGGTCCTGGTTCTCCACCGGCTTGCCGGAACTCGTCCGCCAGCCGTTGCGCTGCCAGTTGTCGAGCCATCGCTTGCGGAACGCGTTCACGACGTACGAGGAGTCCGAGTGCACGTGGACGGTGCTCGGCGCCCTCAGTGCCTTCAATCCTTCGATCACCGCCATGATCTCCATCCGATTGTTCGTCGTCGCCGCATCGAATCCGGAGATCTCCTTCGTCCGGTCCCCGGCGATCAGAACTGCCGCCCAGCCGCCCGGGCCTGGGTTTCCGGAGCAGGCTCCATCGGTGTACAAGGTCACATCCATCGTTCCGACTCCGTTCCGTTAGACCTATGCAAAGATAAGCTTTAGCGCTAACTTCCTGCTTCGCCGGGGCCGATTTCACGGCGGTCAGAAGACCGCCGTCAGAGCCTTCCCCTCCACAGGCGGCACCGTGGAACTCACGGCGTATGCAGCCAGATTCCGTGCTGCGTTGAGGTCCCGGTCATGAACGGTGCCGCAGGCAGGGCACGCCTTGGGACCTGGGATGCGCTCGCCCGTCGACAGCGTAGCCAGGGCGAGTACACCAAGGTCCACGCCGACCGCACCTTCGTTCTGCGCAGGACGCCTGGGCGGATCATCCGTATCGACGGTGATCGAGACGAACCAGCGATCCGCCGTCCGCGATACCGTCGCCGACACGATCTTGCCGGAGAAACGCAGATCTTCCCGCATGCGCACCCA
>JAJYTE010000065.1 GCA_021793215.1 Bacillota bacterium
AAAGCATTGAAGATCAGATGGGCGCAGGGCGCAGGGCGCAGGGCGCAGGGCGCAGGGCGCAGGGCGCAGAGCGCCTCGCGCCATTGCTGCGTGCCAGCATGCCATGCAGTGGTGGCGGCGGCATATCGCCGCTGGCAGCAGCGTGATCGCTGGTGCCAGCGACGAACGCACAACCCAGCTGCTCGACTCGTGTGCCGCCAAAGTGTGCTCGGACCGCAGGTACTGCTGAGATCTAGCGCGTGTGCGGAGTGCGAGCAGCACAGTTCAACGTCGTAGCTCCTGGCGCTTCCTCACGAGCGGAGACGCGCACTCTGCGGCCCCACGTCAGCCGATACGACGGCGGCGTGCCGATGGTAACCGCCTTTGCGCGCACATGAGGCGCCAACTCCCACCCAAGGCGCCTCCGATCATGCCTGCCATCGAGGCAGTCATAATCGGCATGGACGACGGCGGGGCCACGCGCTGCCACGTGGCAATGAGGACAAGCGATGCACCGGCGCCGAGGAATCCGCCGATCGTTCCGCCGGTCATGCCCGCCATGGCCTGGTCCAGCCCCTCCGTGTTGGTCCGCTGAGTGAGCATGCCGAGCGTCACCAGGGTCACGATCACTCCGAGAAGCACAAGGTCGTCCGCGTGCCAGAGTAGAGTTGTGGCTCCGGCGAAGCTCAGCAAGAGCGACCTACGGAGGCCGTCCGTCTCCTCGGGCATCTGCGTCCCATGCTGCATGCGAGGCCACCTCAAGAGCAGCTATGCGCCGCCTGCCTAGCCTAAGACCACGCCATGGCGCGCACAGGCGTTCGCGCGTACGTGGGCTGCAGGGATCATCCCGATCTCAAGCCTGCCGGAGACCCTGCGGGGAATAGCGGTGCAGCGGCCCCATCAGCCGTTTCCGGCGTGACGGGGCCGCTGCATGTGGGATGCCCAAGGGTCTGAGGATGATGCGGGAACTAAGCTCTGGCCTGTCGCATCTCCTGCATGGCGTTGACCTCGTGGGCCCTGCGCCACGACCAGCCAGTAAGGTGGTACTTTCCGTCCAGTCCGTAGGCGTAGCCAGCTTGGGTCAAGGCCAGCAGAGCAAATCCGCCAATGTACATGATGGCCGCGCCTACGTCCGTCGCGCCAGCACCGTACGGTCCGCCGAATCCTTCTGCCGTCGTCCAGATGATCAGGGCGAGCACTCCACCTACCACCGCGGTGAGCCGGGTGCCCACGCCCAGGATCAAGGCGAGGGCGATGACTGTCTCACCTAATGCGACCAGGGTGGCCCATAGGTGCGGATTGGTTTGGATGATGCTGACCCAGAGCCGGATCCAGGCGTTCACGACGCCTGGCTGGCTGGAGCTGATTGAGCCGGAAAGATAGCCAACGAAACCGTTGACGAAACTCGGCTGCCACTTGAACCACGCGTCCACGAGCCAGATGAGTCCGAAGCCGATCCGCCAGAATGCCAGCCAGCCAGCCGGCATGTCGACATGCACGCGCGACTTTGTGGTGCCTGAGACCATCGCGAGCCCTCCCTTGTTAGACACTGCGGATGTCATCCTGCAGCGTCCCTGTGCAGTTGCCTTGACGGGTACCCTGGTGGGGTATCTAGGCTGCGCTCCTACGATCTCATCTCTGGCAATGCAGCAGAAAGGTCCATTGGGCTTTGTGTAACTTGGCACAAGGAAGTACGGGTGGGGGGTACTATCGGCATCGGTGTCAGCCATGCAGGTCATGGTCATCTAGCAGATGAGACCAGCGAGACGCTGAATGTTCCATGCTCCGCAAGCCGTCCGGCGCAACAGCGGGGCGAGTGCGCATGATGCACTCCGTGCCGAAATCCGGCTTGCCACTGGCTTGCGCACGGTATGCCAACAGCTCGCAGGCAGGACGCGAGTAGTGCTTCGAAGAGATGGGCCCTGTCGGCGCGTCGGCAGGCAAAGCGGGGGCAGCCTACGGCGCCGCTGGCAAGTGGGCTGACGACCGAGGCTAGACGGCTAAGTCCGATTTTCTGGCGAGAGGCTCCTGTCGGTCGCGCCTAGTGGGCAAATCGGCACGCGAGTGCGAGTAGACGTAACTCTGTGCGATCCGGGATGTCCAGCAGCCCATCAATGCTCCGCCCAACGTGCGCACAGGCTGACCTCGAACGTTCTGCAGGCCCGTGCGAACAGAGGGTTGCACTTGGTACCCTACGGGGGTATAGTAATCGCGGACACCGCATCCGGGGTCCAAGCAAGATAGGTTGGAGGTCGGGGAATGGCTAAGGATCCAGTCTGCGGCATGGAGATCGAGGAGTCGAAGGCGGCGGCCACGAGCGAGTTCAACGGGACGACATACTACTTCTGTGCGCCCGGTTGCAAGCGCACGTTCGACAAGGACCCAATGCAGTTCCTGGCGCCTGAGGGAGACCATGACCACCACCACGGCGGCGGCCACTGCTGCTGAGAGCAGACCGCCGGGATGGCAGCCGGTCGTCAGTCGCCTGTGGCTGGCGACCGGCTGCCGGGGGAATGAGAGCCAAACGCGAAGAGAACCTGGGGAAGTGATCTGTGATGAGCGACATCAGACAGGGCGGTGCGGCGGGCAGCCAGGACGTGCGAGCGGTCCTGGACATTGAGGGTATGACGTGCGCGATGTGCGTTGCGACCATTACCGAGGGACTCGAGGAGCTGCCCGGGATGGTGGACGTCAATGTTAACCTCGCCACAGCGAAGGCGAACGTGCGCTACGTTCCTCAGAAGGTCGATCTCGCAAAGATGATCGACGCGGTCAAGGACCGCGGCTACGAGGTGCGCACAGAGCGCCAGCGCCTCGAGATCGACGGCATGACGTGCGCGAGCTGCGTTCAGACCGTGGAGGGAGCCCTGCACGGCCTGCCGGGAGTATTGTCGGCCAACGTCAATCTGGCGACCAATATCGCCATGGTCGAGTTCAGTGCGGGAGCCGTGACGCCGCAGGAGATGGTCCACGCCATCAAGGACGTGGGCTATGGCGCGAGCATCCCCGAGACTGACGGCGCTCCCAAGGAGGATGCGTCCGCGCGGGAGATCAAGCGCTGGCGCAACCTGCTCGTCATTGGCGCAGTGTTCTCCCTGCCCCTGCTCGTTGCGATGATCTTCAACGGGTTTGGCGTACACGGTGCGTGGCTCACGGATCTCTCGAACTACTGGCTGCAGCTCGTTCTCGGCACGGTGGTGCAGTTCTGGCCAGGCTGGACGTTCTATCTGGACTCCTACTACAACCTCAAGCATCGCAACGCCAACATGTCGGTCCTTGTCGCGCTCGGCACGACAGCCGCCTACGGTTTCAGCCTGTCCGCCGCCTTCGCCGGAGGTGTCTCGCCGAATGGCACCTACTTTGAGGTGAGCGCCGTCCTGATCACCCTCGTCATCACGGGCAAGCTGCTCGAGGCTGTCGCGAAGGGCCGCGCGTCGGCGGCCATCAAGTCGCTCATGGGCTTACAGGCCAAGACGGCGCGCATCGTCCGGGGCGACGAGGAAGTCGACGTGCCTGTGGCGGAAGTCGAGGTCGGCGACATCGTCGTCGTGCGACCTGGCGAGAAGATCCCGGTGGACGGGATCGTCACGGTCGGCTACTCGTCGGTCGACGAATCGATGCTGACCGGCGAGTCCTTGCCGCAGGAGAAGCAGGAGGGATCCGAGGTCGTCGGCGCCACGATCAACAAGACCGGCACTTTCCGCTTCCGCGCGACCAAGGTCGGGCGGGACACGGCTCTCGCGCAGATCGTGCGCGTCGTGGAGGAGGCGCAAGGCTCCAAGGCGCCCATTCAGCGCCTTGCGGACGTAATCTCGAACTACTTCGTGCCGACGGTGATCGGCGTGGCGGTGCTCACGTTCGTCGTGTGGATGCTCGTCAGCCACAACTTCACCCTCGCAATCCTGGCGGGCATCTCGACCATCGTGATCGCCTGCCCTTGCGCGCTTGGCCTCGCTACACCGACGGCGGTCATGGTGGGATCGGGCCGCGGTGCCCAGGCCGGCATCCTGTTCAAGGCGGCTGGACACCTTGAGCGCGCCGGTCGGCTGAAGGCGGTCGTGCTCGACAAGACCGGCACCATCACGCAAGGGAAGCCCGAGGTCACCGACGTGGAGATGTTCGGCGACATGTCAGAAGAGCGAGCCCTCGAGATCTCGCTCGCGCTCGAGCGCAGCTCTGAACACCCCCTTGCGCAAGCGATCGTCGATCACGCTTTGGCAAAGGGGCTCAGTCCGCAGGCGACGCAAGACTTCTCCGCGGTCCCGGGCAAGGGCGTGCGGGCGGCGTTGGAAGGCAAGCGGTACATGATGGGCAACCGTGCCTTGATGGCGGCCGTCGGAGTGGACAGCGCACATGTTGAGGAGCGCATGCAGGCACTGGAGGCCGAAGGCAAGACGGTGATGCTGCTCGCCGACGAGCAGGCCATACTTGCGGCCATCGCGGTCGCCGACACGGTCAAGGCTGGCAGCCGCGAGGCGATCGACGCCTTGCACGAAATGGGCATCCGGGTGCTGATGATCACCGGCGACAACAGGCGCACAGCCGAGGCGATCGCGCGTCAGGTCGGGATCCCGCCCGAGGACATCCGGGCGGAGGTCCTACCGGAGCACAAGGCACAGGAAGTACAGCGCCTCAAGGACCAGGGTCTCGTCACCGCGATGGTGGGCGACGGCATCAACGATGCGCCTGCTCTCGCGACGGCGGATGTTGGCATCGCGATCGGCACCGGAACCGACGTGGCGATCGAGGCGGCCGACGTGACGCTCATGTCCGGAGATCTACGCGGGGTGGTCGCCGCGATCGACCTCAGCCGTGCCACGATCCGCAAGATCTACCAGAACCTCTTCTGGGCCCTCGTCTACAACATCGTAGGCATCCCGGTGGCCGCCCTCGGCCTCTTGAGCCCGGTCATCGCCGGCGCGGCCATGGCTCTCAGCTCCGTCTCCGTCACGACCAACTCCACGCTGCTCAAGCGCTATGACCCGATGCGCCGCTTCCGTGCGGCCAAGCTGACCCAGTAGCCGGCACCCTGTGGCACACACCTCTAGACAACACGTGACGGGCCCGGGAGGCGAGTTCGAGATGACGGGAGCCAAATCCATTCGCGTGCTGACCGTTGCGGACAGGGCTGTGATGCGACTCGGCATGCAGACGGCACTGCGAGGCCAGGCGGGAATCGAAGTCGTGGGCGAGGCCGCATCCGTGGCGGAGGCAGCGCAGATCCTTGAGACGTCCGGTGCGGATGTCGCGCTGGTCGCCCTCTGCAACCCGCTGGCCATCGACTTGAGCCCCTTTCGCGCGGAGCAGCGCAAGGGCAGGGACTGCAGGGTCATCCTCATAGCTCCGCACACGGATCCCGATACCATGGTGCATCTCGTCATGGGCATTCGGGGAGCGGTGGGCTACCTGATCGAGGACGTGGAACCGGAGGCTCTGATCGAAGCCGTGCGGAGCGTGCATGCCGGCGGCAGCCCGATGGATTCGCAGGTGGCGAGCTTCGTCGCCGGCTATCTGCGCCACCGTTCGGTGACCGCCGCCGACGCGCCGCTCGCCCTGACGATCGACGAGCTCGAGATCCTCAAGCGGATCGTGCACGGTCAGACAAACCGGGAGATCGGCGAGTTCCTCGCATTGGAAGACAGCGTGGTCAAGTCCCGCGTCTCGCGCATCCTGCGCAAGGTGGGCGCCAAGAACCGTGCCGCGGCGGCGGCCTGGTGGGCGCGCTACGCGCAAGCCGTCGAGGCGCAGGAGCAGGCGTAGGCTGATTCAGCCCGCATCCCGTTTGGGAAGGAGGCACACGATGGCCGTTCGACGTTTCGAAGCGCACCTGCACTGCGATCACGGCACGCACGACAATCTCCACCAAGGTGTGCAGTTGCGCGACAAGCCCGATCTCCTGCGGCGGATGAGCCGCATCGAAGGTCAGGTGCGCGGGGTGCACCGGATGATCGAGCAGGATCGCTATTGCCCGGAGGTGCTGACGCAGATCGCGGCTGTCCGGGCCGCGCTGGACCGGGTCGGTCTCATTCTGCTCGAGCACCACACGAGAGGCTGTATCGTGGAGACGGTGCAGGCAGGGGAGTCCGACGAGGCGGTCTCGGAGCTCATGTCGGTCCTGCGCAAGTTCCTGCTATAGCGCTGGCAACCTGTGCCGTCTCCAATCTTTCGTCCAGCCTTTAGTCTCTGACAGGATCGTGTCGAGGGCTTGTCGCGCCACAGGCCCCAGGGCGACGGCGAGCGGATATGCCCCGGGCGTGCGCAGCCGTTCCTGCGTCGCGGGCCTTCAACCACAGGTGAACTGCAGGTTGCCGCTCGAGCCAGCGCCACTTGTGCAGAGAGATGGGAACAGATTCACCCCGCCTCATCGCGACAGGTTCAGGCTCTGCGCATCGTTGAAAGACCCTATGGGGGTATAGGGAGACGAAGGCCGTGAACGTTGAATCGAGATTCGAAGCGGAGTTTGACGAATGGGCGGCTACCTATGACCAGACCGTCGCGACCGGCAGCGACGTCTTTCAGGGGTACGAGGATGTTCTGGACGCTGTGGCCGCGGAGGTCGTGGCGAGCGACGGCGCGGCCGTCGTCGACCTCGGCGCGGGAACGGGGAACCTTTCGGTTCGGCTCGTGCGGCGCAACCTGCGCGTGACGGCTGTCGAGCCGAGCGCGGCCATGCGGCACGCGCTGCACTGCAAGCTGCCTGAGGTCGAAGTGTTGGCAGGCACCTGCCAACACCTGCCGGAAGGTCTGCCGCCCCTCGAGGCAATCGCGAGCACCTTCGCCTTCCACCATGTTTCGCCGGCGATGCGCCGGCGCAGTCTAGGGCGTCTCGCGGAGGCACTCCTGCCGCACGGTTGCCTCGTCATCGCCGACATCGCTTTCGCGGGGCCGCAGCTACGCAGGCGCATCTTCGGCGAGCTGGCGCGCAGAGACCGGCACGATCTTCTTGGCAACCTGCGCGTCGAGTTCTATCCGACGGTGGATGTCTTGCTTGCCGCCATGCACGACGTCGGACTCCAGGCCAGGGCGCGTCAGCTGACACCCTGGGTCTGGCTCTTCACCGCGGAGCACGGGCCACTCGACCTAGGCCTCTCCGCGCGGGTGCCCCGCCCCATCCACGGCCTGCGCGCACAGGGGGAGGCCGAGAGCCTTGCGGACTGACACTCGGATGGTGCACTGCGGCCCGAGTTTCGATGCGGCGACAGGGGCGATCGGCCTGCCGATCCACCTCAGCTCGTCGTTCCGACAGGATGCGCCCGGCGTCTATCGCGGCTACGACTACGCACGCACCGCAAATCCGACGCGCAGCGCGGTGGAGGTCGCACTGGCAGAGCTCGAGGGCGGTGCGCGGGGTCTCCTCTTCGGCTCTGGCATGGCGGCTCTGACCGCGCTCTTTTCGCTGCTCGACAGCGGTGAGAGGGTCGTGGTGGGAGACGACGTCTACGGCGGCACGTACCGCGTACTTGACAAGGTGTTCAAGCGCTTCGGCGTGGTCGCGACGTTCGTCGACACAGCCGATCTCGGCAGGCTGGAGGCGGAGCTGAGAGGAGCCCGCCTGCTGCTCCTCGAGTCACCCAGCAATCCTCTGCTGCGAGTCACGGACATCCGCCGCGCTTCAGCCCTGGCGCATGCCCAGGGCTGCCTCGTGGCGGTCGACAACACGTTCATGACGCCGTATCTGCAGCGTCCGCTCGCACTTGGTGCGGACATCGTGGTCCACAGCGCCACCAAGTACCTCGGGGGGCACAGCGATCTCATGGCCGGTGCGCTGGTGACCGCCGACGAGGAGGTCGGAGCACGGCTGCATGCGATCGAGAACGCGACCGGCGGCATACTCGACCCGTTCTCGTCGTGGCTCCTCTTGCGCGGCATCCGCACCTTGGCGGTGCGCATGGAGCGACAGCAGGCGAATGCGGCACGTATCGCGCAGTGGCTCGCGCACCAATCCTGGGTTGCCAGGGTCTACTATCCAGGCCTCGAGGAACTCCCGGGCCACGCCGTTCAGTTTGCGCAGGCCGAAGGGGCTGGTGCGATCGTCACCTTCGAGCTGGCCAGCGCGCCCGATCGCGACAGCTTTGTCGCAGGCCTGCGCATCTTCCAGCTGGCGGAGAGCCTGGGTGCGGTCGAGAGCCTGATCAACGTGCCCGCCCTCATGACGCATGCAGCAGTCCCTGCAGCGCGCCGCCAGATGCTGGGCATCAGTGACGGCCTCATACGCCTGTCCGTGGGCATCGAGGACGCGGACGACCTCGTGGAGGACATCGAGGCAGCCGCACGGAGCAAGGTGGCGTCGAAGGTGGAACGTCGATGAACATACCCTGGCTCAGCCCCTACGCCTTTCATATCTTCGGGTTCGGCGTCCACTGGTACGGCATCGCCATGGCTGTCTCGATCTTGGCGGGTGCGGTCTACATCGTCCGCGCCGGCGGTCGCGCCGGCCTCAATGAGGACGCCCTTGGCGACGTGGTGATGTGGGCGGTGGTAGGTGGCATCGTCGGCGCACGCCTGATCTTTGTGGCGACGAGCGACCCGAACTGGTTCTGGCAGGATCCGATGCAGATCCTTCACGTATGGCAGGGCGGCCTCGCATGGGATGGCGGCCTGCTCGGCGGCGTGCTGGCGGGCTACATCACGGCGAGACGGCGTCACATGCCCGTGCAGCGGCTTCTCGACCTCTCAGTGCCGGGCCTAGCCTTCGGCTATGTCCTGGTGCGCATTTCCGACATCTTCAACCATGACGAGCTCGGGCGCATGAGCGTCCTGCTCGGCACGCGCTGGCCCGCCCAGCTGATCAGCGTGGCGATCGGCGCCTTCCTGCTCTGGCGCTACTTCGCGATCGCACGCCGCTATCCGCAGTTGCCGGCGGGCTACCAGTTCTGGACGTTCAACCTCTGGTACCAGGCGCTGCGGGCCGTCGTGGAGGAGACCATCCGCCAGAATCCGCTCTACCTCTGGCACTATGCGAATCCCTACCTCGGCATCGGCATCGGCACCATGGAGCAATGGTTCTC
>JAJYTE010000066.1 GCA_021793215.1 Bacillota bacterium
CTCTCGCGCCGCCCGATCGAGTACTTCAAGTCGTTCTACGCCGACACGGCGCTCTGCGGCGGCCAGGCGGGGACGCGCTGCGGCTACGAGTTCTTCGGCGAGGATCGCTGCCTCTTCGCGACGGACGCGCCGTTCGACGCGGAAGGCGGCGCCATGTCGATCCGCGACACGCTCCAGGCGGTCGAGGCGCTGGACCTCGGCGAAGCGCAGCGCCGAAAGCTCTACGAGGGGAACGCGAAGCGTCTCTTGCGCCTCTAGATTGGCGGGCGGCGCAGAGGCGGCCGGTGCGCAGAAGGGATGGGATCATGGTGAGGATCGCGGTGATCGGTGCCGGGCTGATGGGCCACGGAATCGCGCAGGTGTTCGCGCAGGCCGGACATGACGTGGCGATCCACGACCAGAGTGCTCAGGCGCTCGCGACAGCGCACGAACGCGTCGCCCAGAATCTCCGGGTGATGGGGCTGCCGCCCGACGCGGCCGGTCGGATCAGGCTCCGAGACCGCCTCGAGGATGCGGTCTCGGACGCCGAGGTCGTCTTCGAGGCGGCGTTCGAGGACCTCGCGGTGAAGCGTGGGGTCTTCGCCCGGATCGAGGAGAGCGCGCCGCCGAGTGCCCTCGTTGCGACGAACACCTCGGTGATGACGATCGGCGACGTCACCGCGCTCTCGCGCACCCGTGAGCGCATGCTCGGCACGCATTGGTGGAACCCGCCGCACCTCATACCGCTCGTCGAGGTGGTGCAGGGCGATCGCACCGACCCGAAGGCGGTCGAGCGGATGCTCGCACTGCTGCGGGAAGTGGGCAAGAGCCCTGTACACGTTCGCAGGGACGTGCCCGGCTTCGTCGGCAACCGCCTGCAGCATGCGCTCTGGCGGGAGGCCCTGGCGCTCGTGGACGAGGGGGTCTGCGACCCCGAGACGGTCGACCAGGTCGTGAAGACCAGCTTCGGCCTTCGGCTCTCGATGCTCGGTCCGATCGAGAACGCGGACCTCGTCGGTCTCGACCTGACGCGTGCGATCCACGCGTACCTGCTGCCGCACCTGAGCCGGGCCGAAGCGCCGTCGCGCACGATGGAAGGGCACATCGAGAAGGGCGAGCTCGGCATGAAGACAGGCCAGGGAATGCGCGAATGGCCGCCCGGAACCGCCGACGCCGTGCGCAGCGCGCTCGCCGCCCACCTCGTCGCCCTCGAGGCCGGCCGCAGGGCCTGAGCGCCCGAGCGCCGGCGCCCTGAACCACTTGGAGATGAGGAGATGCGGACGATGCCGAAAGTGATCCTGACAGCGGCCCTCACGGGCCCGATCGCCACGAAGGAGGACAACGCGCACCTGCCCACAACGCCCGAGGAGATCGCCGCGTCGGCCAAGGGCGCGTGGGAGGCGGGAGCCGCAGTGGTCCACGTCCACCTGCGTGACGCGGCCGGGCGCCCGACGGCCGACCTCGAAACGGCCCGGCGCACCGTCGGGCTGATCCAAGAGGCCTGTCCCGTACTGATCCAGCTCTCGACCGGTGTCGGACTCGACGTGCCGTACGAGGATCGCATGAAGCTCGTCGAGGCGCGGCCGCGCATGGCGACCTTGAACGTCTGCTCGATGACGTTCGGCACCGGGGAGTTCCGCAACCCGCCGGACGGGGTACGCAAACTCGCGGCGCGCATGCGCGAGCTCGGGGTCAAGCCGGAGCTCGAGGTCTACGACACCGGACACCTCGACATGGCGCTCACCCTGCTGCAGGAGGGACTCCTCGAGGAACCGCTCCAGTTCTCCGTGGTGATGGGCGTGCGCGGCGGCATGCGGGCGACGCCCGAGAACCTCGTCGCGTTCGTGCAGGGACTGCCCAAGGGCTCGGTGTGGCAGGTGATCGGGATCGGCCGTTCCAACCTGCCGATGACCGCGATCGGACTCGCGATGGGCGGCAACGCCCGCACGGGCATGGAGGACACCTTGATGCTGCGCCGCGGCGTGCCGGCGACGACGAACGGCGAACTGGTGGAGCGGCTCGCGGGCATCGCGCGCGCTCTCGAACTCGACGTCGCCGGGAGCGACGAGGCGGAAGGTCTCCTGAGCCTGCGCCGGTGAGCGGTGGGCGGACGGACGCGGGGACAGGAAGTGGGGGGACGGCTATGAGCAGGATTGCACCGATGGCGCGCGAGGAGATCCGCGACGCCGGAGTGCTCGAGGTGCTGGATCGGGCGGAGCGCCAGTCGGCGCCGAAGCCCGCTTGGTACCTGATGCTCGCGCATTCGCCCGAGATGGCGAAGGCCTACGCGGCCTACTGGGACGCGACGCACCGCGGCGGGCAGGTGCCGCACAAGACGAAGGAACTGATGCGCATCCTGATCGCCGACCTCCTGGACTGCGCCTTCTGCGCCCAGCAACGCTCGACCCAGGCGCTCGACGAGGGCCTCGAGGAGCAGGAGGTGCAGGCCTGCACGATGCCGTCGATCGAGCACCCGGATCCCAGGGTGCGGGCTGCGCTGCACTACGCCCGCGCGCTCGTGGCGGACGCCGGGCGAGAGGAGTGCGACCGGGTCTACGCGGAGCTCAAGGAGCACTACAGCGAGGCGGAGATCGTGGAGCTCGGCTGTTTCGCGGCGATTGCGATCGGCGGCGTCAAGCTCTCGCGCAGCCTGAACGTCGAGATCTGAGGCGAGGAGGCGAGGGCGATGGGCGAAGTGGTCTACGTCTCGAAGGTCCGGATCGAGCGCCTACGCGGCCCCTTGCGCCGCGCGACGCTGCCGGCGGAGGAACGGCCGGTCTTCTTCAGCACCCACGGCGCGATCAATGCGCATTACGGCTTCCCCGAGGAGGGGCTCGAGCCCCATGCGGCGACGCTCGACTACGTCGTCGCCGCCGCGGGGGGATGACTGGCCGGCACCTTGGGAGGCGCGCTGGAGGCGCGCCACATCGCGGCTGGCGAGGGGAGTCTCCTGGCGGAGGCCGAGGGAGAGGTGGAGATCGAGGACGGAGTGCTCGTGCTGCGGCGCATCCACGTGCGCTACACGCTCCGGGGCTGCCCGCCCGAGCGGAGGGAGGCGGCCGAGCGCGCCCACTCCGTGCACCAGGGGAAGTGTCCCGTCGCACGGAGCATCGCCGGAGCGATCGCGGTCACGACGGAGCTCTCGTTCGCGTGACGCGCCGGCCCCGTCTTGTTGGCCACCCGGCGGATGGATATAATGACCAGCAACGACAGGAAACTGCATGGAACGACCATCTGCATCGCTTGGGGAATTCGCTGCTATGACGCCCTCTCGCGCACATCGGTCAGGAGTGATACAGGTTTGGAGCCCTTGAAGTCAGATACGCGAGCGGTCGGCGTCCAGGTGATCGCGCGAGCCGCGGAGCTGCTGCGCGCCCTGCAGAACGAGCCGGACGGGCTGAGCCTGCGCCAGCTCGCGGAGCGGCTTGGGTTGCCGCGCTCGACGGTCCACCGCATCGCGACCGCCCTCCTCGCGGAGGGCCTGGTGGCACCGGCCACTTCGCGCGGCAGGCTTCGGCTCGGACCGGGCTTGCACCAGCTGGCCGCATCATCCCTGAAGGATCTCGGCCAGACGCTTCGGCCCTACCTTCGCAAGCTCTCGCGCAGGCTGGACGAGACAGTGGATCTCGCGATTCTCGACCACGAACAGGTGTTCTTCATCGACCAGATCCAGGTGGCGCGCCGGCTGCAGGCAGTGTCGGCGGTCGGCACCTACTTCCCGGTGCACTGCACGGCGAACGGCAAGGCGCTCCTCGCCGCGCTGTCGCGCGATGAACTCGAGCGCATCCTTCCGGACAGGCTGCGGGCGCACACCGCGCACACGATCGTGTCGCGCGCCAAGCTCCTGGAGGAGCTCGCGGTGATCCGCCAGACGCACGTCGCCTTCGACCGCGAGGAGCACACGCTCGGCATCTGCGGTGTCGGCTGCGCCGTGCAGGACGCCGCGGGCAGGCTCGCGGCGATCACGGTGCCGATGCCGGCGCAGCGCTTCTACGGCGAGGAGGGACGCGTCATCGAGGAACTCCTCTCGATCCGGCAGGAGGTCGAGGAGGACCTCGGCCCGGGTCGCGGCTAAGAGAGCGGCGGGAGGGATTGGATGGCAGCGCGCAAGGCGCTCTCGCTCGACTGGGATGCCCAGGACTTCCGCCTGGTTCGGCCCGGCGTTCTCGGTGCGACGGTTGCGACGGATCAACTGACGGTCACGCTCTACCGCTACGAGCCGGGCTCCTCGTGGGAAACGCACCAGCATCCCGAGGACCAGGTGACGATCGTGGTCGGCGGCGGGCCGATCACCTTCACCTGCGGCGGCGAGGAGGTCGTGCTCTCCCTGGGCGAGACGGCCGTGATTCCGGGCGGCATTCCGCATGCGGCCAGGCTCGGCGCGGAGGGCGCCCGCACGGTGAACGTGTTCCCTCCCAGGGGGAACCGGCCGTGAGCGACTGGCTCGGCCTTCAGGGCAAAGCCGTGCTCGTCGCCGGGGCCGGGGGAATCGGGGCGGCGGCCGCCGTGGGCTTCGCCGCGCAGGGAGCGCGGGTGCTGGTCGCCGACAAGGACCCGGAACGTCTCTCCGCGGTCGAGCCGGACCTTGGGCCCGGGGGCGGCATCTGCCGCGCGGACCTTCGCGAGGCCGCGGCCTGCCGCGCCCTCGTCGCCGAAAGTGAGCAGCGCCTGGGCGGTATCGACATCTTTGTCCACTGCGTCGGCGTCAACCTGCGCCAGCCGGTGCTGGAGTTCGGCGACGAGCAGTGGGACGAGCTCATCGCCGTGAACCTGACGAGCGCCTTTCGCCTCGGGCAGGCGGTCGGCCGGCGCATGTGCGCGCAAGGATCCGGCCGCATCGTCTTTCTGTCGTCCGTCTCCGGGCTGCTCGCCCACCCGCACCACGCGCCCTACGCGGCCAGCAAGGGCGGCATCAACCAGATGATGCGGGCGATGGCGCGCGAGTGGGCGGCGATGGGCGTGACCGTGAACGCGGTCGCGCCGGGCTACACGGAGACGCCGCTGACCGCGGAGTACCTTCGGCGCGCGGGCGTCCGCGAGGGGCTCGAGCAGCTCGTGCCGGCGGGACGGCTGGGCCGGGTGGAGGACGTGGTGGACGCCATCCTCTTCCTCAGCTCCGCGCGCGCCGCCTTCGTGACGGGGCACGTCCTCTACGTGGACGGAGGGCGGACGCTCGTGTAGCGCGGGACCGATCCTCGTTCCCCCTTCTGCGCCCGGCACCAACGGGGCTACGGGCATACGATGTTATGTAGTCCAGCTGGTGGGGGGATCGGAACATGGAGGAAGGATGGACCTCGGAGGACCGTCACCCCGGTCGGCGCGACACGCTGGTTGTACGGTGGAACAACCTTGCACTCGGGGCCATGCGGGAGACCAGGCTCGGCGCGCCGATGGTCGCGCGCGCCTTGAACGTACTGCACTCGGCGATCTACGACGCCTGGGCGGCCCATGACGTGAGCGCCGTCGGAACCTCTCTTGGGGACGTCCTGCGCCAGCCACCTTCCCCGCCGTACACCAGAGAACATGGCGATCGCCGTCAGCCACGCAGCGTATGGCGCGCTCTTCGATCTGTTCCCGGGGCAGGTGCAACTGTTCGACGCGCTGATGGACTCCCTCGGCCTCGCGCCGCCCAAGGGGGAGCATGACCTCGATCAGCCGATCAATACGCCCGCCGAGATCCGGGACCCGAACCGCTGGCAGCCGGTCAGGCTCCCCGACGGACACGGAGGCTTCATCGTGCAGACCTTCCTCGGCGCCCAGTGGGGGGTCGTGCAGCCGTTCGCGGTGGCGCCGGCGTCGGAGCGGCGGCCGTCGGGGCCGAGGCGACTGCCGGTGGACCGCTACGAGTACGTTCGCCAGAGTGGTGAGATCCTGGACCTCAGCGCGGACCTCGACGACGAGCGCAAGGTGATCGCGGAGTACTGGGCCCCCAACCTCGGCACCGAAGCGCCCCCTGGGCGATGGTCGGAGTTCGCCGGGTTCGTATCCCGCCGCGACCGGCACACGCTGACCCAGGACGTCGTGATGTTCTTCGCGCTCAGCGGCGCGCTGCTGGACGCGTCGATCCTCGCCTGGGACGCGAAGCGCGCGTTCGACTCGGTGCGACCGATCACCGCGATCCACTTCATCTTGCGCGGCCAAAAGGTGCGCGCGTAGCGCGGTCGGTACAGGGAACGGTCCTCACCGAGGGTGAGGACTGGCTGCCGTACCAGCAGGCGACAGCCTTGACGCCGCCGTTCCCGGAGTTCTACTCGGGGCGCAGCACCTTCAGCGCGGCGGGCGCGGAGATCCTGCGACGTTTCACGCGCAGCGACGTCTTCGGAGCCTCGCATACCACGCTGAAAGGAACGTCCCTCGTGGAGCCCGGACTGACCCCGACCACCAACATCGCTCTGCGCTGGGAGGCCTTCTCAGACGCTGAGTCGCAGGCGGGCGTCCCCCGTCGCTACGGCGGCATCCACTTCGCGGAGGCGGACTTCTCCGGCCGGATCATGGGCCGGATTGCGGGCCATGCCGCCTGGAACCGCGTGCACGAGTACCTGCGGGGCGTGCCCATGACGTACCGGAACCCGTAACTCCCTCGGATGGGCGTGGGTAGGGCGCGGAGCCATCATCATCCAAGTGCTGTATGCGCGGCCGCAGCGGCCATGCGAGGGAGGGATCGAAGCGGTGGCCGAACACGAGAGGAACTTGCCGCCGACGATCTTCGAAGTGGCCGAGCTCGCGGGCGTCTCGATTACCACCGTGTCGCACGCCTTCTCGGGCAAGCGGCCGGTGAACGAGAACGCGCCGCAAAGTGCTCCGGGCCTCGAAGGAGCTCGGCTACAGGGCGCGGCGCAACGCGCGCGGCCTGGCCACCGGCCGCACGATGACGCTCGGCGTGCAGCTGCCGATGGCGAGCCCCGAGATCGTCTTCAACCCGTACTTCAGCCTGCTTTTGCCGGCGATGTCCGAGGCCGCCGTGGCGCTCGGATACGCCCGAACCCGTCCCGGGCCGGCTTCATCGAGCCGCTGGTGGGCGGGCGCGGCATCGACGGCGCCATCCTGATCGACCCTTTGCCGGGAGACGAGTTCGCCCTCGCCCTCGCCGAGGCCGGACTGCCGGCCGTGACGCTCGGGCGGAGTCCGGACCTGCCGCAGACGCCGCGCGTGGACCAGGACTTCCGCGAGGCGATGGACGATGTGCTCGGGCACCTGCGCGAGCAGAGCTACGAGCGGCCCGCCTTCCTGAGCATCCCGGAGCACATCTCCTCGACGGACGACATGAAGGCCGCCTTCGTCGAGCTCACGTCGGATCGGGTCGTCGCGATCGCGAGGGACTACTCGGACGACGCGGCACGCGTCTCCGCGAGCGCCGCGCTCACTGCGGAACGTCCGCCCGATGCCTTCATCTGCGCCACCGAGCGGCAGGCGATCGGCGTCTACCGCGCCGCGGCGGACCTCGGACTGCGCATCCCCGCGGACGTCGGCGTCGTCAGCTTCGGCGAGAGCACCCTCGCGCGCGGCTTCAAGCCACCGGTCACCGCCATCTGCCTCTTCCCGGAGCAGAGCGGCCAGGAGCTCGTCTACCTGATGACCCGGATCCTGGCGGGCGAAGAGGTACCAGCGGTGACCCTCGTGTCGACGGAGCTCCTGATCCGTCCGTCTTCGCTGCGCCCGTTCTGAGGTCCATGTTGAAGCAGGCAGGCATTGCACTCGCAAGGAAAACCTTGCACTTCATGCAAAGCCCTTGGCCTGAGGGGGAGTGCCCGGGATGAGCGGCCGCTCCGCGGGGGACGGGAACAAAGGGGGAACTCGTACACGGGCCAGTGTGCCATGTCTTTGAGAGATTGCTGTGGCGCGGATGCGCACGCAAGGCGAGCGGCCACGCGAAGAGGGCTCAAGGCAGGAAGGCCGGACTTACCGTGCGGCGAATCTCCCCTGTGGCAGCCGAGTTGCCATGGGGGAGGATTCCGGTGAACGTCCAATTCGTGGCGGGCTTCGGCCCGATCGTGCCCGACGACCGCCTGGGAGCCGCGTCGACCTTGTACGAGGACGTGCTCGGCATCGCCCTGGAGCACGACGGGGACTACCTGCACACGGGCGGCTTGGAGGGGGCCAAGCACTTCGCGATCTGGCCACTCTCGCAGGCGGCGGAGTCGTGCTTCGGCAGGCAAGAGTGGCCGTCCGAACTGCCAGTGCCGCAGGCGTGGCTCGAGTTCGACGTGGAAGATATGGGCGAGGCGACGCGAGAACTCGAGCGGGCGGGCTACCGCCCACTCGTGGCGAACCGGGAGGAGCCCTGGGGCCAGGCGGTTACGCGTCTCCTATCGCCGGAGGGGCTGCTCGTGGGGGCTCAAACAGTTCGCCCGAAACCTAGGCCGACCTGATCCAACGTGAGCATTTTGACGAAATTCGTCGGGATCGACGCGGCAACCAGAGTTTTCGAGGCATTCCGATCACGACACTCCGGCGATGCGAAACGCGTGGCAAGCGGACTCCCCAACACACGGCAGGAAGACACCGTCGCCATGACGGCTCCAGTCTCAGGCCGCAGACGTGCCGTGCGTCAGCGGACGCACGGCACGTCTGCCTTGTGAAGTCCGACCATGACCAGAAGGACGATCTCGCAAGCTGTAAGAAGGTCTTGGAACGGTACTGCACCCGGAAGGGCAGGACTCTCCAGACCGCGGCAAGGTCCAGGTCGTGCAGGAACTTCCAGAAGAAGGGTTTAGGGCAGGTGCTCGGCGAACTCCGAGAAGAGCACGTCGGCTGGTCATCGCGCACGGGGAACGTCGCTCCGTCGGGGTGAGCCAATCCACCTGGAGGTGCAAG
>JAJYTE010000067.1 GCA_021793215.1 Bacillota bacterium
CGGCGGAGGAGTGGCCGCTCAAGGAGACGCGCTGGCTGCCCTTCTACCTGCACGAGGACGGAACCCTCTCGGAGCACGAGCTCTTTGAAGGGGCGGTCGGGGCGCAGTTCGAGGACTCGCCCTTCGGTCACGGCGCCCTGACCTACCGGACGCCTCCGCTCGTCGAGCGCACAGAGGTCCTGGGGCCGGCCGCGCTGACCCTCTACGCGTCGACGAGCGACACGGAGCTCTTGGTGTTCGCGAGCGTCTTCAAGGTCGACGCGGAGGGACGCGAGGACGAGATCTCGCGCGGCTGGCTGCGCGCCTCGCAGCGCGAGCTGGACCCGGAGGGGAGCCGGCCCTGGGCGCCGCGCCACCTGCACAGGCGTCGCGAGGAGCTGCGCCCGGGCGAAGTGTACCGCCTCGACGTCGCGATCACGCCGTTCGCCGCGACGCTCGCGCCGGGCGAACGCCTGGGCCTGCGCCTGAAGGCGGCGGACGACGAGGCGCGTCCGGACCCCTTGCGCGCCACCGCGTTCGGCCACGTCTTCCGCCAGGAGGCGGCGCGCATCCGGATCCACGCGAGCCCGCGCGAGGCGTCGTGCCTCGCCGTGCCGATCGTCTCGGGCAATGTGCAGGAGACCTACTTCTCGGGCGGACGCCTGGAGATGCCGGGCCCCCTGCCGCTCGCGAAGATGCAGAGGCCCAAGCCGACGCCCGAGGGCTACGGGGAGGACGCCTGAGGCGCCGCTCCCCGCGTACCCCTCCGCCCACCCGGCCGGGAAACAGCAAGGAGGCAGAGAGCATGAGCACCAAGGAGCGTCCCACGCTGTCGCTCAAGGAGCGCGACCGGCGCTGGTCGCGCATCCGCGCCTTCCTGGATGAGCAGGGCCTGGACGCCGTCGTCGTGGGCGGCTTTCGCGGCCGCGAGTGGTACGAGACGTACGTCTCCGACGAACAGATCCAGGGGGCGATCGTCTTCCCGCGCAGCGGCGAGCCGGTCTACATCACCTGGAGCGGCTTTCGGATCGTCGGCCGCGACGACCCGCAGAACCATCGCGAGTACTGGATCGAGGACATCCGCGCCGGCCTGATCGGCCCCGGCATCGTGCAGGCGATCCGCGACCGCGGCCTCGCGAGCGGCCGCATCGGGGTCGTGGGGCTCGAGAGCCAGCAGCCGATGGAGCTCGAGGGCTTCATCCCGTACGGCGTCTGGTCGCGCGTCGAGCGCGAGCTCCCGAGCGCGCAGTTCGTCGACGTGTCCCCAGCGTTCGGCATCCTCGCGATGAAGAAGAGCGAGGAGGAGCTCCGGGTCGCGCGCTACTGCGCGGGGATCGGGGAGCTCGCGTGCCAGGCGATGCTCGACGTCGCGCGGCCGGGCGTCTCGGAGACCGAGCTCTACACGGCGGTGACCAATGTGATCTACGGCCACGCGCTGACCTTGACGCAGCCCGCGGTGATCGTGAAGTCCGGCTGGGAGACGATCTCCTGGGGTCCCCCGGAGTGGGGCGTCGGTACGGCGGAGCCGCGCGTGGTGCAGGCGGGCGAGCTGATCGTCGGCGAGCTGATGCCGACCCTCGCCGGCATCGAGACGCAGCAGCAGATGACGATCGCGCTCGGGCCGGTGGCACCGGAGGTGCGCCGCCTCGGCGATCTGGCGCGCCGTGCCTACGACGCAGGGCTCGAGGCGCTCAGGCCGGGCATCAGCTTCACCGAGCTCTGCGAGCGGATGGGCAGGCCCGTGCTCGAGGCGGGCTCCTGGCACCTCTCGCCGATGATCCACAGCATGAGCCCCGCCTGCCTGCTCGGGTCCTTGCACGGCGGGGCGGAGAAGGTGTTCGCCGAGGAGTACCCCTGGTTCCGCGCGCTGCCGCCGAACCGCGACGCGGTGATCGAGGAGGGGATGCTCTTCTCCTTCGAGCCGAACGCATGCGCAGGGCGTGTGCGCGTAAACATCGGCGGCACGGTGGCGGTCGGCCGCTCGGGGCCGGAGGAGCTCAACAGCATCTGCTGCCGGCTTCACGAAGTGTCCTAGGAGGGATCTCAGTGGTGGACCCAAACGATCCGGCGCGCGCCCACAACCGCACCGTCGACGAGATTCGCGCACGCGGCGCGATCTTCAACATCAACCACGGCATCGAGTTTGAGGATGGGGACCGCTGCACGACCCGGCTGATCGGCTTCCCAGGCAACGGCACGCGGATGGTCAGCTTCCATCTGCTCACCCACCGGCCCCAAGGCAGCTACGCGATGCACCGTCACCTGATCTCCGAGGAGAGCATGATCTGCGTGCGCGGGCGCGGCGAGGTGAACCTGGGGCGGGGCTTCGTGCCGGTCGCCGCGGGCAACTTCGTCTACGTGCCGGCTGGAGTCGAGCACGCCACCCGGGCCGCCGCGGACGCGGACGAGGACTTCGTCGTCCTGTCGTACCACTGCCCGCCGGCGCTGGAGTACTACCAGCAGGTCGGGGTATTCCAGAACGGCGCCTTCGACCGCTCGGCGATCGACGGCGCGATGCTCGCCGCGAAGCCCGGAAGCGTGCCGAGCGTCAGCGTGATGGGCGAGAACGAGCTGGGCGGCCCCGAGCGCGGCGAGGCGAAGGGCGTGGAGCGCGTCGCGCGCGAGGGCGGCGTGTTCAACATGTACCGGGGCGCGCACTACACGATGAACGGCGGGCTGATGCGCTTCGTGCTCTGGCCCGGCGCAGGGACGCGGCTCGTCGCGCAGCACATCGCCTTCCACGAGCCAGGCGTCGCCTTCCGCCCGCACGTGCACCCGAACTCCGAGGACGCGGTGTTCGTCGCGGCGGGCCGGGGCGCGTGCTACCTCGAGAGCCGCTGGATCGACACCGAGGCGGGCGACATCCTCTACGCGCCGGCGCTGGTGCGCCACGGCACGGCCGCGTGGCCGGATGCCAAGGAGACGTTCATCTGCACCGGCTGCGCCTCGCCGCCGCAGTTCGACCTCTACGAGCACGCCGGCTACCTCAGGGACGGGCGGTTCACGGAGTTCGAGTGGAAGTAGATCCTGCAGTTCCGTCGCTCTATCTCTATCTCTCGAACTATTGCCTTAGTAAGGAGGGTTCTCGATGGCGAAGGGTACGGGTCTCGAGTTCTACAGCCTCAGTCACGAGTGGGGAGCCGGAGCGCCGCTCTGGCCGTACTTCCCCGACATCAAGATCGAGCGCTTCCACTACCACGCGAAGTCCGGCGTGCTCTCGCAGCAGATCACGACCTTCATGCACAGCACGACGCACATGGACGCGCCGGCGCACGTGATCGAGGGGATGCCGTTCATCGACCAGGTGCCGCTGGAGTCGTGCTTCGGCACCGGCGTCGTCGTGTCGATCCCGAAGGAGAAGTGGGAGGTGATCACGCCGGAGGACCTCGAGAGAGCCCGGCCACAGATCCAGCCCGGCGACTTCGTGATCATCAACACCGGCTGGCACAAGTACTACGGCGACAACCGCAAGTACTTCGTCGAGTCGCCCGGGCTCTACAAGGAGGCCGGCATCTGGCTCAAGGAACGCGGCGTGAAGGCGGTCGGCATCGACAACCAGGCGCTCGACCACCCGCTCGGCACGGCGATCGGGCCGCAGCCGAACGGCCCGCTCGTGCCGAGCGTGCTGAAGGACTACAAGGAGTACACCGGTCGCGAGGCGAGCGAGGACTTCCCGGACTGGGAGCCCTGCCACCGCCAGCTTCTGGGCAACGGCATCGTCGGCATCGAGAACGTCGGGGGCGACATCGACCTCGTGACCGGCAAGCGCGTGACCCTCGCCGCGTTCCCGTGGCGCTGGGTGGGCGGCGACGGCTGCATCGTCCGGCTGGTCGCGATGCTGGACCCGGCGGGACAGTTCAGGATCGAGCAGGGGAGTGCACGCTGATGCAGGTGACACGACTGAAGGACGCGCGGAAGTACCCCGTGATGAAGCACTTCGACTGCACGCCGCTCCGGCTGCAGGGCGCTGACGTGAGCCCCGCGGTGAACTTCACGGTGGGACTCACGCACTTCCTGCCGGCCGGCGGCGCGGAGCGGGACGCGACGCCGCTCGAGAAGGTCTACGTGGTGGTTGAGGGCGAGGTCACGGTGATCACGGACGAGGGCGCGACCATCCTCGGACCGCTCGACTCGTGCTACATCGCGCCCGGGGAGGCCCGGGCGATCGAGAACCGCACCAACCGGCCGGCGAGCATGCTCGTCGTGATGCCGCCGCCGCCGGGGAGCGCCGCCAAGTGAGCGGCGCGTTGGCCTGGGACGGCGCCTCCCACCCCTCAACCCTGTTCGACGTATCGGGTCACTCCGCGCTCGTCGTGGGAGCGACAGGCGCCTTCGGCCAGATGGCGAGCCGCGTGCTCGCCGCGGCCGGCGCGCGCGTCACCCTCACCGGGGCGAACGAAGGCAAGCTCTCGTCCCTCGCGCAGGAGCTGACATCCAAGGGAGCCGAGGTAGAGACCGTGGCGCTCCGGCCCACCTCCGCGGCGGATGCCGAGGCGATGGTCGCGGCGGCCGCGGGCCGCTTCGGGCGGCTCGACATCGTCGTGGTCGCGTCGGGCCTCAACAAGGTCGGTGCAACCGTCGATCAGCCCGTCGAGGACTGGGACGCGGTGATGGACGCGAACGTCAGAGGGCCGTGGCTCGTCTGCCGCGCAGCAGGAGCGCAGCTCCTGGCGCAGGGCGGCGGCGGCAAGATCGTGCTGCTCTCCTCCACGCGCGGCAAGCTCGGTCACCCTGCGGGCTACAGCGCCTACTGCCCCTCCAAGGCGGCGGTCGACCTCCTGGCGAAGACGCTCGCGACCGAGTGGGGAGCAAAGGGCATCAACGTGAACGCGATCGCCCCGACCGTCTTCCGCTCGGACCTGACGGGCTGGATGTACGCCGCCGAGGGCCCGGGCCAGAAGACGCGCGAGGCGATGCTCAGCCGTATCCCCCTCGGGCGGCTCGCGGAGCCCGAGGACTTCGCGGGAGCGCTGCTCTACCTCGTCTCGCGCGCGTCGGACTTCTGCACCGGCCAGATCCTGTACGTCGACGGAGGGTACACGGCCGGCTAGGGACGCCCGTACGGCGTTGATCCGAGGAGGCGACGGCGTGGAGCAGAGGGAGATCGGCATCGTCGGCGCGGGGCGGATGGGCGGCAACATCGCCCGCCGCCTGCGCGAAGTCGGACAGCGCGTCGCGTCGGTGCATGACCAGGACCATGCGCTCCGGGACGCGCTCGCAGAGGAGATCGGCGCCAGGGCCGCCACCTCGCCGAAGGAGGTCGCGGACACTTCGGACGTCGTGCTGACGGCCGTGAGCGACGAGGCGTCGATGGAGGAGATCTACCGCGAGGGCGCCGGGCTCCTCGAGGGGGGACGCGCGACGCTCTTCATCAACACGGCGACAATCCCGCCGCAGGTGCACATCGAGGTCGCGCGGCGCGCCCGGCTGCGCGGCCGCGAGAGCCTCGAGGCCTGCCTTCTCGGCACGGTGCCGCACGCGCGCGCCGGGACGCTCTACGTCCTGGCGGCCGGCGACGAGCAGACCTTCATGCGCGCCAAGCCCTTGCTCGAAGGGATCAGCTCTTTCTTGCGCTACGTCGGGGCGGCCGGCGAGGCGGCGAAGATCAAGGCGATCGTCAACATGGTGATGGACATCAACGTCGCCGGGGCGGCGGAGGGACTGGGGCTCGGCGCCGCGCTCGGCATCCCGTCCGAGGTGCTCGTCGACGCGCTCTCGCACTCGGCGGCCGCCTCGCGGGCGCTCGAGACGCATGCGAAGGCGATGCTCGACGGCGCCTACGGCCGGTTCCTCACCGCCGACTACGCGGCGAAGGACGCGCGCATCGCGCTCGACCTGGCGCTAGAGGCGGGCGCCTTCCTGCCGCTCGCAAGCGCGGCACGCGGCCAGTTCGAGCGGATGGGGGAGGTCGGGCTCGGCAAGGAGGACCTCTCGGCCGTCGCGCAGCTGACCTTCCCCGGTCGGCAGGGAGGTCCGCGCCCGCGCTGAGGGCCGCTGCCAGAACTGGAGGTGGACGGATGGACGACGCGAAGGCCCTCTTCCGGCGGGTCAAGACACCGGAGGAGGGGGGCTATCCCGGCTTCGGTTATCGCACCGAGCGGGACGGCGACATGCTCATCGAGCGCGACGTGGCCGTACGCCTGAGGGACGGCGCCCTGATCTACGCCGACGTCTTCCGCCCGGCGGACGGGCAGAACGTGCCGGCGGTGATCGGGTGGGCGCCCTACGGCAAGCACCCGCACCTCAAATGGACGCTCTTCCCAGGTGCGGACGTCGACCCCGACAAGATCTCCGAGTACACGCCGTTCGAGGCGCCCGATCCCGTGACCTGGACCCGGCACGGCTACGCGCTCATCTTCCCCGACCCGCGCGGCACCTGGAACTCCCAGGGCGCCGCCGCGACCTTCTTCAGCCCGCAGGAGGCCGAGGACGGCTACGACGTCGTCGAGTGGGCGGCTGCGCAGCCCTGGTGCAGCGGCAAGGTCGGCCTCGCCGGGGTGTCGTACCTCGCGATCTCGCAGTGGGCGGTCGCGGCGCTCCGGCCGCCGCACCTCGCGGCGATCAACCCGTGGGAAGGCTGCTCGGACATGTACCGGGAGTTCTTCTTCCACGGCGGCATCCCGAGCACGCGCTTCCTCGACAACTGGGAGACGCGCACGCACGCGCGCGTGCCGGCGGAGGACACGAAGGCGATGACGCGCGAGCGCCCGCTGCTCGACGACTACTGGCGAGAGAAGAGCGCGGACCTCTCCCGCATCGAGGTGCCGGCCTTCATCGTCGCGAGCTGGACCGACCAGGGCCTGCACACCCGCGGCACGCTGGAGGCCCATAAGCGCATCGCGTCGCGGGAGAAGTGGCTCGTCGTCCACGGCGGCAAGAAGTGGCAGTACTACTACGCCGAGGAGAACGTCGCGCGCCAGATCGCCTTCTTCGACCACTTCCTGAAGGGGGTCGAGAGCGGCATCGCCGCATGGCCCAAGGTGGAGATCGAGGTGCGCGAGCGCTTCTCGGTCGCGCGCCGCCGCGCGGAGTCCGAGTGGCCGCTCGCGCGCACGACGTACCGCGCCTACTACCTGGACGCCTCGGACGGCTCGCTCGCGAAGACGCCGCGGGAGTCGTCGTCGTCGGTGCGCTACCCGGCCCAGGCCGAACGCGGCGTCAGCTTCGACCACACCTTTTCCGAGGACACGGAGCTCACGGGACACGCGAAGCTCAGGCTCTGGGTGAGCGCGGAGGGCGCCGACGACATGGACCTCTTCGTCGCGCTCGAGAAGCTGGACCGCGAAGGGAACTTCGTGCCGTTCGCCTTCTTCAACGCCTTCGAGGACGGGCCCGCGGCCCTCGGGTGGCTGCGCGTCTCGCACCGCGAGCTGGATGCCGAACGCTCGACGCCGGAGCAGCCGTGGCACACCCACCGAAGCGAGCAGCCGCTGCCCGCGGACGGGCGGCCGGTGCCGGTGGAGATCGAGATCTGGCCCTCGAGCACGCGCTTCGCCGCGGGTGAGACGCTGCGCCTCGTCGTGCAGGGCACCGACGTGAAGCGCTACCCGCCGGGGCTCGTCGCGATCGAGCACCAGGACACCAGGAACCGCGGGACGCACGTGATCCACACCGGCGGCTCCTATGACGCGATGCTGCTCGTGCCGGTCATCCCACCACGCCGTTAGACAGGGGGACAGCCGCTTGAAGATCGACGTCTTCAACCATCTGATGCCGCGCAGCTACCTCGCGCGCCTCGAGCGGACCCCGCTCGTGCGTCGGCACGAGGCCCTGCCGACGCTCTGGGACCTCGAGGCGCGCCTTCGGCTCCTCGACCAGTTCGACGACCTGCAGCAGGTCATCTCACTGGCGGGTCCCGCGGTCGAGACGGCCGCGCCCCAGGGGGCGGCGGAACTGGCCCGCGCGGCGAACGACGAGCTGGCGGAGGTCTCCAGGCGCCATAAGGACCGCTTCCCCGCGTTCCTCGCGACGCTGCCGATGGGAGAGCCCGAGGCGGCGCTGCGCGAGATGGACCGCTGCGCTGAGGAACTTGGGGCGACGGCGGTGCAGATCTACACGAACGTCGCCGGACGCCCGCTGGACGACCCCCGCTACTTCCCAGTGCTCGAGCATGCGGCCCGCTCGGACCTCACGGTCTTCTTGCATCCGACGCGCGGGCCGAAGGACATACCGGACTACCCGGCGGAGGACTCGTCGCGCTTCGAGATGTGGTGGGTCTTCGGCTGGCCCTACGAGACGAGTGTCGCGATGGGCCGGCTCGTCTACTCGGGCATCATGGAGCGGCTGCCGGAGCTTCGGATCGTCACGCACCACTTGGGCGGCATGGTGCCCTACTTCGAAGGCCGGCTCGCGCCGGGACTCGACCATGTCGGCGCGCGTTCCGGGGAGCCGGACCACACCCTCCCGCGCCGCCCGATCGAGTACTTCAAGTCGTTCTACGCCGACACGGCGCTCTGCGGCGGCCAGGCGGGGACGCGCTGCGGCTACGAGTTCTTCGGCGAGGACAGGTGCCTCTTCGCGACGGACGCGCCGTTCGACGCGGAAGGCGGCGCCATGTCGATCCGCGACACGCTCCAGGCGGTCGAGGCGCTGGACCTCGGCGAAGCGCAGCGCCGAAAGCTCTACGAGGGAAACGCGAAGCGGCTCTTGCGCCTCTAGATTGGCGGGCGGCGCAGAGGCGGCCGGTGCGCAGAAGGGATG
>JAJYTE010000068.1 GCA_021793215.1 Bacillota bacterium
CCTCGACGTCACCGCGGGCAACGCGCCGGGCCTGAACGACGGCGGCTCGGCGATCCTGCTCATGTCGAAGGAGGAGGCGCAGCGCCGGGGCCTGCGGCCGCTCGCGACGATCCTCAGCAGCGGCCAGGTGTCCCAGGAGCCGCCATACCTCGCGACCGTTCCGGCGCTCTCCGCGCAGGTCGCCCTCCAGAAGGCCGGCCTCACGGCGAAGGACCTCTCGCTCGTCGAGATCAACGAGGCGTTCGCGGCCGTCGCCGTCACCTCGACCCGCATGCTCGGGGTCGACCCCGAGATCGTCAACCCGAACGGCGGCGCGATCGCGTTCGGCCACCCGGTCGGTGCGTCTGGCGCCCGCATCCTGATGACCCTGATCTACGAGCTGCGCCGCCGCGGCGGCGGGTACGGCGTGGCGGCGATCTGCTCCGGCGGCGGCCAGGGAGAGGCGACGCTGGTGCGGGTGGACGCCTGATGCAGCGCGTCTTCGTCGTCGGTGCCGGCCAGATGGGCAGCGGCATCGCGCAAGTCGCGGCGCAGGCCGGGCGCGAGGTGACCGTGCGCGACGTCCAGGAGGCCTTCCTGGATCGCGGCCGCAGGACGGTCGAGGGATCGCTCGCGCGCCTCGTGAAGCGCGGCAGCCTGACGCAGGAGGAGGCGGACGCCTCCCTTTCGCGCATCCGCTTCTCACTGGACCTGGAGCCGGCCCGCGCAGCGGAGCTCTGCATCGAGGCGATCGTCGAGCGCTACGAGGAGAAGGCCGACCTCTGGCGCGACATCTCCCAGATCGCGCCTGAGGGCGCGATCTTCGCCACGAACACCTCGTCGCTCCCGATCACCCGTCTCGCGGCGAACGTCTCGCGCCCAGAGCGCTTCATCGGAATGCACTTCATGAACCCGGTGCCCGTGATGCAGCTCGTCGAGGTGATCACGGGGCTCGCGACCTCCGAGGAGACGACGCAGACCGTCGAGTCCGAGGCCACCGCGTATGGCAAGACGGTTGTGCGGGCGAAGGACTTCCCCGGCTTCGTCTCCAACCGCGTGCTGATGCCGCTGATCAACGAAGCGGTCTTCACCCTCTACGAGGGCGTGGCGACTGTAGAGGACATCGACACCGTGTTGAAGCTTGGCATGAACCACCCGATGGGGCCCCTGCAGCTCGCAGACTTCATCGGCCTCGACACCTGCCTCTCCATCCTCGAGGTGCTGCACGAAGGCTTCGGCGATCCGAAGTACCGGCCGTGCCCGCTCCTGCGCCAGTACGTCCAGGCAGGCTACTACGGCAGGAAGTCGGGCCGGGGCTTTTACATCTACGCCTGATCGGAGGGATTTCGGTGCCCGAGCGCCCGAGCCATCTCGACGAGCGGGGACGCGCCCGCATGGTCGACGTGACGCAGAAGGCGGAGACGGACCGCATCGCGGAGGCGTCCGGCCGGGTGCGCATGGCGGACGCGACCCGCGAGATCCTCTTCCGAGGCGCCGCGGAGAAAGGGGACGTGCTCGCCGTCGCACGCATCGCCGCGATCCAGGCGGCGAAGCGCACGGGCGAGCTGATCCCGCTGTGCCACCCTCTCCCCCTCACCGACGTCCGCGTGGACTTCCAGGAGACGGCGGACGGCGTCTCGGTGTCGGCGCTCGCGAGGACGGTGGGGCGCACCGGCGTCGAGATGGAGGCGCTGACGGCCGTTTCGTTGGCTGCCCTGACGATCTACGACATGCTGAAAGCGGTCGATCGCGGCATGGAGATCCTCGACGTCCGCCTCGAGCGCAAGTCGGGCGGCAAGAGCGGCACCTGGGAGCGCGAGCGCCGGTAGAAGCGGGGTGGTGCCGATCGCGCTGCAGTGGACCGGATCTGCGGCCCTCTGCCGCAGTGACGACGGGCGACTCTTGATGGTGCTGCAAGGGGCGCCTGGGGAGGCGCCCCTCTGGGCAGTCCCGTCCGGCATGCGCGAAGGTGAGGAGACCTTGGCCGCGTGCTGCGCGCGGGAGGTTTGGGAGGAGACGGGGTACCGCGCCCTCGTCCGCGAGGAGGTCTTCGTCAAGCGAGGGACCTCGTTTGGGATCGAGGTCGAGGTGCACTACTTCGCAGCCGACGTGGTCTCAGGCGATGGTAGTAGGCGGGACCCCGACGGGCTGATCCACCAGGTGGGCTGGATGGGTGCGCAGGAGATCCGCGATCTCGAACTTTCGTTCCCCGAGGACCGCCAACTGCTCCTCGGCTGCCTCAGTGCAGCGACCCAAAATCCCTAGGCACGGAGAAGACGCGAAGAGCCGCCGGGCGAGCGCCCGGCGGCTCTTCGCGTCTAGAACTGCTCGTTCGTGAACTGCTCGCCCGCGCGCGCGACGAACTTCGGACTCGCCAGCACGACGACGACGCCGATCACGATCCAGACAAGTACCAGGTAGGGGAAGAAGTTGAAGGGTGCGGCAGGGATCGGGTAGACGTTGGCCCAGAGCGTGTAGGCCAGGAGGACGATGGCTACAGCGGGGATGACGAACTGTAGGCCCTTCCAGCGCCCGATGCTTGCGAAGAGCTTGATCGCGGAGACCTGCGTGACGAGGTAGACGAGCAGGAGTGAGAGCACGCCCACCGTTCCCAGCCAGCCGAAGACGTTCGTCCCAAGCTGTGGGATGAGCGCGAGGTTCAGCGCGAACGCGATCACCATGACGACGGAGAGGGCGACGTACGGCGACGCGTGCTTCGGGTGGGCATTTCCGAGGCGCGAGGAGATGAGGCCGTCTCGCCCCAGCGCGAAGAGGATGCGTGAGCCGGCAGTGGCGGTCCCGAGCGCGGAGGAGAACGCGGAGATCGTCGCGCCGAACATGATCAGGGCAGCCATGGCCGCGCCGACGTAGGTTTGCGCGAGGGCTCCCAGCGGAGCCGTCGACCCGGCGAACGCCTTGATGCCCGCAGCGGACAGGCCGAACCCTTCGGACTGCGTGTAGGAGATCACGAGGTAGAATGCGCCGGTCAGGAAGACGGCCATCGCGATCGCGCGCGGGATGGAGCGCTTCGGATTCGCCGTCTCCTCGCCGAGCGTCGCGGCACCTTCGAACCCCGCGAACGAGAGGAAGGCGAAGACGCTCGCGAGCGCGACGGCGGAGAAGCCGGCCTTGCCGACGGCGAACGGCTGCAGCGAGAGACCGCTCGCCCCGCCCCGGGCGAGGATCACGGCAGCGAGCACCAGGATGAGCAGGACGGAAATGCCTTCGATGACCAGCGTGACGCGCGTGGAAAGGCGAATCTCCCGGAACGCGAGCCACCAGATGAGTGCGCCTCCGACGAGTGCGGGAGCGATCCACGGCACCTTGACTCCCAGAAGACCGAGGAATGTTTGGAAGAAGGCCCCGAGTTCGGCCATCGACGCCCCGGTGAACGCGATGTACGTGAAGAGAAGCGCCCAGCCGGAGAGGAACCCGAAGCGCGCACCGAGCGCTTTGCCGTTGAACGCGTAGACCGATCCCGGGTGGGAGTACTGGCGCGAGAACTCGATGAAGGAGTACGACACGAGCGCGATCGTGATCAGCGCGCCCAGGAAGGCGAGCGGCACGGCGGTGCCCGCGATCGACGCCGCGAGCGATCCGTTGAGTGCCATCGCGGCCGTCGGTGCCATGATCGCGATGGATAGAGCTGCCGTCTCCCAAAGGCCGAGTCCCCGACGTAGTCCGCTCAAGTCGCTCCCTCCAGTACAGCCTTCTCGAGATGCATGGAGACGACCCAGTTCGGGGCGTCGACGATCTCGGAGACCTTCAGATCGCCCGCAACCGAGGCGAGCAGGTACGCGTCGACCTCCGAGAGGCCGGTGCGGCGCCCGATCTCCTCGATCATGCCCAACGTAGCGTCCCGCGCAGCCTGCCAGAGGTCTGGGCCGATGCCGGTCGTCGCGATCGCCCTCCCCGGACGGGAGCTGATCGGATGGGTCTCGACCATGGGGAACCGGAGGCCCCTGGCCTTCGCGAGGTGGACGCGCAGCGTCACCTCGGAACTCGTCTCGATGGCGGTACCGCACACCTCTCCATCGCCTTGGGCGGAGTGCGTGTCTCCCAGCGAGAGGAGCGCACCCGGGACTGCGACCGGAAGCCAGAGCGTGGCACCTGGCGTGATGTGCCGGATGTCCATGTTCCCGCCCTGCACGCTCGGCGGGACGATCGGGTGATCGCCGGGCTCCGCGAGCGCGACGCCGATCGTTCCGATGAACGGGGCGACGGGGATGCGCAGTCCGGGGAGTAGTTCCGCCCTGGTCTCGGACACCTTGGAGATGCGCAGATGGGGCTCGGGGAAGAGGTCCGCCAGCAGACCGAATCCGGGGATGTTCGCCGTCCAGCCCCAGGTGTCGAGGTCAATGGACAGAACCTCGACGATCAGCGCATCGCCCGGTTCGGCGCCGCGCACGAAGATCGGTCCCGTAACGGGGTTGACGCGGCTGAAGTCCAGATTCGCGACAGCTTCGACCGTTGCGTCTTTGCCGAACTGCCCCCCGGAGGCGTTCGCGATCTCGAGCTGTACCGTGGCGCCGGGATCGACCACGACGGCCGGTGGATGATCACGGTTCCAAGTGACGTTGGCCTGGGTCCTCGGAACATGGAACGACTGCACGCTCTCACCTCCGCTCAGAATTATCAACGGCGGTTCGTCGGCATGACTTCGATCCCTCTTTTAAAGAAAGGACGCGCCGGGGAGCCTTGCAAGGCTCCCAGCGCGCAGATCTCACCAGGCGGATCAGTGATCGGTCGGGGCGCGATGCAGGATCTCCACTGCGTGCTGCAGTACGGGGCGCAGCACATCGAGCCCATCCTGTACGCCCGATGGGCTCCCCGGCAGGTTGACGATCACGGTGCCGCCCCGCACTCCTGCAAGGCCGCGCGAGAGCATCGCGCGGGGCGTCTTCGCGAGTCCCGCGGCGCGCATCGCCTCGGCGATGCCCGGGACCTCCCGGGTCAGCACCTCCCGCGTGGCTTCCGGCGTTACGTCCCGCGGGGAGAGCCCCGTTCCGCCCGTTGTCAGGATGCACTCAACGTGAAGCTCGTCGGCGCAAAGGATGAGCGCGCGCCGGATCTCGTCCGGCTCGTCCGGGACGACGCTGCGCCAGACGGTCTCGTGCTTCTCCGCGGCCAGGAACTCGGCGATCGTGTCGCCGCTCGTGTCGGCCCGCTGCCCTCGCGCGCCCAGATCGCTGATGGTGAGGATGGCGCAGCGCATGGCATGGCTCCTTTCACCTTGGTAGGCTCATCATAGCAAACGCAGATCCGCAGGATTCTCCCGGTTGGGCCAGAAGCACAGGAGGATAGCGGACGACGATCCGCTCAAGGCTTTGGGAGGTGCGGCTCGTCCGTGAAGATCGAACTGAAGGTGAACGGGCGGACAGTGGGGCGCGAGGTGGAGCCTCGCACATTGCTCGTCGATTTCCTGCGTGAGGATCTCTCACTCACGGGGACGAAGGTCGGGTGCGACACCAGCCAGTGCGGCGCGTGCACGGTGCTTGTGGACGGCAGAGCGGTGAAGTCGTGCAACCTTCTCGCCGCGCAGGCACAGGGCAAGGACGTCGTAACGGTCGAGGGCCTCAAGGACCTCATGCCGGAGCGGCTGCGCCAGGAGGGGCTGCATCCGCTGCAGGCCGCCTTCTGGAACGAGCATGCGCTGCAGTGCGGTTACTGCACACCGGGCATGCTGATGTCGGCCTGCGACCTGCTGCTCGACCACCCGGACCCCTCCGCGGATGAGGTGCGCCACGGCCTAGAGGGCAACCTCTGCCGCTGTACTGGGTACGAGCCGATCGTCCTCGCGGTGCAGCGCGCCGGCAGCGCGCTACGGGCGGGCGAAGTGACGCCGCTAGGGCAGCCGCTCCAGGAGGTGGGCAAGTGATTCCGGAGGAGTTCTCGTACCTGCGACCTGGTAGCGTCTCCGAAGCGCTGACAGCTCTCTCGGAGCCGGGCGCCAAGGTGCTTGCCGGTGGTCAGAGCCTCCTGCCCTTGATGCGGCTGCGCTTCGCGGGGCCGAAGAGTCTCATAGACCTTCAGGACGTTCCAGAACTGCGTGGCATCGAGCTGCGCGGCCCTGAACTGCGCATCGGTGCCTTCACGCGCCACGTCGAGGTGGCTTCCGCGAACACCTGGCAAGTGCTGCGAGAGGCGGCGGAGCAGACCGGCGACCGGCAGGTCCGGCGCATGGGCACGATCGGTGGCGCGGTCTGCCATGCGGATCCGGCCGGCGACCTGCCGGCGGCGCTGCTGGCTCTCGGGGCGCGACTCGAGCTCGTCGGACCGGAGGGGCGGCGCGTCGTACCGATCGAGGAGTTCTTCGTCGGTCCTCTGATGTGCGCCGCGCAGGAGAGCGAGGTGCTTGAGTCGGTGTTCGTGCCCGTCGCGGGCAAGGGCAGCGGCTCCGCCTATCGAAAGCTCCCGCAGGAAGCCTCGGGCTTCGCGCTCGTGGGTGTGGGGGCACGCCTGGAATTCGATGCGGCAGGTGTCTGCAGCGCGGCGGGGATCGGTGTGACGGGCGTCGGTTTCACCCCGTACCGCGCCAGCGCAGCGGAGGAAACTCTGCTCGGAACCAAGGCCGAGGAGAGCGCCATCGGCACGGCGCTAGACGCCATCCTTGATGACGTAGACGTCGTCGGCGACGCCTATGCTTCAGCGGAGTACCGCAGCGAGATGTGCCGCCTGCTCACCGGGCGGGCTCTCGCCGCAGCGCGCTCTCAGGCCAAAGGCTGAGGCGAGCAGGTGGACGAGGCCTTGACCCTCGAGGAGATCTGGCGACGGTGCGCAGCCCTTGAGCAACGGCTGCGGCGAAAGGGCCCCTCGTTCCAGCCGTTTCCCGGCGTGCTGGAGTTTCGGGGCGTCGCAGTGGTGAGCGGTGCCGACTTCAGCCAGTCCCCCAGCCCCGATCTCGTGGCGATCGTGCTGCAACGGCTCCTCGGCGCGGCACAGCAGTCGCTCGACTTCGAGGCACAGGTCGAGATCCTCGAATTGATGCAGGATCTCGAAGAGATCTCCTGAGGATGCAAGGGTCCCGGCCAACGTTGGCCGGGACCCTCTAAAATTGTGGTGTCTCAGCGCATCGCTAGCTCATGACGGCGACGTCGAAGGTCGCGCGGTGGGGAGTTGCCGCCCTGGTCTTGTGCAGAGCAACGGTCAGTTCCCGCAGCCGGGGCCGATCCGGTACAAGCGTCGGTCGGCCGAGGAAGTAGCCCTGGCCGAATCCGAACCCTACGCCGCGAACGGCGGCAAGATCCTCGGCGGTCTCGATGCCTTCGGCAACGATGGCTATCCCGAGGTTCTCCGCGAGGCTCGCAAGCGCTTTCGCGATCATGTAGCGCCGGGGATCCCTTGACACGCCTTGGATGATCTCGCGGTCCACCTTGATGCCCGAGGGTCGCACCTCGAGTAGACGCGAAAGGTTGCCGTGGCTCACGCCGTAGTCATCGAGGTAGAGCTCAAGGCCGTCGTTTTGCAGCCTGCTCAGCGCACGCTTGTCCAGGTTGCGCGCCTCGTTGATCTCGAGGACGAGGTGCGGGTAGCAGCTGTTGTCGATGGGGTAGTTCGCATCCCCATTGAGGAAGAGAATCTCCTTGTCGTGCAGGTGGCGGTGCGCTGCCTGCAACGCAAGCTCCCTGGCACGGTACTCCAGCGCTTCGTGCCAACCCTCACGCCTCGCACGGCGGAACAGCGCCGGCGGATTAACGTCACCGCCCTCCGGTCCCCGAAGCAGGGCTTCAAAGCCGTGCACTGCACCGGTACGCAGATTCAGTACCGGCTGCAGGGCCACGGTGAGCCCGTCGAGGTCGACGCTGGGCTTTCTGGTTGTAGACGAAGCTGTCATGTTGTACCTCCCTGGGTGAGCGCGAAGCGCACTCTGCGTAGTTGCTCGCGTTAATGTCAGAAGTGTATCGGCTGAAGTCCCGAGTTAGAGAAGGCCGGGGTCGGCGGGACCGCAAGCGGACTCGGCGTTCGGCGGGGTCTTCGTAGCCCAGACGGCGTTGCGCATTGAAGTACCTCCTTGGGATTGCTTAGAGTGTTCCAGGGTCGCCAGGGGCCAGACCCGACGCGACGTAGTGGCTAGCAACGGTGGCGGAGGCGGTGGCACCGGCGGTGGAGACGGTAAGAACGAGGGCCGGGACCAAGACGAGTGCGGCGGCGATCAGAACATCGAACAGTCGGCGCATCGGAATACCTCCTCGAAGTGGACTACAGAAGGCCGGGGTCGGCGGGACCGCAAGCGGACTCGGCGTTCGGCGGGGTCTTCGTGGCCCAGACGGCGTTGCGCATTGAAGTACCTCCTTGGGATTGCTTAGAGTGTTCCAGGGTCGCCAGGGGCCAGACCCGACGCGACGTAGTGGCTAGCAACGGTGGCGG
>JAJYTE010000023.1 GCA_021793215.1 Bacillota bacterium
CGATCTGGTTCATCAGGCTTCCTCCCTTGCGCCGATCGTACGGGTACGGGTTCTCCGCGAACGAAGGACCGAAGGGGGGCGACGAGTGGAGCTGGGGAGGGCACGCACCGCCTCCCCCTCGGGATATCTCGCCAGCTTCCTCGGTGGCGAACGCTTGTCCTGCCGCGCGAAGCGAAGGGGGCCGGCGAAGGTAGCCCTTCGCCGGCCCCAAGCCGCGTCCGCCTCCGAGGTCTAGATGTCGAGGTAGAGGTAGTACTCCATCGGCACAGGGCGCAGGTTCACGGGGTGCAGCTCCTCGCGCCGCTTGTAGTCGATCCAGGCGTGGATGACATCCTCCGGGAAGACGCCGCCCTCCGTAAGGAAGGCGTGGTCGGCCTCAAGGCTCTGAAGCGCCTCCGAGAGTCCGCCCGGAACGGCCCCGATCTTCGCCGCCTCCTCATCCGACAAGTGGTAGATGTTCTTGTCGAGCGGGCCGAAGCCGAGTGCCGTCGGGTCCAACTTGCGCCTCACTCCGTCGAGCCCCGCCATCAGCATCGCGGCGAAGGAGAGGTATGGGTTGCCGGTCGCGTCCGGCGTGCGGAACTCGATGCGCACCGACTTCGGGCTAGACTGCGCGATCGGCACGCGCACGGCGGCCGAACGGTTCCCCTTCGCGAACACGAGGTTCACCGGCGCCTCGTAGCCCGGCACCAGCCGGCGGTAGGAGTTCGTGGTCGCGTTCGTCAGGCCCACCAGCGCCGGCGCGTGGGCAAGGATGCCCGCGATGTAGTGCAGCGCCATCTCGGAGAGGTTGCCGTACCCGCCCTTGCCGTAGAAGAGCGGCTCGCCGTTCCGGAAGATCGACTGGTGGGTGTGCATGCCGGACCCGTTGTCGCCGAAGAGTGGCTTCGGCATGAAGGTTGCGATCTTGCCCGCCTGGCGGGCGATGTTCTTCACGATGTACTTGTAGAGCAGCACGTTGTCCGCGGTGCGGGTGAGGCGGTCGAAGCGGATGCCGATCTCGCCCTGGCCCGCCGTCGCGACCTCGTGGTGGTGACGCTCGACCTCGATGCCGCAGTCCATCATCGTGCGCACCATCTCGCCGCGCAGGTCGGAAAGCTGGTCGTGCGGTGACACAGGCGCGTACCCGGACTTCGGGCGGATGCGGTGCTGCAGGTTCGGCGCGCCGAGATCGCCGGTGCCCCATGCGGACTCCTCCGACCCGATCGAGAAGAACGACTCCTCGGGGTTCACCTGGTAGCGCACGTCGTCGAAGACAAAGAACTCGAGTTCCGGCCCGAAGTAGGCCATATCTCCGATGCCGGACTCCTGGAGGTAGCGCTCGGCCTCCTGCGCGATGTGACGGGGATCGCGCGCGAAGCGCTTGAGTCCCGGCTCGTAGACGTCGCAGTTGATCGAGAGCGTACGGCGCGCGTGGAAGGGATCGAGGAATGCGGACGCGGGGTCGGGGAGCATGATCATGTCGCTCTCCTCGATCTCGCGGAAGCCGCGCAGGGAACTGCCGTCGAACGGCACGCCGTCGGTGAGGGCCTCCGGCCCGATCTCGCTGGCGGGGAGGGTGATGTGGTGCCAGGTCCCTGGTAGGTCGATCAGCTTCAGGTCGACGAACTCAACCTCACCGCTCTGAAGCATTGCCAGGATCTCATCCCTAGTCAACGTCATCCTCCTCCTCATCGTGCTGGGAGATCATGCGCTCGAGTTCCGCTCGGTTCGTCACGGGGTAGAGCGAGCGCAACGCCTGACCCGAGAGAAGGCGGCTGCGCACGTCCGACTCCGCGGCCAACGCGGAGCGCTGCTGGCCGAGCGCGCGGCGGACAGCGTGGAGCGTGTGCCCCTCGTCGAGCAGCTTGCGGATCTGCTGCAGTCTCGCCACCTCGACCGGTCCGTAGAGACGCTGGCGGCCGGGCGTGCGCCGTGGCGCGATGAGCCCCTGGCTCTCGTAGTAGCGGATCTGCCGCTCCGAGAGTCCCGTGAGCCCGCTGACAGGGCCGATGCCCAGAAGACCCTCTGCCATGCGCGCGGCCACCCTTCTGTCAGGTATACTAGTGTCCGGCCGCGACAACGGTCAATGTTTTGTCAGGTTTCGGCGCAAACTTAACGTCTTCCTTCCCAAAAGCATGTCAAACGGCCGCCGAGCTCTCGCCCGACGGCCATAGTCTTCCTCCGGAATGCTAGTGGTTGAGGTCCTTGCGCTCGCCCGAAACCATGTAGATGACGGCTTCCCCGAGGTTCGTCGCGTGGTCCGCGACGCGCTCGAGGTGCTGCGCGACGAACAGGAGGTGCGTCGCCTGGTGGATCGTTCGGGGATCCTCCATCATGTAGACGAGCAGTTCACGCAGCACCTGACTGTACAGGTGATCGACCTGGTCGTCGGTGCGCAGTAGCTCATGCGCGGCGTCCGGATCGCGCCGCACGTAGGACCTGAGCGCGTCGCGCGTCATGCGCTGCGCGAGTTCCGCCATGCGTGGTACGTCGATCAGCGGCTTCATGAGGGGTTCGCCGGCGATGCGCAGCGTCACTTTGGCGATATCGACCGCGTGGTCGCCGATCCGCTCGAGGTCGCCGACGATCTTGATCGCCGTGCCGACGATCCGGAGGTCGCTCGCGATCGGCTGCTGCAGCGCGATGATCTGGAGGCAGCGCGTCTCGATGTCGATCTGCATCGCATCGACGTGGTCGTCGCCGTCGATGATCTCCTTCGCCACCTGCATGTCGCCCGCCGCCAGCGACCGCACCGCCTGTCCGATGCGCTCCTCGACGAGCGTGCCCATGCGCAGGACGTCCTGCTGCAGTTCCTCGAGCTCTTGATGGAATGTGCTTCGCACGCGAATCCCTCCCTTAGCCAAAGCGGCCCGTGATGTAGTCCTCGGTCCTCTGGTCCTGCGGCCGTGTGAAGATCTCCTTGGTCGGGCCGAACTCGACGAGCTGCCCGCTCAGGAAGAACGCCGTGTAGTCCGAGATGCGTCCAGCCTGCTGCATGTTGTGCGTCACGACGATCAATGTGTACCGCTCCTTGAGCGTTACCGCCAGCTCCTCGATCTTCGCCGTCGCAACGGGGTCGAGCGCCGAGGCCGGCTCGTCCATCAGCAGCACTTCAGGCTCCACGGCCAGCGCGCGCGCGATGCACAGCCGCTGCTGCTGGCCGCCGGAGAGTTCGAAGGCGCTCTTCTGCAGCTTGTCCCGCACCTCGTCCCACAGCGCCGCCGCGCGCAGGCTCTCCTCGACGACCTCGCGCAGCCGCCGCTCGTTGCGCTGGCCGTGGATCCTCGGGCCGTACGCGACGTTCTGGTAGATCGTCATCGGGAAGGGGTTCGGACGCTGGAAGACCATTCCGACGCGTCGGCGCAGCGATACGGGATCCCGTCCGCGCGCGTAGATGTCCTCGCCGTCCAGAAGCACGCTGCCCTCGATGCGTGCGCCCGGCACGTGGTCGTTCATGCGGTTCAGCGTGCGCAGGAACGAAGACTTGCCACAGCCGCTCGGTCCGATGATCGCCGTGATCGAGTTCTCCGGAACCTTGACGCTGATCTCCTTGAGTCCCGGAGCCGCGCCGTACCATAAGCTCAGTCGATCGGCTTCCATCTTCGCTGCATTCAACGGGCGTGACCCTCCTGTCCACGTTGAAAGAAGAGCTCGACCGCCGCCGCCGAGAGCGCCGCCAGCGCCAGCAGCAGCGAAACCGGCCAGAAGGCCTGCGCCGTTCCGATCCGTCCTTGCATCTCAAGATACCATAGCGCCGCTGCGAGCGTCGCACCGGCGCGCAGGGCGCCTTCGCCATGCGCCGCAAGCGGGCCCGCGAGCAGTGAAACGAGCGCCGCCTCGCCGAGCGAACGCCCGGCGGCCTGCAAGAGCGCCTGTCCGACCTGCCGCCGCGCTGCGGGGAACACGGCGCGGGCAGCCTGCGGTGCGGTTGCGCCGAGCGCGACCGCCGCCTGGGCGATCCCCTGGTAGCCCGAGAAGTCCTCGGCGACCTGCAGGACGGCCGTGGGCAGGTTCAGGAGACCGAGCCCAAGCGCCGCGAGCCAGATCCCGGCCGGCAGGTGGACGAGGTCCGACCAGGCGATGAGCATCGCCGCCCCGACCACCACCGACGGCACTGCGGCGGCGGCCTGCAGCACCCCGCGCACGGCGCCCTCGTACCGCCCCGCCCCGCCGAGCGCCAGTTCCGCCCCCGCCTCCAGCCCCAGCGTCGCGCAGAGCGCGACGGCCGCAACGGACGTTAGCGCGGTCGCGAAGAGTCCGCCAAGGTCCGGCGGCGTGCGCGGCGCGCCGCCGGCGGCCGCCGCGGCGAGAAGCCACGCCGCGGCGGTCGCGAGCACGACCGCCCAGTAACGCCGCTCACCGCTGCGCAGGCGCATGGTGTCCTCTTCCCAGGAGGCCGGCCGCCGCGCCCGCCAGCGCGAGCAGCAGCGCGATCGCCCCGAGCCCCGCCTGCCAGCGCCCGCCCGCGGGGGCCTGCGGCAGCTGCGCCAGAAGCGACGCGGCGAGTGCTCCCGACGGAGCGAACAGCCGTGGCAGTCCGCCGGAATTGCCGATCAGCACCGACGCGACTGCCGCCTCCCCCACGATGCGCGTCGCGGCAAGACCGAGAAGGCGCAGCCGCGTCCCCCGAAGCCCGCCGCGCAGCGCGAGCAGGACGTCGTCCGCGCGCGCGCCGAGCGCGAGCGCCCCGTCGCGGGCAGGGCCCTGCGCCGAGAGGGCCGCGGCGATGCCCTGGGCGACGAGCGGCGTCTGCATGAGGCCGAGGCCGAGGGCGGCCAGCGCGACGCCCTCGCCGAGTGAGATGCGGTGAAGTAGAGGCAGTAGGAACGCGAGCAGTCCCGCCCCGAGCGCAACGCCAGGCGTCGCCGCAAGGAGCCGCAGCGCGCCGCCGCCGCGCCCGAACGCGACCTGGGCTCCGGCGCCCTCGCCGAGCCAGAGCGCCAGCCCGCCGCCCAGCGCCGCAAGCAGCACCGATCCGAGACCAAGGCCGACGATTCCGAAGGCGAAGGGCGGAGACCAGAGCGTCGCCAGCGAGACGCGCGCGAGCCCCCCTACGCCCCAGACCAGGACGACGGTGAGCGGCACCGCCGAGGCCAGGAGCGCGGCGCGCAGCCCGGCGCTCACCGCGCCGCCTCGCGCCGCAGGGCGACCTGCCGCAGCACTGCGGCGGCGAGCTTCGCGCGGCGGTCCCCCCGGCGGTAAAGGGTGTAGGCCGCGAAGCGCAGCGCGTAGCCCTTGTCCCACGGTGCACGCCCGCCCAGGCGCACCACGAGCTCCTTGGGCGCATACGCCGCCTCCACGAAGCCGAGCGCGCCCGGCAGGTGCTTGACGGCCGGTGCGACCTGGCCGCTCGCCAGCACGACGAGCGCGCCTTGGGGCAGCGGCCCGCCGGCGAAGCGCTCGAGCAGCGCGCGCACACCCGAGCCCGGTGCGCGCAGCACGAGTCGCACCGGCAGGTCCAGCCCCCCGACCTCGCGCCAGTTGCGCACCCGCCCGCGGAGGAGCCCCTTGAGATCGGACTCCGTCAGGTCGCGCGGCACGCCGGGCGCCCCGACGAGCGCGATGGCGATGCGCGCGAGCGGGACCCGGACGATGCCGGGCGCCGAGAGCGCGAGGTCCGAGAGCGCAATGTCCGCGGCGCCGCGGCGTACGGCAGCGAGCCCCTCCGAGGATCCGAGCGTGCCGACCTCCACGCGACCGCCCAGCGCCACGGAGAGCGGCCCCCTCGCCGCCTCGGCGAGCGGCGCGAGCGACGTCGACCCGGCGATCACGAGCGCGGGCGCCGGCAACAGCGGGGTCAGCGCGAGCAGCGCGAGCACGGCGATCATCACCCCCCACCAGTGGCCAAGGAACCGGTCCATCCGCGGAAGGCCCCCTGATGCTCGCTATGACAGAGCGGGCGGGTCCATGTCCGGCAGCGAGAGGATGAGGGTCGTACCCTGCCCAAGCTCGCTCTCCACCGAGAGGTCGGCGCCGATGGACAGGGCGAGGTGACGAGCGATCGAGAGCCCGAGCCCCGACCCGCCGGTCGCCCTCTGGCGCGAGCGGTCGACGCGGTAGAACCGCTCGAAGATGCGCGGCAGATCGTCCGCCGGGATGCCCGGGCCGTCGTCCACGACGCGCAGGTACGGCCCAAGCGCACCGTGCCCCGTCTCGACGCGGACGTGGCCGCCCTCCTGGGTGTACGTCACGGCGTTGTCGACGAGCGAGATCACGATGCCCTCGATGCGGTCGCGGTCGCTCAGCACGCGAGTCTCCTCACCGGCGACGTCGAGCGACACGCCGCGGGAGCGTGCGGTCTCGCCGTAGCGATCGGCGACGGCCCGGGCGACTTCCCGCAGCGGCACCTCGGCGCGCTCGGGGCGCGTGCGTCCGCTCTCCAGCGCCGCGAGGCGCAGGAGGTCGTCGACGAGCAGCGTCAGGCGCTTCGTCTCATCGTTGATGTGGCGCAGGAAGCGCTCCCGGCGCTGCTCGTCCACGCTGCCGCCGAGGAGTGTCTCGGCGAAGCCGCCGATCACCGTCAGCGGCGTGCGCAGCTCGTGCGACACATTGGCAACGAACTGGCTGCGCACCTCGAGGAGGCGCCGCTCCTCCGTCACGTCGGTGGCCACCAGCAGGACGCCGCCGGCGCCGCGCACCGGCGCGAGGTCGATCTGCAGCACGCGACCGTCCTCGCGGCGCTCGATCTGCATCACCTCACCCTGCTCCACGCGGTCGAGCGCCGACTCGAGCGCGTAGGCATGCGTGATCGCCAGGTGGTAGGTCTCCACCACCTCGGGCGCCCAGACGCCGAAGATCCGCTCCGCCGCGGGGTTGACGACCTGGACGCGCCGCCGCTGGTCGAGTAGCACGACGCCGCTCTGCAGGTTGTGGATGATCGCCTGGAAGCGGGCCCGGTCGACCTCGAGCGCCGAGAGGGCGCCCTGCAGCCGCGCGAGGCCCTGGTTGAACTGCTCTCCGACGTCGCCGGCGTCGGCGCGCGCGAGGTAGAGCCGCTCCGTCCGACGACCGTCGGCGAAGGCGTCGAGCGCGCGCGTCGCCGCCTCGAGGTCAAGGCGCGCGCGCCGCTCCAAAAACCCGCCCAGCAGCACGCCGGCGATGGCGCCGCCCACTCCGCCGACGATGCCAAGTTCGACCCCGTTCGGCGCCCCCTGGATGATCCACGCGAAGGCGCCGACCAGGACGAGACTGATCCCCGCGCCCAGGAGCGCCCCGGCCTTCCAGGTGCTCATGCCTGGGCGAAGCGGTAGCCGACGCCCCGCACCGTTTCGACGAGGCGCGGTCGCGACGGCTCCTCCTCCACTTTCTCGCGCAGGTGGCGCACGTGGACGTCGACGGTCCGCGCATCGCCGTAGAAATCGTAGCCCCAAACTCTCTGCAGCAGGATCTCCCGCGTCAGCACCTGGCCAGGCCGCTCCATCAGGGCGCGCAGGAGCCCGAACTCCGTCAAGGTCAGCGCGACCTCCCGCTCTGCGACGTAGCAGCGATGCGCCGCCAGATCGAGCGTCACTCCGCCCGCCGAGATGCTCTCGGCGTCCGGCTCCGACCGCCGCAGCACGGCCTTGACGCGCGCCACGAGTTCCCTCGGAGAGAACGGCTTGCCCATGTAGTCGTCCGCGCCGAGCTCGAGCCCGCGCACCCGGTCGGCCTCTTCGGTGCGGGCCGTGAGCATGATCACCGGCAACCTGCCGAGCTTGCGCAGTTCGCGCAGCACGGCGACGCCGTCCACCTTCGGCAGCATCAGGTCCAGCACGGCGAGCTGCAACTCCTCTTCGCGCGCGAGCGCGATCGCCTGCTCGCCGTCCACCGCCTGCACTACGGTGAACCCCGCCTCCTCGAGGTGGAAGGCGACGAGCTCACGGATCGCTTCCTCGTCCTCGACCACCAGCACCCGGTCGCGGCGCAAGGCAGTTCCCCCTGTCCTCGGCGGCTCCTGCGGCCATCATCGCGGCCGCGGGTTACGGATCTGTTATGGACACCGCCTACGGCGTGCCGATCAGGCGCCGCATCTCCTCCGGCGACGGCAGTTCGACGCGCTTCGCAGTGATGTTCGCCGCCAAGACGTTCAGCGCCGTCATCTGCTCCACCATGTGGCGCACGTGGTCTCGGGCGCCCTGCAGCACGGTTGGGATGTGGTTGCCGAACACGACGCTCACGTCGAGGTGGAGGACGAGACCGTCCGACCACGTCTCCATCGTCACCCTTCGGACGCGGGCGATCCCCGGCGCCTCCTGCGCCGCCCGCGCGGCGATCGTCGACACGCAGGTGTCGTCGATCGTGAAGCGGCCGAGGTAGCTCCAGGTCGGCCGCACGACCGACTTCTCGATCACCATCTCGCGGCGCTCCTTGCTGCGCAGGATGAAGCGCAAGGGGTCGACCAGGTAGCCCGAGAAGGTCCGCTTCACCTCGACCGTTGGCGCAGGGATGACGTGCTTGCCCTGCTCGCGGCGCACGCGCTGCGCGTGCCGGATCTCCTCCGGGCTCGCGACATCTTCGATGTGCAAGACGCGCGAAGGCTGCGGCAGCCCCAGTACGCTGCAGATCCGCTGCACCATGCCGAGGGACGTGCCCAGCACGAGCACGCGCTCGGGAGGCACCTCGCTGAGGCGCCTTCGCATGCGCTCCGCGTCGGCGGCGTGTCCGAAGATGGCGCGCCGCACCGCCTCGAGCTTCGAGGGGGCGCGCTTCGCCGACTCCCCGGCGAGGATCTTTCCCTCACGCACCAGGAGGCCGTCGTCGATCACGGAGTCGGCGCCGAGTTCGACGGCGACGAGCGACGCGCGATGGCTCTTCCCGGAGCCGCTCGGGCCGACGAACGCGATGACCTCCACGCCGATCCCTCCTGAGCGCATGATATCACTCAGCCGGGCGGGGCAAGATCAGGGCGCAGCGAGAGGGTCTCCCCGAGGTAGACCGGCCGAAGCTTCTCGCGCTGCGGCCGCTCCACCTCGACGAGGATCCGGATCATCCGGCGGGGCGCGGTTTCGACCGCCGTCTCCACGGCGCCAAGAAGCGGCACGTCGGTCCACCCGAGGCGCCGCGCGGCGTAGGCGGGAAAGGCCGCGTCGAGGTCCGGGGTCATCGTGAAGAACGCCGCGACGACCTCGTCCTTCTCGATCCCATTGCGCTCGATGAGCGCCCGCAGGAGCTCCTCCGTCGCATCCCAAATGGCCTGCTGGCTGTTCTCCGCCGCCACCGTGGCACCGCGCACCGCGCTAACCGCCATCTCCATCCTCCCGTAGTCTGCGCGCGATCCGCGAAGCGGCCGAGAGCAGCGCCTCGTCGCCCGACGCAGCCGCCTCGAGTGCAGCCTGCGCATCGCGCACGGCGTCGTCGACCCCCGACCGGTTCATCTCCAGGATCTCGCGCCAAAGTGCGATAGGGCTCGTCGCAACGCGCAGCATCTCGCGCGCCGCCGGGCCGATCAGTTCCTCGGGGACGCCCTGCAGGAGCTCCGCGAGCGCGCAGCTCCAGGCGTAGACGAGGTGGGAGGAGCGGGCGACGAGGCGGTCGTGCTCCTCCGCGTCGATCCAGATCGGTCGCGCACCCAGCGCCCGCACGATCTCCTCCGCCGCCGCGCGTGGCCCGCCGCCCGGGCAGAGCGCGAAGCCGCGTCCGGCGAACAGTCCGGCCAGGGCACCGAAGGGTCCTGCGCCCTCCGTCCCGGCCAGGGGGTGCCCGCCCACGAAGGGCAGTCCCGCCGCCCCGGCCCGCCGCACGATCTCCTGCTTCACCGAGCCCGTGTCGAGCCAGAGCGGTGCGGCGGCGCCCGCGGCGAGCAACCCGAGGTTCGCCCGCGGCGGCGCGGCCAGTACGATCGCGTCGAAGGCGCCGGAGGGGGCCTCGAGCGCCTCGTCGATCGCCTGAAGTCTTCGCGCCTCGCCCAGGTGCTCTGGCTTGAGGTCGTAGCCGTAGACCCTGAAGCCCTGCACCCGCAAGTCGAGCGCCAGCGACGTGCCGATCAGTCCGAGTCCGAACACGGCGACTCGCGGCCGAGAGGGGTTGCCCAGAGCGACGCCTCCTTGCGCGGGCGCCGCCCCCGCCTGCGGCGGAGACGGCGCGCATCGTGCGACCTATCCTACGCGGAGCCGCGCGGACGGTCAAGCCTAGTCCGGGCGCGCTACGACGCGATTCCTGAGCGCAGAGAGGATCTCCGCGGGGAACGGGACGGCCCGGTGCTGGGAGCGCTCGAGGTGCGCTGCGATCAGTTCGCTCGTCGCGGCGAGCTCGCCGGTGACGGAGCGGTGAATCTGGTGGCGGTAGCGGATCGTCTTCTCGCGCACCTCGAGGAGCTCGGTGAACGCGACGACCGTGTCGCCCGGGAAGAGCTCCTTGTGGTAGGTCGTCTCCTGCGCCAGCGCAGCCATGCCGCAGCCGCTCATGTCGAAGTAGGGTCGGCTCAGGCCATTGCGGGCGAAGAACGTCCAGTTGGCCGCATCGAAGATCTGCGCGTACCTCGCGATGTTCACGTGCCCCATGTGGTCCGCGTCGGACGGGTACACGACGCCGACGAAGGTCGGGGTCTCCTCTGCCGAAAGACCGCTCACGGCTCTCCCCCTTGCTCCTGCACTCTGGAACCGTTTGCCTCGCCGCGCAATACGGTACGGGTGGCGTCGGGACGGCGGGCGGCCACGCACGCTCGCCATCCCGGCCACGTTGCGGCAAGGGGAGCGAAGTCTTGTGTGCGGAATCGCCGGCTGGGTCGATTGGCGACGGGATCTCAGACAGGAGGCGGCCACGCTGGAGCGGATGGCGGCCGCCATGGCTCCACGGGGTCCCGACGACGCGGGCCTCTGGCTCTCGCCGAACGCGGGGTTCGCCCACCGGCGCCTGATCGTAGTGGATCCCACGGGAGGGGTCCAGCCGATGCAGCGGCGCTACGGCACGCGTCGCTTCGCGATCGTCTACAACGGCGAGCTCTACAACACGGAGGACCTGCGCCGTGACCTCGTGGCCAAGGGGTACCGCTTCGAGGGGCACTCCGACACGGAAGTGCTGCTCGCCGCCTACGCCCACTGGGGCGAATCGTGTCTTCCCCGCCTGAACGGCATCTTCGCCTTCGCGGTGTGGAACGAGGCCGAGGAGACGCTCCTTCTGGCGCGCGATCGGCTCGGCGTGAAGCCACTGTTCTACACGGAGCGCCCAGACGCCTTCCTCTTCTCCTCGGAGCTCAAGGGCCTCTTGGCGAACCCGCTGGTGCCAGCCGAGCTGGACCGCGAGGGGCTGAGCGAGGCGTTCCTGATGGCGCCGTCGCGCACGCCGGGCCACGGCGTCTTCCGCGGGGTCAAGGAGCTGCGCCCTGGCTTCAGCATGCGCGTGACGCGCCGCGGCGCGCGCGCGCGCCAGTACTGGTCGCTCTCGGCGCGCGAGCACACGGAGGGGCCCGAGGAGACGGCCCAGCGGGTGCGCGAGCTACTGCGCGACGCGGTAGAGCGCCAGCTCGTCTCCGACGTGCCGATCTCCACGCTGCTCTCGGGCGGCCTCGACTCGAGCGCCGTCACGGCGTTCGCGGCCCAGGGCATGAAGGACCAGGGGCGCGGAGCGCTGCGGACCTTCTCCGTGGAGTTCGCGCAGATGGACCGCCATTTCCGCCCCTCCGCCTTCCAGAAGTCCCTGGACGCGCCGTGGGTGGAGCGCGTCTCGCAGCTGTTCGCCACGGACCATCGCCGCGTCGTGCTCGACACGCCAGAACTCGTGCGCTACCTGGGTGCCGCGCTCACGGCGCGCGACCTGCCGGGCATGGCAGACGTCGACACCTCTCTCCTCCTCTTCTGCCGGAATGTGCGAGAGGATGCGACCGTCGCACTGTCGGGCGAGTCCGCCGACGAAGTGTTCGGCGGCTACCCCTGGTTCTTCCGCGAGGACGCGCTCGCGGCCCACACCTTCCCTTGGGCCTTGCGCCAGAAAGACCGGGTGGCCCTTCTCAATCCGGAGTTCGCCGACTGGCTGCGTCCGGAGGAGTACGTGGCGGGCCGGTACGAGGAGGCGCTCTCGGAGGTGCCGGCCCTGGAGGGCGAGGATCCGCAGGAGGCGCGCATGCGACAGCTCCTCTACCTCAACATCACGCGCTTTTTGCCGACGCTCCTGGACCGCAAGGACCGCATGAGCATGGCCGCGAGCCTCGAGGTGCGGGTCCCGTTCTGCGACCACCGCCTCGTCGAGTACGCCTACAACATCCCGTGGAAGCTCAAGACCCTGGGCGGCCACCCGAAGGGCATCCTGCGCGCGGCGCTGCGCGGCGTGCTGCCGGACGACGTGCTCTACCGCCCGAAGAGCCCCTACCCCTCGACGCCCAACCCGAACTACCTCGCCGCGATGCGCCGCCAAGCGCTCGAGGTGCTCTCGGACCCCGGCTCGCCGCTCGGCGCCTACCTGAACCGCCCGGCGATCGAGCGCCTCGCGCGCGATGAGCAGGATCCCTTCGCCCTGCCCTGGTTCTCGCAGCTGATGGGCCTCGCCCAGTGGTTCTCCTACGTCGTGCAGCTCGACCTCTGGCTGCGCTCGTACAGCATCCGGCCCGTCGCCGACGCGGCCGCCCCCGCCCCGCTGCAGGTCGCCGCGCGGACCTGAAACCCGGCGGACCCCCAGGGGCCCGCCCCCTCCCAGACCGCAGGGGGAGATGCGCCCCGCGGCGAAGTCGCAGGGCAAGGAACGGCGCCGGCGCATGCCGCGCCGCGGCGGGGCAGAGCCTCGCCGGCCGAGGAGGTGCCCTGTGGCGGTCATAGCGCTCTGCGACGTCAACGCGATGTTCGCCAGCTGCGCCGCGCTCGAGGATCCGTCCCTGCGAGGAAAGCCTCTGCTCGTGGCGGGCGACCCGGGCGATCGACGCAGCATCGTGCTCACGGCGAGCTACGAGGCGCGCGCCTTCGGCGTGCGCACCGCGATGCCCGTCGCGATGGCGCTGCGCCTCTGCCCCGGCGCGAGCATCGTCGCCCCCGACCACGATCTCTACCGGCGCTACAGCCGGCGGCTCTTCGACTGCCTGCAGGAGTTCACGCCGATCGTCGCGCCCGTCAGCATCGACGAGGCGTTTCTGGACCTCACCGGATGCCCTGGCATCTCTGCGGGCCCGCAGGCGCTGGGCGAGCAGATCCGCGCGCGCGTCCTTAGCGCCATCGGCCTCACGGTCTGCGTTGGCCTCGCACCCGGACGCTGGCTCGCGAAGATGGCGGCGGACCTCGCGAAGCGGCGAGAGGGCGGCGTGCTGCATCTCCTCGGCGAGGACATGCCGCGGGAGATCTGGCCGCTGCCCGTCGAGGCGTTCTACGGCGTCGGGCCGAAGACCGCCGAGCGCCTGCACGCGCTAGGCATCCGCACGATCGGCGAGATCGCGCAGAGCGACGCGATCGCGCGGCTTGGCCACCACGGCGAAGAACTGCGCCGCCTCGCGCAGGGCGAGGATCCCTCGCGCGTGGAGGCGGAGGGCGCCGCGAAGTCCGTCTCCCACGAGCTGACGTTCGGCAGCGACATCGCCCGCCCGGAAGAGCTGCGCGGCGTTCTCCTGTCCCTGTGCGACCAGGTGGCCTACCGCCTGCGGCGAAGCGGCCTGCGCGCGGGCAGCGTGACCCTGCGCCTTCGCAGCAGCCGATTCCAGACCTTCACGCGCCAGGCTCCGCTGCCCGCGCCCGCGCAGCGCGCCGACGCCCTCTTCGCGCGCGCGCTCGAACTCCTGCCGCGCATGCCGAAGGCCGCGTTCCCCGCCCGCCTCGCCGGGATCGCGGCAGGTGCGCTCAGCGAGGCGAGCGCGGATGCGCCGTCCCTCTTCCCAGACCCGGAGACGGAGCGGCGCGAGCGCCTCGCCGACGCGGTGACCGCCCTTCGCGCCCGCTACGGCGAGGCCGCCGTGCTGCCGGCGGAGACACTCGGCAGCGCCGCGGAGGAGAGCTACGACCGGCGCCGCCACGGCACGTCGTTCGGCAAGCCGGGGCGGCGCCAGGAGCCGCGCGACGAGCCGTAGTCCCGCGAGATCTCGCGGACCGGCCCAGAGGCGCTCGTCGATCTCCCACAATTCCGATTTGTGTGCTATGCTTTACGCAACACGGCAGTCGGAGGGATGCAGTCGATGAAGGTCGCGAGTTCCGTCCTGGACCTGATCGGGCACACGCCGCTCGTCCGCCTCGACTACCTGAGCGAGGGCACGGGGGCAGAGATCCTCGCGAAGCTGGAGAGCCGCAATCCCGGCGGCAGCGTGAAGGACCGCATCGCTTTGAACATGGTGCGCCGCGCCGCGGAGAGCGGGAAGCTCCAGCCCGGCGGCACGATCGTCGAGCCCACCTCCGGGAATACGGGCGTCGGGCTCGCGATGGTCGCCGCGGCCAGCGGCTACCGCTTGGTCGTGACGATGCCGGAGTCGGCTTCCGTGGAGCGTCGCCTGCTCATGGCCGCCTACGGCGCCGAGGTGATCCTGACGCCGTCTCCGCTGGGCATGAAGGGCGCGATCGCCAAGGCGCAGGAAGTCGCGAAGGAGCGCGGCGGCGCGTTCATCCCCCAGCAGTTCGAGAACCCGGCGAACCCCGAAGTGCACCGCATGACGACGGCGGAGGAAATCTGGGAGGACACCGACGGCAAGGTCGACGCGGTCATCTCCGGCGTCGGCACCGGCGGCACGATCACCGGCGTCGGGCAGGTCCTGAAGGCGCGACGCGCCGTCGCCGTCTTCGCCGTCGAGCCGGCGAACGCCGCGGTGCTCTCGGGTGAGGAGCACCACCCCCATAGGATCCAGGGCATCGGCGCCGGCTTCGTCCCGGCCGTGCTCGACCGCAGGGCCTTCGACCACATCGTCAAAGTCTCGGAGCAGGAGGCCTTCGACGCGGCCCGCGAGGCGGCGCGGCGCGCGGGCCTCGTGGCCGGCATCTCGTCGGGCGCCGCGCTGCACGCCGCGCGCCTTGTGGCGCAGCGGCCCGACATGAAGGGCAAGCTGATCGTGACCATCCTGCCCGACACCGGCGAGCGCTACCTCTCGACTCCGCTCTACAACCCCTCGGTCTGATCTGCGTCCGTGGCGCGCCCCGGCGGCTCCTGCCGCCCGGGGCGCGCACCCTTGTCCTCCGCAGCGTCGCCCGCACTGATCTCGTCGAGCCCTGCGCCGTCGGCGCGCGCGAGCGGAAGCTTCAGGCGCACCGTGGTGCCGCGGCCGAGTTCGGACGCGATCGTCAGTTCCGCGCGGTGCGCGTCGGCGATCTCCTTCGCGATCGCCAGACCGAGTCCGACCCCCGCGCCCGAGAGGCGCGCCGGGTCGGCGCGGTAGAAGCGCTCGAGGGCGTGCGCGCGCGCCTCCTCGGACATGCCGGCTCCCTCGTCTTCGACCGAGAGCACGGCGCGCTTCCCTTCTCTGAGGGACTGCAGGCGAATCTCCTTCCCTTCGGGCGTGAACTTGATCGCATTGTCGAGAAGGATCCAGAGCAGCTGCTTGACGAGGTCGAAGTCGGCGTGCACCGGCACCACGTCGCGCGTCGCGTCGACGATCACGCGGCCGGAGTGCAGGGCCTCCGCCTCCTGGGCAGTCTCCGCGACGACCTCCGAGAGGTCGAAGTAGCTGGGCATGAGCTGCAGCCCCTGGGCCCCGCGCGCCAGGAACAGAAGGTCGTGGACGAGCCGCTGCAGCCGCCCCGCCTCGCGCCCGATCGCCGAGACCGCCTCGCGCCGCACCTCCTCCTGCGTGCCGCCCCAGCGCTCCAGGAGTTCCGCGTAGCCGGAGATCACCGCGAGCGGCGTGCGCATCTCGTGCGAGGCGTCCGAGACGAAGCGGGACTGGCGCTGGAACGCGATGTGCAGACGGTCGAGCATGCTGTTGAAGGCCTGCGCGAGGGCGGAGAGCTCGTCCCTGCCGCGCGGCTCCTCGAGTCGCTCTGCGAGGTCCCGCTCGGACATTTGCATGGCGAGCGCCGTGAGCCGCCCGACCGGCTGTAGCGCCCTGCGGGCGAAGAAGTAGCCGACGAGGCTGACCAGAAGGAGGCCCGCGAGCCCCGCCCAGATGAGGAGGCCGCGCAGGAGAAGCAGCGCCGCCTCGCTCGCCCGCAGCGTGACGGCCACCTCGACGGCGCCCGGCACCGTGCCGTTCGGCCCGTTCACTTGGAACGGCAGGGTGTAGTAGACGGCCTGGGCGCCGCGGTAGGTGATCCTGCCGCTCGCGGACGCAGTCAGGTCCTGGGGCTTCGGCAGGTAGGGCGTCTGAGAGTACTGCCAGATCTGGCCGTTCAGCCATGTGTTCACGATCACCTCGTCGGGGCGCGCGCCGAAGAGGTATGACGTGTTGTTCACGGTGATCGGGTCGTTCAGGTCGTGCCGACTCGCGATCGCGGCGAGCGTCTGCTTCGCCGTCGTCTGCGCCGTGCTCAGCGCCTGCTGCGACACCTCGTTCTCGAGCAGCGTGAAGACCGTGCCCCCGAGCAGCAGAAGGACGGCCCCCATCGCGACCGCGATGAAGACCGTCAGCCGTACGGAGAGGCTACGCACTCTCCGGCGCCGCCCTGAGAGCGTATCCGATGCCGCGCACCGTGTGCAGCAAGGGCTCTTGGAAGGGATCGTCGATCTTCGCGCGCAGCTGGTAGATGTACACGTCGACGACGTTCGTCGTGCCGTAGAAGTCGTAGCCCCAGACGTGCTCGAGGATCGCCTCGCGCGACTGCGGGTAGCCCTCGTGCAGCATGAGGTACTCGAGCAGCGAGAACTCGCGCTTCGTGAGGCGGATCTCGCGGCCCTGGCGCGACACGCTGCGTTCCGCCCGGTCGAGGCGCAGGTCGCCCACCTCGAGCACGTCCTGCACCGGCCCCTGGTGGCGGCGCGTCACGGAGCGGATGCGCGCCAGGAGTTCCTCGAGCGAGAAGGGTTTCGTCAGATAGTCGTCCGCGCCGTGGTCGAGCCCCTGCACCTTGTCCTCCAGGCGGTCGCGCGCCGTCAAGAGGATCACCGGCACGTTCGAGCGACGCCTGAGGCCCTGCAGCACGTCGAGGCCCGAGATGCCGGGCAGCATCACGTCCAGCAGAATGAGGTCCTGGCCGGATGAGCCGTAGGAGAGCCCCTCCTCACCGTCGCGCGCGACGGTGACGGTGTGGCCCTCATGCGTCAGCGCGATCTCGAGGTAGCGCGCGAGGTCGCGATCGTCCTCCACGACGAGGATGCGCATCCCCATGCCCTCCGCCATGGCTAGCGCGCCCGCGCGCTGCGCACGAGGTCCGCTGCGGCGCGCAGCCAGTCCATGCGCAGGCCCATCAGGGCGTCGGAGAGGCGTACGCTCACGACGAACGGCCGGCTGCCGGAGACGATGTCATCGTACGGCAAGTCGCGCAGCGCGCCCTCGATCAGGCGGATTCCGCCCGCGATGTCGAAGGAGCGCACGACCGCGAGCGACGCGACGTCGACGCGGATGGTCACGGACCCAGACTCCTCGAGCGAGGCGCCCAGCAGGTAGATCCCGCCGTCCTCGCCGATCCGCATCACCGACGGGGCGATGCCAGCGGGCTTCGGAGAGTGTGCGGTCACGATCTCCACGAGCGCGTCGATCTCCTCCGGGGTCAGCACAGGGAGCGCGACGATCTCCTCGAGCATGTCCGGCGAAAGGGCCTGAGCGATATCGTCCATCCTCTGCCTCCTGCGTGCACAGATTCCTTGCACACAGCATAGCAGTAGTTCCTCAGGCCCGGATGAGGAAGCTGAACCGAGCTCCTGGCCTACGCCGTCGCGCGCTTGATCAGGCGGCGCGCGATCACGTTGACGAGGACGATGAAGAGGAGCAGCAGGAAGCCCGCCGCGTACGCGAGCGCGTTCAGGCTCTTGTAGGGCTCGTTGATGAAGGTCCACACGACGTAGGTCAGGTAGCCGATCGGCGAGTGCGTCAGCGCGAGCTTCGGCATGTACATCGAGTAGCCGGCGGTGTAGATCAAGGGCGCCGTCTCGCCGATCGCGAGCGAGATCGCGAGCAGGACGCCGGTGAGCACGCCGGGGGCGGCCGCGCGCAGCGAGACCCGCCAGACGGTCGTCGTCAGCGGGGCGCCGAGCGCCATCGACGCTTCGCGCATGCCGCGCGGCACCTTCGAGAGCGCGATCTCCGTCGCGCGCACGACGTAGGGGATGCCGATGAGGGCCAGCGCGATCGCGCCCGCCAGGGTCGAGAAGCCCCACCCGAGACCGAGCACCATCGTCACGTAGCCGAAGTAGCCGATCACGATCGAGGGCACGCCGGCCAAGACGTCCGTGGTGAATCGGACGACCGCGGCGAATCGGCTCGCCGGCGCGATCTCCCCGAGGAACACGCCCGCGGCGATCCCGAGCGGCGCGGCGATCAGGATGCCGAGGAAGACGAGGTAGAACGTTCCGACGATCGCGTTCGCGATGCCGCCGCTCGTGCCGACCGTCACCTGGGTCAGGGTCTGCAGGCTGAGCGCGGGCAGGGCGTTCGACACGACGAGCCAGATCATGCCGAGCACCGGGACGGCCAGGATCAGCCCGAGCACTGCGGCGAGCACTAGCATGAACCGGTCCTTGACGTTTCTCCAGGTGAGGCTCATTGCGCCTGCACCCCTCCCTTGCGCGCGGCGGCCGACAGCAGAAGGCGCGCCGGCACGTTCACGACGACCGAGATGACGAACAGCACCAGCGCGACCTCCGCGAGCGCGTGGACGGCCATGTGCGTCGGGTCGGACATCGCCGAGTCGAGGAACGAGACGATCGTCGCCGCCATCGTGCCGACCGGGCTGTAGATGTTGTGCGGCAGATAGTTCGCCGCGTTGCCGGAGACCATCAGCACGGCCATCGTCTCACCGAGCGCGCGACCGAGGCCGAGCACCACCGCCCCGAAGATGCCGCTTGAGGCCCAGGGCAGCGAGACGGCGCGGATGACCTCCCAGCGCGTAAGGCCGAGCGCGAGCGCCCCGTCCTTCGTCTCGCGCGGGGTCTGGCGCAGCACGTCGCGCGTCGAGGCGGCGATGATCGGCACGATCATGACGGTCAGGACGATGCCCGACGCGAGAAGTCCCTGGCCGGAGCCGATCGGTCCCTTGAAGATGGGGATCCAGCCGAGCCAGTGCGCGAGGAACGGCCCGAAACTTTGCCCGATCCACGGGATCAGCACCGCGAGGCCCCAAAGGCCAAGCACCACGGACGGGATGCCAGCGAGCATCTCGACCATGAAGGAGAGGCTATCGCCGATCTTCGCCGGCAGGTACTCGACCAGCAGAAGGGCGAGCGCCACCGCGAGCGGGATCGCGAGCACGACCGCGATCAGCGACGAGAGCACGGTGCCCACGATGAACGGGAGGATCCCGAACGATGCGCCGGCCGCCGCCGTGGCGCCGTTTCTGTGCGTCACCGCGGTGCTGTAGAGACTGCCGATGTTCCATGTCTGGCTCGTGACGAAGTGCCACCCGTTGTAGACGATCGACGGCCACGAGTCGCGCAGCAAGAAGACGAGGATCGCCAGCATGGCAAGGATCGCCCCGCCGGCGACGACGCCCGTGAGCACCTTCAGAAGCACGTCCCCGACCCGCACGCGGCCCATGCGCTGCAGTACGCCAAGGGCGCCGCCGGCCTTCGGGCCGGCGGCTCCCTTGCGCACGCGTTCGGCAATCTGCCCTCTGCCGGACGTTGCGATCACCCCTCAGGGAAGTTGGATGCTACTGGATCTCCGCGATCTGCTTCTGGCTGAGCGTCACGGTACCCGACGGCAGCGGCTGGAAGTGCACCTGGCTGAGGAAGCTCGACGCGTTGCCGCCGGAGCCGCTGATCGCCCAGTCGAGGAACGTCCGCACGGCCTTCGCCACCTGCGGCGAGGACTGGGTCTTGCTGACGATCGCGTACTCGTAGTTGATGATCGGGTAGGCGTTCGCGCCGAGGCCGTAGATCAGTGAGATGCTCTCGTTCGCCGGGGTCTGCGAGACGAGGCCCGCTGCCTCGGCCTGGATCGAGGTCTGCGTCGGCAGGACGAAGCTTCCCGCCTTGTTCTCTAGCGCCGCGTAGCCGATGCCCTGCTGCGTGGCCTGGTTGAGGTAGGAGATGCCGACGTACGCGATGCTGCCCTTGTTCTGCGCGAGGGCCGTAACCATCCCGCCGTTGCCGGTGGCGCTCACCGAGCCCTGCACGGACGGCCAACTGATCGAGGTGCCGAACTGCGGGGTCCAGGTCGACGGGCTGGATTTCGTGAGGAACTGCGTGAAGAGGAAGGTGTCGCCCGAGCCGTCAGCGCGGTGGATCGGCACGATCTTGAGGTTCGGCAGCGGGACGCCCGGGTTGAGCTTGGCGATCGCGCTGTCGTTCCAGTTCGTGATCTTGCCGGTGTAGATCCCCGCGATCACCTGGCCAGAGAGGTTAAGGTGCTTCGTGTTGAAGCCGGGGACGTTGTACATGATCTGCTGCGCCGAGATAGCGAGCGGGATATTCAGCATGCCGGAGGGCGCGTTCGGCGGCAGGTAGGCGTCGGAGGCGCCGATCTGCACGGTGCCGTTCTCCGCGTCGGAGATGCCCGTCCCCGAGCCGGTGCTCGCGGCGTTGAGGGTAACGTTCTTGTGTGATCCGGTGTACGACGGGATCCAGAGCTGGAACAGCGGGAAGAGCAGCGAGGAGCCCGTTTCCTGGAGCGCCACGGTCGTGGCCGCCTTCGGCTTCGAACCGGTCTGCGCCGTCGTGGAACCGCAGCCTGCGAGCGCGAGGCCGAGCGTCGACGCGAGCGCGATCCCGACGGCTGCGCGGCGGACGGAAAGCTGCAAACGAAACCCTCCCTTTCGTCGTGCGGCCTCAGGATAACGAGGCTGTGTTACGGGGGAGTTAACGTTTGTCCATCCGCGTCGACTGCTACGTGGCCACGGCGTCCGGCAAGGGCGCCGCGACCGTCACGCGGCCGAACGAGAGCACGAGCGCGAGCGCCGCAAGAAGCGATGCGACGCAGACGATGAACATCGTCTGGTACTGGCCGTGCGACGCGTTGATCACAAGGCCCGCGACGGGCGCGGCCACCATCAGGCCCAGCGACTGCACGAGGTTCGCGCCGCCGTAGAGCGCGCCGTGCAGCTCCACGCCATCGGCGTGCGCATCCTTCGCCGAGCGTCCGCTGCGCACGAGCGCCCCGCGCAGCATGTCCGCCGCGAGCGGATACGAAGTCACCTGGATGCCGCCCCAGGCGATCCCCGCGACGAACAGCAGCAGGAAGGCCTCCCAGACCGTCGTCAGCCAGAGCCCATTCACGGCCGACAGCGCGAACAGCAAAAGCGTCAGCGAGAGCAGGAGTCGCGGATCGTGGCGCTGGTAGAGCTTTCCGAACCAGAGCGCTGTGAGGATCGCGGGCACCGTGAAGATCGCCATGCCGAGCCCGGAGTCGAGCTGGCTGCCGTGCAGCACGTGGATCACGTAGGGCGTGAAGAAGCTCGCGATCGCCTCGAAGCCGAGCCACCAGAGCCCCTGCGCGACGTAGTACTTGAGGAGCTGGCCGCCGAGAAGCGGTCGAATGCTGAGGCGCGGACGCGTCCACACGTCCCCGCCCGACCTCTCCTTCGCCCCGATCGCCGTCCAGAGGCCGCCCGCGAGCAGCAGCAAGGCGCCGAGCGCGAAGCCCACGAGGTGGCTGACGTAGAGGTAGACGAGCGGGATCACGAGGAACGCGATCAGGTTGCCGCCCGACCACAGGAGGTTCAGGATTCCGGACGCCTGGCCGTAGGAGTGCTCGTCGACGCTGTCCGGCATCATCGCCTGGTACGGCGTCGGGCTGAGCTGCTGGAAGAAGTAGAACAGCACGATCGCGGCGATCGCGACGTCGAGGCTGCGCGTCAGGTACATGAGCATCAGTCCGATGGCGGCGCCGGGGAACGCGACGAAGAGGTACGGCCGGCGGCGCCCGATCCGCGTCGAATGGCGGTCGGAGACGTATCCGGAGAGAGGATTCAGGATGAGTCCGAAGAGACCCTCGACGCCGAGCACGGCGCCGATCAGACCGGTGGAGCTGGTGAGCGTGCCGAGCAGTGCCGCGGTGAACACCTTGTTCATGCCCCAGCCGACGTTGCGGCCGAGGCCGGCCATCCCGAGCACCCAGACGTAACGGCGCCTACGCTTGTCCAACGCCCTGCTGCCCCCCGATCAGGCGGTCCGGATGGTTCGTCGCGATCCCGTCGACCCCGATCTCCTGGGCGCGCCGGAGCTCCTCCGGCGTGTCCGCCGTCCACACGGAGCAGTAGAGCCCATGCTGGTGCGCCGCAGAAACCTCCTCCCGCGTCGCCGTCTCGAGCGCCGGCAGCAGGATCTTCGCACCGGCCGCCTCGGCGAGCGTCCACGGCTCGACCGGTGTCCCGGCGTAGAGAACGCCGGCCGTCAGGCCCGGCACGCGGTCCGTCAGCGCCTTGATCAGCGGATGCGAGAAGGAGATCGGCCAGAGCCGCTCCCTCAGCTCAGGGTCTTTTGCGTAGAGCGCGAGGAGCGGCGCGAGCGCTCCCTGAGACTTCACCTCCACCACGACCGGCAGCGCGACGGCGGCGAGGACCTCCTCGAGGGTCGGGATCGTCTCGCCCTCGCCCGCGTCGATCTCCTGCAGTTCCCGCATCGTGCGCGCGCGTACGGGCCCGCTCGCATCTGTCGTGCGGTCGAGCGTCGCGTCGTGGATCACCGCGAGGCACCCGTCCGCGCTCGCGTGCACGTCGCACTCGACCATGTCGACACCGAGCGCTTCGGCCGCGCGGAACGCGCGCAGCGTGTTCTCTGGATGGCGCCCGGAGAAGCCCCGGTGCGCGATCACCCACATCTTGCAGATCGCCTCCCGGGCGCATGCTTCGCGACGAAGCGGCCGCGATCCTGTGACCACCCGTACCCCACCCGGCAGGAGAGTCCTCATCTGGTGCGGAAATGCCAATGTTGTCAAATCCTTGTAAGGAGGGAGCGCGTGGTCACGAGCCCGTTCTTCCGCATCCAGCAGGTCGCCGACGGCGTCTTTGCCGCCCTCGCGAAACCAGGGACTGGCGCCGGCGCGAACGCGGGCATCGTCGACCTCGGACGCTCCGCGCTCGTCGTCGATGCGATGTTCACCCCGGCGGCCGGCGCCGCGCTGCGGGATGCCGCCGAACGCCTCACGGGAGGCGCCGTGCGCTGGCTCGTGCTGACCGGCGCGGACCACGACCACGTGCTCGGCGCGCAGGCGTTCACCCGCGCGACCGTGATCGCGACGCCGAGGACGGCCGGCAACGTGCTCCGACGTGCGCCGCGCTTCCTGCGCGCCGCCAGGCGCGACGGCGCGCGCTGGCTCGAGGAGCTCGGAGCCGCGGCGCACGCCCAGCCAGACCCAGGCGAGCGAAGGGCGCGCGAGGCGATGCGCCAGGACCTTCTGGCGCTACTGGGGTCGAGGAACCTGCGGCCGGTGTGGCCCTCCCTCACGTTCGGATCGCATCTGACCATTTACGGCCGATCGCGGCACGCCGAGATCCTGAGCTTCGGCGGGGTGCATGGCGAGGGCGACGCCGTCCTCTTCCTGCCACAGGAGCGGGTGCTCTTCTGCGGCGACATCGTGCCGGTCGGTCGCCACCCTGCCGTGGGCGCCGGAGATCCCGACGCGTGGGCAAGGGTCGCCAGCCGCATCGCGGACCTCCCGGCCGACGTCGTGGTCGGCGGGCATGGACCGGTCGGCGCGCGCGAGGACCTGCTGCTCGCGGAGCGCTACTACTGGGAGCTCCCGGACTGGGCGCGCGGGACGCCGGTGCCGGAGCCCTTCGCGAGCTGGGATGCCCAGCGCTCGCTCCTCGAGAACCTGCGCTACGCGCAGGGCGTCGGGGAACGCTGAAGCGTCCGTCGCCTGTGACGCCGGGCGCACGGTTCCGGAAGTGGCTAGGGCTCGAGCTCGGCAAGGGCGTGCACCTCGGTCCACGTGAGTCCGCCGTCCTGGGTCGACCAGAGTGCGGAGCCGTTCAGCAGCCATCCCTGTTTTGCATCCAGAAAATCGATCGTCGCGGGCGTGCCACCGAACAGCACGGGTGTCGTGAACGCGTGCTGCGTCCACGTCTTCCCTCGGTCGGACGTCGTGAGCAACTCGTACTCCCCTGGCTGTCCCGGCGTCTTGAACACAAACGCCAACATATAGCCGTCCTCGGGCGTCGGGAACTGCGTCTGGAGCGTAGCGCTCTGGATGGGCAGCGTCGCGAGCGTCGTCCACGTCTTGCCGCCGTCCGCCGTCTGGCCGAGCCAGGAGGCGTTGCCGCTCGTGCTCGACGCGACGACGTAACGGTCGGGTCCAAGCACGCTGGCATCCTGCGGGTAGTACGGCATCGTGCCGAGGGGCGACACCCGCCACGTCTTCCCGCCGTCCTGGGTCTTCCCCACTTCCGGGGTGCAGGAGGTGTAGCATCCGCCCTCAAGATCGACGAAGAGTCCCGTGCTCGCCGAGAAGAACTGCACCGCGACGGGCACACCGCCGCCGCCCGCCGACAGGTCGTAGGCTTTCGTCCACGTTCGCCCGCCGTTTGTCGTGCGCAGGAGCTCCGAGACATGGCCCTCCGCGTCCACGGATCCGGCGCTCACGTAGCCGTCCTGGAGCGTCGGGAAGTCGAGTGCATTCACGCCGAGGTTCGGGACCGTCGAAATCTCCTGCCACGTTCGCCCGCCGTCGCTCGTGCGCAGGATCGCCCCGGGGTCGAGCGCATCCCCCGCGCCGAAGCCGTCGGAAGCGTTCACGAAGTCGATGGACCCGACCGGCGCCAGCGCCGGGAAGCTCTGGTGCCACGTGCCGTCCACGCCCGCCAGCGCGAGCGCACCGCCCCCCAGGGCCCACATGCCGCCGCCCGGGACGAACCCGAGCGCCCCCACGTCGAGGTTCTGCCAACGCTGGGCCACATGGAACGCCCCGCCGCCGTCCTGCGAGAGGAAGAGCGTGCCCTCTGGCCCTTGGCAGGCACCGAGGTTGACACCCTGCGCGACCGCGACCTCCTCCCCCGACGCGGCGAGCACCGGTTGGAATTCGCAGCCGACGGTGGGTGCGGTGTCCTTGGTCCAGGTGCGCCCGCCGTCCGTTGTGCGGTAGACGTCGCTGATGCCGCAGCCGTGCATGGCGCAGCTCTGCAGGGAGTAGAGCGTGACCCAGCCGTCCTGCGCATCCGTAAACTCGACCTGCGAGTGCAGCTGCGACGGATCCGCGAAGAAGCTCAGCTCATCTCCGGTCGGCAGCGTCGCGAGCTTCGTCCAATGCGCGCCGCCATCCGCGCTGGAGTAGACCTGCGCCGTGCTGACCTTGCCGTCGCCGCTGCCGACAACCGCCCACGCCTGCTGCCCCTGCGTCGTGACGGCGAGCACGGCGCCCGGTGCCGTCCAGAGAGTGGACCACGAAGCACCTGGTTCGTGGGACGCGGAGAGGATCTTGCCCGAGCACTCGCCGTTGCTGCAGCTGCCCGACGCAGCCGCCCATACCTTGCCGGAGGGCGCGGTGGTGAGGCTGAGGCCGGTCACGTCGCTGCCCGCGTTGAGGACGGTCGACCAGCTGCGGCCCCCGTCGCCGGAGCGCAGAACGAGGTTCACTTCGGGAAGGCCGAAAGGCCCAGGAATCGCCCCGGCGGTTGGCTCGCCGACATGACCGGCGACGGCGAAGCCGGTCTCGGCGTTCGGAAAGAGGATCTGCGTCGGCACGAGGCCAGGCAGTCGCGCGACCTGCCAACTGCCTCCGCCGTCGGTCGTCCGCGCGACGATGCCATCTGACAGCGACGGACCCCCGATCTGCCCGCCGTACCCGCCAGAGATCCAGCCGTCCTGGGCGGTCGCGAAGTCCGCATCGGTCAGGGTGAGCCCCGGCAGCGTCCCGGGCAATGCCTGCATCGACGCCGGGTGGCCGCTTGCGAGGCGGGACGGCGACGCGTTCCCTGTGCTCGGAGTCGTTGGGGGCTGCGTCGGCTTCTTCGGCGTTGTGCCCTGCGTGGGCGACTTGGATTGCTTTTGGGCCCCGGACGGGTGTACGGCGTTGGTACCGCACCCGCCGAGCAGCAGGATGGCCGCAAAGGTGCAAACGAGAACGCGGGACCGCATGGCAACCGCCTCCGCAGCCGACATTCGTACGATCTTCTCCGCCTGTCTCCAGACCCGGAGTAGGCATCCATACAGCGACGAACACCGATCGAGCTGGGTCGTGACCCGCACCGCGCCACCCTCCGCCGGCAGGGCGATTCCCCCCGCCTCCCTTGGCGCTGAATGGGTCCGCGGTCTCGCCCCGCGCGAGGCCGCAGTCTTTCCACCCAAGGAGACTGAACGCCCGCGCGGAACTCTGACCGCGGAGGTGTTCAGTCATGGCCCGGATCGTGGGGGTCGAGTGCGCCGCGCTACTCCGCTTCTGGCTTGGGCGCTCGTCTGGCCGAAGGGGCCGGGCGATGGCCGTGAGGCGGCTCTATATGGGGGACGCGCCGGGTGATGCGACGTGACCGGAACTCGGCTGGACTTGACGCGGGAGCAGATCCTTCGGTTCAGGCGGCGCGTCGGCGCGCTCGACGAGCGGCTTCCTCGGGGACGACCCTCACTTCGGCGCGCGGCCTGGGCAGGGCTGCAGGACAGCATGCCGCGAGCCGCCCTCCTTTCAATCCATGCGCGCGTCGAGGGAACCGAACCGTCCACCTGGGAGGACCCGTCGCTTGTACAAATATGGGGACCGCGGTTCAGCGTCTTCGTCGTCGCCGAGCGCGACCTGGCCGTCTTCTCGCTGGGGACGCTGCCGGACGATGCGAGGGGCCAGGAGCGCGCAAGGGACCTTGCCGGTCGGCTGAGGGCCGCCCTGGCCGGCGGGCGGATGCCCTACGCCGAAGCGGGGCGCCTGCTCGGCGTGCACCACAATAGGCTCAGGTACGCGGCTGCCACCGGCACGGTGCTGATCCGGTGGGACGGCGCGCGTCAACCGACCGTGTGGACCGTGCCGGCGCCCGAGGTTGACGCGCGCGAGGCCCGCCTCGAACTCGCCCGTCGGTACCTGCACATCTACGGGCCCACCACGCCCGAGGCGTTCGGTCGGTGGGCGGGAATCGGCTCGCGTCACGGCATCGCGGCATTCCTGGCGCTGCGCACGTCCCTGACGCCTGTGCGGACATCTGTCGGCGACGCGTGGATCCTCACCCAAGATGAGGCGGCCTGCCGTGCTGCCGTGGGGCCCGCAGCTCCCGTGCGGGTGCTCCCGAGCGGCGACGCGTATCTCCTCCTGCAAGGGGCCGACCGAGAACTCCTGGTCCCGAACGCCGACCACCGGAACGCGCTTTGGACACCGCGGGTCTGGCCCGGTGGCCTCCTGGTGGGCGGAGAGATTGTCGGAACGTGGCGGCGCGCTGACGCGGCGATGACAGTGCAGCCGTGGCGAAGGCTCTCGCGAGCGGAACGCGATGCGGTAGTGGCCGAAGTGCAGTCGCTGCCACTACCCGGTATCGGGGGACGGATCGCCGTCCGCTGGGAGGACTGAGTCGGCGCTGCAATGCCGCTGGTCCCTGCGCGGCCACAAGCGGAGATTGGCACCACTTCCCGGCCCGCAAGCCCGCCCATGATCACGTTCACGGCGGCTTCGGCGGAGGAATGTGGGCAGGAGTGAGCGAGAATCTTCCTGGGCGCCCCAGCTCTCAGTCGCCGGCGCGCGAGTCGCGGGAACAAGGCAGGGCCAGAATCGAACAGGCGAGGCCCGAATCAATTGGCAATGGCACGATCCCCCGGGTAGTCGTGGTCTAGAAAGCTGGATTTCCGGGTATACAACCGGGGCGCGCCTCCCAGAAGAAGAGCGCTCCCCATTGCCGGCGGTCCGACCCGTCGCAGAGTACCTACCTGATCAGGGTCCCAGCGAAGTAGCCCGCTGCTATCGGGCTACTGCTCCTTTTTACAGACCCGCGGGCCAACCACCGTGCCTGCAAGGGCGAGAACTGCCAACGCAACCTTCACCGAAAGCACCAGGTGCATGGTAAGGTGTACCACCTCCCGTCGCTTCCGTCTTGCGACGGGCCGGCCGCTGGAGGCCGACGGGAGGCGAGTTCGCGAGGAGGCAAGCCCTTCGCGGAAGTATTTCTCTCCCTTCTCCACCTTCGCCTTCCAGGACTAACGCGCTCCCGCGCGCAGCGGCGCCCCCGAGAGTCGAGCCGGCGACGGGCGCTCCGATGACCCCTACTTCCTCTGCCGCGCTTTGCGGTTCGCTTGTGTCCCCACTCCTCCAAAGATTGCGAGCCTGCACGGGTTGCGCTGCGGAGTGCGCCTCGTCTAGACCGCCGCGCCCGCAGCGGCGAAGGCCGCCGGCAGTGCCGCCGCGATTCGCTCCACGTGCTCGTCCTCCAGCGCGAGCGACGGGAAAGCTGCCTCGTTTGCGGCCGGCGCCAGAAGAACGCCCTGCTCGGCCATCGCCTGCCAGAACGCGCGGTAGCGCCGCGCGTCGGTACGCGACGCACCCTCCTGATCCTCGATCGGTCCTTCGGCGAAGAAGCAGGTGAGGAGGCCGTGCGAGACCTGCACCGTCGCCGTGACGCCCTGCGCACGCGCCGCCTCGCGCATCACCTCTCCGATCGTCTCGGCGAGGCCATAGAGCCGCTCGAAGGCGCCGGGCGTCCCCTTGAGCACCCGGAGCTGGGCGAGGCCGGCGGCCATCGCAAGGGGGCTGCCGGAGAGCGTGCCCGCCTGGTAGACGTCGCCCTGCGGCGCGATGCGCTCCATGATCTCACGTCGCCCGCCGTACGCGCCGACCGGCAGCCCGCCGCCGATCACCTTGCCGAGACACGTCAAGTCGGGCTGGATGTGGAACGCCTCCTGCGCACCGCCGATACCCACGCGGAAGCCCGTGATCACCTCGTCGAACACGAGCAGCGCACCTGCGGCCGTGCACTCGCGGCGAAGGCCCTCGAGGAATCCCGGTTTCGGCGGCACGACGCCCATGTTCGCGGCGATCGGCTCGACGATCACGCAGGCGATCTCCCCGCCGCGCAGTCGCATCAGCCGCTCGACCGCCGCGATGTCGTTGTAGGGAAGCACGACGGTATCCTCCGCCGCCTTGCTTGGCACGCCCGGCGACACGGGCAGCGCCGAAAGCGCCGCGCCGGACCCCGCGCGCGCCAAGAGCGCGTCGACGTGGCCATGGTAGCAGCCGGCGAACTTGACGACGACGTCGCGGCCGGTGAAGGCGCGCGCCAGTCGGATCGCGCTCATCGTCGCCTCCGTCCCCGAGCTGACGAAGCGCACTTCCTCCACAGACGGGATGGCCGACGTGACGAACTCCGCGAGCTCCACCTCGAGTCGACTCGCGAGTCCGAACGTCAGGGCCCGCTCCGCCTGGTCGCGGATCGCCGCGACCACAGCCGGATGCCCGTGGCCGAGGATCAGGGGACCCCAGGAGTTCAGGAGATCGATGTACGCGTTGCCATCCGCGTCGTAGAGCAGCGCGCCCTCGCCGCGCTCGGCGAACAGCGGGAAGTCCCTGACGCTGCGCATCGCCCGAACGGGGCTGTTCACGCCGCCGGGGGTGACGTGCCCTGCGCGCGCGAAGAGCGCGCGCGACCTCTGATCGTTCACGACGACACCACCTCCAGATCACGCGGATACTGCGTCAGCGTCTCGGCGCCCGCCTCGGTCACCAAGAGGTCGTCCTCGATGCGCACGCCGCCCTTGCCGGGCAGGTAGACGCCCGGCTCCACCGTCAGGCACATGCCGGGCGCCAACGGGTCCTCGCGCCCCGGCAGGAGGAACGGCTCCTCGTGCGTCTCGAGGCCCAGCCCGTGGCCGACGCGGTGGGGGAAGAACTCCCCGTAGCCGGTGGCCGCGATGTGCCGTCGCGCCGCCGCGTCGACGTCCCCCATCGCCGTTCCCGGCCGGACGGCCGCGCGACCCAGTTCCTGCGCCTTCTGCACTACGGCGTAGACGCGGCGCATCTCCTCGCTCGGCTCTCCGAGGAAGAACGTGCGCGTCGTGTCGGCGACGTACCCCTCCCAGGCGAAGCCGATGTCGACGAGCACGGCCTCCCCCGAGGAGAGCGCGCGGTCCGTGGGACCGCCGTGCGGCAGCGCGCTGCGCTCGCCGAACAGCACGATGCTGGGGAAGCCAGGCTCACCCTTCAGCTCCTCACGCATGTAGCGCTCGATCTCGGACGCCATCTGGCGCTCCGTGACGCCTGGACGGATGAGGCGCTTCGCGTGGGCGGTCGCCTCGTCGAGCCGCCGCGCAGCCTCGCGCAGCGACTTCGCCTCGCGCTCGTCCTTCGTCACGCGCAGCGAGGCCAAGAGCGGCGCGATGTCCGCGAGGCTTCCGATCTCGCAGCCCGCCGCGTCCGCCACCGCGAGCGACCAGCCGAGCGTGATGTGGTCGCGCTCCACTCCGATGCGCCCGGCGAGGCGCCCGGCGAGCACGTCCGCGATCCGGTCCTGGTCCCGTACGGCGAAGAACGGCACGCCGCGACCTTCGAGCTGGCCCGCCTCGAGCGCGGGACCGAAGAGGGTCGCCTCGCCCGACGCCGGCACCGCGAGCGCGAAGAAGCGCTCGTGCGGGTAGATGAACGCACCCGTCAGGTAGCCGATCTGCACCGGTCGGGTGACGAGCGCGACGTCGAGGTTCTCCTGCTGCAGCCTTCTCTGCAGGGTCGCAAGGCGCATGTCGCAACCTCTCCCTCCGTGATGATCCGTGCAAAATACGTCGTTCCGAATCAGACCGCGAAGCGGAAGTTGATGATGTCCCCGTCCTTCACGATGTAGTCCTTGCCCTCGAGCCGCACCGTGCCGGCGTCCTTCGCCTTCGGCATCGAGCCGGCCGCGGCGAGGTCCTCGTACGCGACCACCTCCGCGCGGATGAAGCCACGCTCTATGTCGGAGTGGATCGCGCCGGCCGCCTCGCGGGCGCGCACGCCGCTCGGCACCGTCCAGGCGCGTACCTCGTCGCTGCCCGCCGTGAGGAAGGAGATGCGGCGAAGCCCGCCGTAGACGCCGTGGCTCAAGCGGCTGAGGCCGGGCTCCGAGAGTCCGAGGTCGCTGAGGAACGCCTCCTGCTCCTCCGCGGGCAGCTCCTGGATCTCGCGCTCGAGGAGCACCGACATCGTCACGAGCGGCACCCCGCGCTCCTCGGCGTACGCAGCGACGGCGGCGTGGAGCGGCGCCGTGGCGGGGATCTGCGACTCGTCCCCGTTCAGCACCAGCACGAGGGGCTTCTGGGTCAGCAGGGTGAAGCCCCTCAGCGCCTGGTCCTCCTCCTCTGAGAGCGAGACGGAGCCGGCGCGGCGCCCCTCGCCGAGCTCGGCGGCGATGCGCTGCAGGGCGTCCTTCTCCACGTCGGGGCTGGGCCGCTTCTTCTCGCGCGCGATGCGCTCGAGCCTGCGCTCGACGACGTCGAGGTCGGCGACGCCGAGTTCGAGTTCGAGCGCCTGCGCGGCCGCGACGGGATCCGGGGCCTCTGCCCCCGCGAAGCCCTGCAGGACGTGCACGAGCGCGTCCACCTCCCGGATGTCGGTGAGGAAGCGCTTCGCCTCCTGCGCCGCCCCGCCGACGCGCACCCCTGGGATGTCGACGAACTCGAGCTTCGCGTGGGTGACCTTGCGCGGATGGAACATCTCGGCGAGCACCACGAGGCGAGGGTCGGGCACGTCCGCCGAGCCGACATGCGTCTCGGGGCGCGAGAGCGCCCCCGTGGGCAGGTCGGCGCCCGTCAGCAAGTTGAAGAGGGTTGTCTTCCCGGAGCCCGGGAGTCCGACGAGTGCCGTACGCAAGAAGATACCTCCAAAGCTGCCCTGTCTGCCGGCCGGGTCGGCCGGCCCATCCGATCATACGGTTCCAGGACGGGTTCCGTCCACGCAACCTAGATGTCGATGCGCCGCGCGACCCAGTCCACGGCGCGCGGCATCGCCCGCGCGAGCGCGATCAGCACGCGGTAGAAGCCGGGGACGACGACGAGCCGTCGGCGCGTCCGCCAAAGGCGCGCCACCGCGTTCGCGACGATCGAGGGCGGCGGCATGCGCAGGGAGATGCCCTGCTGCTTCGTCATCTCCGTCGCGATGAACCCGGGCAGCACGACGCTCACCGCGACGCCGCGGTGGCCGACCTCACGCCGCAGCCCCTCGCAGAGCGCGATCAGCGCGGATTTGGTCGCGGAGTAGAGCGCGAGGCCGGGCAGCGGGATCGCGCCGGCCACAGACGCGATCACGACGATCTGTCCGCTCCCGCGCGCGAGCATGCCCGGCAGCGCGGCGCGCGCCGCGCGCACGACCCCCAGGAGGTTCGTCTCGACCATGGCCGCGATCTCTTGGTCCTCGAGCTCCGCGAGATGCCCACCGCCGCCGACCCCGGCGTTCGCGACCAAAAGGTCGACCCGACCGAAGCGTTCCTCCGCGGCGCCGACGAAGTCGCGCACAGACCGAACGTCGCGCACGTCGAGCGGTAGGTCGAGCACCTCTGCACCCATGGCGCGCAGCCGCTCTGCGACCTGCGAGAGCATGTCCCCGCGGCGCGCGCCGATCGCCAGGCGGAACCCATCTTTGGCCAGTCGTTCCGCGAGCGCTGCCCCGATGCCGCTCGAGGCCCCGGTGACCACGGCCACGGGCTGGCCGCTCACCCCGTCACGTCCGACGGGTCCGGGATGTGCAGCGCGCTGCGCTCTCGCACGTGCAGCGGCTCGGCAGCCGGCGCTCCGACCTTCTCGCCGTAGCGCGCGAGCTGCGCCTGCAGTCGCGCGAGGTACGGATCGCCCTTCCGGAACTGACTCTCGTGGCATGCGATCGCGCGCTCGCGCGCCAAGGACGCCGCCTCATCGAGCGGCGAGAGATCGGTGGGGTGGTGCGGGAAGTAGTAGACGACGCCCTCTACGTCGTGCGGCGCTCCGTGACCGGGCGCGTAGTGCGGCAGTCCCGAGAGCAGCGCAGCCTCGCTCACCGCGCGGGCGACCATGCGGTGGTCGCTGTGCGCTTCGTAGGGCAGCTCGGGGTCGCAGACGAAGACGAAGTCCGGGCGGACCTCGCGCACGAGGGCTACCGCCCGGTCGCGCAGGCGGTAGTAGTCGTGCGGGCCCCCGTCGGGCAGCCCGAGCATGCGCAGCTTCGCCCCGAGCACGCCAGCCGCCGCCTCCTGCTCCACACTGCGGATCCGCGCGACGGCTTCGGGGCTCAGGTCGGCGTCTCGCGTGCCGAGCCGCCCGTCGGTGAAGACGGCGATCTCTGCCGTCGCGCCGGCGCGCACGAGCGCCGAGAGCGTACCGCCGCAACCGAGTTCGACATCGTCGGGATGCGGCGAGACGAAGAGGAAGCGGCGGGCGTCGTGCCATGCGGTCAAGGGGATCACTCCTTGGTTGGTTGGGTCTCTTTGAGGGATGAGACCCCTTCGGGTTCACAGACATCCATCAGGAACCGGACGGCCATGGCCGCGAGCTGCACGGCCTCAGCGCGCATCGCAGCCAAGTCGCGCTTCTTGGGGGACTTCCAGACCTCCGCCTTGAGCTCGTCGAGCTCCTCGAGGATCACGGCGTACCCCTCGTGCGCGCTGTGCATCGGGCCGTACCGCTCCCGTGCGGCCAAGAGTTCCTCGCGCACCTCGTCGAGCAGATCGGCCACCAGAAGTTCCGCGGGCATGTCGCTGCACCCCCCCTTCTGTAGTGTTGGCGCGGAGCGCGGGGGCTCCCTCAGGACGCTCGCACGGGGTCTCGGCGCAGAAAGCCCGTCATGCAGTGCACGGAGCCGCCGCCCCGCAGGATCTCGTCGACCTCCACCTCGATCGCCTCGACGCCGTGCCCCTCGAGGAGCGCCTTCGTCCGCGGGAACCCGGCGGCCGTCACGACCCTGCGCGGCGCGACGCAGACAAAGTTCGTGCCGAGCCGCCCGACCTCGTCGAGATGCTCCATGACGATCAGCTCGAAGCCGCGGTCGAGCAGCCAGCGCCGGAGGTCCCAGGTGATCAGCCAGGGCGAGATCACCGCGCAGCGCCGGTCGACCATCGACAGGAAGCCGTCGATGTGGATCTGACCGTAGGGTACGGCGACGCGCATGACCTCCTCCACGCCCAGGCCGCGCAGCTCGCGCTCCACCTGGTCGGCGCCGGCCGCGTTCGTACGGCTGCTCGTCCCGAGGAGGCACGTCGTGCGGTCGAGCCACATGACGTTGGAGCCTTCGAAGGTGCCGCGTCCGTTCACGGTCTTGAGGATCGGCACCCCCAGCGCGAGCAGCGAGCGCGCCACGGCGCGCTCCTCCCCCCGGCGCTGCAAGGTCGCCGGGCGGGCGAGGATCGCACCCTCCGGTGTCATGGTGTAGAGGTCGCGGACGTACACGGCGTTCGGCCGGTCCTCGCGCTGCCCCTGCACCAGCTGCACCTCGACGTCCAGGCTGGAATACGTCTCCACCAGCGCGTCAAACTGGTCACGAAAGCGTGCGTGGTCGATGGGTGCGTCGAACAGGAGGTCCTGGTACGTCGCCTCGGTGACAGACTCCAGCTCCCGTCCGGGCCTATGCATCAGCACGGCGCGCAGCCGCCCGACCTCGGAATCGCAGTAGAACTCCCCCCAGACCTCCGGCATGTCCTCGGCGAAGGGCGTCTCCGCCGGCATCCAGCGGTCTCCTCGCACCCGCAATCGCTTCCCCTCCGCTTCGCGCGACCAAGGGGTCTTCGCGATCCCGTCCGCCGCCGCCTTCCGGACACGACGAAAGGGCACCCCGCGCGGGGTGCCCTTTCGAACGGACCTAGAAGCCCTGCCCGATCTGCTGCATCATCTTCTGGAGCATCTGGGCGTCCTGCTGCACCTTCGTCCAGTCCTTGGCCGCCGCGGCCGTGTTGAGGTCGCCGACGAGACTCGACATCTCCTGGAACGTAGGGCCGGAGCCGGAGACGTAGTTCGTCGTCATCCACGCGAGTGTTTTCTGCGCGTTCTGCACGCCGCTCGCCACCTGCGAGGAGTTCTTCTCGGCGATCGCGAGCGCCAGGTTCGCGAGGTCCGCCGTGAACCCGTTCAGGTCGGCGCTCGCGATGCCCGCCTTGCCGTACGTCTCCTCGACGCGCGCCCAGCTCGCCTCCGCTGCGCGCAGCTGCTCTCCGGCGAGCTGCCAGTCCTGCGTCTTCGACGCCGACTGAACGCTCGACAGCGCCTGCGTGAGGGACTGCGCGTCGGCGGGGCCCGCCGACGGCGGAGCGATCGACGTCACCGACGGCGTTCCGGAGAAGTAGGTACCCAGCGAGCGCAGGATCTGCTGGCTCTGCTGGGAGTGGTAGATGAGACCAAGCGCCACAAGGATCAGGAGACCGCCCACGAGCTGTCCCCGCCACTTCGGCGCCGAAGCCCGCGGCCCCGGGTGGGGCCCCGCCACGTCACGCCACGGAATGCGCCGCGTCCGCACCGCCGCACCTCCAGTACGACCCGCTCTCTTGGCGATGCCTATGGCGCGTCCGCGAACGCTAGAACGGGCAGGCTCCAAAGCCTGCCCGCCCTCCTCACTCCGTCTCCTGGGACTGCTCACCCGGTACCGCGAACTGCGTCGGGCTCTGCGACTTGGTCCCGCCGCCCTGCCTGCCGAGGTCCGCGGCGATCTCCGCCGCGACTTCCTGCGCGAACTGCTGCGGATCGATGCGAAGTTGAGGACGCTTCTCCTCTGCCACTCCACCACCTCCCGCGGTTATGGTTCCCCGCGACGCGCGCGTTGCCACTGGAAGTTTGCGCTGTATGGAGCGAGGCGATCTGGGCATGATGCGCTGGGCAGGCCCGCGCGGCCCGAACCTTGCGCCGGCGCCTGCGTAGCATGGAGCGCGGAGGTGCAGAGCGCGATGGTCTGGGCATTCATCGAAGTCGGACTTTTGGGCGTCGTGTGGCTCGTCGTGATCGTTCTGCTGTTCGCGCGCCACCTCTTCGGCTCAATCGACTAGCCGGGTCGCATCGTGGGCCTCCTAGGAACGTAGGATTGCGTTCGCGGGAGGTCGAGAACCCATGGTCCTCACGTTGCACCGTGGCTGGGTCGCGTTGGGTGCCCTCTCCGCCGGTTTGGGATTTGCGGCACTCGTGTTCTGGGCGAGCGCGCCGCTCGACATCTCGGCGCGCGTCGCCCCCGCCGCCGCGCCCGCGGCGGTGATCTCCTCCATCCCCACCCAGGCGCGCGAGGTGGCGCTGACGTTCGATGACGGACCGAGCCCGCAGGCGACGCCTGCCATCCTGCATCTCCTGGACCAGTACGGCGCGAAGGCGACGTTCTTCGTCCTCGGCAGCGAAGCGGAGCACTTCCCGGCGATCGTCGAGATGATCCATCGCGACGGCGACGAACTGGGCAACCACGCGATGACGCACCGGTCGCTCGCTGGCATGCGGCCGTCGCGCGTCGCGTACGAACTCTCCTCGACAGCCGGCCTCATCCAGGAGCTGACCGGCACTCGACCGCTCTTCTTCCGGCCGCCCTACGGCAACCTCAGCCCGGTCGTCATCTCGGCGGCCGCGAACCTGCACGAGACCGTGACGCTCTGGACGATCGACACGCGCGACTGGACGGGGCGCAGCGCCGCCTCGATCACCACGACGGTGCTCTCGGACATCCGGCCCGGCGCGATCGTCCTGATGCACGACGGCGGCGGGCCGAGGGGCCGGACGGTCAAGGCGCTGCGCTCGATCCTCGCAGGGCTTCGGGCGCGGGGCTACCGCGCGGTCACACTGGAGACGCTCGTGCACGATTCGACGCCGGAGAAGGGTGCGACGCCCGCCACCCAGGGCTGAGCGCGCGTCAGAATGCCCAGCGTCCCTCGCGCAGCAACGGGACGAGGCCGCCGCTCGCGTCCTCGGCCGTCACGTTCAGCCGGTCCGAACCGATCATAAAGTCGACGTGCGCCATGCTGTGGTTGCGCCCCTCAGCCGTGAGCTCTTCCTCCGACATGTCGCGGCCGCCCTCGATGCAGGTGGGGTACGCGTCGCCGATCGCCAGGTGGCATGAGGAGTTCTCGTCGTAGAGCGTGTTGTAGAAGAGCCGCCCGGTCGCCGCGATCGGCGAGTCCTGCGACACGAGCGCCACCTCGCCGAGCCGCCGCGCGCCCTCGTCGGTCTCGATGATCGATCGCAGGGCCTCAAGGCCCTTTTCAGCCGTGTAGTCGACGATCTCGCCACGGCGCAGGGTCAGGCGGATGCCCTCGACCGTCACGCCCTCGTAGTTGAGCGGCATGCTGGCGACAACCGTGCCGTCCACGCCGTCGCGCGTCGGCAGCGTGAAGACCTCCTCGGTCGGCAGGTTGACGACGCACGGCACGCCGAGTTCGTCCGTCTCCCGGGCCGACTGCCAGACGTGGCGCGGCGGAAGCTCAATCCGCAGGTCCGTGCCCGGACCCTCGTAGTGCAGCCGCCGAAAGCGCCGCTCGTTGAGGAACGCGGCCCGCCGCCCGAGATCCTCCACGTGCTCGCGCCAGGCGCCGATCGGGTCGTCGCGGTCGATGCGGCAGAGGCGGAAGATCTCGTCCCAGAGGTGGTTGAGCGCCTCCTCGGGCGCCTCGTCCGGGTAGACCTCCGCCGCCCAGGCCGGCGTCGCCGGCGAGATCACGAGCCAGCTCGACTTCGTGACCATCGTGGCGTCCTGCACCCTCTTCATCGCCTTCTGCTGCGCGAGCGTCGAGCTGGCGAGGCGCTTGGGGTCGACATCCTTCAGGAGGCCCGGGGTCGGCGCGTACACAGAGATCCGTGCGGCGCGCTGCTCCATCAGCGTCTCGTGCTTGCTCACGAGCCAGTTCGGAACGTCGCGCAGCGCTGCGTCGGGCGCCATCAAGAGGCGCGTAAGGCCCGTCTCGTCGTCGTGCCAGTCGACGTGCACGTCGTACGCCCCGGCGGCGTACGCCTGCCGCACCAGGCTTCGAACATAGCCTGCCGCCTGCAGGGGTGCGCCGATCGACAGGCGCTGACCGGGCTGCAGGTTCACTCCGACCTCGATCGCGAGTTTCGCGTAGAGGCTAAGGTTCTCGTCGAACGATCGCATGGGTTGCCTCCTCGTCTGCCGGTACGACTTCGCAGGGTGCGAACTCCTGCTGCGGTGTCTAGAACGCCCAGCGCCCGCGCCGCAGCAGCGGAACCGCCTCGCCGCCCGGCCCCTCGCCGGTGACCGAGAGCTCATCCGAGCCGATCATGAAGTCGACGTGGGCAATGCTGCGGTTCCCTCCCGCCGCCAGCATCTCCTCCGCGGACATCCCGCGGCCGCCTTCGATGCAGGAGGGGATCGCCGCGCCGATCGCCAGATGGCAGGACGCGTTCTCGTCGTAGAGGGTGTTGTAGAAGAGCCGCCCCGACCGGGCGATCGGTGAATCCTGCGACACGAGCGCCACCTCGCCCAGACGGCGGCTCCCCTCGTCCGTTGCGATCAGCGCGGCGAGCGACTCGCGCCCGGCGTCCGCGTCGTACGCCACGATCTCGCCGTCCTTCAGCTCGAGACGGATCCCCTCGATCATGACGCCGCCGTAGTTCAGCGGCTTCGTGGCGCGCACCGTACCCCGCACGCCGTCGCGCCGCGGCGCCGTGAACGCCTCCTCGGTCGGGATGTTCGCAACGTAGCGCGTGCCTGCCTCGTTGACCATCTCCGCGGTCTCCCACACGTGGGCCGCCGGCAGCTCCACCTCGAGGTCCGTCCCCGGTCCCTCGTAGCGCAGGCGCCTGATCCTCTGGCCGTTCAGGTAGTCGGCGCGCCGGCGCAGGTCCAGGGCGTGCTCCCGCCAGACGGCGATCGGGTCCGAGGCGTCGATGCGGCAGAGCTCGAACACCGTATCCCAAAGGTGTTCGACGGCCTGCTCCACGGGCTCGTCCGGGTAGACCTTGCGCGCCCAGTCGGGTCCGGCCGCCGCGATCAGGAGCCAGTTCGTCTTCGCGAGCCGCTCTTCGTTGGCTCGCTGCATCGCCAGGTTCTGCGCGCGGCGCGACGCCGCAAGACGGGCGGGCGGAACGTCCCTCAGCAGATCGGGGGTCGGTATTCCTATGGAGATCTGGCAGGCGCGCTGCGCCATCAGCGTCTCGTAGCGCTCCACGAGCCAGGCGGGTACGTCGGCGAGCGCCTCCTCGGACGCCTGCAGCAGGCGAACTTTCGCGACTGCGTCGTCATGCCAGTCGACGTACACGTCGTACGCCCCGGCGGCGTACCCCTCCCGCACCAGTCGGCGCACATACTCGGCAGCCTCCAGCGGGGCGGAGATCGTGAGCCGCTGGCCGGTCTGCAGGTTCGCGCCGACCTGGATCGCGAGCCGGGCGTAGAGATCGAGTTTCTCCGAGAACGATCGCATGGTTGCCTCCTCGTGGCCCGGGGGCCGGGCCTCCGTACGTTTGTCGAACGCGTGCTTCTCTGCAGCCACAGGGGAAGGCCGCCTCCGGTCGGGAGCGGCCTTCCCCTGTTCAGAACCTCATGTCGAGCGTGAGCGGCAGGACGAACAGTACCGTGCCCACCTCCGCCTCATGCGGCGCGGGGCGCTGTGCGGTGCCCGCCGCGCCGCGGATTTCCTGTAGGATCTCCTCGACGTCTCCGGGGGACGCCACCAGCATCAGCACGGTCGTTCCGCGGCGCATGAACCCGCCCTGCGCCGTGAGCCGCGTGTAGCGCCTGTCCTGGTGCCGGAGGCGCGCCTCGACGCGCTGCACGCGCGTCTCCGGCACCACCGCGAGGATGCACTTCTTCGCCTCGGTCACCTCCTGCGCCACGTAACCCCTCCCATCGGTCGCCGCGCTCGCCGTTTTGTTCGCCCCGTTCATCCTTTTCATTGTACGCGCAGGTGGGGGTAGATACTGCATGAGTCTCAACAGATCTCCAGATCTCCACAGGTATTAGGAACTTGAGTAGAATATTGCCATGAGGATTGGCGTTGGCACCGCTGCACGAGAGCTGGGTGTGCATCTCGAGACCTTGCGGCGCTGGGAGAAGGCTGGCAAGATCGAGGCCGAGCGGACGCCGACTGGCTTCCGTCGCTACGATCTCGCCAAGCTACGTGGACTCCTGCCGCAGCACACGGCGCCCTCGACGCGCCAGACCCTGCTGTACGCGCGTGTCTCGAGCCACGACCAGAAGGAGGACGTGGCGCGCCAAGTGGCACTGCTTGCGTCCTTCAGCGCAGCGAATGGCTGGACCTACGAAGTGCTGCAGGACCTGGGCTCCGGCCTCAACTACCCAAAGAAGGGCCTGCGCCTGCTGATCAAACGCATCTGCAGCGGCGAAGTCGGGTGCCTGGTGATCACGCACAAGGACCGCCTGCTGCGCTTCGGCTCGGAACTGGTCTTCTCGCTCTGCGAACAATTCGGAACGGAAGTCGTCATCGTCAACGCCTCGGAGGATGCCTCGTTCGAAGAAGAGCTCGTACAAGACGTGCTGGGACCGACCTCCACTGGAGGTCAGTCCATCACGGTGTTCTCGGCTCGGCTCTACGGCAGCCGCAGCCGCAAGAACAAGCAGGTGCTCGACGCCCTGAAAGCAGCGGCGAACGAGGTGGCGGGCAAGCGTCGACCGGAGGCTCGCCCGTGAAGCGAACAGCGCAGTATGCGACCCGTCCCCTGAACCGCGGCAAGCGCAACATGCTGCGCTCTCTGATGGAAGCCTTCGCGGGCCTGAAGGGCCTCGCGCTGCGCTCGCTCGCCATGACCAGGGAGTGGCACTATCTCGACGGTCGCTGGCAGGTCTTCCGCGACGCGATCAAGCCGCGGTACCGCAAGGACGTTCCCGTTCACCTTCAGGACCAAGCCATCAAGGACGCCGTGCTCACCATGCGCCGCTGGATCGATGCCGCCCTCGTCCTCATGCACGTCAAGCAGCGCATCTTTGTGCGGTTCGAGAAGGCACAAGGGCACTATGCCTTCTGGCTCCTCCTGCGCTATGAGCGCATCGGCGCCGTGCTGCGGGGCGAGGCGCCTGAACCGAGCTTCGCCATCACCCTGCGGGAGCGCAAGGGGGTCGTACG
>JAJYTE010000069.1 GCA_021793215.1 Bacillota bacterium
CAAACTTATGCTTGGGCTCTCACGCACCAAAGCGAACCGACCTCCACAAGACGCGCGAGAACTGTTCGACCCAGGCTCCCCGTTTTCATGCCCGACGGTGCCCGCCGTGGGCATGTTCAACTTATGTTGGGATTTGCGTAGGCTTTTCAGCGCGGCTGCTTCGAGTGGCTCAGCGCGACGCTCTCCGCGCGCAGCCGGAGCTTCGAGAGTACCGTCTCGGGCAAGTCGACGACGCGCGTGCAGCAGAGAAACGTCTCACGCACGGCGCTGCCCCGGGTGATGCTCTCGGAGAACGCGCTGGACGCGATGCTCCGCCGGCACATGATCGACTCGACCTCCGAGGTCGAGAAGACGACCTTCGAACCCTCCGGCAAGCTGGGCGCCGTGAAGAAGGGCAGCCGGAAGTCGACGTAGCTGGAGGAGTTGCCCCATCTCGTCGCCAAGTCCCTCAGGACTCTGCGGGAGGCGATCGGATGGAGCTGCCTGGCATCGAGGGGAAGGGGGCGCTCGTCAGCGGCGCGGCGAGCGGCATCGGTTTCGCGATCGCGCGCGCCCTGGCGGCACAGGGTGCGCGCGTTCTCATCTGCGACCTGCGTGATGCGGCGGCGCACGCGGCGGCTGCGGCCATCGCCTCCGAGACTGGCGGGCGGGTCGAGGCGCTGGGCGCCGACGCGTCGCGCGAGGAGGACGTCGCAGCCGCCGTCGCGTTTGCGGAGGAGCGCTTCGGAGCGCTCGACATCCTCGTCTCGAGCGCCGGCGTGCAGCACGTCGCGCCGATCGAGGAGTTCCCGATCGAGAAGTTTCGCCAGATCATCGACCTGATGCTCGTCGGCCCGTTCCTCGCGCTGCGCTGCGCCCTGCCGGGCATGCGGCGGCGCGGCTTCGGCCGCGTCATCCAGATCGCCTCGATCAACGGCCTCGTGGGGTTCGCGGGCAAGGCAGCCTACAACTCCGCGAAGCACGGCCTGATTGGCCTGACGCGGGTCGCGGCCCTCGAGACGGCGCAGGACGGCATCACCGTGAACGCGCTCTGCCCGGGGTACGTCGACACGCCGCTCGTGCGGGGCCAGCTCGAGGACCTCGCGCGAACGCGCGGCGTCCCGCTCGAGCGGGTGCTGGAGGAGGTCATCTACCCGCTCGTACCGCAGCGGCGCCTTCTGCGTGCGCAGGAGGTCGCGGACTACGCATGCTTCCTCGCGTCGGAGCTTGCGAGTGGCGTGACGGGCCAGGCGGTGGTCCTCGACGGAGGCTACACGGCGCAGTGAGCGAATGTCCCCCCCACTATCTGCCATCGCCTGCAGGTTGCAGGAAGGCCACGTGAAGGACAGAACTGTTCTCCAAGGAGGTGGCGCCCACAATGCCCGAGCGCCGACACCTGCTGATGTCCCAGTACCCCGCCGTGTACTCCAAACTGCAGCATCGCCTCAACGAGCAGGAGCTCGATGTCACCGCCCTCACGCTGACGGTGCAGCCGTCCGACCATGCGGACTGCGCCTGCACGCTGGGGGTCCGCCCCGCCGCCGAATCCGCCGAGGCGTTCCGCTCCGCCTTCGGCGAACTGTCCTTCGACCTGCCGCAGGTGGAGTCGGAGGAGCCGGGAGCGAGGGTCTCCGACTTCTCCGAACGGCTGATCGCCCGCTACAAGGAGGCGCTCGCCGCCGTCCCGCGCTAGACCGCACCAAAGTGGCCCGCCCGGCTGCCCGGGCGGGCCTTGTCCATGCCGCCAGGACGGCGTCAGACCGCGATCTCCTGCCCGATTCCAAGCGCGCGGGCCCGCTCGTAGGCCGCCTGCGCGAGGCGCACTTCGGTGCCGGCGAGGCCGTGCGAGAGGAAGAGCGTCACGTCCCGAGCGCCGCGGTGCGCCCCCCGCGCCGCGAGCGCACCAAGGTCCTGCAAGCGGGCGAGCTCATCGGTGCCTTGGAGGAAGAAGTCCGCCTCGCCGACGTACTGCTCGGGGAAGTCGCAGGCGAGGAGGTTCGCGCGGCGCGCGAGGTCCACCCCGATCTCCTGGCGCCCGCGGTACTTCGGGCCGAGCGAGTTCACGTGGGCGCCGGGCGCAAGCCACTCGGCGCGCAGGACGGGTGCTCTGGATCCCGTGGCCGTGACGACGACGTCGGCTCCCCGCGAAGCCTCCTCGGCGCCATTCGCCTCCGCCACTTCGACGCCAAAGAGCTCCGCCCAGGCCGCGGCGGTGCGCCGCCGCAGCGCCGCATCGCGCCGGAAGACCTGGATCCTCCGGATGGCGCGCACGGCGAGCGCCGCCGCCACCTGCTGCTCCGCCTGAGGGCCAAGTCCGATGACGCCGAGCACCGCCGCATCCTCGCGCGCCATGAGGTCGATCGCCACGCCGCCGATCGCGCCCGTGCGCATCCGCCCGAGCGACGGCCCGAGCACGAGGCAGCGCAGGCCGCCGCCCGCCGCGTCCCAGAGCGCCACGAGTTGCTCGCCGCGTTCGACGCCCGTCGGGTAGAGGCGAAGTCCCATCGTCATCTGGTCGAGGAAGCCGCCCGGCGTCCAGACGAGGCCCGCTCCGCCCACCTCGATCCCGCTGCGCGGCGCCGAGACCATCTGTCCCGCCGCGCGCCGGGCGAAGGCGTCCCGCATCGCCTCGACCGCCTCTCCCATCGTCAGGCAGGCGCGGACGTCGGCGTCCGAAAGGAGCAGCAAGGGATCGCCACCTTTCCTTTCAGGCCATTTAGTCCTCGCGGTTCACCATGTGCTGCGCCGTCAGCGCGAGGCGCCGCAGCACCTCGCGACTTAGCTCCCCCTCGATGCCCGCCTCGTCGAGCGCACCCTCCATGCAGGCGAGCCACTCCTCCCTGCGCCCGGGCGTGATCGGGTGCGGCAGATGCCGCGCGCGCAGCATCGGCGGTCCGTACCGCTCCGCGTAGCGGTCCGGGCCGCCGAAGAACTGCCTAAGGAACGCGTACTGCCGATTCCGCACCGGCCGGATGTCCGCCGGGAAGAGGCGCGAGAGACTCTCGTGCGCCTCTTCCCGGCGGTAGAATGCGTCCACCAGGCGGCCGATCGCCTGATCGCCGCCCATCAGATCGTAGATCGTCGCGTTCTCCATGATCCCAACCTTCCACCGGAGCCGCGTCTTCCTCACCTCTCTCTTCCCCGCGGGCGGCCCGGGCGCCTGCCCGGCCAACGCGTGGTAGACTCAAGGCGTTCCAGCGCCGCCCCCATCGGAGGGTACGCATTGCAGTTGCCGCAGGATCTGCGCCAGGCCCTCGACGCCGTGGCGCTCTCCCTACCGCCGCAGGAGATCTCATCCGCCGCCCAGGACCTCTCGCGCCGCTACCGTGAGGGCAGGGCCCCGGGCCGTGCGCCCTTCGTGCGCACGGCGAAGGACGTCGCGGCCTACGCCGCCGTGCGCCTGCCTGCGACCTTCGCGGCGATCGACGCGGCGCTGCGCCACGCGCGGGACGCGTTGCCCGGCTGGCAGCCAGGGAGCCTCCTCGACGTCGGCGCCGGCCCTGGGACGGCGCTCTGGGCTGCCGTCGACGTCTTCCAGGGCCTGCGGCAGGCGACGCTCCTCGAGCGCGACCCCGAGATGGCCGCGCTCGGACGAATGCTCGCGGCACGGTCCAACTCGCCGGTGCTGCCGAGCGCGCAGTGGGTCCAGGCGGACCTCATAGGAGCCTGGGATGCGCAGCCCGCCGACCTCGTCACGGCGGCATACGTCGTGGGGGAGCTCCCGGACGGCGCGCGGGACGATCTCGTCGCGCGGCTCTGGCAGAAGACGCTGGGTCTTCTGGTTCTCGTCGAACCCGGCACGCCGGCCGGCTTTCAGCGCATCCTGCGCGCGCGCGACCAGCTGCTTCGCGCTGGGGCGCAGGTCGCGGCCCCATGTCCGCACGGCGATGCGTGCCCGATGGCCGGCGGCGACTGGTGCCACTTCGCACAGCGGGTCGAGCGCTCTCGCGTCCACCGCCAGGCGAAGGGCGGCGACCTCTCCTACGAGGACGAGAAGTTCTCCTTCGTCGGCCTCTCGCGCATCGCGGCGCAGCCCGCCGCAGGACGGGTGATCCGCCACCCGCAGGCGCGCGGCGGCCACGTGCACCTCGAGGTCTGCAGCCCGCACGGCCTCGAGCACACCGTCGTCTCGCGCCGCGACGGCCCGCGCTACCGGATCGCGCGGAGCCTCTCGTGGGGCTCGCCCCTGCCGTCGCCGGACGACGCATGAGATGGTGGTCGCGGGCCTCGCGCCCTCAGCGCGCACGGACCTGACGACGTCCGAGGCATCGGAACCGGCGCGCCCGGCGAGGACCTCAAGGCGCTCTCCAGACCCGCGTCCTCCTTGGGAGGGGGAGCGCGCCTGGGCCGAGAAGGCTCCCCCAGCACCGCCTGGGAGGGATCGCTCCATTGCGTCTTCCGTCCGCCAGCGCCAGGACTCCGGAGATCAGCCCCGGCGCGCGCCGCCAGATCCTCGCCTTCACGGCGGCGGTCGGGTTCTACTGGGCCTCCCTCTACGTCTTCGTGCCGCTGCTCGCGCCGGAGGCGGACCGTCTCGGCGCGACGGTCGGCGGCGTCGGCGCGGTGCTCGCGGCGTACGGCCTCGCGGAGCTCCTCTTCCGCGTGCCGCTCGGCATCTGGACCGACCGCCTGCGGCGGCGCCTGCCGCTGATGGTTGGCGCCCTCCTGCTCTCCGCCGCCGCGGCCGTGGGGATGGGCCTCAGCAGCACGCCCCTCGCGCTCGGCGCCCTGCGCGGACTCTCCGGCGTCGCGGCGAGCGCCTGGGTGCCGATCACCCTTCTGGCGATGGACCTCTTCCCCGACGACCGGATCGCTTGGGCGCTCGGGCTCGTGAACTTCTCGTCCGGCGTCGGAGAGATGGCCGCCCTCCTGCTCGGCGGCCTGCTCGCCCAGTTCGCGGGCTACCCCGCCGCCTTCATCGCCGGGGGCGTGCTGGCGCTGCTCGGCGCGGCGGTCGTGCTCGCCTTCGTCCGGGAGGCGCCGCGCCAGCTTTCGGCGCCCAGTCCCTCCTGGGGACGCCTACGCGCGATCGTCCGCCACCCGCGCGTCCTCGCGGCGTCCGCCATGGGCGTCATCGTGCAGTACGTGATGACCGCCACCCTCTTTGGCTTCATCCCGCTGATCGCGGTGCAGCGCATGCACGCGGGGGGCGCTGCGCTCGGGGTGCTCTCGCTGGTGCTCGTCGGGCCGTCGACGGCGTTGCCGCTCGTCGGGGCGCGCCTCGCGGAGCGCAAAGGGCCAAGCGCGGCCACGGCGCTCGGTCTCGGGATCGCGGGAGTGGGCACCGCGCTCGTCCCGCTCGCCGGGAGCATCGTCGCGCTCGGCGCGGCGGGCGCCGTGATCAGCGCCGGCATCGGACTCGCGACGCCGGTGCTGATGGGCGTCGCGGTGCAGAGCGTGCCGAAGGGAGAGCGCGGCAGCGCGATGGGACTCTACCAGGCGCTCTACGCCGTCGGCACCTTCGCGGGCCCCTCGCTGGCGGGCCTGATCGGCCAGCACTTCGGCCCTACCGCGATGTTCGCCTCGATCGCGGCCGTCTCCCTGGCAGGCGCGGCCATCGCGGCTAGCGTGCTGCGCTGACGCGCAGGGGGCCGCCCTTCCTGCCGCGCGGGGTGGGGGCGGCCGCATGCGCGGAGCTACTTCGCCAGGTTCCGCGTCATCTCGAGGTCCTTGCGCACCTCTTCGACCGGAGGCAAGTGCGCGTGGTACCAGCCCTTCTCCTCCGCCGTCTTCGACAAACGCCCATGGGCGTCGAGCGCGCGGTTCAGCGACTTCTGGAAGAACTGCCGCAGCTCCGGCGACGACGCCTCGAGCGTGGCGTCTGTCAGAAGCGCTGCGCTCAGCTTGCATGCGTCCAAGAGGTCCGATGCGATGATCTCGTTCGCCATCTTCGGGATCCCGCTCATCTTGTCCACGACGTTCTCGATGACACCCATACCCGTCCCCCCTTCTCCGTGCGGCTGCTACGCCTGCAAGACCTTCTGCGCGAGCGTGCGCAGTTCGCCGAACTCTTCTTTGGCTGCAGCGAGCTCCGCCTGCATGAACTCCTTGAGGTCACCGTCCGTGGGCATCGGAAGCATCACCTCGAGCTTCGAGATGCCGAGCGCCGTATGCCGCAGGCACTCGTGGAGCGATATCGTTTCGTGGGCCGTGTAGCCCGTCTTGGTCGCCAAGTGTCCACCTCCCCGAAGGAGAGTGTGCCGCCGCGCCCGCCCGCCGATCCTTGGCGCGCGGGCGCGTTCGACCGCTGGACGCGCAGAATCAGGGCCGCGGGCGGACGCCCGGTGGCCGAACGCGGAGGCGCGCTTCAGTCGCTGCGCTCGCCGGGAGCGCCCAGGGCGTCCGCCCCGTGCGGCTTTGGCAGCATGCTGCCGGTCTGCATCTGGCGCAGGTGCCAGCGGAAGGCCTCCTCCAGGAGGTGGGGCGTGTGGCCGCCGCGTCGGCAGGCTTCGCGGAAGTAGTCGCGCAAGAGGTCACGGTAGATCGGGTGGGCACAGTGCTCGATCACGAGCCCCGCGCGCTCGCGCGGCGCCAAACCGCGCAGGTCCGCCAGCCCCTGGTCGGTCACAAGCACGTCGACGTCGTGCTCGGTGTGGTCGACGTGCGTGACCATCGGGACGATCTTCGAGATACTGTCGCCCTTCGTCAGGGACGTCGAGACGAACACCGCGAGGTGTCCGTTGCGGGCGAAGTCCTCGGAGCCCCCGATCCCGTTCATCATGTTCGACCCGTTCGTGTGGGTGGAGTTGACGTTGCCGTAGATGTCCGCCTCGAGCGCGGTGTTGATCGCGATCACGCCGAGCCGCCGGATCACCTCCGGGTGGTTCGAGATCTCCTGCGGGCGCAGCAGCACCTTCTCGCGGTAGTGCCCGATGCTGTCGAACACGCGGCGCTGCATCACGTCCGAGAGCGTGACCGAGGAGCAGGAGACGACGTCCAGCTGCCCCGCGTCGATCAGGTCGAACGCCGAGTCCTGGATGACCTCCGTGTACATGCTGAGGTGGTGGTAGCCGCTGCCGACGAGGCCCTCGAGCACCGCGTTCGCGACGGTGCCGATGCCGGCCTGCAGCGGCATGAGGCGCGGGCCCAGACGGCCGTGGCGCACCTCGTGGCCGAAGAACTCCAGGAGGTGCCCCGCGATCGCCCGCGTCTCGGGGTCCGGTGGGCGCAGCGTCGCCGGTGAGTCCATCTCCTCGGTGATCACGACCGCCGCGATCTTCTGCGGGTCGATCGGGATGTAGGGCATGCCGATCCGGTCCTGCGGCCGCAGGATCGGGATCGGTTCGCGGTACGGCCGGCGGGTCGGGATGTAGATGTCGTGCATCCCCTCCCAGTCCCGCGACTGCGCGAGGTTCAGTTCGACGATCACCTTGTCCGCAAGGATGGCGAACGAGGCGGAGTTGCCAACCGAGGAGGTGGGCACGATCCCGCCGTCCTCCGTGATCGCGGCCGCCTCGACGATCGCGATGTCGATGTGCCCCAGTTCGTGCGCGCGCAGCATCTCCACCGTCTCGCTGAGGTGCTGGTCGATGAACATGACCTTGCCCGAGTTGATCGCCTCGCGCAGGTGCTTGTCGGACTGGAACGGCAGTCGGCGCACCGTGACGCCCGCCTCGGCGAGCGCTCCGTCGATGCCGTGGCCCAGCGAGGCGCCCGTCATCAGGCTGATGTGGATCGCGTGCTCGCGGGCGCGGCGGGCCACGGCCAGCGGCACCGCCTTCGCGTCGCCGGCGCGGGTGAACCCGCTCATGCCGATCGTCATATTGTCCTCGATCAGGGCCGCCGCCTCTTCCGGCGCCACGACGCGCCCGAGCAATGGCTTGTACCGCAGTCGATCCATGTACACCAAAATTCCCCCAAAACACCCGTCAGACCGCCCGCGGGGCGGTGGGAGCCGCAAGGCCATTGCGACTGTAGCACGCGGCACCGCTTGGCGCCATGGACCATCTGGACTGCAGGATCGGAGCCGGCTCATCGTCCGCGCTGGCACCGGATGGCGGGAGAGGCAGAATGCTGCCGACTGCCCCCTGGGGCGCAGGGCGAACGCTAGGGTTGCCGAAGGAGATGACGGGCATGAGCAGGCGCAAGCGGTTGATCGAGCGGCAGGACGAGGCCGCGACGCAGGGAGCCTTCCCGGCGATGGCGCAGGCATTCAACCTCGGCGGCTACGTCGATCCGGTGAACTACGTCGCGGCGGCAACGCCGCCGGAAGGCGTCCAGAACCCGAACCACACGCCCGAATACCCGGCCGAAGGCTACGGCGAGGAAGGCCAAGCGTAGGCGCGCCAAGCGGGCGCCGATGCATGGGCATCGGCGCCCGTTTGGTGCACGCCCCGTTCCTTATT
>JAJYTE010000002.1 GCA_021793215.1 Bacillota bacterium
GATCTTCACCACGGGCGGCGTCGTGCCGGAGGGGGCCGATGCGGTGCAGTACCAGGAGGTCTGCAGCGTCGATGTAGATGGAGGTTTCGTCGCGGTGGGCGAAGGCGTCGCACCTGGCGACAACATGCGAGCCGCAGGCGAGGACGTCCGAAGGGGACAGGAACTCCTCCCGGCCGGCGAGCGTCTCACTCCGGAGCGCATCGGCCTCCTGGCGGCGATGGGCGTCGCTCGCGTGCGCACGGTTCGGCCGGTGCGGGTGCGCTTCGTCGCGACGGGCGATGAGATCCACCCCCTTGGGGCCGATCTGCCGCAGGGCGGCACGTACGATTCCAACAGCCGCCAGATCTCGGCCGCCCTCAGGGCGCTCGGGGCGGAGGTGGAGCGGCTTGGGCCGATCGAGGACCGCACCGAAGCGCTGGTTGCAGCCTGCAGCGGGGACTTCGACATGTTGCTCACGTCGGGCGGCGTGTCGGTCGGGCCGGCCGACCGCATCTCCGATGCCGCTGCGCGGCTTGGCGCCGAGGTGCGTTTCCACTGGGCCAAGCTGCGCCCCGGGGCCCCAACGATGGGGCTGCGCCTGGGTGGGCGTCCCTGGCTCGGCCTCTCGGGGAACCCGCTCTCGGCGCAGGTCGGCTTCGACCTCTTTGGTCGCGCGGCGATCGGTGCGCTGGACGGTTCGGGGTCGACCTCGCGCACCGGAAAGGTCCGTTTGATGGAGGATGTCCGTCGCCGCGCGACGGACGCACCGCGCTACCTGCGCGCCAGGATCACTTGGGAGGACGGCGAACTGCGCGCGCGGGTGCATGTCTACCAGGCCTCCGGTGGACTGCGGTCGATGGCGCAGACGAACGGGTACGTGATCCAGCCGGAGGGCGTCTCGAACCTCGCGGCGGGATCCTGGCTCGACGCGCTCCTGGTGCTGCCGCTGTGGGGGTAGGCGCCGGACAGGGGGAGGCAGTCCGGTGAAGGACCATCCGATGCCGCTCTCGGAGCACCTGCGCGAACTGCGGAACCGGCTGATCGTCTACATGGTGTTCCTGCTGCCGGTAAGCGTCTACGCGTTCATCCAGGCGCGTCCGCTCGTGGCCCTGCTGCTTTTGCCGACGCATGGGCAGATCTCGCACCTGATCGTGACGAGCCCGGGTGAGGCGCTCTACACGTTCATCGAGGTCGGCCTCGCGGCCGGATTCATCGTGACGTCACCGGTGCTGCTCTACGAGATCGCGGCGTTCATCTCCCCGGCGCTGCAGCCTTCGGAGCGGCGACGGCTCTATCGCTTCGTTCCGGTGGTGTTCCTGCTCTTCCTCGTGGGCATCTCGTTCGGATACTTCATCTTCCTGCCGCTGGTGCTGCAGTTCCTCCTCGAGTTTGCCACCGCCCCCTTCGAGCCCCTGATCTCGCTAGGCAAGTACATCGGTTTCGTGGTCGACACAACGCTTCCGTTCGGCTTGATCTTCGAGATGCCGGTAGCGGTCTACCTACTGGCGATCACCGGCGTGCTGCACCCGAGTTTTCTGCGCAAGCAACGGCGCGTTGCCATCCTGGTGATCTTCATCGTCTCGGGTGCGGTAACTCCGCCGTCTGCCCTGCCGATGCTCCTGATGGTCGTCCCGATGCTCGTGCTCTACGAGGTGTCGATTCTCGTGGCCGACTTCGCGGTGCGGCGCCGCAGGCCTATGGTATAATTCGCCCGGGAACAGATGGCCTGCTGGTGCAGCCCCTGGACTTCAAATCCAGCCGGCGGGCCTCACGGTCCGCGGTGGGTTCGATTCCCACCTGCTCCCGCCAACGCCACTCCCCGGGCAGCCTGCGCTGCCCGCTTGCTTTCCCCTGGGAACCAAGTCGACCGCTGGGCATAGGGAGGCAGGCGATCCTTGCAAGGACCAGCCAGATCAGTCTGGCGCCTACTGCGCCAGTACTTCCTGACGGGGCTCTTCGCGCTTCTCCCGGTCGTGGTGACCATCTACATCGGCTACCGCATCTTCCTGCTCTTCGACCTCGCAGGGCAGTACTTCAACGTGAAGTGGCCAGGCTTTGGCGTCTTGATCACACTGATCGTGATCACGCTCTTCGGCATGCTCGTCAGCAACATCCTCGGCCAGCAGATCATTCGGTTCTACGAGTGGGTCTTCCAGCGCGTCCCGCTCCTGCGGAGCGTCTACGACGCGGTGAAGCAGATCGTGAACACGTTCACCGACACGAAGCACGGCGCCTTCCAGGCGGTCGTGCTGGTGCCCTACGGCGGCGGCGGCGGCCGCTCACTTGCCTTCGTCGTGCGTGAGCAGGCGGTGGACGGCAAGGTCGCCGTCTTCCTGCCCTGGTCTCCGCCGACGGCCGGCTTCCTGATCATGTATCCGCCTGAGGCGATCCAGCCGACGAGCATGTCCGTCGAGGAAGCGATGAAGGTGCTGCTCTCCGGTGGCACCCTGTTGGCGAACGGAGATCAGATCCCGAGCGAGGGGAGTGCGTTGCAGTGATTACGCGCGAGCAGGTGATGGAGCGCCTCGCGACGGTGATGGATCCAGAGCTGCACATGCCGATCACGGACCTCGGTATGGTGGAGTCGGTCCATGTGGACGGCGGCAACGTGCGGGTGGGCGTCAAGCTGACGGTCGCCGGCTGCCCCCTGAGTGCGCGCATCGAGCAGGATGTCTCGCAGGCGCTTTCGGTGATCCCGGAGGTGAAGGATGTCGGCGTGGACCTCGGCGTCATGACGCCCGAGGAGCGCGAGGCCCTCGCGACGCGCCTGCATCCCCGGCGGGAGTCGGTGATCACGGCGAAGGACTCGAAGGTGCACGTCGTGATCTGCGGCTCGGGCAAGGGCGGCGTCGGCAAGTCGACGGTCACCGTCAACGTCGCGGCCGCCCTACAGTCGATGGGGCACGCCGTCGGCGTGCTGGACGCCGACGTCTACGGCTTCTCCGTCTCGCGCATGCTGGCGGCCCGCCAGCAGCCTGTCGTGCTCGGCGACGGGGTGATCGTGCCGGTCGACGTGCACGACCTCCGGGTCATGTCGATGGGCATGCTCGTGAGCGAGGACACGCCGGTGATGTGGCGGGGGCCCATGCTGCACAAGCTGATCGACCAGTTCCTCAACGATGTCGCCTGGGGGAACCTCGAGTACCTACTGATCGATGCGCCGCCGGGCACCGGCGACGTCGCGATCAGCCTCTCGCAGGAACTGCCGAAGGCAAGAGTACTCCTGGTGACGACGCCGCAGGAGGCGGCCGCCCGCGTCGCCGGGCGCGTCGCGCAGATGGCCGGCAAGGTCGGCCAGGAGGTGCTCGGCATCATCGAGAACATGTCCTACTTCCGTTGCCCGGACTGCGGAGAGGCCCACGCGATCTTCGGCAGCGGCGGCGCGAAGCGGCTGGCGAGGGAGCTCGGGGTGCCGCTCCTCGGCCAGGTGCCGATCGATCCGCAGCTGCCTTCTGGCGGGGATCTCGGTGAACCGGTCGTGTGGACCGAGCCGGAATCGGAGAGCGCGCAGGTGTTCCGGCAGGTCGCGAAGGCGATCGTCGAGACGAACTGGTAGTCGGCACGTGGAACGTTCGCGGACGGCGGCGCAGATGCGCCGCCGTCCGCGCCCTTGTATGGGCAGGTTTGGGACACCATACACATCAGGATCGGTGGGAGATCCATCCCATGCGGTCCACTCGGACCCATCGAACGCGTCCGTACGGCCGTTCCGGTCGGGCGCTCCACGATGGACTCTCTAGAGGAGGCAGCGCCACTTTGGTGGTCCACCTCGCCGACCGGCCCGCGTCCATCCTGCGCCGAGGGTATCCGGTGATCCAGGCACTCAACGTCGCGGGCACGGTGGTCGGCGTCGCCTGGTACTGGCCCCAACTGTTGCACACGCGGATCCTCCTCCTGCCGTTCGTGCCGGACTGCCCGCTGGCTGCGGCCTTCCTGGCGGTCGCGCTGCTCGTATGGCGCAAGGGGAGGGGCGAGGCGCTGCAGGGCTTCGCGATCGGCGTCGCGCTTTTCTACGGCGCGTGGACGATCGCGCTGCTGTGGCGCACAGGAAGCGCGGGGAACCTGGCCGATGAGGCGATGCTCTGGGCGCACGTCGGGATGATGCTCGAGGCGTTGCTGCTGTGGCACGCGGCGCGGCCACACCGTGGATGGCGACTGGCTGCCCTCTGGATCGCGGCGAACACGTTCGTCGACTACGCGCTCGGGACGCATCCCGCGCTTCCGCAGGCCGCCCCCGCGCAGACCGTCGCGTGGCTGACCGCCGTCGCCGCGATCGCCGTGGCGCTCGCAGTCCCCGCGATCGAACCTGCGACGTGATCGAGGTCGTCAGCGTGAGCCTCGGCGCTGCCGAGCGCGACCGGACCGCAACGCTTCACCTCGGCGGGGAGCGGGTGCGCATCCGGCGGATCGGCTGCTCTGGCGACTACGGCCTCGCGGCGCGGCTGCTCGCCCAGTTCGACGGTACGGTCGGAGCGATCGGCCTTGGCGGCCTCAACTTCACCTACCGGGTGCGAGGACGCACCTGGCCGATGCCGGGTGCGGATCCCCTGCGGCGTGCCGTCCGCATAACGCCGCTCGTAGACGGATGCGGCTTCAAGGATCGCGTCGAGCCGCAGGCGGCGTCGGTGCTGCCGGGCGGAGGGCAGGCACTCGTCGTCTCGGTGCTGGACCGGCCCGCCGCCGCGGCCGCCCTGGTGGCTGCGGGGTACCGCGTACGCGCGGGCGATGCCCACTTCGCGCTGGGACTGCCGATCTGGCCCACGGAGGCGACGTTCAACGCGTTGGCGGCGGTGGCGATGCCCGTACTGCGGCACCTGCCGCGCGACGTGGTCTACGGAGCGCGTGAGGCGGCGGACGCCGGGGGCCATGCCCTGTGGGAAGTGATCTGGGGAGATGTCCAGCTCCTGCGCCGTCATCCGGTGCCGCTCGGCGGAGCGACAGTCGTCGCAGGCAGCTTACGGGAGGAGGATGCGCGGTGGTTACGGAAATGCGGTGTACGCAGCGTGATCGGAGCCTCGCCCCCCGTCGAAGGGGAGGTGTTCGGGGCGAACGTGTGGGAAGCGGCGCTCACGGCGATCTCGGGTAGGGCGCTCGGGCCCGATGAGATCGAGTCCGTCTGGGCGGCCGCGTACGAACGGACCGATTGGGTCACCATCGTTTGACGCTGCTGGTACCAGACGATAGAATTGGGTGCGTATTTTGGGCGGGTCCGACCAGTGCACTCTTTGGGGGGTAACCGGACAATGCGCTGCCGGATGTGCGGCTTCGAGACGGGTAACGAGACCGAGCTTTGCGAGGAATGCGCCGGGAAGGCATCGCAGGCGAAGGACATGAGCCGGCGGAAGTTCCTAGGCTGGGGAGCCGTCACCGTCGGTGGACTGATAGGCGTCGGGTATCTGGGTAGCGCGTTGCGCATGCTCTACCCTACGAACGTTGGCAACGGCTCCAGCGCCCCGCTGCAGAACATCGGGCCGGTGGCTGCGTTCCCGGTGGGACATTACATCCTCAAGACCTACACCGGTGAGGGCTTCGAGGACGGCGTCTGGGTGATGAACCAGGGCAGCAACCAGTTCATCGCGCTCGACTTCCACTGCACGCATCTGCAGTGCCCCGTGCAGTGGTTCCAGTCCCTCGAAAAGTTCCTGTGCCCCTGCCACGGATCCCAGTACAACAAGCTCGGACAGCACATCGCGGGCCCCGCCCCGCGCGGGCTCTTTCACCACGCGGTCGCGGTGAAGAACGGTCAGGTCATGCTTGGAGGTCAGACGTCGTGAGTGCACCGAAGCGTCAACGGCAGTCCTTCATCGATTGGCTTGACGAGCGTGCGAACATCAAGCCCTTGATGAACGAGATGCTGTACCACCGGGTTCCGAAGATCGTCAACCCGCTGGACTTCCTGGGCCTCGCGACCCTGTTCGTCTTCATCAACCAGATGCTCACCGGAATGTTCCTCGCGATGTTCTACGAGGCATCGGCGAAGACGGCCTACCAGAGCATCCAGTACATCATGGACAAGGTGCCGCTCGGCTGGGTGATCCGGGACCTGCACTACTGGGGCGCGAACGCCATGGTAGTGCTCGTCGCGGCGCACGCGCTGCGTGGCTACTACGTTGGAGCATACAAGAAGCCCCGCGAGATCACCTGGATCACCGGAGTTGTACTGCTCTTCATCACGATCCTCTTCGCGTTCACCGGGTACCTCCTGCCGTGGGACCAGCAGTCCTACTGGGCGACGATGGTCGGCACCTGGATGCCATTCTACGCCCCGTTCGTCGGCATCTACGTCGCCTACCTGGCGCGCGGCGGCACCTACATCTCCGGCTTGACGCTGACGCGCTTCTACTCGATCCACATGCTCGTTCTGCCGGCGCTCCTTCTGGTCTTCTTCGGCATCCACTTCGCGATGGTGCTGAAGAACCAGATGCTGGTCGTCGAGGAAGCAGAGAAGAAGCCGAAGGGCACCAAGGGACTCGTCACCTTCTACCCCTACACCGTCTTCCAGATGACGATGCTGATCGTCATCGTCGCGATCGTCCTGCTGATCCTGGCCCTCTCGCAGCACGCGCCGCTGCTCGCGCCGGCGGACCCACTCAATAAGGCCCACTACAACCCTGTCCCACTCTGGTTCTTCTTCTCGATCTACCAACTGCTGAAATACATTCCGCCGGTGCTCGACCCGCTGGGCATCGTCGGCCTGCCGGCGGTCGCAGTGATCGTGCTGATCGCGCTGCCGTTCTTCGACAAGAACCCGCGTCACGAACCGCGCCGCCGCCCCTGGGCGATGAGCATCGCCGGGGTCTCCGTCGCGGCGATCCTCTTCCTCACCTACCTCGGCGCGATCAACCAGGGCATCCCGACCGGTGGTGGATCCGGCGGTGGCGGGACCGTCGCTGTCGTCCAGAAGCCGAGCTTCAAAACGGACATCGAACCGATCTTCCAGACGCACTGTGCCGTCTGCCACTCCGGTTCGAACGCGACGGCCGGTCTTGACCTCACGTCCTACGCGAGCATCCAGTCCAAGGGCATCACGAAGGGGTCGACCTACGAGCAGACGATCCTCTGGCAGAAGCTGACCGGCAAGCTGCAACCGCAGATGCCGCTCGGCGGGACTCCGCTGCCGAAGACGACGATTCAGACGATCGCGAACTGGATCGCCGAGGGAGCGCCGAACAACTGATGTCGGACCATACCGACCGACACGTGCACCCGGCCGCAGAGGTTCACAGCGGCGTCGCGCGGCGCGACAAGCAGGACCTCCTCGGGCGGCTCAGCAAGGTCGAAGGCCAGGTACGCGGCATTCGCCGTATGGTCGAGGAGGACCGCTACTGTCCGGAGGTACTCACGCAGATCGCGGCCGTCCGCGCCGCCCTCGACCGCGTCGGGCTGATCCTGCTCGAGAACCACACGCGCGGCTGCATCGTCGACACCGTGCAGGAAGGCAAAGCCGACGAGGCGATGACCGAACTGATGGGCATCCTGCGCAAGTTCCTTCCCTGAGCAGGAAGATAGAGGCGCCCGCCGGATGCGGCGGGCGCCGTCTAGATACGCTAGGATAGTACCGAAGTGCTTTTGAAGTTGTCCGAAGGGGGAAGAAGCGATGCGTCGCAAGACTCGCCTTGGAATCGCGGCGGCGATCGTCGTCGTCGCCCTTGGGTTCCTGCTGGCGAACGGCCTGCATCATTTCACGGAGTACTACCTGACCATCCCGCAGCTGCAGGCGCAGCGGGCGGCGCTCGGCAGCTCGCCTGTGCGCGTCGCGGGCGTCGTCATCGGCAAGAGCGTCGTGTACAAGCCAAGCCAGGGCTACCTCGCGTTCACGATGCGCGACGGCAGTCGCGACCTCAAGGTCGTCTACAAGGGACCGGAGCCGGACACGTTCGGCGCACCGGACGTGCAGGCGATCGCCGACGGACACCTGCAGGCGGATGGCACATTCCTCGCCCAGTCGCTGCTGATGAAGTGCCCTTCGCACTACCAGCCCGCGACGCCCACGACCGCGCCGCAGGAGACCAATGGCACTCAGGGCTGATCACCTCATCGCGAGCCTCGTAGCGGCGGCGCTGCTACTCTGGGCCGCGCCGACGCGCGCCGCAGGAGGTATGCCCTCCGGGCCGGTCGCCATGGCCGTCATCGACAAGGTGGGCGGCGCGCTGCGCGTGACGGAGACCGTGTCGCAGCCTGGCCGCGGGCGGTTCGCGCTCTGGCCCGGTGCGTACGACGTCTCGGTGCCGGCAGGCGCTGCGGCGCTGGAGGCGGGCTACTTCACCGTACCGCCCGGCGTCGGGTCGGCGCAGGTGAAGTTCTACGTGCCGTTTCCGAAGACGGGACTGACGCTGCACTGGCCGTTTCCGACGCGCGTCGGCGCGCTCTGGGTGCTCGTCGGCAACGGCCTCAGGCTGCCCGTGATCCTCAACCAGAAGTTTTACACGGCGCCCAGCACCGTCTGGGACGGCTCCGACTACCAGGTGTACCAGGCGAAGGCGGTCCAGAAGTCGCTGCTGTTGAACCTCCAGCCCGCACCGCCGACCCCCACCCTCTCCCAGCGCTTGCTACCGTGGCTTTGGACCTTGCCGGGCCTGCTGCTTGCATGGACCCTGCTGCGGCGCCTGCGGCGGCGGCGGCGATATGCTTGAGGGAAGACAGCTTCGCCTCTCGATCGGCAGCCGCGCGATCCTACGCGGCATCGACGTGTCCCTTGCGCCGGGAGACTGCCTCGGCCTGTACGGCGCGAACGGAGCGGGCAAGTCGACGCTGCTTAGCATCCTGAGCCTGCAGCGCGAGCCATCCTCGGGGCGCCTACGCATGTTCGGGGAGCCCGCGCGGATCGATGACCTTGCGCTGCGGCGCCGACTCGGCTACCTTGGGCACGAACCCGGGGTCTTCCTTGGACTCACAGGACATGAGAATCTTGTCTTCTACGGCCGGCTCTACCGCCTGGATCGCGTGCACCAGCGCGCGGAGGAGGCGCTGGTACGGGTCGGCCTGAGCCCCTTCCGTCACGAGGCGGTGCGGAGCTACTCCGCAGGGATGCGCCAACGCCTCGCGCTCGCGCGGGCGACACTGCACCGACCGGAGATCCTGCTGCTCGATGAGCCCCACCAGAGCCTCGATCCCGCCGGCGCCGACCTGCTCGACGACGAGATCCGCGAGCACTGCGCACGCGGGGGCGCCGTGATCTTCGCGAGTCACGAGGTAGACCGCGGCTACCGGCTCGCCACCCGCCTGATGGTGCTGCGCCGCGGCAGAGTGGAATGGCAGGCGGAGCAGGGCGCGGCGGGCGAGGACGAGTTCCGCCACGCGCTCGGCGTGGCGCTCGGAGTGGGCGCGCGGTGATCCGGTCGGCTGGCTGGATTCTATGGAAGGACATCACGCTCGAGTTGCGGGGCCGCGAACTGCTCCTGCCGGCCGGCGTGTTCGGCCTCGTGATCGCGATGCTGTACGGGTTCGCCTTCGACCCGTCGAAGAGCGGACTGCACGGGATGTTCCCGGGACTGCTGTGGCTCGGCATCTTCTTCGCGAGTTTCCTCGCCGTTGGACGGGCCTTCTCCATCGAGGCCGACTCGGCCCAACAGCTCCTCCTGGCACCGATCGACCGCGGCGCGCTGTTTGTGGCCAAACTGGCACTGAACGTGCTGCTCACCCTGGTGCTCGCAGCCGTGATGACGCCGGCCTTCACGGTCCTCCTCCAGACAGCGCTGCCGGCCGAGGTCGGCACCTTCCTGGTGATCGAGGCGCTGGGTCTCGTCGGCTTCGCTGCCGCCGGGACGGCGATGGGCGCACTGGCGGCGCAGACGCGGCTGAGGGAGTTGCTCCTGCCGGTGCTGCTGCTTCCCTTCACCTCCCCGCTGCTGCTCGGAGTCGTGAGCGCCACCTCTGCCCTCTACGGGCCGACCCCCGCCGCGGCGAGCAGCTGGATCGGACTCATTGCCATCTTCGACGTCATCTTCATCGTCGTTCCGGCGCTGCTATTCGAGTTCCTGACGGAGGTGTGACATGCGCTATCTGCGCTGGGTGATTCTGCCGCTATGGCTCGCCGCGCTCTACCTGGCGCTGATCTGGGTACCGGACGAGCGCTCTCTCGGGGTTTCGTACCGCATCTTTTACATCCATATGGGCGTGGCGATGTCGGCGCTCATCGTACTGACGGTGAACTTCGTGATCTCGCTGCTCATCGTGTTCATGCGCGGGAGGCGGGAGCAGCTCGACCACTACGCCCAGGCGACGGCGGAGGTCGGCCTCCTGATGACGACCGCCACGCTCGCGTCCGGAATGCTTTGGGCCAAGGTCGCCTGGGGTGCCTACTGGACGTGGGACCCGCGCCTCACGACGACGGCCATCCTCTGGTTCCTCTACGCGGGGTACCTTCTGCTGCGCGAGGCGATCGACCAGCCGCAGAAGCGGATCGTCTACAGCGCGGTCTACGGGCTCATCGTGTTCATCGACGTGCCGATCGTGTACGAGAGCGTCCGCTGGTGGTCGAGCATCCACCCGGTCGTCTTCACGGAGAGCGGCATGAACATCACGCCGCAGATGTTCATCGCGGTGCTGTTCTTCTTCTTCGCCATGATCCTCTTCTCGATCGACCTGATCGCGCTCAGGGCGAAGCAGCAGGCGCTGCGGGAGAAACTCGAACGCTTGCGGGAGAAGCGGCTCGGCGACCTCGGATACTGAGAGCATCCCGGCAAGCGAGGAGGGGATCGGTCGTGTCGGTGGAAAAGCAGTTCCTCGAGTACGTGTTCTTCGCGTACTCTGCCGTGTTCTTGCTGATCTTCCTATTCGTGACGAACGTATGGCGGCGTACCCGCCGCCTGGAGCAGCAGCTGAGCGCCCTGGAGGGCGACGGCGAGAAGGAGACGCGCTAACGGATGAAGGGCCACCAGGCCTGGGCCATGCTGGGGATCGTGGTACTCCTCGGCGTCCTCCTGGGGGTGCAGTTCCGCATCAACCGAGGGACTCCAGCCGTCGGGCCGGAGAACGTCGGCGAGATGGCCGTCCTGCTCCTGCACTCCGAGAGTCAGGACCAGAGGCTCGCGCAGGAAGTGGCCACTCTGAAAGCGCAGTTGCTCGCGCGCGAGCAGGGCGTAACGCGGTACAAGGAACTCGTGCAGCAGCTCAACCAGGCGCGGGAGCAGGCTGGCCTCACGAAGGTCAGCGGCAAGGGCGTGACGGTCCTCATGACCGAGCCGGCCTCGGGTCCTGGCGGGAGCGGCATCTTCTCCATCCACGACACCGACGTGCTGATGATCCTCAACGAGTTGCGCGCCGCAGGTGCCTACGCACTGTCGATCAACGGGCAGCGCGTCGTCGCCACGACGGAGGTGCGACAGGCGGGGTCGATCTTCTCGATCAACAACGGCCCGGCCGCACCGCCGTTCACGATCATCGCGCTCGGGAACCCGACGACCCTGCGGCAGGCGCTGACGCTTCGCGGCGGCGTCGTCGACACGCTGCAAGCAGTGGGCATCGGTGTGAAGATCAAAATCTCTGACCAGTTGGACGTGCCTGCGTACCAGGGTGCCGACCTGCCGTAGGACGCGACGGCTCGTTCGAGCCGATGGGGGGGCCGTATGGGCCAAGATCGCGGCCCGTACGGCCCGCGTGGCTTTTCTTCTCCAGTTCCGGTGGTACAATGGTCGGTGGAGCGAGACCTTCCCGGTCTGCTTAACGCTTGGAAAGGGATGGTCAGGCATGGCGGACACCGGAACCAAAGCCGGGCTCGAAGATGTAGTCGCCGGAACATCGGATATCTGCTTCATCGACGGCAAGGAAGGGCGCCTCGTCTACGCGGGATACGATATCCATGACCTTGCCAACCATGGTAGCTTCGAGGAGACGCTGTACCTCCTGTGGCATGACAAGTTGCCGACCCGGTCGGAACTGGACACCCTGCAGTCGGCGATGCGGAGCCAGTCCTCCGTACCGGAGCCGGTCCTGCGCCTGATCGAGAGCATGCCGAAGGACGCCGAGCCGATGGAGGTGCTGCGCACCGCCGTCTCCGCGATGTCCGTCTACGACCCGGACGACCACGACAACAGCTACGAAGCGTCCGTGCGCAAGGCGGAGCGGCTTGTCGCCCGCTTCCCGACGCTCGTCGCGGCGATCGGCCGCGTGATGCAGGGGAAGCAGCCGATCGCACCGGACCCCGGTCTGAACGTCGCGCACAACTTCCTGCACATGCTCTTCGGCGAGAACGTCGACGAACGCCTCGCGCAGATCTTTGACGTCTGCCTGATCCTGCACGCGGACCACGAGCTGAACGCCTCGACGTTCTCGGCCCGCGTCACCGCCGGCACGCTCTCTGACGTCTACTCGGCGATCACCTCTGCGGTCGGCACCCTGAAGGGGCCGCTGCACGGCGGGGCCAACGAGCAGGTCATGCGGATGCTGCTGGAGATCGGCACGATCGACAACTCGGAGCACTGGATCACCGACGCCCTGCAGCAGAAGAAGAAGATCATGGGCTTCGGCCACCGCGTCTACCGCACCGAGGACCCCCGCGCGACGCACCTGCGCCGGTTCAGCGAGGAAGTCGGCAAGAAGATGGGCGACGCGAAGTGGTACGAGATGTCCCGCATCGTCGAGCGCGTCGTGCTCGAGCAGAAGGGTCTTTACCCGAACGTCGACTTCTACTCGGCGTCAACCTACTACATGATGGGCCTGCCGATTCCTCTGTTCACCCCGATCTTCGCCCTCAGCCGCATCTCCGGCTGGACGGCGCACGTGCTCGAGCAGTACCGCAACAACCGCCTGATTCGCCCGCGGGCCGAGTACACCGGCCCCGAGCGCAGGGAGTACGTGGAGATCGCGCAGCGCTGAAGGGATTCCCCGCTCCCGGTCGAGGGCGTCGCCTTTGACCGGGGGCGATCTATGAATATGGGAGGAACGCGGAGTGGCAGGATTGCAAGTGCCGGAGGGAGACAAGATCCGTTACGAGGGTGGACACCTCTCTGTGCCCGACCAACCGATCGTCCCGTACATCGAGGGTGACGGGACCGGAGTGGACATCTGGCCACCGTCGCGGGAGGTCCTGGACGCAGCGGTTCGGCTCGCCTACGGCGGCAAGCGCAAGATCGCGTGGATGCAGGTGTTCGCCGGCGAGGCGGCGCACCAGAAGTTCGGCAGCTGGATGCCGGACGAGACCCTGGAGGCCTTCCGCGAGTACCGTGTCGGCATCAAGGGACCGCTGACGACTCCGGTCGGCGGGGGCATCCGCTCACTGAACGTGATGCTCCGCCAGGAGCTCGACCTCTACGCCTGCGTGCGGCCAGTGCGCTACTTCGAGGGAGTTCCCTGCCCGGTGAAGCACCCCGAGAAGGTCGATATGGTCATCTTCCGTGAGAACACGGAGGACGTGTACTCTGGCATCGAGTGGCCGGCTGGCACCGAGGAGAACCGCCGCCTCGCCGAGCTGCTGAAGGAACTTGGGCGGCCTGTGCGCGAGGGGTCCGGCATCGGCATCAAGCCGATCTCACCGTTCGGTTCGAAGCGCCTCGTCCGCAAGGCGATCCAGTACGCGCTTGAGCAGGGGCGCAAGAGCGTAACCTTGGTGCACAAGGGCAACATCATGAAGTACACCGAAGGCGCCTTCCGCGAGTGGGGCTACGAGGTAGCGAAGGACGAGTTCCGCGACAAGATCATCACCTGGGACGAGATGCAGGCCCAGGGCGGCAAGCAGCCTGAGGGCAAATTACTCATCCAGGACGTCATCGCCGACAACATGTTCCAGCAGATCCTCGTGCGTCCCCAGCTGTACGACGTGCTCGCGACCCCCAACCTGAACGGGGACTACATGTCCGACGCCTTGGCCGCACAGGTCGGCGGCATCGGCATCGCGCCGGGCGCGAACATGTCGGACGGCTACGCGATCTTCGAGGCCACCCACGGCACTGCGCCGAAGTACGCGGGGCAGGACAAGGTCAACCCGGGCTCCGTCATCCTCTCGGGCGTGATGATGCTCGAGTACCTCGGGTGGAACGAGGCCGCACGCCTCGTGGTCCAGGGCATGGAGGCCGCGATCAAGGCCGGCAAGGTGACCTACGACCTCACGCCGGACCGCTCCGAGGGTCTCAAGGCATCCGAGTTTGGCGCGCAAGTGATCCAGCGGATGGAGGCGTAGTCATGCGTGACAAGGTTACGGTGATCGGCGCCGGCAACGTCGGCGCGACGACGGCCCACTGGCTCCTGACGAAGAACATCTGCGACGTCGTCCTGGTGGACGTCGTCGACGGCGTGCCGCAAGGAAAGGCCCTCGACCTCTACGAGTCGTCGCCGGTCGCCGGCGCCTCGGTAGAGATCACCGGCAGCAACGACTACGCCGCCACGAAGGGCTCCTCCGTCGTGGTCGTCACCGCGGGACTGCCGCGCAAGCCCGGCATGAGCCGCGACGACCTCCTCAAGGTGAACAACGACGTCGTGAGCCAGGTCGTGCGCAAGGCGCATGAGCAGTCTCCCGACGCCATCTTCATCACGGTGACGAACCCCGTGGACGTGATGACCTACGTCACGTGGAAGGCGACGGGCCTGCCGCCTGAGAAGGTGTTCGGAATGGCCGGCGTCCTCGACTCCGCGCGTTTCCGCGCCTTCCTGGCGATGGAGCTCGGGGTCTCCCCGCGCGACGTCGTCGCGTTCGTGATGGGCGGTCACGGCGACGCGATGGTGCCATTGACCCGCTACAGTTCCGTCGGCGGCATTCCGGTCGAGAAGCTCGTGTCGCGCGAGCGGCTCGACGCGATCGTCGCGCGTACGCGCACCGGCGGCGGCGAGATCGTCAACCTGTTGAAGACGGGCAGCGCGTACTTCGCGCCCGGCGCGTCGGCGGCGGAGATGGTCGAGGCGGTCCTCGGAGACCAGAAGCGCGTGCTGCCGGTCGTCGCGCACCTCGACGGCGAGTACGGGCAGAAGGACATCTACGTCGGCGTTCCCGCCCTGCTCGGCAAGGGCGGCGTCGAGAAGATCTTCGAGATCGACTTCACGCCCGAAGAGACCGCAGCGTTCCAGCACTCGGTCGACGGTGTGCGCGAGCCCCTTTCCGTCCTGGGTCTCTGACCATGCGTCTGCGTGAGGAAGCCCTAGAGTACCACCGGGTCCACCACGGCAAAATCGAAGTGACGAGTCGCGTTCCTCTGACAACGCAGCAGGACCTGTCGCTCGCGTACACGCCGGGCGTGGCGGAGCCGTGCAAGCAGATCGTCGAGGAACCGGATTCCGTCTACGAGTACACCAACAAGGGGAACCTCGTCGCGATCCTGACCGACGGTTCCGCGGTGCTCGGCCTCGGGGACATCGGACCGGCGGCGGGCCTCCCCGTGATGGAGGGCAAGGCCGTCCTCTTCAAGGCGTTCGGCGGCGTCGACGCCTTCCCGCTGCTGATCAACAGCCAGGACGTCAACCAGATCGTCGAGACGATGAAGCTCCTCGAGCCCGGGTTCGGGGGCGTGAACCTTGAGGACATCGCCGCGCCGCGCTGCTTCGAGATCGAGCGCCGGCTGCGCGAGGAGCTCGACATACCGGTCTTCCATGACGACCAGCACGGAACCGCGATCGTCGTGGGCGCCGCGTTCCTGAACGCGCTGCGCGTCGTCCAGAAGCCGATCGGGGAGATGCGCATCGTGTTCAACGGCGCGGGCGCCTCCGCGACGCAGGTCGCGAAGATGCTGCTGAACCTCGGCGCCAAGAACGTGATCCTCTGCGACCGCCAGGGACTGATCTACGAAGGGCGCGAAGGCCTCAACGAGGACAAGGAGGCGCTCGCGAAGATCACGAACCCGGAGCGCGTCCGGGGTTCGCTCGCCGACGCACTGCGTGGGGCCGACGCCTTCATCGGGCTCTCGGTCGCAGGCGCCGTGACGATGGACCAGCTGCGCGGCATGCGGCCGAAGGGCATCGTGTTCGCGCTCGCGAACCCCGTTCCGGAGATCTGGCCGGTGCAGGCCGTCGAGGTGGGCGCCACCGTCGTCGGCACGGGCCGTTCGGACTTCGCGAACCAGATCAACAACGTGCTCGGCTTCCCGGGCGTCTTCCGCGGCGCCTTGGACGTTCGGGCACGCTTCGTCACGGAGGGGATGAAGCAGGCGGCGGCACGGGCGATCGCGGGGCTGATCAGCGATGAGGACCTGCGCCCGGACTACGTCATCCCGGCTCCGCTCGACCTGCGCGTCGGACCGGCCGTAGCGCGCGCCGTGGCCCAGGCGGCGATCGAAGAGGGGTTCGCGCGGCGCCATGTGGATCCGGCGGAGGTCGAGCAGCACTGCATCGAGCTCACGCGCCCGAAGACATCCGCCTAGCGGGGAGAGGATAGTGGCATGAAGCTCTACGAGTATCTCGCGAAGGGACGGCTGAAGGAGCACGGGATCCCCGTGCCGCCTGGGCGCCTTTGCCATACGGCAGACGAGGTCGCCGAAGCGGTCAAGGAGATCAGTCCTGCGGCGGTCAAGGCCCAGGTGCTGGTCGGGGGGCGGGGCAAGGCGGGCGGCATCAAGTTCGCCGAGACCGCGGAAGAGGGCCGCAAGGTCGCGTCGGAGATCCTCGGGATGAACCTGAAGGGCTACATCGTCGAGCAGGTCTACGTCGAGGGGAAGATCGACGTGGAACGCGAGTTCTACGTGTCCGCGACGGTCGACCGCAACGAGCGCAGGCCCCTCATCATGGCGTCCGCCCACGGCGGCGTCGAGATCGAGGACGTCGAGGACAAGTACATCGTGCGCCGGCACGTGGACGAGGCCTTCGGCATGTCGTCCTACCTCGCGCGCGATATCGCTGCCGAGATGGGCCTCAGCGGCGACATCAAGGAGCAGGTCGCCCAGATCATCCAGAAGCTCTACGAGGTCTTCCGCGCGGAGGACGCGGAACTCGTCGAGATCAACCCGCTCGTCGTCTCACAGGGCAAGGTGATCGCCGCGGACGCTCGCCTGAACATCGACGACGCCGCGCTCTTCCGCCACAAGGGGCTTCCCGAGGTTGCGGAGGGGACAGAGCTCGAGCAGCGTGTGAAGGAGATCGGCCTTGCGTTCGTCCAGCTCGACGGCGACATCGCCGTGATGGCCAACGGGGCCGGTATGGCGATGGCGACGCTGGACGCGCTGCAGCACTTCGGCGGGCGTCCGGCGAACTTCCTCGACGCGGGCGGCGGCGCATCGGTCGAGCCGACCGCGCAGGCGATGGGCGTGCTCGTGGGCATGAAGCCGAAGGCGATCTTCGTCAACATCTTCGGCGGGATCACGCGCTGCGACGACGTGGCGAACGCGATCGTCCAGGTCAAACGTTCAACAGGCATCCCCGTCCCGCTGGTGGTCCGGCTCGTCGGCACGAACGAGCAGGAGGGCGTCGACATTCTGCGCCGTGAAGGCATCGACGCGTTCCGCGAGATGAGCGAGGCGGCGCAGAGGGCCGTCGCTGTCGCCGGGGAGGGACGCTGACATGGCGATCATCATCGGGGACGAGACGCGTGTCGTCGTCCAGGGAATGACGGGCAACCAGGGCAGCTTCCACACCGGTCAGATGCTCGCGTACGGCACGAAGGTCGTCGCCGGCACGTCGCCGAGCAAGGCGGGGCAGGAGCACCAGGGCCTGCCGGTCTTCGCCTCGGTGCGCGAGGCGGTGCAGGAGCGCGGTGCGAACGCATCGATCATCTTCGTGCCTGCGGCTGGCGCGAAGGACGCGGCGTTCGAGGCGCTCGACGCCGGCTGCAAGGTCGTCGTGATGATCCCCGAGCACGTGCCGGTGCAGGACTCGATCCTGATCGTCGAGTACGCCCGATTCAAGGGAGCCGTATTGATCGGCCCGAACACGTTCGGGCTCATCTCTCCAGGAAAGTCGAAGATGGGCATCATGCCGAACCACATCTACAAGCCGGGCCCGGTCGGGCTGGTGGCGCGCTCCGGAACGCTCTCCTACGAGATCGCGGCCGCGCTCTCGGACGCGGGACTCGGCCAGACGACGGCCGTCGGGATGGGCGGGGACCCGGTGGTGGGGCAGGTCTTCAACGACGTGCTGCACCTTTTTGAGCGCGATGCCGAGACGAAGGCCTGCGTCCTCGTGGGCGAGATCGGCGGCAGCGCCGAGGAGGAGGCGGCCGAGTTCATCAAGACCATGACCAAGCCGGTCGTCGCCTACCTTGCTGGACGCGCGGCTCCCGCAGGCAAGCGGATGGGCCACGCGGGCGCGATCATCGAACGCGGCCGCGGCACGCTCGAGAGCAAGCGACTGGCGCTCGAGGCCGCCGGAGCGACCGTCGTCGAGATGCCTTGGGAGGTCGCCCCCGCAGTCAAGAAGCTGCTGGGCTGACGCAGTGGGGAGGGAGGACCGCCATGCGCGGTCCTCCCTCCCTTCGCGTCACTTCTTCGACGACTTGGGCGCGTGGGGTACCGAGCGCGGGATGGACTCGAGCCAGCGGTTTAGGAAGCGGCCGCCCTGGCCGATGATCAGGCCCGTGATCACGCTGCCCACGAGCGGCGGGTTCAGTACGAGGCCGAGGTCGGCGAGCAGGTCTGCGCCGCTTGAGACCGCCAGGGCGAGGCCGGCGCCGGTCGAGAGCCACTCGCGCAGCGACAACCGGAGATCGTTGCTGAGGTGTGCCCCCCGCGGCACCAGACGCTCCCCGATCTCCGCGACCGTCTGGGCGACATATGCTGAGAGGCCGTAGCGTACGAGGCTTGCCAGCACTTCTTCCATGCGCGCACCTCTCCAATGAACCTCCGTCGTAGACTCGTTATGTAGTACGTTGCGGCACTGCGTAGGGTTCCTGGCCGGGACATGCCGAATGGTCCTGGACGATGTCCAGATGGCCATGCCAATGGACGGAACCTGCGCTATACTGGAACCTGTGGGTTAGACGCACGCGTCGACTCAGCGCGCCCCTCGGGCAATGCTGGGTCGAGCGTCGCGCTGTACGACACCCGGCGCCGGACGCGTCGGAGCTTTCCTGGCGAGGAGGACGGTCGTGGCACAACCTGCACAAGCGGTACATGGCGGCAAGACGGGATCGGCCTGGTGGGTGGAACCGTATCTGACGGTACTTGCGCTAGGACTCTTCGGCCTCTACTCGATCTGGCTGGTCTTCTTCCAGCACACGGGCCAGTTCCACAACTACCTGTCGCCCTTCTTCTCTCCGACACAGTCGTGGGGGATCAAGGTGCTTCCGGCGTTGTGGGTCCTGTGGGTGCCGTTGCTGTTCCGGGCTACCTGCTACTACTACCGCAAGGAGATCTACCGCGGCTTCTTCCATGATCCGATGGCCTGCGGCATCCCCGAGTCGCGCCGCAAGTTCTACTTCGGTGAGACGCGCTTCCCGTTCATCTGGACCAACCTGCACCGCTGGTTCTGGTACCTAGCGCTCGTGGTGCTCGTCTTCCTGTGGATCGACGCGATCCGGGCCTTCATCTTCCCGAACGGCTTCGGCGTGGGCCTCGGCTCGATCATCATGCTCGTGAACGTCGTGCTGCTGACGCTCTACTCGCTGTCGTGCCACGCCTTCCGCCACCTGGTCGGCGGCGGATCGACGAGGTTCTCCTGCGCGGATGGATCTCCCACGACGCGATACAAGCTGTGGCGCACCGTGTCGGACCTGAACCAGCGCCACGGGCTGTTCGCCTGGATCTCCATGTTCTCCGTCTGGTTCACGGACGTCTACATCCGCATGCTGATCTACGGCGTAATCCACCCTGTGAGGTTTTTCTGATGAGCGAGAACATCGAGAGTCACTCGTACGACATTCTGATCATTGGATCGGGGGGCGCCGGGCTCCGCGCCGCGATCGCAGCGGCGGAAGGCGGCGCGAAGGTCGCGGTGTTGGGCAAGTCCCTCTTGGGCAAGGCGCACACCGTGATGGCGGAGGGCGGCGTTGCGGCGTCTTTGGGCAACGTCGATCCCGACGACGGCTGGGAGACGCACTTCTACGACACGATGCGCTCGGGCCACTTCATCAACAACTACAAGACGGCCGAGGTCTTCTCCAAGGAGGCCCCGCAGCGCGTCCTGGAGCTCGAGCAATGGGGCGCCGTGTTCGACCGCACGCCGGAGGGCAAGATCATGCAGCGCCCGTTCGGCGCGCACACCTTCCGCCGCCTGGCCCACGTCGGTGACCGCACCGGCATGGAGCTGATCCGCACGCTTGAGCAGAAGATCCTGACGACGAACGTCGACGTGTTCCAGGAGATCACGGCGACCAAGCTGTTCCTCGACAACGGTCGCATCGCGGGCGCCGTGGCCTACTACCGCGAGGACGGACGATTCGCCCTCTTCGCCGCCAAGGCCGTCGTGATCGCGACGGGTGGTTGGGGCAAGCTCTTCAAGGTCACCTCGAACTCGTGGGAGAGCACGGGCGACGGGGCGGCGCTGGCCTTCCGGGCGGGCGCAGAGCTCATCGACATGGAGATGGTCCAGTTCCACCCGACCGGCATGGTCTGGCCGCCCGGTGTGCGCGGCATCCTCGTCACCGAGGGCGTGCGCGGCGAGGGCGGACTCCTGCGCAACTCCGAGGGCGAGCGCTTCATGGAGAAGTACGACCCCCAACGCATGGAACTCTCCTCGCGCGACGTCGTGGCGCGCGGCATCTACAAGGAGGCGCAGGCGGGCCGCGGCACGCCGCACGGCGGTGCCTGGCTCGACATCACCCACCGGGGCCCCGAGTACATCAAGCGCAAGCTGCCCGGCATGTACCAGCAGTTCATGGCGCTTGCGGACGTAGACATCACGAAGACCCCGTTCGAAGTCGGTCCGACCATCCACTACACGATGGGCGGGCTGAAGGTCGACGCCTACTCCTGCGCGACGAACGTCCCCGGCCTCTTCGCCGCCGGGGAATGCGCGGCCGGACTGCACGGAGCGAACCGTCTGGGTGGCAACTCCCTCAGTGACATCCTGGTCTTCGGCAAACGCGCCGGCGACGGCGCCTTGGAGTTCATCCAGGGCAACGAGGGCATGCCGCGCATCGACGAGGGCGAGGTGCAGGCAGAGATCCAGCGGGTGCTCGCTCCGGTCGGCAAGGAGGACGGGGAGAACCCGTACGCGATCCACGAGCGGCTGCAGGAGATCATGGCGGACCACGCCGGCATCTCGCGCACCGGTTCCGATCTCGAGAAGGGTCTCGAACTGATCCTCGAGTTGAAGGAGCGCTCGCGCAACATGGTTGCGCCGGGTTCGCGTGCCTTCAACCCGGGCTGGCACACCGTGCAGGACGTGAGCAACATGATCACGCTGTCCGAGGCAATCGTGCGCGGAGCGATCGAGCGCAAGGAGAGCCGCGGTGCCCAGTGGCGCCTCGACTTCCCCGATGAGCTCGAGGAGTTCGGCAAGGTCAACTTCGTCCACAAGCTCGAGGACGGAGAGGTCAAAACCTACACGAGCCCCGTGCCCGAGATGCCGAAGGAGCTCCAGGAGCTCTTCGAGCTCGGCGCAGCCCCGGGCGTCGCGAAGTCCGGTAAGAAGGAGTAGTGCCAATGGCTGAAGAGATCACCCTCAGCGTCTTCCGCGGCGACCGCAGCGGCGGTCGCGAGCAGGAGTACAAGATTCCTGCGATGACGGGAATGGTCGTGCTCGACGCGTTGCACTACATCCAGGCGCACCAGGCGCCGGATCTCGCCGTGCGCTGGAACTGCAAGGCTGCGCACTGCGGATCGTGCAGCGCGGAGATCAACGGATCGGCGAAGCTGCTATGCAAGACGCGCGTGGACGACTACGAGAACGAGGTCATCCACGTCCGTCCGATGCACACGTTCCCGGTGATCAAGGACCTCGTGACGGACGTTTCGTGGAACTACGAGAAGCTGCGCCAGATCCCCGCGTTCCAGCCGGCGATCAACGCGCCGTTCACGCTGCAGCAGCGCGACGTCGATCGCCTCCAGGAGTTCCGCAGGTGCATCGAATGCTTCCTTTGCCAGAACATCTGCCACGTGCTGCGCGACCACGACGCGAAGGACGCCTACTGGGGTCCGCGCATGATGATCCGCATCTCCGAACTCCAGATGCACCCCTTGGACACCGCGGACCGCCTTGACCTCCTGAAGGGTGCGGCCGGCATCGGCTACTGCAACATCACGAAGTGCTGCACGGTCGTGTGCCCGCAGGGGATCAACATCACCGAGAACGGCATCATCCCGATGAAGGAGAGCGTCGCGGACAAGTACTTCGACCCGCTCGGCGGGCTCGTACGCAAGATGCACAAGTAGAGTTCGCTCCTCGTGCGGCCCCGGGGCAAAAGCCCCGGGGCCGCACTGCGCATCTTGCGGCACCGCCATGTGGCATCGCGCCCTTCGCGCATTCAGGTATAATGGGGCCGTCATTATGGAGAGGGGTCATCGATTGCCTAGCGTGGACGACGTCACGATCATCGGGGGCGGCCCTGTCGGCCTCTTCGGCCTGTACCACGCGCACCTGCGCCAACTCAACGCGCGCCTGATCGACAGCCTTCCGGAGCTGGGCGGCCAGGTGATGGCGCTCTACCCCGAGAAGGCCATCTTCGATGTCGGGGGCTTTCCCAAGGTGACCGGGCGCGAACTCGTCGAGCTTCTGGCCGAGCAGTCGATCAAGGAGAACGCCACGGTCTGCCTCGGTGAGAAGGTCACGGATCTCGTGCGCGAGGGAGAGCATTGGCGCCTCAGCACAAGCCAGGGTACTTACCTCACCCGCGCCGTCGTAATCGCGGCGGGCCTTGGGGCCTTCAACCCGCGCAAGCTTGGGATACCCGGCGAAGCCGAACTGAGCGGTCGCGGGGTGCAGTACTTCGTCCGCACACTGCAGGCGCTCTACGGCAAGCGGGTGCTGGTCGTCGGCGGAGGAGACTCTGCCATCGACTGGGCGAACACGCTGATCCCGCACGCCGAGGTGCGGGTCGTGCACAACCTGCCGAAGTGGCAGGCTCATGAGGAGGCGGTGCGCCGGCTCTACCAGAGCGGCATCCCGATCGGACAGCCCTGGGAACTGCGCGAGATCCAGGGAGGCGACCGGGTGGAGGCCGCAGTGATCGGACCCGTCGGGTCCGACCGGAGCGAGACGGTGGCGGTCGACGAGATCCTGATCTGCATCGGCTTCTCCACCGACCTCGGCCCGATCAAGGGCTGGGGGCTGCCGATCCGCGCCGGCCAGATCCAGGTGGACTGGGGCATGAAGACGCCGCTCGACGGGGTGTTCGCGGCGGGCGACGTGGCGACGTATCCGGGGAAGACGAAGCTGATCGCCCTCGGTTTCGGCGAGGTGGGCATGGCGATCGACAGCGCGGTGCACTACCTCTTTCCGGAGCAGCGCATCACAACGAAGCACAGTTCGGATAGGGGGTTCTGAGGATGGCGGTAGCCGTTTCCACCACGTTCGAAGTTCCCGGCGGCGAGATTGCGGAATCGCTCGGAACAGTCTTCGGCGTCGTGGTTCGCAGCCAAGGCCTCGGCGGTAACATCCTCGCGTCGCTCCGCAGCCTGGGCGGCGGCGAGATCCACGAGTACACGCGTCTTCTCGAGGACACGCGTCGTCAGGCGATCGACCGCATGCTGCAGAACGCAGTGCAGATCGGAGCCGACGCCGTCGTCGGGATGCGCTTCGACTCCTCGGAGATTGGGCAGACGATGACCGAGGTCGTCGCCTACGGTACTGCGGTCAAGCTGAAGCGCTGAGATCGGGTCGGGAAGGGGTCGCGACGTGCGCAATCGGTGGCTTCTCGGAATCGGCGCGGCGCTGATTGTCCTCGGGATCGTCCTGATGCTCTCGGCCGGTGGACTGCCGGCGATGTACCTCGCGTTCATCGGCGTGATACTGGTCGTCGCGGGACTACTCGTCGGCCCGCGCTACGCGAAGGAACTCACGGCGCCGCCGCAGGGCTACGAGGCGACCGGGGAAACGTTCATCGACCCGTCGTCGCAGCGGAAGGTCGAGGTGTTCCAGGATCCCAAAACCGGACATCGGGTCTACGTATCCAGAACCTGACGCACGATTGGCGCGCCGCAGGAGCGGTTCCCCGCTCCTGCGGCGCGTTTCCTGCTGTTTACGCCCTCCGGGTCCAATGGCCCTTGTGCCGTGGAGCGTGCAGCGGACCGGCGACTGCGAGGGAGGCGGCGTCCCATCGGGCTCGGAGCGGTCCGGAACGACGAATGCGATGCCCCTTTTAGACCATGTTCGATGCACGAGTGAAGAGAGTCACAAAGTAGGAGATTTCTGGCTAACGGTGAATTGTCTAGTCGCCTGGGGCATAGGGATCTGCCCTTCCTGCGACAGCGTTTGGCGCAGACCACCCTCGTGGAGGGCCGTCGCCGGCACCAGTCGGTTGCACACGCAGAAGGGAGGTACGAAGTTCGCCGGCCGCCCTCATGCGGGCGATCGCGCCATCGATAGCAGGCCGTGCGATCAAAGGACGCACGCTGCGTCCGGCACCAGGCATTGCGCGTTCTTGGTCGTCCCAGTGAACTCTTCGTACTCGGTATCTCATTGGACACAATGCAGACTCTCTCACGACAGAAGGAGGCTTCTTCCATGGCGAGGGCCAACCCGGCTCCTCTCGGACTCGCGGGGTTCGCGTTTACCACCTGGATGCTCAGCATGATCAACGCCGGCTGGTACACCGGCGTCGACATGGGATTGGTTCTTTCCCTGGCGCTTGCGTACGGTGGCCTCGCCCAGTTGGTCGCAGGCATCCTCGAGTACCCACGCGGCAACACGTTCGGAACGGTCGCGTTCTTCTCTTACGGTGCGTTCTGGCTGTCGTTCGCGTTCTTCGTGCAGTTCTTCTCCAAGGGCGTCGAGGGAACGTTTGTGGCTTGGTACCTGCTGATGTGGGGCATCTTCACATTCTACATGTGGATCGCCACGCTGAAGGGCGCCAAGGACGTCATGCTCGTGTTCCTCGCCCTGTGGGTGACCTTCGTCCTCCTGGCGATCGGCGACTTCGGCGTGAGCAGCTTCACGATGATCGGCGGGTACGTCGGTCTGGTCACGGCCATCCTCGCCTTCTACGCGTCGGCGGCCGGCGTGATCAACGAGGCCACGGGGCGCATCGTGCTCCCCACAGGCGCGCCGTCCACGGGGGCCTAGTAGCAACGCCTGCAGGCCGGATCGGGCGGTGCCCGATCCGGCCTCTCCGTCGGTGTTGCATCCTTGCATCCCACCGCTTCGCCCCGCACGCCAGATCTAGGGAGGGCGCGCCATGTTGACCGCCAAGCTGCTCGGGGCGCTGCAGCTGGCGCGTCCCATCCCCCTGACCGTCTGGACGTTGGGATGCGTACTCCTCGGGGCCGCAGCCGCCCCCCGCCTGCAGGCCGGCTGGGAGATTCCGCTCGCGGCGGTGTGCATCGGCGGCGTTCTGCTGCAGGGCTACATCACGCATGGGTTGAACGACTTCTACGACTGGTTGTCCGGCACGGACCGGGAGAACCCGGCGTGGCTCTCCGGCGGCTCGCACGCCGTGCAGAGCGGTCGACTGGAGCCGCAGGACGTCCTACGCATCGCCATCGTGGCCAGCGCGATCTACCTGGCACTGCTCGCCGGACTCTCCCTCTCGCGCGGCGTCGACTTCGCGTTGCTCGGGGTGCCGGCGCTCCTCGCGGCGATCGCGTACAGCCTGCCCCCGATCCGCCTGGGCTACCGGCCGCTGCTCGGCGAGTGGCTCGGCATGTTCCCGACCATCGCGGCCGGCGTCCTCGCGGCGGGCTACGCCGCGTCCGGCGGGTTCGCACCGGAGATCTGGGCCGTCGCGGCCATCCAGGGCGTGCTCTGCGGTGCGTCGGTAATGCAGCACCACATGTCCGACATCGATTTGGACTGGGAGGCCAAGCCGCGCAAGCGCACATCCCCCGCCTTCTGGCAGAGATCGGTCGGCCGCCCCGGCAGCGAGGTCGCGATGGCCTACTCCTGCCTTGCGCTGGTACTATCCCTGGCGTTCGCTGCCACCATCTCACCGAGATTCCTGCTGACGGCAGCGCTCTCACTGGCAGCCGCGCTGATCGCAAGGCGAACGCGGGTCGGAAGCCGGCCAGACGAGACGCGCCGGGACGCGGCGCTGAAGGGAATCGCCCTGGCGAATGCGCTGGGATTCGCCATGTTCGCGCTCATCGGCCTGCGCTGAACGGAGGACCGCCCCAATGCAAGAGATGATCCTGTCGGTTGCGCTGCTGCAGCTCTCGGCCGTCGCGAACGATACAGACGCAGCGCTGATCAAGGGAGAGACATTCTGCCGCGCCGCGGCCGCGCAGGGAGCTGACATCGCGCTCTTCCCCGAGATGTGGAGCATTGGCTACGCGTTCCCCGAGGACTCGGACGCCGCGCTGTCAGCCTGGCGCGCGCGGGCCATCACCACCGAGGACGGTCCGTTCCTGCGGTACCGGGAGCTTGCGCGGGAACTCGAGATGGCCATCGCTGTCACCTACCTCGAGGCGACCGAGGGCGCTCCGAGGAATGCCGTCTCGCTGATCGACCGCCACGGAAAGGTCGCGCTCAGCTACGCCAAGGTGCACACCTGCGACTTCGGCGATGAGGCGCTGCTCGCACCCGGCGACGCATTCCGGGTTGCAACCCTCGACACGGCCAAGGGCCCGGTGAAGGTCGGCGCGATGATCTGCTACGATCGCGAGTTCCCCGAAAGCGCACGCGTGCTGATGCTCGGCGGCGCGGAGATCGTGCTCGTCCCGAACGCCTGCCCGTGGGATCACAACCGGAGCCGGCAGCTCTACACGCGCGCCTACGAGAACATGATCGGCATCGCGATGGCGAACTACGCCGCGCCCGACCAGGACGGCCACTCCATGGCACTGGACGGCATGGCGTACGAGGTGGCGAGGGCAGGTGACGACGGCGGGCCGCGCGAGATGACCCTTGTCGAGGCCGGCGAAGCCGAAGGGGTCTACCTCGCGCATTTCGACCTCGCCGCGCTCCGGGCGTACCGGGGGCGGGAGACGTGGGGCGACGCGTTCCGCAAGCCGTGGGCCTACGGAGCGATCACCGAGACCCGGGTGGCCCCTCCGTTCCGCAGGTCGGAGAGCCGTAGAGAGGGCGGGGCCACGTCCTAGGTCCGTCGATCGAACGCCTGCGAGAGCGACCGTTGGCGGTCACGAGGCTTCCTCTGCGGCGTCCCCCGCAGGAGCTTCCTAATCGTCCTGTGCCATGCGAGCGCGCAGCCCTTCGATCATCAGAAGCTGCGCCTCGTAGTCCAGTTCGAGCGAGTCCGGGTTCAACCGGCGCATGATGTCCCAGAGCGTCCGGTTCGGCTCCTCCTGGACCTGTTCCGCGTAGTGTGCGAAGCGCTCCATGAACTCCGGGGTCGGCGGCGTGTCGGCCGCGTTCGCGAACACAGAGATCCAGTCGTCGACGAGCGCCTGCACCTCCGGGTCGGAGGGGGAGCGGCCGCCGCTGCGCAGGCTGCGGGCGCGCTGCAACAGTCCGGCCATCGCGCTGGACCAGTCGCTCGGCTGCACCGGGGTGCGCGCGATCATCTGCCAGAACGGCCGGAGCGACTCCTGCATCCGGTCCTGGAACCTGGGGTCCACGAGCAGTTCCTTGAGCTCGGCCCATGCGGCATCCTGCTCCGCGCCCAGGTCCTCGGGCAGGATGCCGCGCACTTGCTCCAGGTAGCGCTCGCGCCAAGCGGCGGGGGCTTCCTCGGGGACCGCCTGCGGCCAGTTCTCCCCAAGCCAGCGCTGCCGCTCCTCACTTCCCATCTGCATCGCCTCCAGGATCGCTGTAAGGTGGCGCGCGGACGTGTCGGTCCAAACGCCCTCCGGCACGCGCGCGAGCAGTGACCGCACGCTCGAGAGCCGCCGGATCTGCAGGTCGATCGCATCGCGTTGCACGCGCACGACCGTTTGGATGTCGCGGGACCCGGCGAGGATCCCCCGGATCTCCGGCAGTCCGAACTCGAGTTGACGCAGAATGCGCACGAGGCCGAGCCGCCACAGGTCATCCAGAGAGTACAGGCGGTAGCCTGCGGCCGATACGGCGGTCGGCGCGACGACCCGCTCGTCTGCGTAGTGACGGATCGCCTTGACGGAGAGTCCGGTTCGCTTCGCCGCCTCGCCGATCGTGTAGCGTCCCCCGATCACTTCGCACCACCTTTGCCTGCGACGATACGGTCTCCGGCTGCGGGAGAGTCAAGCGTCGCGCGCCGCACTCCCAGAACGCTCAGAGCTCTCCTCCGAGCCTCGAGAGGATCATCCGGTTCGTGAGCATCTCCACAGGAGCACGGTTGTCAGTGAGCACGAGTCCGGGTCCGGGCTTTGGCGTGCGCCAGGAGGCGGCGAGCCCCGCCGCGACGGGCCTGAGAAAGGCCGGCAACGCCGCCTGCGTGGGCAGCGAGACGGGGCGCACGCTTGCGACCAGCAGTTCGTTGTAGGCGCCTGGCGCCTTGGCGATGTAGACGTACGGGAACACGCGCATCGCCGTCCGCTCGATCGCCCGCAGGAGAGCGGCCTTGCGCGAGACGGCGTTGACGTTCAAGGCGACGATGCCACCCGTAGAGAGGTGCGCCCTGCAAAGGGCGAAGAACTCCTGCGTCGTCAGGTAGAACGGGATGTAGATCTCCTGGCTGTAGGCGTCGACGATGATCAAGTTGTAGCGGGCCTGCGTCGCCTGCAGGTAGACGCGCCCATCGGCCGACACGACGCGTGCGGCCGAGGGGCTCAGGTGGAAGTACTCGCGCCCCAGGCGCACGAGCTCCGGGTCGATCTCGACAGCCGTCAGGCGCACCGGTGCGCGGTAGGGGTCGACATCGCGCTGCATCAGCGTGGGGATCGTCCCCGCCGCCATTCCGATCAGGAGCCCTCGCACGCGTTGCGTTCGCGGGAACATGTACGGCAGCGTCATGTACGCGTCGTAGTAGAGGCCGGTAAGTTGCCGCGTCGTGTAGAGCGACTGGATCCCGGCCGAATCGTTGACGGAGAGGGCGATGTCGCCCGACGGCGAGAGCCTGTACACCTCCGCGAACTGGTAGGGCGTCTCGACCTCCGTGACCAGTCCCGGGACCGTTTTCAGCAGCGGAGGCGCGATGGAGGGAAGCAGGAGCGGGAGCACCGCGGCGGCCACTAGCGCGCGCCCGCCCATCGCGAGCGCGCCCAGGGCGAGCAGCACGGCCGCGCAAATCCAGAACGTCTCGCGCACGCCGACGTCCGGGATTGTCAGGAAACTTGGGACGAACGTGCCGACAAGGCTGCCGAACGTCGACCAGGCGTAGAGCGAACCTGCCTTCGAGCCAGCCGTCTCCCTCCCTTCCACCGCGAGCCGGATGGCGTAGGGGCTGGCGGCGCCGAGCGCGGCGACGGGAGGGAGAACGAGAACTGCGGTGCCGAGGAGCGACGAGACGACGACGCCGGCAGGCGTATTGAGCAGGCCGTGCACGACAGCGGATAGGAAGGGCGACGCCAGAAACGGCAGCGCGGCGACGTAGGCGCCGGCAAGAAACGTCACGAGCCCCAGGACCCTCGGTGTCGGATGGAGGTCTGCCAGCCGGCCGCCGATCGAGTAGCCGACCGAGAGCGCCAGTAGGATCAGGCCGATCAGGGAGGCCCAAACCAGCTGTGAGTTGCCGAAGAAGGGTTCCATCAGCCGCTCCGCGCTGAACTCCACCGCCATAACGGCCGCACCGGTGCCGAAGACGAAGACCCGCAGGAAGAGTGGGCTCCTGCGCCAGTCCGGACGGCCCGTGGTGATATCCATCTGCGTGTTCCACCTGCATTCCTCGGCGATCTGCATGACAAATTTCGTGCGGGTTGAGACATACCCTCCACGCGAGTCTCCGGAGGCTTCGATCGGGACGCTTCGTTCGGACTACACGCCTGTACGCCGCTGGACTTTGCGGGAAGCGGATGCCCAGGCACTTGCGATGTACCTTGTCCACATCCGTGGAGAAGGTCGACTTCACGGAACCATAAAGTTACGTGCGGACGCATCGGGATGCGAGCTGTCAACTCGGTGCACGGGTGACGCCGAACGGGCGTCAACGTGCGAGGACTCGCGCCTGCGGCCGACTTTTGGAAGTGCGCGGGTGGAGCGATGGCCGAAGCGGCAGACTGGAACCAGCGTCCGATCGCCGTCCGTACGCCAAGACACGAGACTCCGCCCGCGTTCTCGCTGCAATGTTGAATGGCAACGCTGGTGACAGCGGCCACACCAAGGGCCGGACACTATGCTAAACTCATGATCGGTGGATGGTCGGGTCCGTCGAAGGATGTCGAAAGGGGATGCGCTTCGTGGCAGCTCGGTACGACGCGCATCACGAGAAGATCCGTAACATCTTCGGCGCGATCGCGCGCGTCTACGACCCGATGAATCGCATCATCACGCTTGGACTTTGGGACAGTTGGCAACGCCGTTTCTTGGACGTCGTCGCTCCGCGCGACGGCGAAATGTGTCTCGACATCGCGACCGGCACCGGCGATCTAGCCATCCTGATCGCGGAGCGAGCTCCGGGGATCCGGGTGACCGGACTCGACCTCAGCCGGGACATGCTGGATGTCGCGGAAGCCAAGATCCTCCGCAAGGGCCTCAAGGAACGCGTGCAGATCGTTGAAGGCAACGCCCTCTCGCTTCCGTTCCCGGACCAGTCCTTCGACGTCGTGACATGCGGCTTCGGGCTACGCAACTTTCCGGACCTGCCGCGCGCGCTCTCGGAGATGCGCCGTGTGCTGAAGCCGGGTGGACGAGCGCTCTCACTCGAGGTGTCTCGGCCCCACCGCAGACTTGTCTGGTGGGGATTCCGCACATACTTCTACGGCCTTGTACCGCTGCTCGGGAGGCTCGCTGGACCGGGTGGCCGCGCCTACGCGTGGCTGCCTGAATCGCACCGTCGCTTTCCGGGCCGCGAGGTGCTCAGTGGACTCTACCGGGAAGCCGGGTTCGATGCGGTCGACGCTTGGCCGCTGACGCTCGGCTCCGTCGCGATTCATCGTGGGGAGGTGCGCGCATGAAGCCGTCTTGGACGATGCTCGGCCTGTCGCACCGCGACGCCGGCGTCGACGTGCGCGGACGCCTCGCGCTCGAGCAATGCGCCGACGCCGTCTACCGCGATCTCCTGGAGGTCACCGACGAGGCGCTGGTCCTATCGACCTGCAACCGCAGCGAGGTGTACGCCTTCGGCGAGCCAGTGGCGCTGCAGGCGGCGATCCGGCTCTCCTGGATGCGTCACGTCGACGGCGCGGAGGAACTCCTGGACCGGTACGCGCAGCGCCTGCAAGGCAGCGCGGCCGTGGAGCACCTGTTCCTCGTCGCGGCGGGGCTCGACGCCCAGATCGTTGGAGAGACGCAGATTCTTGGACAACTCAAGGACGCCTTCGCCACCGCCGCCGGTGCGGGAGCGGTGGGCAAGGAGCTCAGCATGGTGGTGCAGGCGGCGCTGGCTGCGGCACGTCGGGCCCACCGGGACACCGGCCTCGATGCCTACCCGGTGTCGGTCGGTGCGGCTGCCGTCGCCCTCGGCCGCCAGGCCTTCGGCGACCTGACCGGCAAGACGGTGCTGATGATCGGAGCCGGCGAGGTCGCGGAGCTGTGCCTGACGCATCTCCGGGAGGCGGGAGCCAGCGAGATCGTCATCTCCAACCGCACCCGTGCGCGGGCGGAGGAGCTCACCCAGCGCTTCGGCGGGCAGGCGGCTGGCTGGGAGGAGAGCGACGAGTGGCTGCGTCGCGCCGATCTCGTGCTCTCGTCGACGAGCGCGCCGCACACGATCCTCTACGCCCGCGATCTGCGCCGCATCCTGCGCGCCCGCCGCGAGCGGCCGCTGATCCTCATCGACCTCGCCGTGCCGCACGACGTCGAGCCTTCGGCGGCGCAGCTGCCCGGCGTCTTCCTCTACGACCTCGACAGCCTCAGCGAGATCACGGCCGCAAGCCGGGTCGAGCGGCAGCGCGAGGCCGATGTGGCGCGGGAGATCGTGGTGCGCGCCGCCGCCGACTTCCACCGCCGCAGCTGCGAGCGCACGGCCGTGCCGCTCATCCAGTCGCTGCGCGGTAAGGCCGATCGCGTGCGCGACGACGAGCTGCAGCGCGCCTTCCGGCGCCTCGGCGACGTCGCCCCCGACGAGCGGCGCGTGATCGAGCAGCTCGCCTCAAGGATCGTGAACAAGCTCTTGAACGACCCGACCGTCGCACTCAAGGAGTGCGCGCTGCGGGAGGACGGTGACGCCTGCCTGCGCCTCGCCGCGCGCATCTTCCACCTCGACGGGCAGGAGCGGCCGCAGGAGGCGTGAGCCTTCTCGCGCTCGCTGCCGCCATCGTCGCCTACGGCGGGGCGGCGATTTTGCATCTGCGGGCCCAGCGCCGGCGCTGGCTCCTGCGCTGGGCGAGATGGGCGACCTTCCTGGCGCTCGCGCTGCAGGCTGCGCTCCTCATGGTGCAGGCGCACCGAGGCATGCCGCCCGACGTCTTCGACTGGCTGCAGGGCGCCGTCTTCGCCTTCGTGCTCGCGTGGGCGGTCTGGGAACGCACCGGCCGTGCCCAAGGCACTGGCGCGCTCGTGGTCCCGCTCGCCTTCGCGATCACCGCCGCGACGGCCCTCCTGCATCGCAGCGGAGCCTCCGTGGAGCTGCAGGGGACGTTGCTGCTGTGGCTGCACATTGTGCTCCTCGCGGCGGGCTTCGCCTGCCTCGCGCTCGCAGGTTTGGCGGCGCTGCTGCGCCGCTTCGCGGAGCTGAGGCTGCGGCGCGGGAACTTCACACCGGTCGCGGCGCTGCCGCAGCTGCATGACGGGGTGCGCCGGTTCCTAGCGGTCGGCCTCCTGCTGGACGCACTGGGCATCGGCCTTGGCGCCATCTACGCGCACAGCGTTTGGGGCGCCTACTGGTCGTGGTCGCCGAAGGAGACGGTGACGCTGTTCGTCTGGGCGATCGACCTCGCGGCCTACGCCACCGTGCGCACAGGGCGGCGCCTGGCCCTTGGCGACTGGCTCGCCGCGGCCGCACTCGTCGGTATGCTCGTCAACGTCTGGGCCGTCGGACTGCTCGGGGGACCGCACCGATTCAACTGATGCGAGGAGGCAAGGACGTGCAGCTACGCATCGCCTCGCGCCGCAGCCCCTTGGCGCTGGCCCAGTCGGAACTCGTGGCCAAGACGCTGCGCGAGCGCTTCCCCGAGCTGGAGACCGCCTTCGTCGAGGTGGAGACGGAGGGCGACCGGATGCTCTCGGCGCCGCTCGCGGAGATCGGCGGCAAGGGCGTTTTCACACTCGAGATCGAGCAGATGCTGCGCCGCGGCGAGGCCGATGTCGCCGTGCACAGCCTGAAGGATCTTCCGACCGTCGCGCCGCCCGGACTGCGCATCGGGGCGGTGCTGCCGCGCGAGGATCCTCGCGACGTGCTGGTGACACGCGACGGAACGCAGCTTCGGGACCTGCCCCACGGAGCGCGCATCGGCACCTCGAGCCCCAGGCGCCAGGCGCAGCTTCGCATGTGGCGCCCGGATCTCCAGGTCGACTCGGTGCGCGGCAACGTCGGGACGCGCCTGCGCAAGCTGACCGACGGAGTCGTCGATGGACTCGTGATGGCTGCCGCGGGCCTGCTGCGCGCAGGCTACGGTGCGCGCATCGCGGAGTACCTCGAGCCGCAGGACATGCTGCCTGCACCCGCGCAGGGCGTGATCGCAGTGCAGGCGCGCAGCGCGCGCAAGGATGTCCTTGACGTCCTACGCGCGATCTCGGACCGCCACGCGCTGCGCGCAGCCCGCGCAGAGCGGGCGCTGCTCTCCGCCCTCGGCAGCGGGTGCGCCGTACCCATCGGCGCGCTCGCCGAGGTGCGGGGAAGAGAGGTCCGCCTGGTGGCCGGCGTCTTCGCGCCGGACGGCTCGCTCGCGCTGCGCACCGAAGCGGCTGGCACCAGGTCCGAGGAGGTCGGTCGAGAGGCGGCCCGCACTCTCCGGCGCATGGGCGCGCAGCACCTGCTCGGGGAGCTTCCATGACGCGTCGGGCCGTCTACTACGCGAAGGCCGGAGGGGCTGAGGTCCCCGATCTGCGCCTCGTGGCGCGCACGGTGCTGACGGATGGGGAGCAGCTCTTGGCGGCGCGCGCGCCCTCCGACCTGCCGCCCGGCATCTGCGCGCGGCTCTACGACGCGTGGTCGCCCGCGCTACGCGCCGAGGCGGAGCGCGTGGAGGCGCTCTGTATACCGGTCCGTGTCGTCGCGGAGGCTGGCGGTGGCACGGGTCGGCTGCGGGGTATGCGGGTGCTCGTGACCCGCGCGCAAGAGCAGTCGGAGGCGACGCAGGCGCTCCTGCGCCTCGAAGGAGCGGAGCCCGTCCCGCTGCCCGCGATCCGCTTCGAGGCTCCCTGCGACGGGGCGCCTTTGGCCGCCGCCGCCGCCAAGGTCTCGCGCTACGACTACGTCGCCTTCACGAGCCCGCGGGGCGTCGAGCGTTTCATCGACGCGCTGGCTCTCGCGGGTCAGGGGACCTTCGCGCTCAAGTCGGCGCGCATCTTCGCAGTGGGGGACGCGACCGCGCGCTCTCTCTCACGCTTGGGTCTCGAGGCGCAGGGAGTGGCGGCGCGGCAAGGCGCAGCAGGACTTTCCAGGCTCCTGAAGGAGCGGGCCGCGACGCAGGAGACGGGTCTGCTCGTCGGTCCGGAGCCGCCCGATGGCGACCTACGGCGTGCGCTGCATGGCGCGGGTCTGACCGTGGACTCCGTCGCGGCCTACCGCACGGTTCCCGGCGTAGACCCCAAGGCAGCAGTGGCCCTGCGGCAGGGCCCTTGGCCGCAGGCGGCGCTCTTCTACAGCCCGTCCGCCGTACGCGGCACGCTGGCGACCCTGCCGCCGGCTCTTTGGCGGGGTAGCCGGATCGTGGCCGTCGGTCCGACGACGGCCGAAGCGCTCCGGGTCGCGGGACTTGCGCCCGACGCGGTGGCCGAGGAGCCGTCCGACGCCGCTGTGGTCGACACGCTGGTCGATTTGTGGCAGAAGCATTCCCTGAAGGAGGAAGGTTGATGGCGGAGATCATCTACCGCCCGCGGCGCAACCGGCGCACTCGGGCGATGCGCGACTTGGTGGCGGAGACGGGGCTTTCGCCGCAGCATCTGGTGCAGCCCCTGTTCGTCGTTCCGGGCAGCGGCGTCGAGCGACCGATCGAGGCGCTCGCGGGGCAACGCCACCTCTCGCCCGACCGGGCTGCGCACCTCGCGAAGGCGATACACGCCGCCGGCGTGCCGGCCGTGCTGCTCTTCGGCATCCCGCCGGAGAAGGATGCGATGGGCACGTACGCAGCGCGCGAGGACGCGCCGGTGCAGGAGGCGGTGCGCCGCATTAAAGATGCCGTTCCGGAACTCGTCGTGATCTGCGATCTGTGTCTTTGCGAGTACACCGACCACGGGCACTGCGGCGTCTTGCGCGGCGATGGCAGCGTCGACAACGACGCGACGCTGCCGCTCTTGGCGCAGGCCGCCGTCTCGCAGGTCGAAGCCGGGGCTGACGTGGTGGCGCCGTCCGACATGATGGACGGGCGCGTGGGCGCGCTGCGCGCTGCCCTTGACCAGACCGGCTACCAGGAGACCGCGATCCTTTCGTACGCGGTGAAGTACCGCTCGGCGTTCTACGGTCCGTTCCGCGAGGCGGCAGGATCGGCGCCGCGCGAAGGCGACCGCTCGACCTACCAGATGGACTTCCGCAACCGCAGGGAGGCGGTGCGCGAGGCGCAGCTGGACGTCGCCGAGGGAGCGGACATGCTGCTCGTCAAACCGGGGCTGCCGTACCTCGACGTCCTGCAGCAGGTCCGCGAAGCGACGCATCTTCCGGTCGGGGCCTACCACGTGTCCGGCGAGTATGCGATGCTGGAGGCGGCGGCGAGCCGCGGACTCATCGACCGAGACATGGCCGTCACAGAGTCCCTCTACGCGATGCGGCGTGCCGGCGCCGACTTCATCGCGACGTACTACGCCCTGGAGTGGGCGCAGCGGGGCCTCTGCCGCTGAAGGGGGAGGATCCTTGTGGAAGTTGTGAAGATTACCCCTCGGGGGTACTGCTACGGCGTCGTCGACGCGATGAAGATGGTGCGTCAGATCGCCGAGAACCCGACGGCCAAGAAGCCGATCTTCGTACTTGGGCTGATCGTTCACAACCGTCACGCGGTGGATGAACTCAATCGTTACGGCGTCATCTCGCTCGACGGGGAGAACCGGCTCGAGCTGATCGAGAAGGTTTCGCAGGGGACTGTGGTGTTCACCGCCCATGGCGTCTCGCAGGCGGTGCGCCGGCGCGCGGAGGAGAAGGGGCTCGACATCGTCGACGCGACCTGCCCCGACGTGACGAAGACGCACGACCTGATCCGGCGCCTGGCCGACGCCGACTACACGATCCTCTACATCGGCCGGCGCGGCCATCCCGAGCCCGAGGGCGCGATGGGGGAGGCGCCCGACCACGTCCGACTGATCGAGACGGCCGCGGATACCGATGGTCTCGACCTGCAGGGCAGGCGGCTGGCAGTCGTGACGCAGACGACTCTCTCGCGCTGGGACACGGAGCAAACGATCCAGGAACTCCAGGCGCGCTACCCGCAGATCGAGGTGTTCAACGAGATCTGTCTCGCGACGCAGCTGCGGCAGGAAGCCGCCGTCCGCGAGGCAGAGCGCTGCGACGTCGTGATCGTCGTGGGCGACGCGCGCTCCAACAACTCGAACCGGCTGGTGCAGGTCGTGCGCGAGCAGGCGGGGCGACCGGCGTACCTCGTGGACACCGTCGGCGACATCGACCCTTCATGGCTCGAGGGGAAGACGACGGTGGGCGTCACCGCCGGCTCCTCGACCCCGTCGCCGATCACCCGGGAAGTGGTCCAGTTCCTCGAAGGCTACGAGACCGCGGGCGCAACCGCCTCGCGCAGCTGAGTTGTACACCGCGAGCGCACTGCGCCGCGACGCGCAGGACCGCCCGGGGCTGTGGTGGCTCTTTCCGCGCGAGTTCGGCGCGTGGACGATCCTGGCGACCGGGTACCTGACAACGCTGTTGGTCGCCGACGCCCTGACGCCGGCGGCGGTTTGGCTGATCCCCGCGGTGATCCTCCTGCTGATGCTGAAGGAGCCGCTGGAGCGCATGCTGCGCTCCCCTGGGCGCGCGCGGCTCGCGTTCGCCGCCGTGGCCGGGGCGGAGCTTTTGCTCTCCGGCCTCTTCGGCGTACTCGCAGAGCGGAGCGCTGGCGCCCCGCTGCTCTACGCCCTGCCGTTGATCGCGGCGCCGCTCTACGCGGTCGCCATCGCGCTCGGCTTCTGGTCGGAACGCTGGCGCACGCTGCGCGAGTTGGTCGCCACGGTTGGCCTGGGCCTCGTCGTGCCGGGCACCTGGGCGGCGCTCGGCCAACCAGCGAACCTTGCCATGGCGATCGTCTACGCCGGCGTCGTGCTGCACTTCCTCTACGGCGTGGGGTTCCTGCGGTTGCAGATCATCGCCAAACGTACGCACATGGACGCGGCAGACGTCCGGCAGGGGACGCTGCTGCTCGCGGGATCCGCCTCTGCGATCACGCTGGGGGTCGTCGTCGCCAGCATGTTCGGCTACCTGCCGATCTGGGCGGCGGTGTCGCTCCTGCCGCAGATGGCACGGGCGTACCTCTGGCTCGGCGGAGAGCAGGCGTGGCTCAACCTGCGGCGGATGGGCCGACAGGAGGTCGTGCTCGCCGTTTCCCTCATGGTGATCTTCGCGCTCGTCGCCCACGCCTGAGCGGCGACGTCTCTAGTGAATGGAGAGCGGTGCGCCGCCGTGCGGGCCGCTTCTGGTCTCGCGCGGCAGCACGGCCTGCAGCGCGAGGGTCGCGAGCGCGACGACGAGCAGCGCCAGCGTGCCGTTGCGGAAGCCCTGGAACGGATCGAGGGGAGTGAGCGAGAAGAGGGCTGCCGCCAACGCATTGCCAAACGTCATGCCGATTGACCGGCCCATGTTCAGGAGGCCGCCCGTAACGCCCAGGTGCTCGCTGGGGGAGTGGCCCATCACGGAGCTGTTGTTCGGCGGGGTGAAGACGCCTGCGCCGGCGCCGACCAGGATCAGGGCGGGCACCGTCCAGGCGAAGGCGATGTTCGTCGTCCAAAGGTACATCAGCAGCGAGCCAGCCGCCGTCACCACGAGGCCGGCCACCGCCACCGTTCGGTTGCCGAAGCGGTCGGCGATCGTGCCGGCGAGCGGCGCCACAGCCGTCATCGCAAGCGCGATCGTGCTGACGATGATGCCCATGTGGACGGCCGGCAGTCCGCGCACCCGCTCGAAGTAGTAGGGGAGCAGGAAGAACGTGCCGTAGAGCACGCTGAAGGACAGCATACCGAGGAGTACGCCGCCGCTCACGTGCACGACGCGCACGACGCTCGGGTGGATCAGCGGCTGGGAAACGCGGATCTGGCGCGTCGCGAAGAGGTATCCGATCGCGAGTCCCGCCGCGAGCTCGAGGTACCAGACACCCTGGCCCCGCATCGCGAGCAGGAGGAGCGTGAGGGAGGCCGCAAGCAGCAAGGAGCTCGTCACGTCGACCTTCGGAGCGTGACCTCCCTCTCGACGGGCGTCCTTCGGCAGCGTGTAGGGCGCCACCACGAGGGCGAGCGCGGCGATCGGCAGGTTCACGAGGAAGATCGCCTGCCAGGAGAAGGCACCGATCAGGAGGCCGCCGACGGCCGGTCCGATCGAGAGCCCGACCGCCTGGGCGGCGCCTTGCACCCCGATCGCGCGCCCGCGCATGCTCGCCGGAACGCTGGAGGTGACGATCGCGACGGAGTTCGCCTGCAGCATCGCGGCACCGACGCCCTGCGCGACGCGCGAGACGAGCAGTACCCACAGCGCCGGCGCGAAGCCGCAGCCGGCCGAGGCGATGCCGAAGACGACGAACCCGTAGCGGTACATCCGCGAGCGGCCCATGCTGTCGGCAAGCCGCCCGGCCAGCACGACGACGGTCGTGAGGGCCAGAAGGTAGGCGAGAGAGACCCACGCGATGTCGTTCGGCGTCGTGTGGAAGGCGGCTTGCATCGTCGGCAGCCCGACGCTGACGATGCTTGCGTCGATCGCAGCCATCGCCGCGCCGAGGCAGACCGTCGCCACGGCAAGCCAGGGACGCGCTGCAAGCCCGTGATCCTCCGCCGGGGCCGGTGAGCCTCTCATAGTGGTCTCAGGATAGGCTATCTGAAGGCAAAGGGAAATGGATGTGTTCTTTGTATTACCATAAGATATATTTATCTTAATGCGAGCGGGGGTGCGATCTCTTGCGCCTGCAGCAACTGAGGTTCTTCGTGGCGGTGGCGAGCGCCGGGACGTTCACCGAGGCGGCTGAGCGTCTCGGCCGCAGTCAGCCGGCCGTCAGCATGCAGATCCGTGCGCTTGAGGAGGAGCTCGGCCTAGCACTCGTCGAGACGGCGCACCGGCGTTTGCAGCTGACGCCTGCGGGGCGCGAACTGCTGCAGCACGCGCAGGCGGTCCTCGCCGACGTCGAACGCGCGGACCTCGCCATGGAGCGTATCCGCACGGGAGGTGGTCCGCTTCGGATCGGCGCGAGCGCGACGCCGGCGATCTACCTCCTGCCGGAGCGGCTCGGACCCTTCGTGCGCGAGCACCCGGACGTGTCGCTGCGCCTGCGCGTCGGGAACCCGGCGGAGCTCGAGGAGGATCTCGCGTCGGGGGAGATCGATATCGCCGTTGCGATGGGAGGGATCGACGATCCGCCCTGGGGGGAGTCGATCGAGACGATCGGCCTCGGGCTCGACCAACTCCTGGTCGCACTGCCGCCCGGGGATCCCCGTGCGGGGTATGACCTGAGCCTTGCGCAGCTCGCGGCGGAGCGGCTGATCCTCCGAGAGCCCGACTCCCACCTGCGATCCGTTGTCGATCGCGCGATGGGGCCTGCTTGGCGCCCGACGCTCGAGTTCGGCTCCAGCGAGGCGGTGAAGCGGGCGGTGGCTTCAGGGCTGGGCGTCGCTGTGATCTCGGGGATCGCACTGTCCTGGGAGGTCGAGGCGGGAAGGCTCAGCGCGGCGACCTGCAGCGCGCTCGGCGGCCCCCGGCGCATCTACGGCGGTCGGCAGCGCGACCGCAGGCCGCTGATGGCGGAGAGGGGCCTTTGGGATGCGCTGAGAGCGCACCGGCAGTAGTGAAGGCGCAAGGGCCTGCGGCCGCAGACATGCGGCGACCGCTGGCCCTTGCGCCTTCGGGTGGATCTTTGGCAGGCGGTCAGTGCAGGCCGCGCGTGAAGCCGATGGCGATCAGCGCCGCCATCAGAAGAACGTAGACGCGTAGCCCCCACCACAAGGCGGCGATCGGACCGCGCACTGCGACGCGGCCGTAGACGGGCGGTTCCTGGAGCAGTTCCTCTTCTGCGACGATCCGAAGGATCTCGTCGGGAGCGATGGCGCGTGCCATCAGATCGCCTCCTTTCCGGTTAGCCGAGCAGATGCGGGAGCAGAATCGATGCGCCGAACGCACCGTCCATCACGATCAACATGCCGACGATGCCGATGGCCGCGACGTTCTGCAGCCGGGTGTTTCGGTACTCGCCCATGACCTCGCGGTCGTTCACCAGCAGCAGCAGGAAGAGCAGCGCCGCCGGCATGAACACGGTCGCGAGCACTTGCACGACGACATTCAGGAAACCGAGCGGAGCGTTCGGGATGAGAACGACGAGGGCGGCGACGCTCGCCGCGATCACGCCGGGGAGGTAGAAGGCGATCGCATCACGCGGCTTCGCGTTCAGGCTGCGCACCTTCAAACCGAGCGCTTCGCCGGCGGCCCAGGAGGTGGAGGCGGTGATCGCCATCGCGGCGATCAGGCCGGCTTCTATGAGGCCGAGTGCGAAGAGCGACTGGGCGATCGGCCCGATCCTTCGGCCCACCGCCTGCAGGATCTGCGAGATGTTGAGGCCGTTCTGGCCGGGCAGGCCGTGCATGACGGTCGCGGCGAGGATGACGATCGCAACGGCCACGGCGCCCATCACGATCCCGCCAAGCAGTGTGTCGAGCCTGCCTAGGCGCATCTCGCGCGGCGAGAGACCCTTGTCGACCACGGCGGACTGCTGGAAGAACAGCATCCACGGCGCGATGGTCGTGCCGAGGTTCGCGAGCAGTAGCATCAGGAAGCCGCTCGTCAGCCCGCCTTCGACTTGCCAGGTGCCGAAGCTGCGCGCCACGGCGGACCAGTCAGGATGCGCCAGGAGGGCGAGCGGCACGAACACGATGTTCAGGAGCGCGATCCAAAGGGAGATCCGCTCCCACAGCCGGTAGCGGCCGACCAGGGTGACGAGCAGGACGGCGGCGAGGCCGACGAGGACCCCGACGGGCAGCGGCACGCCGAACGCGTGCAGGCCGGCGCCGATCCCGATGAACTCCGTCACGAGCGTCAGCGCGTTGGCGATCACGAGGTCGACGGCGGAAAACGTCCCCCAGAAGCGGCCGTAGCGCATGAAGATCATCTCGGCGTGACCTCTGCGCGTCACGGCGCCGAGGCGTACCGTCATCTCCTGCACGACGAACGCGACCGGGATCATCAGCACCAGGAACGGGACGAAGAAACCGAGTCCGTAACTGGCGCCGGTCTGCGCGTAGGTGATCACGCCGCCGGCGTCGTTGTCCGCGATCATCACCAGGATCCCCGGTCCGAGCACGAGCAGGAGGATGCGCAGGCGCGCCCAAAGCCCGCCGGCCTCCCGGGCGCGGCGGATCTCGGCGCGGTCCTGGGCGCGTTGACGCACGTCCCGCGGCAGTGCTTCCTCAAGGGCACGAAGGTTCGACGAGTCCATGCGTTCGCCCCCTTCCCAGTCCGGCCTTGGGCCCTGGGGAAGCGGCGCGCGCAGCCCTGCCTCCCGGTTAGCGGAGGCGGCAGGGGAGGGAGGCCGGCCGTGCTGGCCCGCCCCGCGACACGCGGCGCTTCCTATACGGACTATCATCCGGCACGGCCGATCCCCCCTTTCAGACATGAAAATCTGGGCGTGAGAACACGCCCAGCAGATGTTGGCGTCTTCTCGTAGAGCTTCAGCTCCGCGCGGCATAGGCGCCGTTCGGCGCCAGCCCTCTGGATCCGGCCTTGTTTCCGACCGGACCTGTTTCACCCGTGGGCATCTCTCGATGTTTCCGGGCAAGAGCGTGTCTCTCGCGGGTAGCCTCACCTAACAGACGATCCAAGACAAATATAGCACGCTAAGGCGCCAATGCAACACCTATCCGGCGATTTGGCGTCATTTGAGGGCGAGGGCTCAGTGGATCACGCTCAGGATCGGGGTGGCTTCGCCGCACACACTCTCAGATGGCTGATGTCACCAGTCCAAGTGCCCGACTCCGTCGAGTCCCCGCAGGGCGGCGCGCAGTTCATCCTTCGCCGCGAGCAGATCCTCCTCGGTCTCCCCCTCGGCGCGCACGACGAGCGCGGGCTCGGTGTTCGAGGCCCGTAGCAGGGCCCAGGCGCGAGGGAACTGCACCCGGACGCCGTCGACCGTCACGACGGGGTAGCGACCCTCGAAGCGGCTGCGCACGGCGGCCGTGACCTTCCACTTCTCGGCTTCGGCGCAGGGCACCCTGGTCTCCGGCGTCGCGAAGGCGGGCGGAAGGTCTGCTAGCAGGCTACTCAGGGATCTGCCGGAGCGTGACACGATCTCGCCCAGGCGAAGTGCCGCGTAGAGCGCGTCGTCGTCGCCGGTGTAGCGGTCGGCGAAGAAGATGTGGCCGGAGAGTTCGCCGGCGAACACGGCGCCGATCTCGCGCATGCGCGCCTTGATCAGGGAGTGGCCAGTCGGGGTGAACTCCGGCGTCGCACCCTGGCGCCTGAGGTCGTCGACGAGTCGGTTGGAGCACTTCACCTCGACGAGCGTCCGGGTGTCCGGGTGGCGAGGCAGGATGTCGCGCCAGTAGACGATCAGCAGTTCGTCGACCGCGCGCACCTGGCCATCCCCGTCCACGACGCCGAGGCGGTCCATGTCGCCGTCGAAGGCAAAGCCCAGGTCCGCTCCGCTCCGGCGCACCGCCGCCTGCAGATCCACCATGTTCTTGGGCTGAAGGGGATCGGGGTGGTGATTCGGGAAACGCCCGTCGGGCTCGCAGTAGAGTTCCTCCACGTCGAGGCCGAGGTCTCGGAGCACTGCGCCGCAGTAGGGGCCGCCGGCGCCGTTGCCGGCGTCGGCGACGACCCGCAGCCCCTGCATGCCCGCAGGGAAGAGTTCAAGCATCTTGGCGCGGTAGGCCGGGAAGACGTCGTCGTGCCGCACATGCCCGCCCGAAGGCTGTGGGCGCGCGCTGCGCGCCAGCGCGAAGACGTCCTGGATCTCCTGTCCGTAGAGCGTTCCCGGACCGAGCGCCAGCTTGAAGCCATTCATGTCCGGGGGGTTGTGGCTGCCGGTGATCATCACGGCCGGGCCGATGCCCAGGTGGTGTCGTGCGAAGTATACGAACGGGGTGGGAACCATGCCGACGTCGACGATCTCCTGCATGCCGCCGTCGAGAAGTCCTTCGGTGAACGCATGCGCGAGCTCCGGCGAGGAGAGTCGGCAGTCGCGGCCGAGGATGCACTTCGCCCCGCCGCTCCGGAGCCAGTAGGCGGCTGCACCCAGCGCGATCTGATGCGCTGCGGCGGGTGTGAGGTCCTCGTCGACGTGTCCGCGGATGTCGTACTGCCGAAAGAGCTCCGCTGAGAGTTCCACCGTCGATCAACTCCAAGCCGGTAGGTTTCGTTCCACCTTCTACGCGCCGGGCTCTGGCGCCTCCTGTCCTTGTCGCTTGGACCACGCTGCGCGTAGAATGACTATGGTTTAGGGAGGGCAGTTGGGCCGTCCCGAATTTCCTGCGACTTCGCCCGACGGTCGCGTCGCGCGTTCGACGCCAACGCGACGAAGGTGTGCGGATGAGGCGAAGACCAGGGAAGTGCCCCACTCCAAGGTCTCCATCGGCGTCGGCGACACCCGCCCGGACGTGCCGACCAGCGGCAAGGAGGCCCGCGCCAAGTCCCCTGTCAACTAGAGTATCCCTCGCAAGCCCGCGGTCGGTGCGCTTCCTTCGGACGTCGGCGTTGCGCCGTGACGCAACCGGCGGGAGACGGTCTCCATGGAGATTGTGTAGATACAGGGAGGCGGCAGTGTTTTGACAGAGAGTGCGAACGCGACGCGCCCGATCCGTGTGCTCGTCGGCAAACCGGGCCTGGATGGCCATGACCGCGGGGCGAAGGTGGTTGCGCGGGCGCTGCGCGACGCCGGCATGGAGGTCATCTACACCGGGCTGCACCAGACGCCGGAGGAGATCGTCGAGGCTGCCCTGCAGGAGGACGTCGACGTCGTCGGCCTCTCGATCCTCTCGGGTGCCCACAACACCCTCGTGCCCAGGGTCATCGAACTTCTGCACGCGCAGGGACTCGACGACGTACACGTGATGGTCGGAGGCATCATCCCGGAGGAGGATGCCGAGGAGCTGCGCAAGCTGGGCGTCGTCGCAGTGTTCGGACCCGGTACGGAGACGGAGGAGATCGTGCGCTTCACGCGGTCCTGCGCGCGAGAGGCATGAGCCTCGGGAAGGCGGTCCTCGAAGGCGACCGACGGGCGCTGGCGCGCGCCCTGACCCTGGTGGAGAACCAGCATCCTGACGCGGAGGAGATCGTGCGCGACATCCACGGCCACACGGGCCATGCAATCGTCGTAGGCATCACCGGTGCGCCCGGGGTCGGCAAATCGACACTCGTCGATCGCCTCGCGGGCCACTTTCTGGCCGCAGGACGCACGGTGGGCATCCTCGCGGTGGACCCCTCGTCGCCCTTCACCGGCGGTGCGCTGCTCGGTGACCGGATCCGCATGGAGGGCAGGGGCAGCGGTGTCTTCATGCGCTCGATCGCGGCCCGGGGACAGCTCGGCGGGCTCGCACGGTCGACGCCGCGGGCGATCCAGCTGCTGGAGGCTGCGGGCAGGGACTTCATCCTGCTGGAGACGGTCGGTGCGGGTCAGAGCGAGGTCGACGTGATGGGGTACGCCGACACGACGCTCGTCGTGGTCGCCCCCGGGCTGGGCGATGACGTGCAGGCGTTCAAGGCAGGCATCCTGGAGATCGGGGACATCTTCGTCGTGAACAAGGCGGACCGCCCGGGCGCGGACCAGACGGCGCGCGAACTGCGCCAGATGCTCTCCCTGGGTCCACGCCGCGCGTGGCGGCCGCCGGTGCTCTCCACGACAGCGCAGACCGGCGAGGGCATCGGCGAGATCGCGGAAGCGATCCTCGAGCACAAGGCCTCCATGGAACGCGACCCAGAGGTCGGAGTGCGTCATCTGCACGAGGCGGAGCGTTTCCTGCGCCAGGCGGTCGCTGAGCAGCTCGCCGACGCCGCCGTCGCGCGGGCGAAGGCCTCCGGGCGCTGGGCGCCGCTCGTCGAGGAGGTCGCGCACCGCCGGAAGGACCCCATCTGGGCGGCGCGGGAGATCGTCAGCGGAGAGGAGCGCTAGAAAGTGGACTTCAGGCTTTCCGAGGACCAGCGCGCCATCCAGGCCGCGGCGCGCGAACTGGCGCGCACCGAGTTCGCGCCGCACGCGGCCGAGTACGACCGCTCACACACCTTCCCGCGGCGCAACTTCGAGCTTCTGGCGCAGGGCGGCTACCTTGGAATGACCCTTCCGAGCCGCTACGGTGGCCGGGATGCGGACTACCTCTCGTACACGCTGTGCGTGGAGGCGTTCTCCCAAGCCTGCGCGACGACCGGCGTGATCTTCGAGGTGCACAACTCCCTGCACAGCGAGGCGATCTACAACCACGGCAGCGAGGCGCAGCGCGAGCGTTTCCTTCCGCCGCTCTGCCGCGGAGAGCGGCTTGGCGCGTACGCGCTCACCGAGCCGAACGCGGGTTCCGACGCGGCCGCCATCCAGACGACGGCGGTGCGCGCCCCGGGCGGCTGGCGCCTGACGGGACGCAAGGTGTTCATCACGAATGGCGGCCAAGCCGACGAGTACCTCGTCTACGCGTCCACGAGCCCCGACTGCGGCAGCCACGGGATCACCTGCTTCATCGTCGCCCAGGATACGCCCGGCATCTCGTTCGGCCCTCCGCTCGAGAAGCTCGGCATCCGAGCGTCCGCCACGACAGACGTCATCCTGGAGGATGTCTTCGTCCCGGACGACCGGGTGCTCGGCGAGGTGGATGAGGGGTACAAGATCGCGCTCAGGACGCTGCACGGCGGTCGGATCGGCATCGCCGCCCAGGCCGTCGGCATCCTGCAGGAGTCGCTCGACAACGCCGCGCGGTACGTGCTGAACCACAAGGAAGGCGAGGCGCGACTCGCGGATCGCCAGACGGTCCAGTGGCACCTCGCCGAGATGGTGACGAACCTCGAAGCGGCACGCCTTCTGCTCTACCGCGCGTCGTGGCTGCACGCCCAGGGCATCCGCGCGACGAAGGAGATCTCGATGGCGAAGCTCTTCGCCTCGCGCGTCGCGATGGAGGGCACCCTGCGCGGCGTCGAGCTGCTCGGCGGCGATGGCTACCGCTCAGACGGCCCCCAGGAGCGCCTGATGCGCGACGCGAAGATCACGGAGATCTACGAGGGTACCAGTGAGGTGCAGCGGCTCGTGGTGGCGCGCGCGCTCCTGGGGGAATACCAAGACGGCGGAGGAATCCCCGGAGCGCGAGCAGAACATCGAGCCCGGAGCGATTCCACAAGAAGGGAGGACTCACCGCACTACGGCGCGGTGGGGCCGTCATGAGCGGACGCGAACTGGTCGAGAACGTGATGGCGCGTGCGAACGAGCATCCCGACAAGCTCGATGGCTTCGACTCCGACTACGTGATCGACCTGACGGGCGACGGCGGCGGGCGGTTCCGCCTGCGCATCGCCGACAAGAAGGTCGCGATCGTCGATGACGAATCGGTGCCGCCCAAGGCGTCCGTCACGCTCGGCGTAGCGGACTTCGACAGCCTACTCCAGGAGAAGGTCTCGGCGATGGCGCTGTTCATGCAGGGGAAGATCCGCCTGCACGGCGACATGGGTGAGGCGTTCCGCCTGGAGAGCCTTTTCCGCAGCTGAGATGGCGCATACCCGCATCGTTTTCGCAGGGCCTGCCGGTCGAACGGGCCGCGCCACCGGCGCGGCTCTCGACCTTCTGCCCGATGTGGAGGTCGTCGGGGGCATTGGGCGCTCCTCGGAGGGCCAGGATCTTGGCGACGTTTGGCACGGGCGCGAGGACGGGCGCCGGATCTACGGGGACGTAGAGGCCGCGCTCGAGGAGCTCGCTCCCGATGTGCTCGTCGACTTCACGGTGGCTGCGGCCGCGGAGGCGGCGATGATGGCTGCCCTCGCCGCGGGGGTGCGGCCTGTGATCGGCACCACGGGACTCTCGGACACGGCGGTGCAGAACGCCCAGGCGCTCGCACTGCAGAAGGGGATCGGCGGCGCCGTCATCGCGAACTTCTCGATCGTCTCCGCGCTGCTGACGCAGTTCGCCGTGCAGGCGGCGCCCCACTTCACGGGCGTGGAACTGATCGAACTGCACGGACCGCACAAGCGGGACAAGCCATCAGGGACTGCCGTCCGCCTGCGCAATGACCTGCGCGCGGCCGGGCAGGACGAGGTGGCGGTGCACAGCGTGCGGCTCGACGGCTACGTCGCGCATCAGGAAGTGCTGTTCGGACGGCCCGGCGAGACGCTGACGATGCGCCACGACGCCGCCGACCGCAGTTGCTACGCCGCCGGCGTGCGGCTCGTCGCGCTGGCTGTGATGCGCGAGGCGCGGTTCTACCGCGAGATCGCTCCGCTGCTCGGGTCGTGATCCGACCGCTCCCATTGAGCCGGGCGCTCGCGGTCGCTATAATACGTAGTGTCCGAGGCGCCTGCCGGGATTCCGACGGGAGTCAGGCCAAGGAAGGGGAGCGCAACGAATGGTGCAGATCACAGAAGCTGCTGCACAGAAGGTGCAGGAGTTGATGGCCCAGGAAGGCGGCGCGCAGAGCCTTCGCCTCTTCGTCTCCGGCGGCGGCTGCGCAGGCTACAGCTACGGCATGGCGTTCGACAACGAGGAGCGCGAGGGCGACGAGGTCGCCGAAGTCTCGGGCGTTCGCCTGATCGTCGACGAGAACTCCGCGCCGCTTCTGCGCGGTGCGCAGATCGACTTCCTGGACTCGATCCAGGGAAGCGGATTCACGATCAACAACCCGAACGCGGTGAAGTCGTGCTCCTGCGGCCACTCATTCACGACAAACGAGGAGCAGGGCGTCCACTCGCACTGCTAACCCGCCCTGCGAAGTTCGGAGCGCCGTGCCTTGGGGCACGGCGCTCCTTTTTATCCGGGGTAGGGTGCTCTCGGTTGGGAGGCCATGGCGACTATGCCGCGGCGCTGAACGCTCCGACCGGCAGGACTGGTCGCCCGTACATGTGGGCGAGAATGTCGGACGCGGCGAGGTACCAGATGTCGAGTGCGAGCAGAAGTCCGGACCAACCGGAAAGGTGGAACATGGCAACGTTGTTGCCGGAGAAGCCGAGCACTGCCGGCACGAGCACGAGTTCCACCAGGATGAAGGCGATCACGAGGACCACATTGGTACGGAACGAGCCGATGAGCATGTAGAACGTGAAGACGATCCACGGGGCGAGGAACAGGGCGTTGGCCGTCCCCGCGCTCGCCGCAGGGATGTGGCTGACGTAAAGGGTGTTGAACAGAGCGAATGAGATCCAGAATGCGCCGAACGACGAGAAGGTCACTCCGGGGAAAAGCTTGCCGTCCTTCAACTCCCAGAAGCCGACGAGCACCTGGATGATGCCTCCATAGAACCAAGCCGTCGCCACCACGGTTCCGATCAGCGCGGGACTCGCGAAGCCCGCGTTGATCCAACTCAGTAGGAACGTGGTGAGGGCGAATGCACCCAATGCAAGCGGGGCCGGATCGATCGACGTGGGCTTTATGGGATGCACGGTAGACAAATACTCATCTCCTTCCGCAACTACGCGATGCGGGCCTTGCGTCCTGAGGGACATCGTGCCGGCTTGTGGCTCCCACCCCCTTTGCCGAACCTCGTTCAAGAAGCTGGCAAGAAACCGTTCGCTGCTATGCGCTCGAGCAGAGCACCTGGTGCGTCCTGCAACAGATAGTGGCTGCCAGCCATCTCGATTAGACGAGTCTCACAGCGGAACTTCTGGACGAACGAGTGCGCCTGGGCCGCCGTCCAGTGGTGCGAGGCGTCAGCGCGGATGACGAGGGTGGGTGATCGGACCTCTGCGGCCAGCGACTCGCTCGCCGCGTTCCATGACCTGACGATGCCGACCCTGGCGTGGGTGGGACTCCGCCAATGGCCGTTGCTGAGATTGGAGCGGACGATCGCCCTCGCCGAAGACGCACCTATCAGCGGGTATGCAGCGGTTAGTGCGCTCAGGGCATCGGGTGCGGACGTGAAGGTGGTGGGGAAGGCCTGCATCCTCGCCATCAGTTCGCGCTGCACTCCAGCCTCGAGGTCGACGCCGCCCTCGACGAGCACCAGCCGCGACACCGCCCACGGAAAGGTGGCGGCGACGCCAAGCGCCACGCGCGCACCGAGAGACTGTCCGATAAGGGTCACGGGGCCCCGAGAAAGCGCCTTCAGTACAAATCCGACGTCCGCCGCGAGCGCGCCTAGCCAGTAGCCGTCACTCGGCGCGCCGCTGTGTCCGTGCCCGCGTAGGTCCACCGCGGTTCCGCCGACCGTGCGCAGAAACGGTGCGAACGTCCACGCATCGAAGTTCAGCGCGTGCAGGTAGACGATTGGTGCGGTGTCAGCGCGCAGCGCGGAGAGGTGGAGCCCAGGGCCGCGGATGCGAAGCCGTGCGAGCTTCCGAAGCCTTGCCATGCCGCGCGCCCTAGCGGTGGATCAGGGTGTAGGTCATGAGGCCCTTGGCGCAGAGCTTCCCGTCCGAACGGAACACCTCTGTATCGCCAAGAGCGACGGAGCGCCCGTGGTGAACCACCCGACCGACAGCCACGAGTTCGCCTTGCGTCACCTTGGCAAGGTAGTTCAGTTTGCCTTCGATGGTCACGGCCTCTTCGCCGTGATCCGCCAAGGTAAGCAGCGCAACCGCGACCGCCGCGTCGGCGATCGAGAATATCGCTCCGCCGTGGACTGCGCCTTGGAATTGAAGCAGGTCCTCCCGGTACGGCATGCGCACGCGTGCAACGCCCTCCCCGACCTCGACGACCTCGAACCCGAGAAGCCGATAGAATGGGCTCGCGTTGACTCGGACCTGCAGCGCTTCAGGCGTCTCCCGGCTTCCTGACATCCTAGAAGGGCACCTCGCTTCGCTCGTCCTTCACGCGCTTTGCTTTGTGGTCCCAGCGTGGCAGGCTTCCCGGTTCCGCCACCTGCACATCCACGCGGATGCCTATCCTCTTGCGCAGGTCGTCAGCCATCGTGCGAGAGACCTGCTGTAGGCTCTCCGCGGCAACCTGTGCTCCGGTGTCGATCAAGACTGTGATCTCGTCGAGGTTGTCCTTGCGCCAGATGCGCACTTGGAACTCGTCGACCTCCGCGTAGCGGCGCACGGCCTCCTCGATCTGGGTCGGGTAGACGATGACCCCACGGATCTTCTTCATGTCGTCGAGACGTCCCACGACGCCGCCCTCGATGGAGAACAAGGTGCGTCCGCAAGAACAGTTGCGGTCGGCCACGCGGACGATGTCCCGCGTACGATAGCGGATCAGCGGAAGTGCCTGTCGGTAGAGGGAGGTGAACACGAGTTCGCCCTCCTCGCCGGGACCGACGGGTTCGCCCGTCTGCGTGTTCAAGACCTCGGGGTAGACGTAGTCTTCATGTACGTGATCGAGACCGGACTCATGGGAGCACGAGAAGCCCCATGCTGCGATCTCGGTGAGACCCGGCAGATCGCAGACCCGCGCCCCGTAAGCTTGCTCGAGCTTCTGGCGCGTAGAGGGGATGGCCGCGCCAGGCTCTCCGGTGTGCCAGGTGATGCGGATCTTCGACTTCGAGAGGTCCTTGCCGAGCTTCTTCGCCGTCTCTGCCATGTGCAGCGCGTACGACGGCGTCGAACCGAGGACCGTGACCCCGTAGGTCTCGATGATGTCAATGCGCTGTTCGGTTGACATTCCGCCAACCGGGATCATCAAACAGCCGACATCCTGGGCAGCGAAGAATCCCGACCAAAACCCGATCCACGGTCCGTAGCCGAACGCGCACATCACGACGTCGTCCGACCTGATCCCCATGCCGTACAGGCCGCGGGCGTACGAGCGGTAGAACCCAAGGAAGTCGTTGGTCGTATCGAGCACATGCACCGGCCGACCGGTAGTGCCGGAGGTGAAGTGCAGGCGCATGGCCTCTTGCGGCTGAAGCGCCGTCACCGAGCCGTACAGCGGGTGATCGTGCTGGTCCTGCTTCAGCTCGTCCTTGGTGGTGAATGGCAGGTTGCGCAGATCATCGAGCGTCTTCACGGACTGGGGACCGACGCCGGCCTCGTCAAACTTGCGACGGTAGAAAGGGCTGTTCTGGTAAGCGTGTGCCAATTGGGCTTGGATGCGCTCAAGCTGCCAGTTGCGCATCCTGTCGCGAGCCCAGGTCTCTCTCTCGTCGTAGAAGTTGCCATCAGGTGAACGGGGATACAGTAGCTCAGTCATTAGCCACACCTCCTGTACGACCTGCGTCAGCGGGACACGCGGGGGTCCACGCCTGCCTACTCACCCCCCTTCTGACCGCCGCTCGCCGCCGCGAGGACGGCGGACACGATCTGCTCGTAGCCTGTGCAGCGGCATAACTGTCCGGAGAGGTAGTGCTTCACCTCGTCGGCCGTCGGGGAGGGGTTATCCTGCAGCAGCGCCGTGGCGGTGACCAGCATGCCGGGCGTGCAGAAGCCACACTGCAGCGCGTGCTCCTCCGAGAAACTCTCCTGCAGGCGCGTAAGCCTCGCGGGCGATTGCGCGAGTCCCTCCACCGTGGTGATCTCGGCACCGTCCGCCTGGACGGCGAAGGTCAGGCATGACCGCGCCGGGCGGCCGTTGAGGAGGATCGTGCACGCCCCGCACACACCGTGCTCGCACCCCACGTGGGTCCCCTTCAGGTTGAGGTCCTCGCGCAGGAAGTCGCTGAGCAAGCGGCGCGGCTCTGCCTTCGCGCGGTAGATCTGCCCATTGACCGTGCAGGAGACATCGCGCGCCTCGAAGAGGGCATCTTCGGCGCTGTCCTTTCGCATGTCAGCCACGCGTGGATCCTTCCTTTCGTTCCACGGCGCGACGTAGGGCGCGCTGCGTCAGGGTAGATACCATGGCACGGCGGTACTCGGCGGTAGCGTGCAGATCGGCCTCAGGTTCGCTCTGCCCCGCGGCGAGGTGACCTGCCAACGTGAGATCGCCGTCCGCGGCTGCGTGTTCGGCGTCGCGCGGCCGGAATGGAACGGAACTCGCACCGCAGATTCCAAGCCGGAAGCTGCCATCCGGAAGTGCGGCGCAAGCGACGCCAACGATCGCGAAGTCACCATGGCGCCTCGCGAGTTCCTCGAACGCGACGCCCGTTCCGGCCGGCAGCTTCGGGAACCTCGTCTCGACCAGCAGTTCATCGGGCTGCTGCGACGTCATGAGGTAGCCCAGGAAGAAGTCCTCGGCGTCGACGGTGCGGGCGCCGGATGGCCCTTCGAGTACGACCGATCCCCCAAGAGCCGTTAGAACAGCAGGCAATTCCGCGGAAGGGTCGGCGTGCGCGATGCTTCCGCCGCAAGTGCCTCGTTCGCGGATGACGGGGTGTCCAACGAACTGCATGGCTTCCGGCAGGATGGCGCAGTCTCGCGCTGCGTCCGCGGAGAGCTCCACTGCGTGGTGTCGCGTCAGTGCGCCGATCGCTAGGCAATCTCCGTCGCTACGGATGTACGCGAGGTCTCCGATTCGGTTGATGTCGACGAGGTAGCGGAAGCTCGTGAGGCGGAAGTTCAGCAAGGGCACTAGGCTCTGGCCGCCGGCGAGCACTTTCGCATCCCCTGCGTAGCGCGAGAGGGCTGCGATCGCCTCGGCCCGCGTGTCAGGCGACAAGTACCCGAAGATCGAAGGCTTCATGCGACGATCCTCCTATGGCTTCCTACGTCGGTGCGGCGCGACATCTTCAGTCCACCTCTCTTGGGTGCTGCCCTTCGACCAACGCAGCGCTCACGATTGATCGTGGACGGCCGCCTCCTGTAGCCAGCCCCACACCTTCGAGGGCGTCACCGGCAACTCGTTGACTTCGATGCCCAGCGGTCGCAGGGCATCGGTCACGGCGTTCGCGATGCAGGCTGGGACCGTCTCGGTCGCGCTTTCGCCGATGCCCTTCGACCCCAGCACGGTGAAGGGGGACGGTGTCTCGACGTAGTGGGTCTCCAAGGGAGGGACTTCGAGAAACGTGGGGCAGAGGTAGTCCATGAAGCTGCCGGTCAGGAATGCGCCGTCGGCGTCGTAGCTCATCTCCTCGTACATCGCGCCTCCCAGGCCGTGCACGAACGACCCGCGGATCTGCCCCTCGGCGATCTTGTGATCCAGGATCACGCCGGAGTCGTGTACGCCGTAGTACTTCTGCACCTGGATCTCGCCCGTCTCGCGATCTATCTCGACCACGCACATGTCGACCATGAAACCGTAGGTGTTCGACGAGTTGACGCGGTCCTGGTCGTCTGGCGGCAGTGCGGTCGGCATGGTGTGGTAGTGCGTGACGTAGATGCCGGGATCCGTTCCGGGAGGTAGTGATGCGGGATCCCAGTGGGCGATCCCGGCCGCGTGGCGGAACGAGACGGAGCGCTCCGGCGCGCCTTTCACCCTAAAGCTGCCGTCGACGTACTCGAGGTCCTCCGCGTTCGCCTCAATCTGGTGCGCGGCGATCCTTTGGAGCTTCTCTAGCACCTTGCGGGCAGTCACGACCGCGGAGCTGATACCGATCGAAGCGAAGCGCGACGAGTAACTGCCGGAGGGAATGGTCCAGCCGCGCGTCGCGGTGTCCATTCCGGAGATCACCATAACCTCGTGCTCGGGGATCTGGAACTCCTTCGCCACGTGGCGGCGAACCATGGTCTCATGGCTCTGTCCCTGGGGTGTGGTCGAGATCTCGACGGTCACCTTGCCGAGGTCGTCCACCTGGATCGTGGTGCCCTGGGTAGCGCCGGACTTGGGATGGCGATGCTTGCGCTCCTCCGCCGAGGCGGCAATGTCGACGTAGCCCATGTTGGAGACGGACGGGTCGACGCCCATCGCGAAGCCGATGCCGAGCAGCCGCCCCTGTGCGCGCGCCTCCGCCTGCAGGCGCCGAAGTCCCGCGTAATCCGCGGCGTCCAGGAGCTTGTCGAGGCACGCCTCGTAGTCACCGGCGTCGTAAAGACCTCCGGTCGGAGTCCTATAGGGGAAGGCGCTCTTCGGGATGAGGTTGCGCCGGCGCACCTCCGCCGGATCGAGGCCCAACTGCTGGGCCATCTCGTCCACCACCCGCTCGATGCCGAAGTACAGGTGGGGGCAGCCGTACCCGCGGTTGGGGCCGGTGAGGCTCTTGTTGGTGAAGACGATGTAGGCATCCACGTCTAGATTCCGGAAGCTGTAGCCTCCGACGTAGTTGCCGAGGGGCCGAAACGTACAGCCCGGTTCCGGCGGACGGAAGTAGCCGCCGACGTTGTCGTAGATCTTCATGCGGATGCCGAGGATGGTGCCGTCCTTCGCTGCGGCGAGCTCGACCTCGGAGACGCGGTCCGTTCCGCTCGAGGAGGCGCTGAGGTTCTCTTGACGGTCCTCGATCCACTTCACGGGCACGCCGGCCAGCCGGGATGCGAGACCGATCAAGGCCATGTACGGGTAGATGCTGGTCTTGATCCCGAATCCCCCACCGATGTCGCCAGGAACGATGAACCGAAGCTTGTTGCTCGCGATGCCGAGCGCCTGCGCGACGACCGGATGCATCGAGAACGGTCCGTGGAAGTTGGACCAGATCGTGAGCACTTCCTCCGCGGCGTCCCAGGAGGCGAGCACTCCGAACGTCTCGAGCGGCGTAGAACCGTACTTAGGGAAACGCAGCCGGCGCTTGACGACGAGGTCCGCCGTGCGAAAGGCCTCCTCTGGGTCGCCGTAGCGCAGCGTACGGTGCAGGGCGATGTTGGTTCCCACATCTTCGTGAAGGATCGGCGCATCGGGGTTGATGACCGCCTGCTCTGGATCTACCACCGCGGGGAGGGGTTCGTAGTCGACTACGATGCGCGAGAGCGCATCCTCCGCGAGGTAGCGGTTCCTTGCGACGACGACGGCGACCGGCTCGCCGACGAAGCGGGCCTTGTCGATCGCGAGCGAGTAGTACGCCGCCTGCCTGGGTAGCGCAGACGGGAAAGGACGGCTCATCGATGCGACATCCGCCCCCGTGAGGACGGAGACGACACCCTCCATGGCTAGGGCCCTCGATGCGTCGATGCCACGGATGCGCGCGTGTGGGTACGGACTGCGTAGGATGGCGGCGTGATGTATGTTCGGCACGGGCTGCAGGTCGTCGAGGAATGCTCCGTGACCCGTCAGAAGCCGTCGGTCTTCGACGCGGTACAGGTCCATTGGCTGCCCTCCGCTCCGGCGTTGAGGGGCGACTCGTCAAGCGGGAACAATGGCCACTTGCGGTGTCCCGGCGCATTGACAGGGAATACGAACGAAGATACACTCGGTCCGTATCCATGGCTCAGACAATCCATGTATACACAGACACCTGGGCACTTGTCAAGAAGCGCTGTGGCAGTAAGGATGCTGATGCGGTTGGACCTGAACGTGGAAGACCTCAAGGGCACCGGTGCAAGGATTCGGCTTCGGCGGCCCCTGTTGTTCATGGTGGGGTTTGCGGGACGGGATCGGGCGGCGGTCCAGCATCATATCGAGGAGTTGGGCCGGGAAGGAGTTCCCGCGCCGGACAAAGTCCCCGCGTACTACCGCGTGCCGGGCTACATGCTCGTCGGCTCGGGTGAGTACGACGTCCTCGGGCCTCGTACGTCCGGTGAGATCGAGCCGGTCCTGCTCGTCACGTCGGATGGCATGTTCGTCGGCGTCGGCAGCGACCACACCGACCGAGAGGCGGAGCGCCGCTCGGTACCCCTGTCCAAGCAGTTGGGGCCGAAGGTGTTGGCCGGCACGGTGTGGCCGCTCGGCGAGGTGGAGGGTCACTGGGACGACCTTGTCCTCATGGGATGGAGCGGAGGGCGATCGTATCAGCAAGGCCGGCTGGCCGAGCTCCTGCCCTACGGCGCGCATCCGCTCGAAACGATGCACGCGTCCGATCGTGACTTGGTGCTGTTTCTTGGCACCCTACCCGTTGTCGGCGGTAACATGGACTTCTCCGAGGAGTTCTCGGGGGAGTTGCGGGACCTCACCCACAACCGGTCGATTACCTTTGCCTACAAGGCGACGCCCCTGCCTTCTTGACCCGTTCGCAGGGTCCGGTACCTGGAAGACCCAACACTTTGATCTGCTGAGGAGGCCCAGTGGAAATGCCGAAGCCCGAGATCGAGTTCCGTGCCGTCGACGACATCCAGTGGCGCCGGATTCCGGACAACGATCTGCAGTGGGAGAAAATCCTGGCGAAGGACGAGTTCGGGAACGGCACGCGGCTCTTGCGGTTCGAACCCGGTTGTCGTACGCACGACGTCTTGCGCCACGACTTCTGGGAGGAGATCTGGATCCTCGAGGGAAGCCTTACGGATCTGCGCCTTGGACAGACGTTCACAGCGGGCATGTACGCGTGCCGTCCGCCCGGGATGCCGCACGGTCCATGGGAAGCGCCGCAGGGGTGCGTGACCTTCGAAGTGCGGTACGCCGACGCACACCAGAACGCGAACTCTTAGGGAGATGCGGCCAGCAACGTGTCTACTAGTGTCGTCTGAGGAAGGAAGAAGCGAGTGCCCACGCTATACCCGTCGGAAGCCGATGGCTCGCGCCTCACCCGCATCGGTCTGACCGACCAAGTGCATCGCATTGTGCGCCGCCACCTGCTCGACGGGAAGTATCCCGGCGGCAGCACCCTGAACACAGTCGACCTGGCGACGGACCTCGGCGTGTCTCGCACGCCAGTGCGCCAGGCGCTGCAGATGTTGGAGCAGCAGGGACTGCTGGAGGTCGACACCCGCGGGCAGTACGTGGTGCACCAGCCGACGACCGCAGAGATCGTCGAGGTGTTCCTCGTGCGCGTCACCCTGGAGTGGTTGGCGCTGCGAATGCTGGTGCAACAGGCGGACGACACGGCAATCCGGACTCTCAAGCGACTGCTCTCTGAGCAGGAGTCCGCGATGGTCGAGGGCGACGCGGAGAAGTTCCTCGAGCTAGACGGCCAACTTCACGTGCAGATTGCTCGCAGCGCGGGGCTTTTGCACACGGCGCAGTTCCTTACCGAACTGCGGGACCTGATCGTGCTGCTGGGCGGAAAGGCCGTCACCCACCCGGGTCGTCGCGAAGCGGTGCTCGCCGAGCACCACGCGATTCTGAACGCGGTGCTTGCGCGCGATGCGGACCGGGCGGTCAACGCGCTGTCGGACCATCTCTTGAACACGGCGCAATCCATCTCGCGCGAGATCCTGGAGCCCCTGGAGGTGCTCGTGAGCCTCTCTCGGCATGGAAAGGGTGAGCCGGGTGCCGACGCTGCTGTTGGCCCAGATTGAGGTCAGTTACGACAAGAACGTGAACGTCGGCAAGATCGAAGCGGCATTCGACGCCGCGCGAAGCAGTGGTGCCGACCTTCTCGTGCTGCCGGAGGTCGCACTTGCCTATCTACCGTCCTCAGCGTCCAACGCGCAGCGCTGGGAGGCTGCAGAGAGCCTCGATGGTCCGACGCTCCGTACGATCCGCTCGCTCGCTCGGAAGTTCTGCACGTGGCTCGTGCTGGGGCTGTACGAGCGCCCCGCGGACGAGGATCCGCAACGGCGCATTCACAGTACCGTCGCGGTGATCGACTCGACGGGCGAGGTGGCCGGCGTCTACCGCAAGACCCATTTGTACGACGCGTTCGGCCATCTCGAGTCGCGCGAGTACATCGCCGGAAGCGAGATCTTTCGCCCGATCGACACCCCCTTCGGCAAGCTCGGTGTTCTGGTGTGCTACGAACTGCGCTTCCCTGAAGTCGCACGGCTGCAGGCGCTGCGCGGCGCCGAACTGATCGTCGTCCCCTCGGCTTGGTACACTGGTCCGCTCAAGGAGATGCATTTCGAACTACTCGTTCGGTCGCGCGCACTGGAGAACGGCGTCTACGTGGCGGCCTGCGACCAGGCCGGGAACGGCTTCGTCGGCCGCAGCCTCGTGGTGGACCCCCTGGGCGTGCCGATCGCCATGGCTTCGGAGCAGGCCGATCAGTACATACTCGCAACTCCAGAGAGATCCCGCGTCGAGGATACTCGCAGGGTCTTCCCGTATCGAGAGCAGCGCCGTGCCGACCTCTATCGTTCGTAGGCCGTTCGCCTGCGGGAGAAGCGGGTTCGAGCAGTTGACCAGTGCGGAAGGGGCCTGAGGACCGTGATGCTAAATGGCAAAGTCGAACTGCAGGCAGCGCAGGACGTTGTGTGGAAGGTTCTCCTGGACCCGAACTCACTGAAGCAGGCGATCCCGGGCTGCGAGGAGTTGGTGGAGCTCGAGCCGGACCACTACCAGGCGAACCTCAAGCTTGGCATCGCAGCCGTCCGCGGCGCGTACCAGGCTCGCGTTCAGGTGTCCGATCAGTACCCGAATGAGCAGTACCGCCTGCGGATTGAAGGTTCTGGAGCACCGGGCTTCGTTAACATCGATGGCACGATCCGTCTTGCAGCGCAGGGCGATGCCAGCACGATGGTGGAGTACGACTACGACGTGAAGGTCGGCGGAACCATCGCCGCGGTCGGGCAGCGTGTTCTTGGAGGCGTCGCCAAGTACATGATGGGCGAGTTCTTCAAGGCGATGCGCAACCAGTTGCCGCAGGCGTAGGTCAGCGAGACCACTGAATCTGAGAGGGGACCTCGTCCTTGATCGTAGACTTCCATGTGCATCCGCTCCACTGGCATGAGGTCACGCCCGGGTTCGAGCACTACCTGCACGAGTCGTGGAGTCCCGACGAGCTGGACGCGCTGCGCAAGCAGTGCGCAACGGGCGCGGGCCTCGCCGACTACCTGCGCAGCCAGGGTGTTGACCGCGGCGTCGTGCTCGCCGAGCAGACGCCGACCACCGGCATGGTGGGAAATCAGGCGGTGATCGACATGTGCGCCGGAGAGGACATGCTGATCCCCTTCGGCACAGTGTACCCGGGCATGCACCATCGCCTTGCCACGTACCTCGAAGAACTCGTGGCGCAAGGGGTCCGCGGCATCAAGCTCTACCCCACCTACAACCTCTTCTACCCGAACGATCAGGGCCTGTACCCCTTCTACGCCAGGGCCGAGCAACTCGGTGTTCCGATCATGGTCCACACTGGTACTTCCGTGTTTCCCGGGTCCCGCGTCAAGTACGGCGACCCGCTCCTCTTGGACGACGTGGCCGTAGACTTCCCTGAGTTGCGAATCCTGCTCTCCCATGCGGGACGGCCGTTCTGGCACCCACAGGCGGAGTTCCTCGCGCGGCTGCACAAGAACGTCTACCTGGATATCGCCGGTCTACCGCCGAAGAAGCTACTCACCTACCTGCCAAACACCTACCGGATGACGTCGAAGATGGTCTTCGGCTCCGACTGGCCCGGAATCCGAAGCATCGCACAGAACTTGCGGGACATACGCGCGTTGCCTCTGCCGGCCGAAGGCGTTGAGCGGATTCTCGGAGGAAACGCCGCGACGATCCTTGGACTCTAGGCAAAAGTTGGGGGACGGTCGGGCCGAGAGGAGGTAAACGGGGGACAGACGGCGCCGACTGCCTTACGCGGGCCCATCAGTCGCCTTAAGGTAGGGGAGGTAGAGGCCCTTGAACTTGGCGCATCGCTTGCAAGTGTCCGCACAGCGCTTCCCGAGTTTGGACGCACTGATCGATGGCGACGTGAGGATCACCTACGGCCAGCTCCTCTCGGAAGTCGAACGGGTCGCCGCCAACCTGCAACGGCTGGAAGTCCACCCCGCCGACCACGTGCTCGTGGTGCTGAAGAACCGGTGGCAGAACGTTGTCACCTACTGGGCATGTCAGTTCCTTGGGCTTATCTACACCCCCCTGAACTTCCGCATGGCAACGGACGAGGTCGCGTACTGCATCGGCGATTCAGAGCCGGTCGTCGTCATCTACGAGGAGGAGCTGCGCGGCGTCGTCGAGGCGGCGATGCAGCGCGCGCACAACGCCGCCAGGGCCTTCTCCGTTGGTGCCGTCGGGCTGGACAGCTTCGAGCAGCTACGCCGCGGCACGGACCGGTTGGAGGTGCCGTTCGACGCGCCGGACGACGCCACCGCCATCATGCTCTACACCTCTGGGACGACTGGAAGGCAGAAGGGAGTGCCGCGGTCCCACGCGAACGAGACGACGGCGGCGATCGCGCACATCGTCCAGAACAACTATGCAGCGTTCGAGAGCACGCTTGGCGTGATGCCCATCTACCACACGATGGGGATGCGATCGCTCTTGTCCACCACCTTCCTGAACGGAAAGCTGGCCTTGCTGCCAGACTTCGATCGCCAGACGGCACTCACGTTGCTGCAGCAGGAGCGGCTGAGTTGTCTGTACTTGGTCCCGACGCTGTTCTACGATCTCCTCCACGATCCATTGGTCGATCGCTACGACCTCTCGGCGCTGCGCAAGATCGGCTACGCGGGGGCGGCGATGACGTCGAGCCTGACGGAGGCCTGCTTCGAGCGCTTCCATCCAGACGTGTTCGTCAACCACTTCGGAAGTTCGGAGGTCTACACGTTCAGCATCTGCTCGTGGCTGGACCGTAAGCCGACATGCGCTGGCCGGGCCGGCCTGAACGAGCGCATACGGGTGGTCACGGCTGATCCCACGGCGCAGACCGGACCGGACGAACCGGTGCCGCAGGGCGAGACGGGGGAAGTCATCGTAAGCCTCGAATCCCCGGAGGCATTCCGCGGGTACTGGCGCCGGGACGACGCGAACCGCAAGGCGCTGCGCGGGGGCTGGTACTTCACCGGGGACGTCGGGATGCAGGACGACGAGGGCGACCTCTGGGTCCTCGGACGCGTCGACGACATGCTGATCTCCGGCGGCGAGAACATCCATCCGCTCGAGGTGGAAGACGTGCTCTCGAAGCATCCGCGGGTACTGGAGGTCGCGGTCGCAGGCCTGCCCGATGACCGATGGGGACAGGCGGTCACCGCATTCGTCGTACCGGCCGACGACGCGCTGACGGACAAGGATCTTGACGCCTACTGCGTGGCGAGTCCTGCGCTCGCGAACTTCAAGCGACCTCGCCGCTACGTGTTCGTGCGGCAGATCCCCAAGTCGCCGGTCGGAAAGATCCTGCGGCGCAAACTGGTGTCAGGAGAGTACGAACCACTCCAGTAGCAAGGAGGATGCTGCACCTTGGCAGAGTTCCCCGGCTCCATCCTGCGGGTAGACTACCCGCCCGATCGTCCAATCGCGGTGCTCACGCTCGATGCCCCGCCGCTCAACATCGTGACGGTGCCGACCCGCGAGCACTTCAGCGCTGCCTTCCGCGAGATCGAGGAGCGCGACGGAGTGCGGGCCGTCGTCATCCGCGCGTCAGGCGAGCAGGCGTTCTCCTCCGGAGGTGACATCTCCGCCTTCCTAGACGCGCCCCCCGACTACCTCAGCCGTCTTGCCGAGAACGTCGCGGCGCCCGAGCGCTGCTCCAAGCCCGTGATCGCACGACTTCAAGGCTACGTGTTCGGCGTGGGGCTCGAGATCGCGCTCTCATGCGACTTCCGGATCGCGGCCGACACAACGGTTCTCGCGCTACCCGAGATGCGCCTCGGCATGATCCCCGGGAGCGGTGGCACGCAACGCGTCGCTCGCTTGGCCGGTCTGGGGCGTGCGAAGGACATGATCTTGCGGGCGCGGCGAATCCCGGCCGACGAGGCGCACGCATGGGGCCTGCTCACGGAAGTCGTCCCACCGCAGGACCTGGACCGCAAGGTCGACGACCTCCTCGCCGAACTTCTGACGTTCTCGCCGCTGGCCCTCCGCTACGCGAAGCTCGCGCTCAACGAATCACTGGAGGGACCACTCGGGAGCGGCCTGCGGCTGGAGGGTATGATGTACGGGCTTCTGCGGACGAGCGCGGACTTTCGTGAGGGCGTCGACGCATTCGCGCACAAGCGAACTCCGCGGTTCGAGGGAAGGTAGGCTCGAGCTGCGCTCCCCGCACGGCCACTTCGAGGGTGGCTATGCGGGGAGCGTCCATTTCTTGTCGGCATGACGGCGGTGCGCGTAGAATGAACCCCGAGAGTTGCCTGCGACCTGTGAATGGGATCCCTCGGCGAGTTCAGTCGCAACCTTGATGTACGCGGCCGCAAGAGACGGAGGAAGAGACATGGCCGACATTCGGCGGAACCTTTCCGGGCTGGAGATACGGCAGGTGTACCGACCTGAGGACGTATCCATCGACTACGCGACGGATCTCGGGGACCCAGGGGTGTTCCCGTACACGCGCGGCATCCATGCCGGGATGTACCGTGACCGCCTGTGGACTATGCGGCAGTTCGCCGGCTTCGGCACGGCGAAGGATACCAACGAGCGCTTCCGCTACCTGCTCCGCCACGGTCAGACAGGACTCTCGGTGGCGTTCGACATGCCGACGTTGATGGGCCTCGATTCGGACGACCCGCGCGCGCTCGGCGAGGTCGGGCGCGAGGGCGTTGCCATCGACTCACTGGCCGACATGGAGCGGCTGTTTGAGGGCATCCCGCTGGGAGACGTCTCCACCTCGATGACGATCAGCGGCCCGTCGATCGTCCAACTGGCCATGCTGCTCGCCGTCGCCGAGCGTCAGGGCGTTCCTTGGGAGCGCGTCCGCGGGACGCTCCAGGCAGACATCCTCAAGGAGTACATCGCGCAGAAGGAGTGGATCTTCCCTCCGAAGCCTTCGATGCGGGTTATCGTCGACATGATGGAGTTTGCGGCGCAGAAAGTACCGAACTGGAACACCATCTCGATCTCCGGCTACCATATACGCGAGGCTGGCTCGACGGCGGTGCAGGAGCTCGCATTCACCCTCGCCGATGGGTTCGCCTTCGTCGAGGCCGGGATGGCGCGCGGCATCGACGTGGATGTCTTCGCGCCGCGCCTCTCGTTCTTCTTCAACTCGCACTCCAACTTCTTCGAGGAGATCGCGAAGTTCCGTGCCGCCCGGCGCATCTGGGCGAAGCGGATGCGAGACAAGTACCATGCCAAGGATCCAAGGTCCTGGGTTCTGCGCTTCCACACGCAAACGGCCGGGTGCTCTCTCACGGCGCAGCAGCCGGAGGTGAATATCGTACGCACGGCGTTTGAGGCGCTCGCGGGAGTGCTTGGTGGCACGCAGTCGTTACACACGAACTCGATGGACGAGGTGCTTTCCCTGCCTACCGAGAAGGCGGCGAAGATTGCGCTGCGCACACAGCAGGTGATCGCCTACGAGACCGGCGTCGTCGACACCGTCGACCCACTCGCCGGATCGTACTTCGTGGAGGATCTCACGAACCGCATGGAGGTGGCCGCGGAGGAGTACTTCCGGCGGATCGAAGAGATGGGCGGTGTCCTCGCTGGCATTGAGAACGGGTTCTTCCAGCGAGAGATCGCGGATGCCGCGTACCGGTTCCAGCAGGAAGTGGACAGCAAGGAGCGCTTGATCATCGGCGTCAACGCCTTCCTCGAAGAGGAGCACGAATCCATCCCCGTTCTGCGGATCGACCCAACCGTGGAGCGCGTGCAGCGTGACAGTCTTGAGGCCGTGCGCGCGAACCGCGACGAGGCCGCTGTCGCTGCGTCACTCGCAGCCGTCAGCGACGCGGCCAAAACGGATCGCAACCTGATGGAGCCGATTCTGGATGCCGTCCGTGCCTACGCGACCGAGGGGGAGATCATCGACGCGATGCGTGCGGTGTTCGGCTCCTACCGTGAAGTGTCTGTCTTCTAAGCGCTAGCCCCGACGCGAAGAGAAGCGCCCGGCCGGCTCGGCCGGGCGCCTGTTCGTCTTCCGTGGACTGCCGTCATTCGAATCGTTCCTCACCGCGTCAACCATTTGGTTGACGGTGGTTGCCCAAAGTGCGATGAATGAAATGTCACGCCAGCAAAAGGAGGTGGGACGTGGTGCACATGGCGGGCAAGGTCCGTCTTCACGTTGCGTGCATTTGGATGTTCTTTCTCCTTGTGCTTGAGTTCCTTGTCGGCATGACAGTGAATCTCTTCATCGTGATCCCGCACGTGCACCCCGGCAGCACGGGCAGCAACTGGTTCGCGGAGGTGGCGCAGGGGGTGCCGTGGGCGCTCGTGCACGGCCCGGCCCTCCTGCAGCTGCACGTCTCGCTTGGCATCGCGATCGGCGTCTTCGCGACGTGGCTCCTACTGCAGGTGCGCGCTGCGGGTCGTGGCGGCTATTGGCTCGTGGTCGGCTGGTTCGGCGTGCTCTCAGCCGCCGGAAACGGTGCCAGCTTTCTCGATCTCGGCCACGACTTCTCCTCCGCGCTGATGTCGTTCGGCTTCGCGATTGCAATCGTTTCCTACGTAATGCTGCTCGCGCGCCCTGCGGGCGGGCGGTAGACGAGTGGAAGCGGAGGCCCGCCGTCGCGACATCGTCCAGGCGGCCATCGAGAGCCTTGCGCACAGCGGCGTCGAGGGACTTCGGGTACGGGCGGTGGCGAACGAGGTAGGCATCAACCACGCGACGCTACTGCACTACTTTCCGACGAAGGCCGCGCTGATCAAGGGTGCGGCCCTGGAGATCGCGCGGCGGTTCGCTGCGCCGATGCCGGACCGAGGGCGCACGCTCACTCCCGTGGAGGAGCTGCGCTGGGAGTTCGATGATGCGCTCCGTCGCGTTGTTCAAGAGTCACCGGAGCTGCGTGCGCTGGTGGATCTCATGCTGCGCGCCTCGGGGGATCCCGCACTCGCGGCGCTTCTCGATGGTATATTCGGCGGGTGGCGCCGGCAGCTCGGCGCGCTGGTGCGCCGCGGCGCGGCGGCGGGTGACTTCCGAAGCGACGTTGATCCCGGCGCGGCGGCGGATGCCATCATTGGGCTGATCCAGGGCATCGCGCTCGAGGCGATCTCCGGCATGCCGAAAGAGCGCGTAGGGGCGGCGATGGAGACAGCCGAGCTCGCTGCCGAGAGACTGCTGACACGCAACTGAGGGCATCCCGCCGAAGAGGCGGGATGCCCTCAGTCGTTGAACGCAGGCCGTGCGAGTCAGGCGTCCGCCCGAGGATGGGCCGCAAGGAATAGCGCTCTCCCGGCGCTGCAGCCGACGCCCGCGATCAGGCCGGCGAAGACAGCGGCTAGGACCGGCAGGGCGAAGCCGCCGGGCGCCCCGATCCCGACGATCCGACCGAGGAGCCGCGTCAGCGGGACGATCGGCACCTGGAGTGCGGAGATCCCGAGCCAGACGATCCACGCGCCGAAGGCGCCGAGGAACGCCCACCGAAAGCCGCCGCGGGCCGGCGCGAAGCGTCCTGCGGCAAGGCCCGCGAGGATCGGCCCCCACGCGCCCACGAGCAGCGTCAACAGCCACGCGAGCAGTCCGCTGACGACGAGGGTCAGGTAGCGGTTCTCCTGCATCTCGGCACCTCCCTACGGCTGGTAGACTGTCGTGGCGCCGGCCCGCGGCGTTCGCTCGAAGACGAGCGGCCAGTACTGGTAGCTGAGCCAGTACGGCAGCATGTCGGCGTAATGCGGCGAGAGCGGGTTCTCCGACTGGCCGCCGGGATAGATCGCCACCGACCGATTGAGGTTGCCGAGGTCCGCGATCATCCGCCAGCTCGGCCCGTGCGTCGAGTTCGGCTCGGGTGTCGCCGCGTCCGGCGTGATGAAGTCGCCGTCCGACGGGTACGGTCCTCTGGCGAGTGCCGCTACGCCGGAGACGGAGTAGAAGGTGCGCGTGTGCAGCGTGCCCCATAGCCAGTTGGCCGGGTCCTTGCCGTACTGCTTCTTGAGCGTCTGAAGGGCTCCCTTGAGCGCCGCGCGCATCAGCTCCGCCGTGGTGCGCTGCCTTCCGGTCACAGGGTTCTTCAGGAACGGCGACGCCGAGCTGTTGAGCGTCCAGGCTTGCAGATCCTCATCGAGCGGAGTGAAGCCGGGGCCGATCACGAGGTCCGGGTTCGTCTTCGAGGGAACCCCGTAGTGCTTCCACCAAGGACCGAACGTCAGGCGCAGGTACCGGTCCCAGAAGGTGTAGTAGATCGAGGCCTGCACCGAGTCCTGCGTCATCGTACCTGGCCAGTTCGCCATCTGCGCAACCGCGGCGCCCACGGGACCACTGAGGCCCAGCTGCTGTCCGGCCCGGGCGATCAAGGGGGCCATCTGGAGCGCGAGGTAGTCCTGGTTGTCGGACTGCAGCTGTGCCATCTTCGCGATGGTGAACGGCTGGTTCGCCTTGTTCGCGAGGAAGTTGTAGATCGTGTTCGCGCGGTAGCCGCCGGAGAAGTCGTTCCAGGCGGTGCCGATGTAGTAGGGGTATGACGGCGAGACGGGGCGCTGGTTCGCCGAGAGAACGAAGTGCGACGGCGGGTTCAGGACTTGCGGCACCGCATTCGCCGGAATGCGGCCGATCCACTCGGAGCCGCCGCTGCCGTTCATCGGCAGGGCAGGGTTCACGCCCTTCGGGAATATTGGGTAGAAGCCGGGCGCGATGATCCCGATCTCCCCCTTGGTGTCGGCGAAGGCGAAGTTGTGCGGCGGGTTCTCCCAGTACGGCTGCAGTGCCGCGATGAACTCGGCCGCATCGTGCGCGCGGTCGACGCCCAAGAGCGCGGTGATGTCCTGCGATGGGTAGAGTCCCGTCCAGTCCATCGCCACGGTCTGCTGGTTCTTCGTCATGATCGGGCCGTTGTTGGTCCATGCCACCGTGAACTTGACAGGGGCGCTGCCCTTCACCGGGATCTGGTAGGTGCGCAGCGTCTCCTTGCGCCAGCTGCCGTCGAAGAAGTACATGTTCGGGTGGGACGGGCTCACTGTCTCCTTGTAGAAGAATGTGCTCTCGCTCTGCGTGTCGGTGAGGCTCCACGCGAGCGACCGGTTGTGGCCGATCAAGATGCCCGGCGCGCCGGGCAGGCTGACCCCCACCACGTCGTAGTTCGGGTCCTCCAGCTGAATCTCGTACCAGATCGAGGGCAGCGTCAGGTCGAGGTGCGGGTCGCCTGCGAGCAGCGGCTTGCCGGACGCCGTGAGCGCGCCCCCGACTGCCCAGTTGTTGCTCATCTGCATGCCTTGGAGCATGCCGGCCATCAAGGGGTGGCTTGCGTTGGACGCTGCGAGAATCGACTGCGCGGCGGTGGCCAACGTAGACGGCTGCGTCCCCGGCGGCAGGGGAGCGGGCTCCTTTGCCGGCGCCGGATAGGGTCCCGGGTCGTAGGGGTGCTGCGGCGTCGGCGCGAACGACGGGAAGAGCTGCGACGCGAGCTGGGGACCGAGGCGCTCCACCATGACGGCGTAGTCGAGGGGCGTGAAGCTCATCGAGAGGTCCTGCTGCATGTCTTCCTGTACCACCAGCGTGTCGAGCGCGGTCCAGCGCGTCGGCCGGTAGCCGAGCAGGTGGAAGACGAGCGGTAGGCTGTTCGTCGCCTCGTCGTGCGAGATGCGCAGGTTCACGCCGGCGGTGTACGCCGCGAGGTCCTTCAAGGTCGCACGGCCCGCCGCGGTGCTGCGCATCCGGGCGAGCGTGCGCTGCGCCCCCACGAGGAGGCCGTAGCGAAGGAACTCCTCATCCGTTTTGAGGGCCGAGGGACCGATGATCTCGGAGAGTTTGCCCTCCCCCTGGCGGCGCATCGCGTCCATCTGGAAGAGCCGATTGGTCGCCTGCAGGTAGCCTTGCATGAAGAAGAGGTCGTGGTCGTTCTTGGCGAGCACGTGCGGCACGTCGCCCTTCGAGTAGGAGACTTGCACCGGGGCGAGGAGGCCGGGCAGCTTCGGCGAGGCGGGCACTTGGGCGACCGCGTCCGCCGCGACGCCCCAAACGCCCTGTCCCGGGTTCAGCAGCGGCAGAATCGCCGGCACGGGTCCGAGCGGAGTGGAGAGGGCAACGGTCAGCAGCACGGCCAGCGCAAGCAACGCGACGCCTTTCAGCCAGCGCATCTCCCGCCTCCTTGCGATCCTTGCGGAGGTTCTCCTGACCGAGGAGCGGCTCCTGCTCGTTGACGCGGCCGCGCCTTGGCCGGGACAATGAGAGCAGCGCGGCGTCACGAAAGGGGGCGAGCGCCGCCGCAGAAGCGGCGGCGCGCAGATGAAGCCGAAAGATGTTTCCGATGCGATCGATCGCTACGTGCGGACGGAGACATTCCCGCTCGCGCTCCGGGTGCTTGGTGCGGGGGAGGGGATCCCGGAGCGGGCGAGGCAGCCGCACCGGGACCTAGGGATCGAGGTGAGCATCTGCCAGGGCGTCTCGATGGCGCGCCGCTACGGCTGGACGATCGCGATGTCCGGTGAGGACCTCTCGTGCCCGATCGCCCAGGTGGCGTTCGCGTTCCGCGAGGCGCCTGCGTTCTACGCCGAGGGCAACCTCGCGAAGGGTATGTACGCCCGCGACGCGGGGGGTGCGCGGCAGACCGAGCGGGTCGTCGCACGCGCCGAGACGGCCGGCACGGTGGTCGTCGGGCCGCTAGCGCGCGCGGACTTCGTACCAGAGGTGGTGGCGGTCTACGGCAACTCCGCGCAGGTCATGCGCATGGTAGCCGCGGCGCTCTTCGAGAAGGGCGGCAGCATCACCTCGGAGTTCAGTGCCCGTGCCGACTGCGCGGAGATCGTCAACCGCACGCGCCAGACGGGCAAGCCCCAGGTGATCCTGCCCTGCTACGGCGATCGCGTGTTCGGCCAGACCCAGGACCATGAGATGGCATTCACCTTGCCCTGGGATGACGTCGAGAGTTTCTGCGCAGGACTGGAGGGCACCCACCAGGGCGGCGTCCGCTACCCCATCCCGAACTACCTGCGCTACACGGCGGACTACCCCGCCACGTACGAGACGGTCAAAGAGATCTGGCGCGAGGAGGACGCCCAGAAGCCCGGCGAGTAGCGCGGGTTCAAATGCGCTCCTCGCGGCGGACGAAGTCGAGCACCGCGAACGGTGCGCCCAGCAGACCATCTTCCCTCGGCGCGCGCGCAATCGAGGAGGTCTGCGGGGATGTGCGATTGCGCACCGCGTGCCACAGCCGCGCGAAGAGCGCGGCGCATCCGGAGGACAGCAGCGAGGCCGCGTAGAGGTAGGCGAGGCTGTGCAGTCCGAGCGGCGAGAGCGCCGTCAGCACGCCCGCGAGCAGGGCGAGGATCAGCGCGCCACGCACGCTCGCGAACCCGAACGCATGGCGACAGCGCTCCGCGAGGGCGCGCGGCGCCCGGCGTGCCCCCACGTCGGCTGCGGAAGCCGCCAGGAGCGCCGTCCACGTGAGCAGCAGCAGGAGCGCCAGCGCGAGCGGCAGATCCCACCAGGTTCGCGGCACGTCGACCGTCGCGAAGAGCCAGGTCGGCACCGCCACGGCGGCGCAGAGGAGGAGCCAGAGGCTTCCAAGCAACGACCACGCCGCGCGTCCGGGCAACTCACCCGGAGCGCCGCCGAGAAGTTTCGTCGTCGTCGCCGCGCTGATGGTCGCGGCGGCGGCAACGACCGCACCGCCCTGCAGGGCCGCAACGAGGAATCCGAGCATCCCGACCTTCAGCGAGTTCGAGGACAGTAGGTCAACGGCGACGCCGGGCAGCAGCGTCGACAGTGGAAGCCAAACGAGCGACACGAGCAGCCAGATGGCGATGTACCAGTCGCGTCGGCAGAACTGCCGAAACGCCTTCACGAGATCGGCCAACGCAGTCCTCTCCTCGGAAGGACTCTCGGCCCAGGCCGGGAGTCCTTGGAGTTGAAGGGCGTATGCCCCCCTGATTAACTACGCGGCACTACGCGCCCAAGGTGACCGTGCGGTCGATCGGGATCGTGAAAGCTTCTTAGGACTCCGCCGACTCGACCTTGCGCGGCATGAAGATCAGCACGAGGAGGGCGATCACGGCGAGCACGGCCGCGAGGAGGAAGACGCTGTGCAGACCGACGGACAGCGCGTCGCGCAGTCCGGTCTGATGCAGCGTCTGCGAGGTCCCCTGGGTCGCGGACTGCAGCAGGCGGCTCACGGCCTCGGGGCCGCCTGGCACCCGCTTTACCAGCGAAGCGTTGAGGATCGCGCCCATCACGCCCACGAAGACGCTCGATCCGAGCATGCGGGCAAAGAGGTTGCTGCCGGTCGCGGCGCCGCGGAGTTTCCACCCGACGACCTCCTGGATCAGCACGATCGCCGTCGTCGTGATGAATCCGAGGCCCACGCCGACCAGGAACGTACGCGGCGCGATCGCCCAGATCGGCGTGGAGGCGTTCAGGCTCAGAAGGCTGACCGTTCCGACCGTAGCGGCGAGACCGCCGATCACCGCCGTGACGCGGGCGCCGGCGCGCAGGATCATTCGCCCGGAGATCGTGGAGGCGATCGGCCAGCCGATCGACATCGCGGTGACGACGAGGCCCGCCTCGGTGGGAGAGCCGCGCAGGACGCCCTGCACGAAGGTCGGGATGTAGCCGGTCAGGCCGATCGTCAGGGCCCCGCCGAGCAGCGTGCCGAGGTTGCCGATCGCGACGATCGGGATGCGCAGCAGCGACAGTGAGAAGATCGGCTGCGGCGTGCGCTGCTCCTGCCAGAGGAAGCCGACGAGACCGAGCGCCGCCACGGCGAAGGCGCCGAGGTCGAGCGGTGACGTGAAGCCCCAGGTCGGCCCCTGCAAGAGACCGAGGATCAGGCTCGAGACCCAGACGAGCAGCAGCAGCGAACCGCCGACGTCGAGGCGCTGGCGCTGATGGGGGCGGTCGGCGGATTCGTGGAACTGCGTCAGGAGGAGCAGAAGGGCGATCGCCGTGACGGGAACGTTCACGTAGAACACGAGGGGCCACGCCACGCTGACGAGCAGTCCGCCGAGGAGGGGACCCAGTACCGCGGCGATCGCCCAGACGGAACTGAACACGCCCTGCATGCGGGCGCGCTGCTCGAGGGTGTAGAGGTCCCCGACGATCGTCGTTGCGACCGGCATGAGGCCTCCCGCCCCGATCCCCTGCAGCGCTCGGAAGATGATCAGCGCCGTCATGCTCGTGCTAAGACCGCACAGCGCGGAACCGCCCATGAAGATGAGGATCGAGACGGTGAGGACGACCTTGCGGCCGTGCATGTCGGCCAGCCGGCCGTAGATCGGGATGGTCGCCGTCTGCGTCAACAGGTAGAGCGAGAAGACCCAACTGAACTGCGAGAATCCGCCCAGGTCGCCGACGATCGTGGGCAGCGCGGTGGCGACGATCGTCGAGTCGAGCGCGGCAAGACCCATCGCGAGGATCAGGCCGAGCACGACGAGATTGCGTGACCGGGCGCTCTGCACGGCAGAATTCGTTGATTGCATGGCAACCATGGTAACACAGAGAAGGAGCGGCTGGGCCGCTCCTTCCGGGTACGTCGAGAGAATTCTCAGCTGCCTGCCTTGCCGACCTCCGCCAATGCGGCGAGCGTGCCCGCCATCCCCGCGAGGTTGCTTGGGAGAAGGATCTTCGTCGCCTGGCCGTTCGCGACGCGCTCCAGCGTCTCCAGCGCCCGGACGGTGAGAACTGCCTCCTTGTCCTTGTCGCCGGCCGCCGCGAGGTACGCGCCGTACACCTGCGTGATCGCCTTCGCCTGCGCGCTCGCGACGTTCAGGATGGCCTGGGCCTCTCCTTCCGCCGACGCGATCGCTGCTGCCCGGGCTCCCTCGGCGGCGAGGATCGCAGACTGCTTCTCGCCCTCGGCGCGGTTGATGGACGCGTGGCGCTGCGAGTCGGCGATCTTCTGCTGTTCCATCGCCGCCTTCATCTCACTGGGCAGCTGGAAGTCTCGGATCGCGACCTGCTCGACCCGGAAGCCCCAGCCCGCCGTCTTCTGGTCGAGTTCGTGGCGCAGTTCCGCATCGATCTTGTCGCGGGCCGCCATCGCCTCCGAAAGGTGCATCTCCGCGATCACGCGGCGGATCGTGCTGAACATGATCGCCTGCACCGTCTCGACGGGATTCGAGATCTCGAACAGGAAGTCTTTCGCGTCGATGACCCGGAAGACGAAGTAGGCGTCTATCACCGGCGAGACGTTGTCCGCCGTCAGCACGGGCGACGCCGGCAGCTGGATCGTCTGAGAGCGCGTCGTCACGCGCCGCATGGTCTCGACCAGCGGGATGATCACCGCTATGCCCGGCGGCACCGGCCGGTTGTACTTACCGAAACGCACCACGACGCCTGTGGTCCCCTGCTGCACGATGCGCAGCCCCAGGAGGAGGATTACGATAACGATCACCACGACCCACGCAGTGGGACTCATGAGGAAGCCCTCTTTCGGGGCAAGTCACACCCCGAGGGTGCGCAGTTAGAGGCATTCGACGCGGTCTGCGCACTTTCCCCTTGCCTTGGATTTCCTTTTACTGCTTCGACGAGTAGACGGTTAGTGAAGGCGCCGTTCTTTGGGCTGCTCCTCCTTCCACTCGGGCGGCGGCGCCTCGAACTCCCGCTCCGGTGCACGCTCCTCCGGATGCCGTGCGCGGCCATGGGCCGCAGGGCAGCCGGTGAGGTCTGCGGTCTCCTGCGTCAAGGCGATCATGTCCTCGCGCGACACCTCGCCGATGCCGCGCCGACCTAGCGCACGCAGTCCAAGATCGAGTTCCGCCACGCAGGAGAGCAGGAAGTCGGTGGCACGCTGCGCGCCCTCCTCCACGGAGAAGGTCTGCCCTCGGGTCCCGGTTTCGAGCACAAGGCTGTAGGGAGGCTCCCAGGGCAACGCGTGCATCGCCTGGTCGGAGATCATCGCGACCATCAGGGCTGTCCCGACGTAGCAGGCGTCGGCCCCGAGCGCGATGGCCTTGAGACAGATGCCCGGCGAGTAGAGTCCGCCGGCGGCGATGAGCGTCACGCCGTCGCGTGCGCCCCGCGCGCGCAGGTGGGCGTCGGCCCTCGCCACGGCATGCATGGTCGGCAGCCCGAAGTCGTCCTGAAGGATCACGGGGCCGCCGTGCGTGCCACCCTCCGCACCGTCGACGCAGATGAAGTCCGGGTTGGCTTCGATCAGGCGGTCGAGGTCGCGCTCGATCGCGTCCGAGGCCGCGAGCTTGACGCCGACCGGGACCGGGTATTCCTCGCGCAGGTGGGCGATCAGGGCGCGAAGATCGTCCGCCCCGCCCAAATCCTTGAACCTGGAGTCGATCAAGGCGTCCTGACCCGGTTCGAGCCCCATGGTCGCGCGCATGTCCTCGTCGATGTCCTCGGCCTGCGTCCGGATCGGAGCGCTGGCCTGCGCTCCCTGACCTACCTGGATCTCGATCGCGTCCGCCGCCGCGAGCAACTGCGGATGGTTCTGCGGCGACTTCGGCCACGTGCCGCGGTGGTACTGGACGATCAGGCGCTCCGCCTCGCGGCGCTCGGAAGCCAGGAAGCTCTCTCCGCTGTTCGTCGCGGTGCCCACGCGGTTGGCCGCCTGGGCGAGCGCCAGCTTGGCCCTGGCGGTGAGGGCGCCGCCGTACGACATGCCCGTGACCAGGATCGGGATGTCGATGCGCAGAGGCCGCTTCGCGTTCGGACCGATCACGACGCCGAGGTCGGTCTTCTCGCCTGCGCCCAGTGGCTGCCGGCCGAGCTGCGCCGGGGTGAACAGGAGATCCTGCCAGCGCGAGAGGTGCAGCGGGCTGCCCATCGGCCGTCGGATGGCCCTGCCGCCGGAACCGGCCCGCAGCAGTGTCTCGCCGGTTCCCTGCAGCGTCAGCCGTCGCGCGACGTTGTACATCCCGAAGATGTTGCCCGTGTACGCGTCGCGGACCATGATTCGGAGCATGCGGGTGGCGGCGCTTCGCATGAGTGCCGGAAGCAGGAGCGCCCCCACGGCCAGCAGGACCGCGCCGGCCGTGAGGCTGGCGAGAAGCAAAGTCAGAAAAGTCACGGCGGATGCACCTCCGCGACGTAGCGTTCCCCGTTCGCGCAGTCGCCTGCGCGCACGCCGCTTGCGGCCCCTTCCCGACGCGTGCCGTGCAGCGCGTATAATGAGCAAACGAAAGGTCCTCGGTCTTGGCGTAGAGAGGTGCGATGATGACAGAGGAGTCCGCGGGCGGGCTCGTGGTGCGCGGTGAGGAGGTTCTGCTGATCCGCGACCGATTCGGTCGATGGACCTTCCCCAAAGGTCATCTGGAACCCGGAGAGACCGCGCAGCAGGCGTCCGTTCGAGAGGTCCTGGAAGAGACCGGTGTGCGCGCGACCGTGGCGAGCCGCCTCGGTCGGGTGGCCTACGCGCTGCCGAGCGGCAACGAGAAGCGCATCACGTTCTACGCGATGCGCTACGAGGGCGGCGACGTCGCGCCCTTGCACTCGGAGGTCTCGGAAGCGCGCTGGTTCTCATTCGACGCGGCGCAGGAGCAGATCCGCACGTCCGGGTACCCGGGCTATCGGGTGATGCTGCGGCGCGCGCGCGAACTCAGCGCCCGTTTCGCGAAGGACTGATCCAAGTGGCGATGCGAAGAGGCCGTCGCGCATGGCGACGGCCTCAGAAAAACTGGTCGGGGAGACAGGATTCGAACCTGCGACCTCTGCGTCCCGAACGCAGCGCGCTGCCAAACTGCGCCACTCCCCGAATCGAACACCGCGAATTATAGAGTTCTGCTCCGGCTTCTGTCAAACGGCGTTTGGCCGCGAAAGCCGCCATCAGGCGCGCTGCAGCGCTGCATGGCGCCTGCGGGCGAAGGTGCGCGAGGGAGAGGCGATCAAAAGTGGAGGACTTGCGACTGATCATCGGTACGGCGGGCCATGTCGACCACGGCAAGACGGCGCTGATCCGCGCGCTCACGGGCAGCGACACGGATCGGCTTCCCGAGGAGCGCCGGCGCGGCATCTCCATCGAACTCGGCTTCGCCCCCTTCCGCCTCCCCTCGGGACGGCGAGCTGCCGTCGTCGACGTACCGGGACACGAGCGCTTCGTTCACCACATGCTGGCCGGCGCCCAGGGCATGGACATCGTGCTCCTGGTTGTCGCGGCCGACGAGGGCGTCATGCCGCAGACGCGCGAGCACCTCGATATCCTCTCGCTGCTTGAGGTTCCGCGCGGCATCGTCTGCCTGACGAAGATAGATCTCGTGGATCCCGAGTGGCGGGAGCTCGTGCTCGACGACCTGCGCGGCGAACTGCAGGGTACGTTCCTCGAGGACGCTCCCGTCGTGCCGATCTCCGCCGTAACCGGCGAGGGCATCCCGCAGCTCCTGGAACTCCTTGAGTCGGCGCTCGACGGGATGCGGCCGCGAAGCGCCGTCGGGCCGGCGCGCCTTCCCATCGACCGCGTGTTCACGCTGCCGGGGTTCGGCACGGTCGTCACGGGTACGCTCGTCTCGGGACAGATCGCGCTCGAGGACCGACTCGAGATCATGCCCGGCGGCCGGGCGGTGCGGGTGCGCAGCCTGCAGTCGCACGGCGAGGCGCGCGATGCTTGCCGCGCGGGCGAGCGGACGGCCGTGAACCTGAGCGGCATCGAGCGGGAAGACGTCCTACGCGGCCAGGTGCTGGCTACTCCGGGCAGCGTCGCGGAGACGTCTCAGGTCACGCTGCACCTCGGGCTCCTGGAGAGCGCCCCGCCGCTGCCGGTGCGCGCGCGCGTGCGCTTGCACGTCGGCACGGCGGAGGTGATCGGACGCGTCGTCCCGCTCGAAACGGGCGAGATGGAGCCCGGGAGCCACGGCTATGTTCGTCTCAGGGCTGAGCAGCCCTTCGCCGTCGCTGCCCGGGACCGCTTCGTGCTCCGGAGCTTCTCGCCGCCGCACACGATCGGCGGGGGCATCGTACTGGACGTGCAGGGCCACCACCGGCGCTTCCGGCGGGAGGACCTCGAGGAACTGGAGCGCCGCCAGAGCGCGTCTCCCGAGGAGATGGTCCTTGGCGCGGTGCAGCGGCGCTTCGCGGTGCGCACGCAGGACCTCGCGCCGGAACTCGGACTGCCGGGCAGCGAGGTGCAGTCCGCGGCCGAATCGCTTGCGGCGCAGGGCCGCCTGCGAAGGCTTGGGGACCTTTGGCTCGACGTCGAGGAGCTTGAGCGGCGGCTCGAGCGCGCCGCCGCCGATCTACGCGCGCAGAGGGAGAGAGACCCGCTCTGGCGCGGCAAGGACCGCGCGGCGTGGCGGCGGGAAGCCGCCCCGGAGATCGACGCGAGGGGGGCGGCGGCGCTGCTCGGCGAGCTCGCAGCGGCAGGCCGCTTGCGCCTCGTCGGGGAGCGGGTGCTGCCCGCGGGCGCACCGGCCGCCCTCCCGAAGGACCTGCGCGACGATCTGAGATCGCTCGAGGCGTTCCTAGCCGAGGGCGGCCTGCAGCCGCAGCCACCCGCCCAGTGGCCGCGCGCGAAGGACGTTGGCCCGGAGCGCCTTGAGGACATGTTGGTCTACCTGCAGGCGGAGGAGTCCCTGGTGCGCGCGGGAGAGCTTTGGTTCGCGCGGGGCGCGATCGACCAGGCGGAGAGAAGGCTGCGCGACGTTCTGGGCGGTGGCCGGGAGGCGACGACGGCCGAACTGCGCGAAGTGCTCGGAACGACCCGCAAGTTCGCCGTTCCGCTGCTTGAGTACTTCGACCAGCAGCGCATCACGCGGCGGTACGGCGAAGTGCGCCGCCTGCTCGATGCTGGCGGCGCAGCCTGACGGTTCTCCGCCGCTCGCCCCGGCGTACGATGACCGTGCCGGGCGCCCGACCGGTAGGTGATGCCGCCTCTCGGGGTATGCTGGAAGGGTCCGAATTGACGGGGGAACCGGGGACGGCGCCCCTCGACCCGAGCAGAAAGGGGTTCAGATCTATCGAACAGACGACAGTGACACTCGACATGCTCACCGCGCGCGAGGACGTTCGCCAGTTCGTCGAATCCGCGAACCAGGCGCTGCGGGCGATGGGCTTCACCGAGCACGGCGAGCGCCACGTTCGGCTCGTCGCGACCGTGGCGCGGCACGTGCTGGTGGAACTGCGCTACTCGCCGCGGGAGGCGGATCTCGCGGAGATTGCAGGGTACCTGCATGACATCGGCAACATCGCGGGCCGCAGCCACCATGGCCAGACGTCCGCGCTGCTCGCGTTCCCAATCCTGCGCGAGGAGGGCATGTCGGCCCAGGAGATCGCGGTCGTGCTCGGCGCGATCGGCAATCACGAGGAGGAGTACGGCGAGGCGATCTCGCCGGTTTCCGCCGCGCTGATCCTCGCGGACAAGTCGGATGTGCACAGGAGCCGCGTCCAGACGCAGGACCCCGCCGAGTATGACGTGCACGACCGCGTCAACGCGGCGGTGCAGCGTTCCGAGCTCGCCGTCGACCCGAAGGGCCGGTTGATTGTGCTGGAGCTGGAGATCGACGACTCGATCACTCCGATGGATTACTTCGAGATTTTCCTGACGCGCATGATCATGTGCCGTCGCGCCGCAGAGGTGCTGCAGTGCCGTTTCGGGCTGACTGCGAACGGGCAGCGCCTGCTGTAACGGCGTAGCGCGAGCCCCTTCCGGTGGATTCCATGGACACGGTCTCGTATAATGCAGTTTGGACTGCCTCTTATGGGCTCATGTGATGAGATGGAGGAGGACAAGCTGTGCGCGGCCGCGGAATCGTCGGCCTCATCCTGATCGTCGTCGCGGTAATCGCAGTGTACGGCTACTTCACTGCGGTGAACCCCGTCACGAAGTACATCAAGGAAGGCCTCGACCTGAAGGGCGGAGTGCACGTCGTACTGCAGGCGAAGGGCCATGCGACGGCGGCGGACATGAAGAAGGCGGAGACGGTGATCTCCTTCCGCGCCAACAAGTTCGGCATCTCCGAACCATCGATCCAGCTCTCCGGTTCGAACCAGATCATCGCGGACCTCGCCGGGGTGAAGAACCAGCAGCAGGCGATCAAGCTGATCGGCCAGACGGCGCAGTTGGAATTCAAGGGGCCGAAGGGCAACATCATCCTGACGGGCAAGGACCTCTCCTCCGCGAGTGCGGCGCTCGACCCCACATCGAACCAGCCGCTGATCCTGCTGCAGTTCAACGCCGAGGGGGCGAAACTCTTCGCCGCGGCCACCAAGCAGTACTTGGGTCAGAACATCTCGATCTACCTCGACAACACGAACATCCAGACCGCGCAGGTGCAGCAGGTCATCCCGAACGGCAAGGCGCAGATCTCCGGCATCTCGAGCCTGAAGACCGCGCAGACGACCGCTGACCTCCTGAACTCGGGCGCTCTGCCGATCCCGATGCGCATCATCGACGTGTCGACCGTCTCGCCGCTGCTGGGCCAGGACCAGGTGGCGCGCAGCGCGGTCGCCGGGCTCGTGGCCATGCTGCTGATCATTCTGATCATGCTCGGCATCTACCGCTACGCGGGTCTCATTGCCGACATCGCGCTCGCCATCTACCTCGTGATCGTGGTGGGAGCCCTGATCGCCTTCGGGGCGGTGCTGACGTTGCCTGGCGTCGCGGGTATCATCCTGTCTGCCGCGATCGCGGTCGACGCGAACGTGATCATCTTCGCGCGGATCAGGGATGAGCTGCGCGCGGGTCGCACGATCGGAGCTGCGATCGACCACGGCTTCAAGAACGCCCTCCGCGCGATCATGGACTCGAACGTCTCGACCGTGATCGCGGCCGCGGTGCTCTACTACTTCGGGAGCGGCGAAGTACGCGGCTTCGCGGTGACGCTGATCATCGGCGTCCTGGCGAGCTTCGTCACCGCCGTCGGCGTGACGCGCTACCTGCTGCGCCTCTCCGAGGGTACGGTCCTCGTGCGCAATCCGAAGCTCTTCCTGGGCTAGAAAGGGGACGAGAAGATGCCGCGATTCGACTTCATCGGAAACCGCCGCACCTGGTTCATCGTCTCCATCGTGGTCCTGGTCGTAGCGCTCGGAGGCTTCTTCCTGCGCGGACTGAACCTCGGCATCGACTTCACCGGGGGCATCACCTACAACCTCAAGTTCCAGAAGCCCGTTTCGGTGGCCCAGGTCCGCACGGTGCTCGACAAGCAGCACGTCGGCGACTCGGTCGTTCAGCTGCTGGGGACCGAAGCCGGCAAGACCTCGCAGAGCGTGCTGATCGAAACGCCGTCCCTCAGCGAGTCGGCCCGCTACGCCCTGCAAGGCGCCCTCTCGAAGGACGTCGGCAAGTACCAGACGGTCAGTCTCAACAAGGTCACCGGCACGTTCTCGGGCGAACTTGTGCGGGCCGGCATCCTGGCGGTGCTGATCGCGTCCCTGGCGATCGTGCTCTACATGATGGTCCGCTTCGACCTGCGTTTCGCCCTCACGGGCGTCGCGGCCATCTTCTACGATGCGATCGTCACGCTGGGGCTCGTCGCGCTGATCCACTTCCAGATCAGTCAGAACATCGTCGTCGCGGTGCTGATCATCATCGGCTACTCGCTGAACGACCGAATCATCATCTTCGACCGGATCCGTGAGAACATGCGTCTGAGAAAGCGCGGCGAGTCGCTCGCAGAGCTGACGAACCGGTCGCTGAACCAGACCCTGGCGCGGTCGATCATCACGGCGGTTGTCGTGATCATGGCCATGCTGGCGCTCTTGCTCTTCGGCGGCACTACGACGCAGGATCTCTCGGCCGCCATCCTGATCGGCGTGACGTTCGGTGCCTACTCCTCGATCCTCTTCGCGAGCCCGCTCTGGTACATCTGGGTGGACAGCGCGGAGCGCACCAGCCAGGCCGCACGGCGCAGTCCTGCGAAGGCTCGGTGAACGAGGAAGGAAGGCGGCTCCTTCGGCGCAGCGCCCAGCGCGTTCGCCGCGGCGCCGCGTGGCTGCGCACGGAGGAGGTCCCCCCAGCCCGGGAGGACTTCCTTTGCGTTTTGGGCACCGGAGGGAACCCGTCGGGCGTGATCGGGCAGCGGCGCAGGACGGGAGGCTTCTGGCTGACGCTCGGCGGCCGGCGGATCGCCGTCGACCCGGGACCGGGCGCCGCGTTCCACGCGGCGCGGGCGGGCCTCGACCCGCGCAGCCTCGACGCTGTCCTGATCACCCATGGCCACACCGACCACTACCTGGATGCAGCCGCCCTGATCGAGGGCATGTGTCGCGGCATGTCGCGCCGCGGTGGAGCGCTTTGCCTGCCCAAGGAGGCCCTCGACCTCGGATTGATCGGCCGTTACCATCTTGGACTCGACCCCGTCCCGTGGTATCCGGGCGGCCCCATCGTCACGACGTGGAAGGATGGCTCTCCGGTAGAGGTCGGTCCGGTGACGCTGACACCCTTTCGGGTTTACCATGGGCCGGAGAACTACGGGATCGCCTTCGCGTTCGCAGGGCGTTGCATCGTCTACAGTTCCGATACGTCCTACGTCGTCCGCTACGAGGACGAGACCGGGGCATCCCGCGCGCCGCAGCCGGGAGAGCCGCTCGGCGAGCCGAGGGCGATCACCGAGGTGCGCGAGGACATCGTCGAGGCGTTCCGTGGCGCCGACCTCGCGATTCTCAACGTGAGCTTCTTCTGGCAGCACGCCCACCGCCACCTGACTGCCGTCGGGGCCGCGGACCTGCTGCGACGGGCCGGTGTGCGCCGCGCCCTGATCACCCACTTCGACCGCAGTGCGGCACCGGACGCCGAGGCGATCGCCCGCTACGTCGCGCAGGAGTCCTCAGTCGAGGTGCTCGCCGCGCGCGACGGTATGCGCCTGCCGCTCGGCACATAGGGCGCTGTGCCGCGTGGCAGACTCTGGCCATGACGCCGCTTTGGGCCTACGTTGCCACCTTCGCGCTCTTCGGGGCCGCGATTCTGGGGTTGCCGCTCGTCACGCTGTTCGCAGGTGTCGCTGCAGCCCTCCTGCTGGCGTCGAGCGCTCTGCCCTGGGCGATCGCTGCGATCGCGGCGGCGGCGGCCACGGAGTACCTCGCGATCCGCGTCGCGCCTCCCAGGGATCCCGTCTTGGCGCAGGCCGGAGCACTCGTGGTGCTCGGCCGCCTGCTCGGTGCGGTGGCCGGCGCGGGTGTGTGGATGGCGGTCGCATCGCGGGGCCTTGATCCGGCGCTGGCGCTGCGCGACCTCGAGGCGCGCGGCCTGCGCGCGCTCGGGGTGCTCGTCGTGCTGGCACTCGTCTCGGTTGCGTCCTGAGCCAAGCCTCTGGCGCTCCTCCCGTCCTTCGACTACATTCGTGTGGAGTGGGGGGTGAGCGGTTGCAGGCGGAGCGCGAGGCAAGGATCGCCGGGTCGCTCAGCATCGTCGGCAACACCATCCTCACCGTACTCAAGATCGGGTTCGGGATCGCAACGAACGCCCAGGTGCTCGTGGCCGACGGACTGCACAACTTCGCGGACCTCGGCGCGAGCTTCGCAGTGTCCATCGGCGTGCGGGTTGCGCATGTGCCGGCCGACTTCGAACATCCCTACGGCCACCAGAAGGCCGAGTCGGTGGCGCAGAAGATCGTCGGTATCCTGCTGCTGCTTGCGGGGATGGAGATCCTCTGGCAGTCGGTGCAGGCGATCTGGCGCGGGGACGCAGCCGTCCCTGGCCTCATCTCCGCCTACGTGGCAGCCGGCTCGATCGTCGTGAAGGAGATCCTCTACCGCTACAACCACCGCGCCGCGAACCGCTCCCACTCGAAGGCGCTGGCCGCGTCCGCCGTCGACCAACGCCTTGACGCGATCACGAGCGTCGTCGCGCTCGTCGGGATCATCCTCGCACGGGTGTTCGCGCCCATCTTCGACCCGATCCTGGCCGCGGTCGTCTCGCTCTTCGTCATCTACAGTGGTTGGGGCCTTGTGAACCATGCCGTCGCGGACCTGATGGATCGCTTCGACGACCACGCGCTGCTCGACGAGTTGCGCTCGGTCGCCGCCGGCGTCTCGGGAGTCGTGGCGGCCAACGGCATCCGCGGCCGCTACATGGGGGCAGAGGTGCTGATCGACCTCGAGATCGAGGTGCCCGGCGAGTACACCGTGCGCGAAGGGCACGACCTCGCGACCAGAGTCAAGGAGGCCATCATGCAGCAGCACCCCGAAGTCGTCGCCGTCCACATCCACGTCAATCCGGAGGGCCAGTAGTGGCGCTGCGGGTGCGCCTCGCCCAGGCAGACCACGGCCTGCTGGCGGAGCACCTGGCTGCGGGGACGAAGCCCCTGCTTTCGCGCCTCCTGGCAGCGCGCGGCATCTCGCCGCAGGACCTCGCGGACCTCCTTTCGGACACACCGCCGCCTCCCCCTGAGGAGATCCCCGGTCTTGCGGACATCGCCCAGGAGATCCGCGGATTCCTCGCGGAGGGCGGGCGGCTCGCCGTGCACGGCGACTACGACGTCGACGGCGTAAGCGGCTGCTCGATCGCCGTCCTCGCGATCGAGGCGATGGGGTATGCCGCGACGCCCTTTCTCCCGCACCGGCTGCACGACGGCTACGGGCTTAGCGCCCAGACGGTCGATCGGCTGGCGGATCAAGGCATCGGCGGCATCCTCACCGTCGACTGCGGAGTATCCTCCAGCGAGGCCGCAGACCGCGCGCTCGCGCGCGGCGTGCGCCTTTGGGTCACCGACCACCACCAGTTGCCCCGCGTCCTTCCGAAGGCGCCGATCGCCCATCCGGGGCTCCTGCCGGAGGGACATGCGCTGCGGCCGCTCTCCGGCGCAGGCATGGCGCTGCAGCTGGCGCGGTCGTGGCTTGGGGACGGCGCCGAGCGGCTCGTGGACCTCGCCGCGCTCGGCACCCTCGCCGACCAGGTGCCGCTGCTCGGCGTGAACCGCGTGATCGTGCGCGCGGGTCTCCGCGCCCTCGCCCAATCGCCGCGCCCGGGCATCGCGGCGCTGCTCGCGGTCGCCCGGGGCCAGGGCGAGATCGACGAGGAGGCCATCGCCTTCCTCGTCGCACCGCGGCTCAACGCCTGCGGGCGCCTCGAGTCTCCGGACCTCGCCCTCGCCCTCCTGCGCGCGGGTGCGGAGGAGGCGCCTGGGCTCGCGCAGCGGGCCGACGAACTCAACCGGCGCCGCCAGTCGATCGAGCGCGGCGTGCTGGAGGCGGCCCGCGCGCAGAGCCAAGACGGGGCCTGCGCGTTCGTGGCCGGCGAGGGCTGGCACCGCGGCGTCATCGGCATCGTGGCCGCGCGCCTCGTGGAGGAAACCGGGAAGCCCGCGTTCGTGATCGGCATCGAGGGGGAGGAGGCACATGGCTCCGCGCGGACGCCCGGCGCGCCGCTCCTGGAGGCGCTCGAGCAGCACCAAGATCTCCTCGAGTCCTTCGGCGGCCACGCGGGAGCGGCGGGCTTCCGCCTCAAGGCCGCTCATGTCGAGGCGCTCGGCGCGGGCCTCAAGGCCTTCTACCAGGGACGGCAGCACATGGCCGCCTCGCTCCGCGTCGACGGCCGGCTGCGCCTCGGGGATGCGGCGCTCGAGGGAGTGGAGGCGCTCTCGCACCTGCGACCGTACGGAGCCGGCCTGCCCGCGCCCGTCTGGCTCGTCGAGGATGTCGAGGTGCTCGAGGACCGTGCGACGCGCGACGGACGCCATCGCCTGATGCGGCTGCGCGACGCGAGCGGCTTCTCAAGCGCTGTGCACTGGCGCGGCTCTCCCGCGCCGGGTACGTTCGTCGACCTCGTGGCCGCGCTCGAGGAGAATGCCTTCCGCGGGCAGCGCAGCGCGCGCCTGCGCATCGTCGAAAGCGCACCGAGCGCCCGCCAGGCGCTGCGCGGTACAGCCGTGTCCCCGCCGCAGGCACGCCAGGGAGGGAAGCCCTCGGAGATCCTTGACCGCCGTGGGTCGGGTCCGCCCGAGCGCAACGAGCCCTGTCACTACTTCACGCTCGACACCCTGACGCTCGAACGAGCCGTCGATGCGTTCGGCGACGGCTACTACCCGACGGCGCCCGGCGCGGATGAGGAACTCCTGGAGCTCTACGAATCCGGCAGGCTGCGCGGGGTCGTGGGGCCGCATCCAGCGCCTTCGCTGCCGCTCGAGGAGGTGGTGGCGATCGAGCGTGGCGCCGAGCCGCAGGAGCTCAGCGCCGCCGCGGCCGGAAGGCGCCTGGTGCTGGCCTTCGGCCGCGACCAGGAGGGGGTGCTGCAGCGGCAGGCCAAGGCCTGGGCTCCCTCCGACGACGAGTTGCGCGACGCCTTCCGCGCGATGCGGCGCCTGCCGAAGGAACGGCTTCGGCTGCCGCCTGCGGAGCCTGAGATGGCGCTCGCCTGGCACGTCTTTCGGGAGATCGGTCTCCTTGGTGACGACGGGTTGCGCGAGCAGCCTGCGAGCCTTGACGATTCGCAGCTCCTCGCGCTCTACAGGCGCCGTGCGGCGCGCTTCACGGAAACGGCAGCGCTCTTCTACGGTCCGATCCAGGCGCTCGAGAGGGCGCTCGGGGTCGACGGGCAGCGGCAGGCAGCGCGCTGAGGAAGTTCCCATGCGGCGCGAGGTCGGCTATTCTAGAGGCGTCCCGACATGTCGACCGGCAGATCGTGATGGGTTTTCGGCGGGACGCCACAGGGCGGCTCGCCGCTTTTCCTGCCGGGCGATGCGCCATCATGGGCAGAAGGGGGAAAGGGCCGCCGCTCGCAGTGCGGCCCGTCCGAACGATGCAAGATCGTCCGCCGCTGCGCACCGTTGCCGATTTTCCCCGCGCGGGCATCAACTTCATCGACATCACGCCATGGGTACAGGATGGCCAAGCCTTCCGCGCCGCGATCGAGGAACTCGCGGAGTTCGCGCGGCCGCTTGGGGTCGACCTCGTCGCCGGCCCGGAGGCGCGGGGATTCCTCGTCGGAGCCCCGCTGGCTGTGCAGCTCGGTGTGGGGTTCGTGCCGGTGCGAAAGCCTGGCCACCTGCCGTACGACACGATCCGCAAGGACTACAAACTCGAGTACGGCGAGGCGTCGCTCGAGATCCATGTCGATGCGGTGCAGCCGGGCCAGCGGGTGCTCGTGGTGGACGACCTTCTCGCCACCGGGGGAACCGTGGCCGCGACGATCGGTCTCATCGAGCACCAGGGCGGACGCGTGGTTGGCCTTGGATTCCTGGTGGAGCTCGGGTTCCTCGGCGGACGCGCGCGCATGGCCGAGCTGCCGATCCACTCGATCGTGCAATTGGGCGAGTAGGATAGCCCGCAGGGAGAGGAGGCGCGGTCATGGCCTGGAGCGATGTGGCGGAGAAGCTCGACTACCTGACGCCGCACGATCGGGATCTCGTGGTACGGGCACACGACTTCGCCGCGCACTTCCATGAAGGGCAGGAGCGCATGTCCGGCGAGCCCTACATCACGCATCCCGAGGCTGTGGCGGAGATTCTCGCCGACCTCGAGATGGACGCCGTCACGCTGCAGTCCGCGTTCCTGCACGACGTCGTCGAGGACACCTCCGCCAGCATCGACGAGATCAGGCGCACGTTCGGCATGGAGGTCGCGGCGCTCGTCGACGGCGTGACGAAACTCTCCCTGCTCGAGGACCGCTCCCAGCTCGAGCAGGAAGCGGAGAACCTGCGCAAGATGTTCCTGGCGATGGCCCAGGACGTGCGGGTGATCCTGATCAAGCTGGCGGACCGCATGCACAATCTTCGCACCCTCAAGCACCTGCCCGCCTCGCGCCAGCGCCGCATCGCCCAGGAGACGGTGGAGATCTACGCGCCCCTGGCGCACCGGCTCGGGATCTACCGCCTCAAGTGGGAGCTCGAGGACCTCTCGCTGCGCTACCTCGAGCCCGAGGCGTACCAGAACCTCGTCGAGCTCGTACGCCAGCGCCGCGACGACCGCGAGAACTACATCGAGTCGGTCGCCCGCGAGCTGGGCGAGCGCCTGCTGGAGCACGGCGTGGAGGCCGAGATCTCCGGCCGTCCGAAGAGTTTCTTCAGCATCTACCAGAAGATGCGCCAGGGCAAGGATTTCGGCGAGATCTTCGACCTCGTCGCGCTGCGCATCATCGTCGACTCCGTGAAGGACTGCTACGGCGTTCTCGGGATCGTCCACACCGTCTACACACCGCTGCCGGGCCGCTTCAAGGACTACATCGCCATGCCGAAGCCGAACCTCTACCAGAGCCTGCACACGACCGTCGTGGGACCCGGCGGCCAGCCGGTCGAGGTGCAGATCCGCACGCGCGAGATGCACCGCACCGCCGAGTACGGCATCGCGGCCCATTGGGTGTACAAGGAGGGGCGCTCCGACCCGCGCTTCGACCAGAAGCTCGGCTGGCTCCGCCAGCTGCTCGAGTGGCAGGGCGACGCGAAGGACGCGCGAGAGTTCCTCGAGTCGCTGAAGATCGACCTGTTCGCGGACGAGGTCTTCGTGTTCACGCCGAAGGGACAGGTGCACGACCTGCCCGCAGGGGCGACGCCCGTCGACTTCGCCTACCGCATCCACACCGATGTCGGCCACCGCTGCGTCGGGGCGCGCGTGAACGGCCGGATCGTGCCGCTCGACCACAAGCTGCAAAACGGGGACATCGTCGAGATCCTGACGAACAAGGGCGCGTCGGGCCCTTCGCTCGACTGGCTGCAGTTCGTCCAGACCTCGACCGCGCGCTCGCGTATCCGCAGCTGGTTCAAGCAGAAGAACCGGGAGGAGAACGCGAAGCTCGGGCGCGACATGGTCGAGCGCGAGGCGCGGCGCGTGAACCTCGCGCCGGACGAGATCCTCCGGCCCGATTGGCTGGAGGACATGTCCCGCCGCCTGCACTACGGCTCGATCGACGATCTGTTCGCCGCCGTCGGTTACGGCGGGCTCACCTCGCAGCAGGTCGTCTCGCGCCTCAGGGACAAACTGCCGGAGCCCGTTCAGCACATCCCAGAAGTCGACGTGAAGGCGTTCTCCGACTATGGCAAGCCGACGAACGGCGTGCGCGTGCGCGGGGCGGACAACCTGCTCGTGCGCTTCTCGCGCTGCTGCACGCCGGTTCCGGGCGATCCGATCATCGGGTACGTCAGCCGCGGCAAGGGCGTGACGGTGCACCGCCTCGAGTGCCCGAACGCGAAGGCGCTGATGCAGGAGGGGGACCGCATCGTCGAGGTGGCGTGGGACCAGGCGCTGCAGCAGAACTACCCCGTGGAGATCGAGGTGCACGCGCTCGACCGCTCCGGCCTCCTCGCGGACGTCGCGCAAGCGGTCGCGGAGACGAAGCTCAACATCCTGTCCGCGCGGGCGCGCGGGTACCGCAACCGCACCGCGCTCGTGCAGGTCGTGATGGAGATCCACCACCTCGGGGAGCTGCGTGGCATCATCGAGCGGCTCCGCCACCTGCCGGACGTGTACTCCGTCGAGCGGGTGGCGCGGCAGAAGGCGAACTGAGCAGGTTGCGCATTCTCTCCTGACGGGCGTAGTCTGGGGGCGAAGGAAGGCGATCGCCGCGGTGCGCGTCCGTTTGACCTCGGCGCCGAGGATCTTCGCGCTGCTCTCGACGGTCCTCGCGCTTGCCGCCTTCGGCCTACTCTGGTTCGGACCGTCCGGAGAGATGTGCACGAGCACCGCATCCGGCGCCGAGAGTTGCAGCGCCACGAGCGTCGCAGGCAGCATCGCTCCCGGGACGCTCGCCTTTGTCCTCGCGCTCAGCCTGGTCTTCTCCCTCGTGCCGCTGCTCGTGCGGCGTGCATGGGTGCAGTACGCGTGGGCGGGCCTGATCGTCGTCTTCTACTTCGTTTCGTTCGGCGTCGACCTGGCGCTGCTGCCCGCTGCCGCGGCGGCCGCGCTCGGTGCGTCGCTGCGACGCTGATCGGCGGCAGCCAAAGGTCCGGCACGTCCGTTTGGACGCGCGAGGTCGGTCACGGTGGACCCATCCGTTGTGCGCCGTTCGCATGTGCCGTCCTGCTGCGCGCACGGCCTACTCTCGTTGCAGATGGTCCATGCGGGCCACCGACAGCGAAGGGGGGCACGCGGCATGCAGTCCGACATGCGCGCGGTGTTGGCACCCAGAAGGGTGCTTCTATACGGTTTGGCAACGCTTTGGATCCTCGACGGCCTCCTGCAGATGCAGCCCGGGATGTTCACGATGGACATGGTCAGCACGATCATGCAGCCCGCCGCGACCGGTGAGCCGCATTGGCTGAGCGCGATGATCAACTGGTCGATCCAGCTGACGACGCCACACATCGTCGCCTTCAACTGGTTCGTGATCGTCCTGCAGCTCGCGATCGGTGCGCTGCTGCTCATGCCGCGCCGGCGCGTCGTCAAGGTCGGGCTCTGGCTCTCGGTCGCCTGGGGTCTCTTGGTCTTCGTGTTCGGCGAAGGCGCAGGTCAGCTCTTGACTGGCACCGCGACGTTCCTCAGCGGGGCGCCGGGCTCTGTTCTGCTCTACGTCGCGGCCTCGGTCCTGCTGCTCTTGGAGGAGCAAAGGTCCTGGTGGCAGGGGCGAACGGTCGACCTCGCGACCTGGACCGTAGCTCTGACGCTCATGCTCGGCGGACTGCTCCAGGTCTCACCCACCTTCTGGACGGCGCTCGGCCTCGCCGCACCGTTCGGCTCCGGAGCGATGATGCCGCAGCCTCTCTTCATCCGGTACTCGCTTAACTCCGTTGCGGCGCTCGTCGCGGCGAGTCCTCTCGTGGCCAACGCAGTGATCGCCGTCGTCACGCTTTCACTCGGGGTGCTCTTGGTCACCAATTCGCGCAGCCGGACCGTGCTCTGGGCGACGGTCGCCTGGCTCGCGCTGACCTGGTGGTTCGGTCAGGACGTCGGGATGCTGTTCGGCGGCATGGCGACCGACCCGAACACGGCACCGGTGCTCCTGTTGATGCTGTTCGCGGGCTGGCGCTCGCGGACAGCGGCCCTGCCTTCCGCAGAGAGCATCGCTAGAGCCGCCGGGGTGGAGGCGAGCGGTAGCTGGTAGAACGTGGCCAGGTCTTGTGCCCGGTTAGTGGATCTACTAAACTTAGTTCGGGTGATTTAGATGGCGAGGGTTGTCAACGTTCACGAAGCCAAGACGCACTTGTCCCGCATTCTTGAGGACGTTCGGGCTGGGGAGGAGGTCGTCCTGGCCAAGGACGGAGTGCCGTACGCGAGGCTGATGCCGATCGCGCCGGTGGGCAAACGGCGCCTGGGGTTCGCCCCGGGACGAGTCACGAGTGCGTTCTTCGAGCCTCTGCCCGACGAGGAAATCCGTCGGTGGGAGTGAGGGTCCTCCTCGACACCCATGTCGTCCTATGGGCGCTGACGGAGCCGGACAGGCTATCGAATCGTTCCCGAGAGCTTTTGGAAGACGCGCACACGGAGATCGTGGTATCCGCCGCCTCGGCATGGGAGGTGGCCACCAAACACCGTTTGGGGAAGCTGCCGAATGCGGGCGACCTCGTAGATTCGTTTGCCGAGTACCTCCGGGAACTGAGGGCCGTTGATCTGCCGATCCGCACCGAGCACGCACTGCTCGCGGGGCGTCTGGCTGTGGAGCATCGTGATCCGTTCGACCGCATGCTTGCAGCGCAGGCGCTTTGCGAGCAGATTCCACTGATCTCTCAGGACGCGTCCTTCGCGGCCTTCCCTGTTTCGATCGTCTGGTAGCGCGCAGCTGAGCACCGCCACCTCAGGCCGGCCGGTAGCTCCCCGGCACGGAACGCATGCTGATGGCGAGACGGTTCCATCCGTTGATCGCGACGATCGCAAGCGTGAGGTCCACAATCTCTTTCTCCGAGAACTGGGCGCGAAGAGCTTCGAACACTGGGTCCTCGACGCCGCCCGCGATGCTTGTGACCGCTTCGGTGTAGGCGAGCGCAGCCCGCTCGCGCTCGCTGTAGAACGGGGACTCCCGCCAAGCGTCGAGGAGGAAGAGGCGCTGCGGCGTCTCCTCGGCGGCCAGCGCGTCCTTCGTGTGCATATCGAGGCAGAAGGCGCACCCGTTGATCTGCGACGCACGCGTCCGCACGAGTTCGAGCAGGGAACGCTCGAGCCCGCTCTCGCGCACGTACTCCTCGAGACCCAACATCGCCTTGTAGGCGCCGGGAGCCACCTTTGCGTACCTCAGCCTCGGCTCCAAGTCCATCACGCTCCCTCGTTCGGTCCGGCGGGCCGCGCGAGGCGGTCGCGCTCGCGTATAATCAGCCAGGAACGAAGACGGCACCGACTTAACAATAGCGCTCCTTGCGGCGCTTTGGGGGTGTGCTGTTGCGGGCGGTCGCGATGCGGGTGACGCATGCCGAGGTGTCGATCGGCGCGGAGGTGGTCGCGCGCATCGGGCCGGGGCAAGCCTGCCTGATCGGCTTCGGGCGGGCCGATGCGGACGCGGATCTCGACTGGATGGTGCGCAAGCTGCACGCGCTGCGCATCTTCGAGGACGAACGCGGCCGGCTCTCGCACTCTGCGGACGAACTCGAACTTCCCCATCTCCTCGTGCCGCAGTTCACGCTCTACGGCGACGTGCAACAGGGCAATCGGCCGGACTTCGGCCCGGCGATGCCCCCGGACGAGGCCCGGGCGCGCTGGAGCGAGTTTACGCAGCGCTTCGGGACGGCGGAGGTCGGCGTCTTCGGCGCGGACATGCAGTTCTCGCTCGAGAACGATGGTCCGGTGACGATCCTGCTCGACTCGCGCCGCAAGTGAGGAGGAGTGACGTGATGCAGATCGAGGCGGCCGTGTTCGGACCGTACGCGACCAACTGCTACTTCGTCTGGGAGGACCCGGGGCAGGCGCTGCTGATCGACGCCGGGTTCCTGCCGGGAGGGATTGCGCGAACGGCGAAGGAGCGCTCGCTGGAGGTTTGCGCCATCCTGATTACGCACGGCCACGGCGACCACATCATCGGCGCGGAGCAGCTGCGAAAGGCGTTCGCCTGCCCGCTCTACTACCCGGAGGGGGATCTTCCGCTCGCGACCGGGAGCTTCATCGGAGAATCGTACGAGGCGCCGCAGCCGACGAAGCTCCTGCGCGGTGGAGAACATCTCAGCCTCGGCGGCATGGAGATCGACGTTCTCTACGTCCCGGGGCACTCCCCAGGCCACATCGCCTACCGCATCGGCGACGACCTCTTCTCCGGCGACTGCCTGTTCCGGGGCGGCATCGGACGCTTCGACCTCGAGGGGAGCGACGAGGTTGCGCTGCAGCGCTCGCTGGCCCAGCTCGTGGCGCTGGGCGACGATGTGCGGGTGCATCCGGGCCACGGGCCCGCGACGACCATCGGACGCGAGCGGCGCGAGAACCCCTTCCTGCAGGTCTAGAAGATCTCGGGGGATTCGGGTGGATGCCCAGAGCGGTACGCCGAGAGCCACTCGTTGAATCTGCTCGCGTCGATGCGCGCGCCGGTGAGGCCCTCGGCCTCCGGCGACGCGAGGAAGGCGATCGGCGGCCCCATGACCTCGGCCGGCAGGAGTCCTTCGCGCGGCGCTCCCGGGGGGATCATCCCGGTGAGCGTGGCTCCGCCCGGCAAGAGCTGGTTCACCCAGATGCCCTTCGCGCGCAGATCTTCCGTCATGATGCGGCTCAGTGCCTCGGCCCCGGCTCGCGCCGGCCCGTAGGGGACGAAGCCCCTGCGCTGCATGGTCGAGAGGTTCATCGTGATGTTTACCAGCCTTCCGTGGCCCTGGCGCAGGAAGATGCCGCAGAGGGCCTTCGCCACCAGGAAGTACCCGGTGAAGTTCGTGCGCACCACATCCTCGAAGCCGGCGGCGGGGACTTCGTAGAACGGTCTCGGATCCTGGAAGAAGCGCGGGTTCACGGTGCGCATGCCGATGCCGGCGTTGTTGACGGCGAAGTCGAGGCCGCCCATGCGGTCCTCGACAGCACGCGCCATGGCAGCGACGGATGCCTCGTCGCGCACGTCGACGGCGAACGCCTCCGCCTGAAGCCCTTGCGCTTGCCACCGAGCAGCGGCTTCGGCAAGCCTGGGCGTCGGGCGGGCGGCGATCGCGACCTGCATGCCGGACTCGAGGAGTACCTGCGCCATCGCGCGGCCGAGACCACTTGTCGCCCCGGTCACGAGTGCTCTGCCGCTTTCTCTCATCACGGGCTCGCCTCCTTGCGGATCGCTCAGGACGACTATGGCACGATCCGAAGCGGGGTGGCGGCATGTGGCGAACGCGGCTGGTGAAGACGCGCAGAGGCTGCTTCGAGGTGTTCTCGGCTGGAGAGGGACCGCCGCTCGGAGTGAGCCACCTCTACTCCGAGTTCAACGCGTCCGGCGACCTCTTCGCGGCCGCGTTCCGCGAACTGCGCACGGTGTACCTCGTGAACCTGCGCGGAGCCGGCGGGTCGGATTCCGCCAAGGCCGCTTCCGAACTCTCGATGGACGCGGCTGCCGAGGACCTGGAAGCGATCCGTGAGGCCCTCGGGTTCGGGAGCTGGGACTTCGCAGGGCACTCTACGGGCGGGATGCTGGGCCTCCTGTACGCGGTGACGCGAGGCGAGGGGATTCGCTCGCTGGTCGCGGCGGGCGCTGCCGCGTCGCACCGCTACGCCGATGCGGCGCACTGCATCTATAGCCCGCAGCATCCGGACTTTCAGCGCATGCAGGATCTCATCGAGGCGCTGAAGGTTCCAGAACTCACGCAGGCCGAACGCAACAGGCTCTCCAAGGAACGCACCAAGCTCTCTCTGCTGCGGCCCGAACGGTACGCGGAGTACTTCCCGGCGGAGGTCCGAAAGCGCATCTCGGTGCCGCGCCTCGACTACTACGGGCGCGAGGACTTCCCTCGCTTCGACCTCCTCGACCAACTGAGGCGGTGTCCGGTCCCCACCCTCGTCGGGTGCGGTCGGCACGACGTGCAATGCCCCGTGGAGTGTTCGGAGGAGATTGCCGCGGCGATGCCGCATGCGCGCCTCGTCATCTTCGAGGAGAGCAGCCACTACCCGTTCCTCGAAGAGCCCAGAGCGTTCCGAGCTGCTGCGCAGGAGTTCCTGAGCCATCGAAGTTCGTGACCAATGGGCCATTCCCCGACTGGTTCGCTCAGGTACAATGGACGGGGTGACGAATGTGGGCAACGCTCCAGGAACCATCGACGGCTGGTACGCCCTCCACATGCTCTACCGCGTGGACTGGGCCCGCCTGCGCGCGCTCGACGCGCGCGCGCGCGAGGGGGCCCTTACGGATGCGGAGGCCCGCCTGGAGAGTTTTGCGCAAGCCGAGGCGACGCACGCCGGATCGAGCGGATTCTACTGGCTCTTCGGCCACAAGGGCGACCTGATGGCGATCCACCTGCGCCCGAGCCTGGACGCCCTTTCGACGCTCGAGACCGAGTTCGCCAAGGCGCCGATCGGCGACTGCCTCACGCCGTCATACTCCTACCTCTCCGTCGTGGAGCTCAGCACCCACGGCGGCGGTGGGAAGGCGCCAGAGGCGCAGGAGGCGATGCAGGAGGCGTTGCGCGCACGGCTCGAACCGAGCCTGCCGCGCACGCGCTACGTATGCTTCTACCCGATGAGCAAGCTGCGCGGCGAGCAGCGCAACTGGTACATGCTGACACCGGCGGAGCGCCAGGAGCTGATGCGCAGCCACGGCCTGATCGGACGGGAGTACGCGGGCAAGGTGAAGCAGATCATCACGGGATCGATGGGCCTCGACGACTGGGAGTGGGGAGTCGACCTGTTCGCGGATGACCCGCTGCAGTTCAAGAAGATCGTGTACGAGATGCGCTTCGACGAGGTGAGCGCGCTCTACGCGCTGTTCGGCGCGTTCTACGTGGGGATGAGACTCGAAGCGGGGGATCTGCGCCGCTACCTTGCGATCTAACGGCGCGCAGGAGGCGTAGGCAGACATGCAGGCAGTGTTGAAGGCGAATCCGGCTCCTGGTGCGCAGCTCGTGGACATTCCGGTGAAGCATCCAGGACCGGGAGAGGCACTCGTCGAGGTGCGTGCCGCATCCATCTGCGGCACAGACTACCATGTTTACAGCTGGGACGACTGGGCGGCGCAGCGCGTGCATCCGCCGCGCGTGATGGGACACGAGACGGCGGGCGTCGTCGTGGAGATCGGACCGGAGGTGGCGGGCGTCTCGATCGGGGACCACGTCTCGGTCGAGACCCACATCACGTGTGGCCACTGCCAATCCTGCCGCACAGGGCAAGGGCACATCTGCGAGAACGTCGAGATCCTCGGGGTCGACCACGACGGGTCGTTCGCCCAGTACCTCCTGGTACCGGCCCAGAACCTTTGGAAGAACCCCAAGGAAATGCCCTTCGAGGTCGCGGCAGCGCAGGAGCCGCTCGGCAACGCCGTCCACACCGTGTTCGCCGGAGAGATCACGGGCAAGAGCGTGCTCGTCACCGGCCTCGGTGCGATCGGCCTCTTCTCGGTGGGCGTCGCGCGCGCCGCCGGTGCGGGCCAGATCATCGCGACCGAGGTGAGCGACTACCGGCGCGCCCTGGGCACGACCATGGGCGCCGACCTCGTGCTGGACCCGACGAAGGACGACGTCGTCACCGCGGTGAAGGATGCGACGGACGGCGGCGTCGAGGTCGTGCTCGAGATGTCCGGCCACCCGCAGGCGATCCGGGACGCGATCCGCGCATGCCGGATGGGTGCGCGGGTGTCGCTGCTGGGGTTGCCGACCCAGGACGTCACGCTCGACCTCGCGGAGCAGGTGATCATGCGCGGCATCACCCTGCAGGGCATCACCGGGCGGCGCATGTTCGACACGTGGTACAAGACGCGCGCGCTCCTTGCGTCGGGGCGCCTCGACATCGCGCCGCTGATTACGCACCGCTTCGCGCTCAAGGACTACGACGAGGCGATGCGCGTCCTGCACGGCGGCCAGTGCGGCAAGATCGTGCTGCTGCCCTAGGGACCGAACTGTACGAAGGGAGAGGATGGCTGTGTCGGCGCTTGATTTCGCCCAGGAGGAGATCGCGGAGCTGAAGCGGCAAGGGCTCTTCCGGCCGCTGCGGGTGCTCACGTCCGCGCAGGGTCCGCGGGCCGAGATCGACGGGCGGGTGGTGATCAACCTCAGCTCCAACGACTACCTCGGCCTCGCCAATGACCCGCGCCTGAGGCGCGCCGCAATCGCCGCGACGGAACGCTACGGTGCCGGGACGGCGGCTGTGCGCACGATCATCGGCACGCTCGACTTGCACCTCGAGCTCGAGCGCCGCCTCGCCGCGTTCAAGGGCACCGAGGCCGCGATCGTCTTCCAGAGCGGCTTCACCTGCAACTCCGGCGTGATCCCGGTGCTGGTCGGCGAAGGTGACGTGATCATCTCCGACGCCCTGAACCACGCGTCGATCATCGACGGCTGCCGGCTCGCGAAGGCTGAGATCCGCCGCTACGCGCACAAGGACATGTCCGAACTGGAGCAGCAGCTCAAGGCAGCGCAGGGCTTCCGCCGTCGGCTCGTCATCTCGGACGGCGTCTTCAGCATGGACGGGGACATCGCACCCCTGCCCGAGATCGTGCGGCTGTGCGAGCAGTACGGCGCGATCAGCTACGTCGACGACGCCCACTCCTCCGGCGTGCTCGGGAAGAACGGGCAGGGCAGCGTCCACCACTTCGGCCTGCAGGGTCGCGTCGACGTGCAGGTCGGCACGCTCAGCAAGGCGGTGGGCGTGCTGGGCGGCTACGTCGCGACGTCGCGGGCGCTCGTCGACCTTCTGATCCACCGCGGCCGACCGTTCCTCTTCAGCACGTCGCACCCGCCCGCCGTGACGGCGGCGGCGATCGAGGCGATCAACATCATGGAGCGCGAGCCCGAGCTGATCGCGCGGCTGTGGCAGAACGCCCGCACGTTCAAGGACGGCCTCACGAAGCTCGGCTTCGACACCGGCCACTCCGAAACCCCGATCACCCCGGTGATCATCGGCGGAGAGCGCGAGGCGATGCAGTTCTCGGACGAGCTGTTCCGCCGTTCGGTCTTCGCCCAGGGCATTGCGTTCCCGACGGTTCCCAAGGGTCAGGCCCGCGTTCGAACGATCGTATCGGCAGCGCACAGCGCGCAGGATCTCAACGAAGCGCTCGCGGCCTTCGAACAGGCGGGGCGTGCGATCGGCGTGATCTAGGCAGTGCGCAGGGAGCTCTGGCTGGAAGCTGGACTCTGGCTCACGATCGTGCTCTGGGCGCTCAACTTCCTCGCGGTGAAGATCGGGGTCCAGGTCTTCCCGCCCGCGCTCTTCATCGCGCTCCGCTTCGTCGTGGCCGGGCCGCTCCTGCTGGCGCTTGCGCGCAGGACCGACAACGTCAGGCTGTCAAGACGCGACATTCTGCCCCTCGCGCTGACGGGCATCTTGGGGATCTCCATCTACCAGCTGATGTTCACGACCGCGATCCAGCTCACAGACGTCGCCTCCGCCGCGATCCTCGGTACGCTCTCGCCGGTCTTCGCCGCGATCTGGGGGGCCACGACGCGTACCGAGTCCCTGCGCCCGGGCAACTACCTCGGCGTCGGCCTCGGGGTCGCTGGCGCCGCTGTCGTCGTGGCCGCTGCGTCGCACGTCGCGTCGGCGACCGCACCTGCGCCCCTGCTCGGCGATGCCGCCGCGGTCCTCGGCGCGGCTGCCTGGACGGCCTACGGCTTCATCTCTCTGCCGCTGCTGCGGCGCCTTCCTCCGCTCACGGTCACAGCGTGGCAGTCCACCTTCGGGGGGATCGCACTGCTTTGGGCGATCCCTGTGTACTGGGGACAAGTCCACCTCTCGCCGAACGCGTTCGCCATCTTCTACTCGGCGCTGCCGGTGACCGTTTTCGGTCTCTCTTTTTGGCAGGGGGCGACGACGAGGCTCGGACCGACGCGCCTACTGACCCACCTCAGCGCCGAGCCGGCGATCGCGGCCGTCGCCGCGTACCTCGTGTTCGGCACGCCGCTTGGCCTCGGGGTGATCGGAGGCGGCGCCGTTTCGCTCATCGGCGTCTACCTCGCGCGCGCCGGGCATGCGCCCAGCACTCGCCAACCTGAGGAGTCTTCGGCGGTGGGATAATGATGGTTGAAGCAGTTTGACACCGATTCGCAGCATGTGCCAGAATGTCGTTGAAAGATGACTTGACAACTTAGGATTAGTTTGAGGAGGAACGTGCGGCATGGCGAGGCCTGTTCTGGAGATACGCGGGTTGCGGGTGGGCGTCGAGGGGCGCGAGATCGTCAAGGGATTGGACCTGACGGTCCGCGGCGGCGAGGTGCACGCCATCATGGGGCCGAACGGCACGGGCAAGAGCACGTTCGCGTCGGCGCTGATGGGACATCCGGCGTACGAAGTGCTGGGCGGGTCGGCAATGCTCGACGGCAAGGATCTGCTCGAGATGGCAGTCGACGAGCGGGCGCGCGCGGGCCTCTTCCTCGCGATGCAGTACCCCGCCGAGATCGCCGGCGTGTCGAACGCGAACTTCCTGCGCACGGCGCTCAACGCGCGGCGCGGCGAGGACGATCCAATGCCCGTCCTGAAGTTCCACAAGGAGCTGCAGCAGAAGATGCGCAGCCTCGCGATCGACCCCGTCTTCGCTGAACGCTACGTCAACGAGGGATTCTCGGGCGGCGAGAAGAAGCGCAACGAGATCCTCCAGATGTCCGTTCTCGGGCCGCGCATCGCGGTGCTGGACGAGATCGACTCCGGTCTCGACATCGACGCCGTGAAGGTCGTCGCACAGGGCGTCAACGAGATGCTCTCCGAGAACTTCGGCGTCCTGATCATCACGCACTACCAGCGCATCCTCAACTTCATCAAGCCGACCAACGTCCACGTGATGATGCAGGGGCGCATCGTCCGGTCGGCTGGCCCGGAACTCGCGGAGGAGCTCGAGGCGCGCGGGTACGAGTGGCTGCGCGACGCGCTGGGCATCGAGGAACCGCTTTCCCAGGAGGCCTGACATGGCGAGTGAAACCCTGACGTTCCCCACCCGCGCGCTTGTGGACCAGATCGCCGCAGGCGAGCCCGCTTGGCTCACGGAGCGGCGCCTGCGGGCGCTCGACGAGACCGCGAGCCTGCAGCTGCCGACGTCGAAGCAGACGCGGTTTGAGGAGGCTGCGTTCGCGCAGGCCGCATCCGCGCCGATCGCACCGGAGGTTCGCGTCGAGGCCGCGCCGGACGGCGTCGTGCTGATGGATCTCCGGGACGCGCTGCGTGAGCGCCCCGACCTCCTGGAGCCACACCTCCTGAAGGTCTTCGAGCGTCAGAACCTGCTGCACGCGCAGCACGCGTCGCTCACGCAGGGCGGCCTCCTCTGCTACGTGCCGAAGGGCACGGAGCTGAAGGATCCCCTGCGCGCCACCATCCACTTCGCCGAGGATGCCTACTACGCGCCCCACATCCTGATGGTGGCCGACGAGTTGACCAAGGTCGACCTGATCGTCGAACTGCTCGGCGAGCCGGGCAAGGCCCCGGTCATCAACGGCGGCGTCGAGCTCGTTGCCAAGGCAGGAGCGCAGGTGCGCTACATCGAGTTCCAGCGCCTGCCTGGGAAGGCGCAGAGCCACTGGCCGCGCAGGGCCTCCCTCGGCCGCGACGCTCGCCTGTACTGGATCCTGAACGACATCGGAGCCCGGCTCCAGGTCGCGGACACCCGCACCGAACTCGCCGGCAACGGCGCCGAGTCTCGGGTGCTCGCGACGTTCTTCGGCGGACGCCGCCAGCACTTCGACTTCCGCCACGTCGCCGTCCACGTCGGCCAGCACACCACGAGCGACACCGAGGCGCGCGGCGTGCTGCAGGGCAAGGCCCGTACGGTCTACAACGCCAACACCGTGATCCGCCCCGGTGCGATCGGAACGAGCGGCTGGCAGCACGAGCACACGCTGATGCTCTCGGAGGCGGCGCGTGCGGACCTCGTCCCCGAACTTGAGATCGACGAGTGGGACGTGAAGGCGGGTCACGCAGCGTCGGCGGGCCCGGTGGATCCCCTGCAGCTCTACTTCATCATGGCGCGCGGCATCCCGGAGATCGAAGCGCGCCGGCTGATCGTATTCGGTTTCCTCTCCTCGCTGCTCGAGAGCATTCCGCTCGAGAGCGTTCGCGAGCGCATCGCAGAACTGTTCCACGAGAAGGTGGAAGCATGAGTATCGCCGCGCGGCGCGAGGACTTCCCGCTGCTCGCGACCCAGATGCACGGACATCGTCTGGCCTACTTGGACTCCGCGGCCACATCCCAGAAACCGCGGGCCGTGCTGGACGCCGTGCGGCGGTACTACGAAGAGGACAATGCGAACGTCCACCGCGGCGTCTACGAGCTCGCGGCCCGCGCGACGCAGGACTACGAGGACGCGCGGGAGACGATCTCATCGTTCATCGGCGCCGCGGCGGAGGAGATCGTCTTCACGCGCGGCACGACAGAGTCCATCAACCTCGTCGCGCGCAGCTACGGCGAGAAGGTGCTCGGTCCGGGAACGAACGTGGTCACGTCGGCTGCGGAGCACCACTCGAACCTCTTGCCTTGGCAGCAGGCGGCATGGGCCCATGGCGCGGAAGTGCGCTACGTCGCGCTGGCGCCGGATGGCAGCGTGTCCCCGGATGCCCTCGCCGAGGTGGTCGACGCAGGTACGCGCGTCGTCGCCCTGGCCCACGCGTCGAATGTGATGGGCACGGTGGCGGACATCTCGGCGGCGGCAGAGATTGCGCACGCGTACGGCGCCGTACTCGCCGTCGACGCAGCGCAGTCCGTGCCGCACCGGCCGATCGACGTCCGCGCCCTCGGGGCCGACTTCCTCTCCTTCTCCGGCCACAAGATGTGCGGTCCAACCGGCATCGGCGCCCTCTTCGGGCGTGCCGACCTGCTTGCCGCCATGCAACCCGTATACTATGGTGGAGAGATGATCGAGGAGGTCACCCTTCAGGGAGCGACCTGGAAGGAGACGCCGTGGCGCTTCGAGGGAGGCACGCCGAATATCGCCGGTGCCGTGGGCATGGCGGCGGCGGCGGACTACCTCCGAAGCGTCGGGATGGAAGCGATCCACGAGCACGAGGTAGAGCTCGCGAACTACCTCGCGCAGCGTATCCGTGAGGTCCCCGGCGTCGTCGTCTACGGCCCGAAAGGGCAGCGTGACAGCGGCGTCGTCACCTTCAACCTCGACGGCGTCCACGCCCACGACCTCGCGACCGCTCTCGACACCGAGGGCGTATGCGTGCGGGCTGGCCACCACTGCTGCCAGCCGCTGATGCGGCAGCTGCAAGCCTCGTCCACCGCCCGCGCCTCCGTGTACTTGTACAACGACCGCGAGGACGTCGATCAACTGGTCGACGCGCTCGTGAAGGCAAAGGAGTTCTTTCACCGTGTCGCTCGATGAGGTCTACCGTCAGGTGATCATGGACCACTACCAGAACCCGCGGCACCGCGGCCGCCTCGAGGAGCCCACACTCAGTGCCGGGCTTCACAACCCGACCTGCGGCGACGAGCTCCGGCTCGACCTCAAGGTCGACGAGGAAGGCGTAGTGCGTGACGCGGTGTTCGAGGGGCAGGGGTGCTCGATCAGCATGGCGGCGGCCTCGATGTTCACCGATGCGGTGCGCGGCAAGAGCCTCGGGGAGGCGAACCGCATCGCGGAGTCCTTCAAGGACCTGCTGATGCGGCGCTCGTCTGACCGCAGCGCCCTCGGGGAGCTCGAGGCGCTCGAGGGCGTCGCGAAGTTCCCTGCCCGCGTGAAGTGCGCAACCCTCGTCATGAACGCCTTCGAGAAGGCAGTCCAGAGCTTGTCAGAAGGGGGAGGTTCAGGCCATGTCCAAGCCTGAGATCACCGGAGTCGAGGAGTACCAGTACGGGTTCCATGACCGCGACGTCTCGGTCTTCAACACCGGCAAGGGCCTGCGTCCGGAGGTCGTCGAGGCGATCTCGAAGATGAAGGGCGAACCGGACTGGATGCGCGAGTTCCGCCTGCGCAGCCTGGAGATCTTCCTGGAGAAGCCGATGCCGAACTTCGGCGGAAACCTCAGCGACCTCAACTTCGAGGACATCACCTACTACCGTCGCCCTTCCGACCAGAAGGGACGCACGTGGGAGGATGTCCCGACGGAGATCAAGGACACCTTCGAGAAGCTCGGGATCCCGGAGGCGGAGCGCAAGTTCCTCGCCGGCGTCTCGGCGCAGTACGACTCGGAGGTCGTCTACCACAACATCCGCAAGGACCTCGAGGACATGGGCATCGTGTTCCTCGACACGGACTCCGCGCTGCGGGAGTTCCCCGAGCTCTTCCGCGAGTACTTCGGCACGATCGTGCCGCCGGAGGACAACAAGTTCGCGGCGCTGAACTCCGCGGTCTGGTCGGGCGGCAGCTTCATCTACGTCCCGAAGGGCGTGGAGGCGAAGGTTCCGCTGCAGGCCTACTTCCGGATCAACGCGTCGCAGATGGGCCAGTTCGAACGCACGCTGATCATCGTCGACGAGGATGCCATGGTGCACTACGTCGAGGGTTGCACGGCGCCGATCTACTCCGAGTCGAGCCTGCACTCGGCGGTCGTGGAGATCGTGGTGAAGAAGAACGCCCGGTGCCGCTACACGACGATCCAGAACTGGGCGCCGAACGTCTACAACCTCGTGACGAAGCGCGCGGTCGCGCACGAGCACGCCACGATGGAGTGGATCGACGGCAACATCGGCTCACAGCTGACGATGAAGTACCCCTCGGTCTACATGGTCGGAGAGGGCGCCCACGCCCACGTGCTCTCGATCGCGGTCGCCGGCAGGGGCCAGCACCAGGACGCGGGCGCGAAGGCCGTCCACCTCGCCCCCAACACGACGTCGACGATCATCTCGAAGTCCATCTCGCGCGCCGGCGGGCGCACGACCTACCGGGGCCTCGTCCACTTCGGCGAGAACGTGCAGGGCTCCAAGGCGAAGGTCAACTGCGACACGCTGATCTTCGACGACGGCTCGAAGGCCGACACGATCCCTGTGAACGAGGTGCTCGACAACCGTGTGACGATGGAGCACGAGGCGACCGTCTCCAAGGTCTCCGAGGAGCAGCTCTTCTACCTGAAGAGCCGCGGCCTCACCGAGGAGGAAGCCACCCGCATGATCGTGATGGGCTTCATCGAGCCGTTCACGAAGGAACTGCCGATGGAGTACGCTGTCGAGATGAACCGCCTGATCAAGCTCGAGATGGTCGGCTCGGTCGGCTAGGGGGATCTTCTTGGAGTACTTTCCCGCCTTGCCAGAGCAGGAGATCAAAGAGGGACAGGGAACGCTTCGCGAAGTGGCTGGCGAGCGCCTCGCCTTCTTCCGGGTGGCAGGCGAGATCTTCTGCATCGACGATACCTGCAGCCACGCGATGGCATCGCTCTCTTCGGGCCGGGTCGAGGGGCGCATCGTCACCTGTCCTTTGCACGGCGGTCAGTTCGACATCCCCACCGGCAAGCCGAAGCGGCTGCCCGTGACGGCACCTGTAGCGGTGCACCCGGTCGAAATCCGGGATGGCCAGGTCTTCGTGGGCCTCGAGGAGGAGGACGACGAGGACTACTGAGGGAGAAGGGGGAGATGTAGGATGCGCCTTTCCTCTCGCAGTGAGTACGGGCTGAGGGCGCTCGTGGCGCTCGTTCACCACGACCAGGCGCTGCCCGTGCCGCTGCGCGTTATCGCGGAGGAGGAGAGCATCTCCGAGCAGTACCTCGAGCAGATCTTCGTCGAGTTGCGTCGCGCCGGCTTCGTCTGCAGCGTGCGCGGCGCGAAGGGCGGCTACCGGCTGGCGCGCGAGCCCGAGGAGATCGTGGTGGGCGACGTCGTCCGCCTGCTCGAAGGGACGCTCGCGCCCATGGACTGCCTGATCGAGGAAGGGCCCGGTTGCGTGCACGAGGAAGGCTGCCGCACACGTCTCGTCTGGAAGCGGATCCAGTCCTCGATTGAGGACGCGCTCGGGACGATGACGCTCGCCGAGGCTGCCGGTGCGCCGCTGCCGACAGCGGCCAACTAGAGAGATGCGTACGGGCGGGGGCCTGCCGACGATCGGCAGCGCCCCCGCCTCCGCGTGGGAGGGGTTTTCATGGCGAAGCACGGACGGCTGCGCGGCCTCGGCTTCCCGGTCGGAGTGCTGGAGCCCGGAACCCTGAACGCGATCACCGACGTCCCTGGCGTGCGCGTCGGTCACAAGACGCTCAGCGCGGCCACCGGTTGCGGGGAGTCCTGCTGCACCGGGGTCACGGCGATCGTGCCGCCCGAGGCCGCCTCGCCGCTCACCGCGGCGAGTTACGTCGTGAACGGCTTCGGCAAGACAGTGGGGCTCGTCCAGCTCGACGAACTCGGGCAGCTCGAGGCGCCGATCCTCCTGACGAACACGTTCGGCGTCGGCGCGGCGCTCGAAGGCGCGCTGCGCCACCTGATGCAGCGCGACCCGGCGGTCGGGGACACGGGTGCGACGCCGAACGTGGTCGTCGCCGAGTGCAACGACGGCTACCTGAACGATCTGCGCGCCCTCCACGTCCGCCCGGAACATGCCGTAGACGCGATTGCTGCGGCGCGGGGCGGCCGCGTGCCCGAAGGCGCCGTGGGGGCTGGCACCGGTATGCGCTGCTGCGGCTTCAAGGGCGGGATCGGCACCGCGTCGCGCCGCATCGAGGGCAGCGACTGCCAGGTCGGGGTGCTGGTGCTCGCGAACTTCGGCGACCGCCGTGACCTGACGATGCTCGGCGTGCCCGTCGGGCGACGGCTCGCCGCGGATGTGGCGCCGCCGCGCGATGGCTCGATCATTATGGTCGTCGCGACGGAGCTCCCGTGGGACGCGCTCGCGCTCAAGCGCCTTGCAGCGCGCACTGCGTTCGGGCTGGCGCGCACCGGCTCGGTCGCCTCGCACGGCAGCGGGGACATCGCGATCGCCTTCTCGACCGCACCGCCGCACCTCGCGTACGGCGACGGCGGCCGGCTGGCCACGAGGGCGTTCCACGCCGTTGCCGAGGCGACGGAGGAGGCGATCCTGAACGCGCTCACCCAGGCCGAGACGACCGTGGGGAGAGGCGGCCGCGTAGTGCCCGCGCTGCCGATGGAGGAAACGCTTGCGCTACTTCGGCAGGCGAAGTGGACACCCGAAGGATCGTAAGTTCAGGACGCAAATGCGGTACCGGGCGAGGCGCACCTCGCCCGGTACCGCGCGATTGCTAGAGCGTGCCGCTGGCGTCGATCGGCGTTGTCGGGGCGCCGGCGCTGTCGCTCACGGCGGAGCCCACGGTCGTGATCAGGATGCTGTTCGTCGCGCTCCAAGAACCCTGCGGCGCGAACGTCAGGATCAGCGTGCTGCCGTTCACCGAGACGCCGGTCACGGAGAACAGCGAGCCGGTCGTCGTGTCTCGCACGGTGTAGTCCGTAAGCACCGTGTCGAGACCTGCGGCATTGAGGGGCTTGTCGTAGGTGATCGTGGCGGTGGCCTGGATCCCGCTGCCGGTGCTGCCCACGCTGGTCGTCGCTGCGCTCTGCGAGGAGCGCGCGCCCCATTCCACGGCCGCCGTCGGAGAAGAGGGTGCCGATGTGCCGCCAGCCGCGTCGACCGCTTCCACCTCGAAGGTGTAGGTCGTTCCTGCGCTGAGGCCGGCGATTACTGTCGTGGTCGAGGTCGGGCTGCCGCCGAAGGTCGCGGAGACGGGCGAGTAGGCGCCGCCGCTCGCCCCGAGGACCTGGTAGCGCTGGGCGCCGCCCTCGGCGCTCCAACTGAGCGCGATGCCGGACGCCGTTTCCGTTGCGTAGAGGTTCTGGGGGGCGACCACGGAGACGGCGAGCGTGCCGCTGGCATTGATCGGCGTCGTCGGTGCACCTGCGCTGTCCAGCACCGCGGAACGGGTGGTCGTGACCTGGATGAGGTCTCCCGCGTTCCATGTGCCCTGGGTCGTGAACCCGACCGTGAGCGCGCTGCCGTTCACCGTGACGCCCGTCACCGCGAACAGGGAGCCGGTCGAGTCGTCCCGCACTGTGTAGTCCGCGAGCGCGGTGTCGAGGCTCGAGGGATTCAACGTCTTGTCGTAGGACAGGGTGGCCGTCGCCTGCACGGCTCCGCCGCTGACCGCGAGGTTCGAGATACTGGCGCTGGTGGAGGACCTCGCGCCCCACTCGACGGGCGCGGACGGAGACGATGGGGAGGAGACGCTGCTCGAAGCGTCGATCGACTCGACCTCGAAGGTGTACGACGTGCCGGCCAGGAGGCCGGTGATCGTCGTGCCGTTGGTCGTCGGGGTGCCTCCGTAGGTCGAGGGGACTGGCGCGTAGGCGCCGCCGCTCGACTCGAGGATCTGGTAGCGCTGGGCGCCGCTGACGGCGCTCCAGCCGAGGGCAATCCCGGATGGCGCCTCAGTGGCGGACACGGCGGTGTTCTGGCCGGACCCTGGTGTCCCGTTCGCCGGGTGCGGGTGGACGATGATCATGTCCACGAGTCCGCTCGGTCCGACGACGAGGTGCACGAGATCTCCGACCTCCACCTGCGAGAGCGACGCGTGGGCGCCTTCCCCGGGCACTACGATCTTCACCTCTGGACTGAGGGAGTACGTCCCGGCCGGGAGGCTACCTCCGTCCTCCTCTCCCTGGTCACCTTGCTGGCTGCCGGCGCTGACCGTGATCTGACCGTTCCCCACGTACATGACGGTCCCGGTGAGGCTGCCGGCATGCGCGACCTGAATCGGCGCGCTCTGGCCCGCGAGGTCCGTGATGACGTTCGCATCGCCGCTTTGGTCGAGGGTCAGCATCACCGTGTCCCCTACGTGGAAGCTCGCGAGCGAGGCCGGCGCGCTGCCGTAGTAGATCTGGGCGCCGGGCGCGACGTTGTACGCCTGCTGGTACTGCGTGGAGCCGATGCCCGAGAGGGTCACCGTCTCCTGGGTCTGGCCGTTCGCGGTGATGGTGGCTGTCCCCTCGAACGTGCCGCGGACGGTCGACGTACTGGAGGGCGCTCCGCCGAGGTCGGCCTCAAGCCGCTGCAGAATCACGGCGAGCTCGGCGCGGGTGATAGTGCTGTTGGGGTAGAGATTACTGCCCGAGCCGATCAGGATCCCCAGCGCAAGTGCCTGCTCGAGCGGACCGCGCGCCCACCCCGGTACGCCATTGGCGTCGCGGAAGCGTCCGAGGTCATGCGCCTTGGGCCCGCGCCCGGGACCCGAGAGGTTCAGCGCGTCCATGATCATGCTGATCGCCTGGGCGCGCGTCAGGTACGCGCCGCCGCTGACGTCGCCGCCGATGCCGGAGAGCATCCCGGCCTGCTCGGCCTGGGACACCTGCTGGCCGAACGACTCGCCGCCCTGCGCGGCACCTTCGTAGCGCAGGAGGATCGCTTCGAGCTGACCCACGGTGATCGGCTGTCCCGGCCCGAACTCGGTCGGCGTCAGCCCGTTCACGAGACCCTGCGCGGCGAGCAGGTCGATCGCCGACGCGGCCCACTGCGCGTTGCCGAGGTCCTCGAACCGGCCGCCATGCTGTGGCCCCTTCGCGAGCGCTGTACCGAACCCCGCCATGACGAGGGCGCCGGTCAAGGCGCCTGCCATGAGCATCCTGAAGCGCATTCCTCCAACCTCCTGCAAGAGATTTCTCGCGCCTGCCGCATCGTCGAAACGCTTCGCGCCTCACCTCCAGTTTCTGGGGGTGAGGCGCGAAGGTTCCTATAATCTGCCAGGCGAGGACAGCGCGATGTACACTGGATCTGCCCGCGCGGCGCCTAGGGGTGCAGGGAGAGACCGATCTCCTCGAGTAGAGTCTTCGGCACGGGGCCCTCGATGGCGATGTCGAGCCCGCTGCGAGTGAACGTCAGCACGTTCGTGCCCTGCCCGCTCGAGCCGGCGAGCGTACCTTCATTCGCCGGGTGGGGCCCGATGCGCACTGTGCGGCGATGGGTGATCGGCAGGCCCACACCTCCTTGGCTCGCGGGGAACTCCTGTACGTGCACCATCTCCCCGCCGCTCGCGTCCGGCAGACAGGACACCTCGACGGATGCGAGTCGAGACTGCTCGACCGTGACCTTCGAAGATCCCGGTGCGGACGATGTCGCGCTGCCTCCCGCCTTCGGCTTGGATCCCGGGTAGTAGATCGCGGCGTTGCAGTTGTAGCCCGCCGCCGCCGGCCAAAGCACCCGCAGCGGCATCTTTCCCGTGTACGGCTTGAGGCCCGGGCTTTTGTAGATGGTTGGGACGGTGCCGGGTGTCGGCAGTGCAGGCACTTGTGAGACGACTGCACTGCAGCCCGCGAGCAGCAGGCACCCGGCCGAGACGAGTAGCAGTCGGCGCTTTGCCATGCGCGACGCCTCCTTTCTCAGAAGGGAACCGTCTTGACCAGGGCAACTTCGAGATCACGGTTCGACGCGGCAGAGCCAGTTCCTGGAGCGCGAGGCGTTTCCGTGAGAGTGGGACCGTTCGCGCCGTAGTAAGGGCGAGGGGGAGCAGGCGTGGACGACCGGAAGCTCGCGGAGGACCTTCGGGCGCAGGCGCCGATGGCGCTTGAAGCGATCATGGAGCGGTATATGCGCGACGTGTACGGCGTGGTTGCCCGCGTCCTTCCGTCCGGCGCCCCTCCGGAGGAGATCGAGGAGGCATCGTCTCAGGCCTTCATCGCGGCGTGGAAGGGAGCCCGGCGCTATGACCCTGCGCGTGCCCCGCTTCGGACCTGGCTCCTGATGCACGCGAAGTACGCCGCGCTGGAGCATCGGCGCCGCGCGCAGCGCTGGTCGAGGGCCCTGCGTTCGGAGCGGGGCCTCTCGCCGCCCGATCCCTTCGAGGCGCTCGCGGCCCAAGAGCAGCGGAGCGAAGTGCAGGCGGCGCTCGCGCACCTGCCCATGCTCGACCGCGAGATCGTCTACCGACGCTACTTCCTCGAGCAGGACATCGACCGAATGGGGAAGGAACTCGGGCTCTCGCGCGGCGCGGTGGACAACCGCCTTTGGCGCGCGAGGAACGCACTGAGAGAACTTCTTACGGAGCGAATCGACGGGGAAGGAGAGGACGCCAGTGGACCTCGATAGACAGTTCGCTGGCCTTGGGCTGCCGGACGACCTCACGGAGATCGGCCTTACAGGGGCACCGGTTCCAGGTGCCGAAGCGGCCGAGCGGGTCCGTCAGCGTGTTCTCTCCGGCGTCGGCGAAAGCCGCCGTCCGACTCGGCGCCGGCGGCGCTGGCCGTGGGCGGCGGCCGCCGCGGTCCTCGTCCTCGCGATCGCGATGCCGTCTGGTTGGATGCAGGGCCTGGTGCGACTCGTCCCAGGATTCGGCCTGACCGAGCAGGGGAGCGTCGAGCTGGCGCTGGCGCGTCCTGTGAAGGTATTGGCAAACGGCGACACCATCTACGTGACGGGCCTCTTGGCGACGCGTCGGGGGACGACGCTAACGGTCGCGATCTCGGGCCCGGACGCTGAGAGTCCACCATCCGACCTTCGCCTCGAGGACGGGTCCAACGTCTACCGCACGAGTGGAGGATCCTGGGCGAGCGGCACGGGCAGCGCCGGCCGCGCTCCACTCGGCAATGGGGTGTATGGATTCCCTGCACTGTCACCGTCCACAAAGCACCTGACCCTCGTCTTGCCCCTTCATCCCGCAGTGAAGGTGCGACTGTGGCTGGCGGACGCCGGTAGCCTCGCAACCATACGGCAGCTCCCGCACGCCGCGCTGCATGGGGTGACGGTCGGCGCGAGTCTCGTGCCGGGGTCCTCGGGGGCGCTGTTCGACCTCATGTCCATGCGGACGCCGTCCGGAACGTCGGCGCAGGCCTTCGGCAGCTGGAATGCGCCGGTTCGGCTGATCGTCGATGGACGCGCCCTACGCATCCACGAGGTCCCGAGCTTCGACGGTCCGATCCGGCTGTACACCGGTTCCCCCATCGCACCGGGCAATCACTCTGCGGAGGTCGTGGTGCCGACCGTGCACCTCACGGTGGACGCGACGCCCAGCGTGCGGATCCTCGTGCCGACGTCGGGCAGCCTTGCCCTGAACCAGACGGTGTCGGTCGGCCCGGCGAGCGTCCGCTTCACGCGCGTTCAGCGCCTGAAGCGGAACAGGATCCGGGTCACCGTGCAGCAGACCGGCGCCGCGCGGCTCGAGGCTCCCTTCCTCCCGCTGAACTACAGCGGCGGATCGGTCGCGCATCTCGATGCGCGCGGCGGCGTCCAGTGGTTCACGATCCAGGTACCACAGGGCGCATTGTGGGTAGACTTGCGGGCGGTCGACCCGTCCGTCGTCATGGTGGGGCCATGGCGCATCGAAGTTCCGGTACTGGCGGCGAAGTAGTCGACAGGGGGGACGAAGGAGCGACGTTTCCCGCCGAGTCGAAGGTGCTCAGGACCCAGGGCGCAGCGCGACGGCCTCGATCTCGACGAGTTGGCCCGCGTAGCCGAGCATCGAGACGCCCACGAGCGTACTGGGCGCGGGATGGTCCGCGAAGGCCGCCTCGACCTCGCTCCACGCCGCCATCAGGTCCGCCCGATCGCGCGCCGCCACGTAGACGGTCGTCTTCAGGACGTCGCGCAGCCCGCAGCCTGCCGCCGAGAGGGCCATTGACAGGTTCTCGAGCGCCCTTTGCATCTGGGCGGTGACGTCACCCGGCGACGTCACCGCTCCCGTCGCGTCGATCGGACAGGCACCGGCCGTGAACACGACGCCCGGCGCGTCGGCCGATGACGCGTACGCGTACGGGGCCTGGGCGAAGAGGCCCTCGACCTTGATCAGCGAAACCCCCACGGTTCCTTCCCCTCTCGAGAGCGAAGTCGCCGCCTTTGGCTAGAGGCCCGCTGCGCAGGCGACGCTACGGTCTGGCTGACGCGGATGACAGTTCCCGGGCGAGCACGCAGTATGGCTCCTGTCCTGCGGAGAACTGGAGCCCGGGACGCACTCGGCGAACGCCGCCGTCCCGGGAGCCACCGGTTCCAGGCGGACACCGGGAGGCGGCGGAATCATGCGCGCAGCGCGGCCGCGAACGCGTGGGCGACGTCTTTCGGGGCCGCGGCAGCAACGTCGCGATGGGTGACGAGGCGGATGCGGCGGGGACCTGCGCTACCGCAGAGCACTCCCTCGCGGCCCAGCGCCTCGATCACAGGCTCCGCGGCACGGTCGAGGTCGACCATGATCATGTTCGTCTCGACCGACTTCGCGTCGCAGCTGAGGCCCTCGAGCTGGGCGAGCTCCTCGGCGATCGCCTTCGCCAGCGCATGGTCGTCGGCGAGGCGCGGCACCATCGAGCGGATCGAGACGAGGCCGGCTGCGGCCAACACCCCCGCCTGGCGCATTCCTCCACCGAGCAGCTTGCGGCCCTTGCGCGCGGACTCGATGAAGTCCTTGCGTCCCGCCAGCACCGACCCGACCGGAGCGCACAGCCCCTTCGAGAGGCAGCACATCACGGAGTCGGCGCCCTTGGCAGCATCGGCGAGCGAGATCCCCTGCGCGACGGCCGCGTTCGCCAGGCGCGCCCCGTCGAGGTGCACCTTGAGCCCGCGCGCGTGCGCGAAGTCGGACAACGCGTCGAACTCCAGCTTTGGCTGAACGCGGCCGCCCGCGCGGTTGTGCGTGTTCTCGACGCAGACGAGGCGCGCCGTGGTGTAGTGGATGTTCGGGGGGCGCAGGGCGTTCTCGAGAAGCTGCGGCGTCAAACGGCCGTTCGGCGTGGGGATCTGGCGCGGCTGCGCAAGCGACAGGCGCGCGATGCCGCCGTTCTCGTACCAGTACACATGGGACTCGGCCTCGACGTAGACCTCGTCTCCTGGCAGGCAGTGCGCCATCACCGCCAACTGGTTGCCCATCGTGCCCGTTGGCACGAACAGTGCGGCCTCCTTGCCGAGCCAGGCCGCGGCCTCCTCCTCGAGGCGGTTGACGGTCGGGTCCTCTCCGTAGACGTCGTCGCCGACCTCCGCCTGGGACATGGCGCGGCGCATCTCGTCGGTCGGTTTGGTCACGGTGTCGCTGCGCAGGTCAATGAGCAATGGCTTTCCCTCCACAGGTCGTCTTTTCTCGCTCAGCAAGCGAAGAACCTCCGCCGAAGCGGAGGTTCCCTTTTGCCCCACCATGCCGTACCTGCCGCGTTTTGAACCTGCTCTCGCAGGTGGGTGCCGGCCTCGGGGCATCGCGGCTCCCCCATTGGGGGCCTGCCAATCCCGCCTCGAGAGTCCTGGCTCCCGCAGTCTTGGTGTTGGCTCAAAACTGCGAATGGAGGTCGCACATGGTCGGGTGGTGCAACGAGAGTATAGCACGCACCGATGCGCCGAGACCAACGACGAACGGACGCGATCGGGCGCTGCACGGTCCATCGCGCAGGGCCAGTCGGCGCATGCTCCGCCATCCGCCCGCGCGCGCATAGATGCGACCTCGCTGCAGGACACTAGCGACCGGAGGTGTCTAGGCATGCGCGTCTTGGGCACGATCGTGCGATTCATCGTCGCGGCCATCGTACTGATGCTGATCGGTTACGTGGTGCCAGGGTTCAGCCGACTCACGTTCGGCGAGGCCCTGCTGGCGGCGCTGGTGATCGCCGGCGTGAGCTACCTGATCGAACTGATGATGGGGCGGAGGAACTCCACCTACGGACGAGGCATCGTGGGGTTCTTGGTATCCGCCATCGTGATCTGGCTTGTGCAGTTCGTCGTTCCGGGCATGCACGTGTCGCTCGTCGGTGCCCTTCTGGCGGCGTTCGTGATCGGCGTCGTCGACATGGTCATCCCGACAGCCATCCGCTAGCGCTCCGGCTCCTTCGCAGCCTTCACGCCCAGGTGCAGCTCGTCGAGCTGCACCTGGCTCACGTCCGCCGGAGCGCCAGTCAGGAGGTCCGTGCCTTTGGCCGTCTTCGGGAACGCGATCACGTCGCGGATGCTCGGGGCACCGCAGAGCAGCATTACGAGCCGGTCGAAGCCGAAGGCGATGCCGCCGTGCGGCGGTGCGCCGAAGCGGAACGCGTCCAGGAGGAAGCCGAACTTCTCCTGCGCCTCCTGCGCGGAGAGGCCGAGCAACCGGAAGATTCGCTCCTGCAAGGGGCGCTCGTGGATGCGGATGCTGCCGCCGGCGATCTCGTTGCCGTCGAGGACGAGGTCGTAGGCCTGCGCGCGCACCGCGAGCGGCTCCGCCTCCAAGCGGTCCACGTCCTCGGGACTTGGATGCGTGAACGGATGGTGGCGCGAGACGGCGCGCCCCTCCTCGTCGCTCCACTCCATCAGAGGGAAGTCGGTGACCCAGACGAAGCGGTGGCCGGGGGCACGCAGCGAGAAGCGGTCCGCGAACGCGAGCCGCAGTACGCCGAGCGCAAGCGATGTAGGCTCCTCCGGCCCGGCGATGATCGTCGCCGCGTCTCCCTGCTCGAGTCCGAGCGCTTGGCAGAGCGCCTCCTGGGACGCCGGCGGCACCGCCTTCGCGAGCGAGCCGCGCAGCCCATCCTCCGCCAGTGCGATGTACGGCACGCTCCTGAGCCCGAAGCGCTCGATCTGGCCGCTGAGCTCGTCCCACTGCTTGCGGGAGAGGGAGGCACCGCCGGGCGCGCGCAGACCGCGAAGCACACCGCCTCCCGCGAGCGCGGACTGGACGAACGGCGCGTCGAGCGAAGCCGCGAACGCAGAGAGGTCGACGATCTCGAGCGGCACGCGCAGGTCCGGCTTGTCGGAGCCGTACCGCGCCATCGCCTCGGCGTACGTGAGCCGCTGCAGCGGGAGCGCGAGCTCCCAGCCGGCCTCGGCCACGAGGGCCCGCGTCAGGCCCTCGGCCAGCGAGAGCACGTCCTCCTGGTCGACGAAGGACATCTCGATGTCGATCTGCGTGAACTCCGGCTGGCGGTCGGCGCGCAGGTCCTCGTCGCGGAAGCAGCGCACGACCTGGAAGTAGCGCTCGAAGCCTGACACCATCAGCAGTTGCTTGAAGAGCTGCGGCGACTGCGGCAGGGCGTAGAACGCGCCAGGCTGCAGCCGGCTGGGGACGAGGAAGTCGCGCGATCCCTCCGGCGTCGAACGCGTGAGCATCGGCGTCTCGAGTTCGAGGAAGCCCCCGGCGTCGAGGTAGCGCCGCGTCGCCTGCAGGACGCGGTGGCGCAGGGTGAGGTTGCGCTGCATCTCCTCGCGCCGCAGGTCCAGGAATCGGTACCTCAGCCGCACAGCCTCGTCGGGCACGTCGGTCGACGACGGGAGTACGGGCGGCGCGTCGGACTCCGAGACGACTTCGAGCGCGACATCGCCGAGCTCCACGTCGCCCGTGGGCAGTTTCGGGTTGCGCGCGCCCTCCTGGCGCAGTCGCACAGTGCCTTCGACCGCGACGATCCATTCCGCGCGCAGCTTGCCGGCAATCCCTGCTGCGGCGTCGCTCGGGGAGACGACGGCCTGGCAGATGCCCGAGCGGTCGCGAAGGTCGAAGAACAGTACGCCGCCATGGTCGCGGACGCGGTGGATCCAGCCGACGAGCCGCACACGACGGCCGGCGTCGGCTGGGCGCAGTGATCCTGCAGACTCTCGCTTCATGCCTCCTGGGCCCCTTTCATTCACGGACGGGCGCGGTGATGCGCGCGGCAAGCTGGTCGATCGGTACCTCCTCCTGCGCGGAGGAGACCATATCTCGCACCGTGGCGACGCCCCGCGCGAACTCCTGGGGGCCGAGGATCACGACCTTCGCCACACCGACCTTCTGGGCGCGCCGAAGCTGCGCCTTCAGGCTGCGCGCGAGGATGTCCTGTTCGACGCGCAGGCCATGTCCCCGCAGCAACTGGGCGATGCGAAGAGCCTCATTGCCGAGCTCCTCTCCGATCGCGGCGACGAACACGTCGACTGCCGATCGGTCCGCCGGCAGGAGGGACTCCTCCTCCAGCGTCAACAGCAGGCGCTCGAGGCCGAGGCCGAAGCCGACGCCGGGCTGCGGCGCGCCGCCCAGCGCCTCGACGAGACCGTCGTAGCGCCCGCCGCCGCAGACGGTCGACTGGGCGCCGAGCTTCGCGTACTGGATCTCGAAGACGGTGCGCGTGTAGTAGTCGAGGCCACGGACGATCGAGCCGTCCCGCGCGTACGAGATGCCGAGCGCAAAGAGCGCTGCCTCGACGCCCTCGAGGTGGCGAAGGCAGTCCTCGCACAGGTGGTCGATCGGCTGCGGCGCCTCTGCGACGACGCGCCGGCACCCTTCCTTCTTGCAGTCGAGCACGCGCAGCGGGCTGCGCTCGATGCGTCGCTGGCAGTCGGCGCACAGCTCCTCCCGGTGGCCCTCAAGGTGCGCGACGAGTGCCGCGCGGTAGGCCGGGCGGCACTGCGCGTCGCCGATCGAGTTCAGTCGCACCGAGAGGTTGCGCAAACCGAGCTCCGCGAGGAAGGACTGCGCGAGGGCGATCACCTCGGCGTCCGCCAGGGGACCTCCCGCACCGTACACCTCGACACCGAACTGCGTGTGCTGGCGCAGTCGCCCTGCCTGTGGCCGCTCGTAGCGGAAGTGGCTTTGCATGTAGTACAGGCGCACGGGCGGCTCTGCGAAAGCAGACGCCTGCAGGAGGGCGCGGGCGACGGCCGCCGTGCTCTCGGGCCGCAGCACGAGGTCGCGGTCGCCGTGGTCCTTGAACTCGTACATCTCCTTCTCGACGATGTCGGTCGCATCGCCGACGCCGCGGCGGAACACCTCGACATGTTCGAAGGTTGGCGTGCGCACCTCGGCGTAGCCGAAGGACTGGGCAACGCGGTGGGCGGCGGCCTCCACGACTTGCCACTTCGCGCTGTCCTTGGGCAGGATGTCCTGCGTGCCGCGCGGTCTCTGCAGTTCCAACGTGGCCACCCGCCCTTTGAGAAAGTTCTCTCAATTGTAGGGTTGGCCCAAAGAGTCTGTCAAAGGAAGCCCAAAGGGCACCCTCCGATCGAGGGTGCCCCCTTGAAGTCTGCGCCTAGTTCTTGTTCACGGCAGCGGCGGAACTCGCCTGCAGGGAGTCGACCACGCCGCCTTGGACGCGCGCGACGACGTCGCTGCCGACGTGGACGGCGGAGAGATCGATCTGGACGCCGAGGACGCTCGCGGAGAGAGAGACGGGGATCGTCAGCGTCTGATCCGCGGAGAGCCCGGCCCGGCTCCAGGACGACGCCGAGAGCGGCGAGATCGTCACCGTGTTGCCTGATACGGTGGTGACGACGGCCGGAACGACCGTCTGGTGGGCCTCACCGCCTGCGGACAGCTGGGCGGAGGTGCCAATGAGAGCGGCCGTTTGGGACTGGGCTCCAGAGGCGCCGGATGCCGTGGATGACAGATTGGAACGGCCCGCCGTGGACGTCCGTAGACCCGTATTGAGGTGAGCGGCGCTATGCAGGGCGAACCCGCCGAGTGTGACGCCTAGGGCTGCAGCGATGGCAGCCATGATCCGCATGAACATGTGTTTTGCACCTCCAGGTTTAACCTTCGAGAGGGTTCACCCGTTTCTGAGGGGCTCGCTCCATCCGAGTAGCGCACTGGCGTGGACACTCCCCGAGACCCCTGGGTATAACGAAGTCAGACGGCGGGCCCCGCGGCCCGCGGACGCAACCATTGGAGGCTGAGTATGCTCGAGATCGACGGCCACCATCTGACGCTCGAAGACGTGGGGGCAGCGGCGGAGGGCCAAGGTGCGATCCGGCTCTCTGCGCAGGCGGCGAAGCAGATGAAGGACTCGCGCGCTGTCGTGGAGAGGGCGCTTAAGGAGAATCAGGCGGTCTACGGCGTCACCACGGGGTTCGGCGACCTCGCCCGCATCTCCATCCCGCCAGAGGATCGCCAGCTCTTGCAGGAGAACCTCCTGAAGAACCATGCCGCCGGCGTCGGCGAAGTGCTGCCCGATGCGGTCGTACGGGCGATGCTGCTCTTGCGCGCGAACGCGCTCGCGAAGGGCCACTCCGGTGTCAGCATCGGTCTCGTGGAGCGTCTGCTCACATGGCTGAGAGAGGACTGCCTGCCCATCGTGCCGAGCCAGGGGTCGGTCGGCGCGAGCGGAGACCTCGCTCCGCTCGCGCACCTCGCGCTGCCGCTGCTGGGCCTTGGGGAGATGCGACTGCGCGGCGTCCGGATGCCGGCGGCACAGGCGCAGTCCGCGATCGGACTCGGGCCGTTGGCCCTTCACGCCAAGGAAGGGCTCGCCCTCACGAACGGCACGCAGCTCATGGCCGCACTCGGCACCTTGGCACTCCTCGAGGCGGAGCGGCTCCTCGAGACTGCGGATGTCGTCGCGAGCCTGTCGCACCAGGCGCTGCGTTCCATCCCGGACGCCTACGCGGAGCATGTGGTACGCGCGCGCCCGCATCCCGGCGCGATCAGGGCCGCCGCCCACCTGCGGACGCTGCTCGCGGGAAGTCGCCTGACGACCTCGCCCGGCCAGCTGCGCATGCAGGACGCATACTCCATCCGCTGCATCCCGCAGGTGCACGGCGCGGCGCGCCAGGTCGCTAGCCACGTGCGCGGCGTACTGGAGATCGAGGTCAATAGCGCCACCGACAACCCGCTCGTCTTCGCCGAAGACGGTTCGGTGATCTCCGGCGGCAACTTCCACGGAGAGCCGCTCGCGGTGGCGCTCGACTACCTTGCGATCGGCCTTTCGGAGATGGCGTCCATCTCGGAGCGACGCGTCGAGCGGCTCGTGAACCCGGTTCTGAGCGGACTACCGGCCTTTTTGACCGACGCGGGCGGGACGTCGTCGGGTATGATGATCGCGCAGTACACCGCGGCGGCGCTCGTTTCGCACAACAAGGTGCTCTCGCACCCCGCGTCGGTCGACTCGATCCCCACCTCGGCGAACCAGGAGGACCTCGTCTCGATGGGCTCGATCGCCGCGCTCAAGCTGCAGGACGTCCTGCGGCAGAGCTGGCAGGTGCTCGGCATCGAACTCGCGGTTGCCTGTCAGGCCGTGGACTTCGCCGGGGTGGAGGACCTGTCGCCCGCGACCCGCCGCGTGCACCGGCGGGTGCGCCGCGATCTGCCGCACTACCAGGACACCGTGCTGAGCCAGGACCTCGCAGTGGGCGCGGCGCTCTGCCGCGGCGGGGAGGTCCTCAGCGCATCGGAGGAGGGAAACGAACGTTGAAGCGCTTCGAGATCGTCCCCAACTTCAGCGAGGGCCGGCGTCAGGACGTGATCGACGCGCTCTGCCGCTGCTACCGCGAGCAACCGGGATCGCTGCTGCTCGACTTCGAGTACGACCATGACCACAACCGCTGCGTGCTGACCGCCGTCGGCACGCGCGACGCCCTGATCGACGCGACGATCGCCGCGTGCCGCATCGCGCTGCGCGAGATCGACCTGCGCCAGCATGAAGGCGGCCACCCACGCATGGGCGCCCTGGACGTGCTGCCCTTCCTGCCGCTCGAGGACGCGACGATGGCAGACGCCATCGAGGCGGCGCACGCACTGGGCCAGCGTCTCTGGGACGAGCTCGAGATTCCGATCTACTACTATGAGGAGGCCTCGCTCGGCGAGAGGCGCCTTCTGCCGGAGATCCGCAAGGGCAACTTCGAAGGTCTGCGCGAGGCGGTGAAGGTGGATCCATCGCGCCGCCCGGACGTCGGCGGCCCGGAGCTGCACCCGAGTTTCGGGGCGTCGGTGATCGGCGCGAGGCGGCCACTCGTGGCCTTCAACGTCTACCTGCGCAGCCTCGACATAGAGGTCGCGAAGGCGATCGCGAAGGCGGTGCGCGAGAGCTCCGGCGGGCTCAGGAACGTGCGGGCGATCGCCATCGACACGACAGCCCAGGGCAGCGTGCAGGTGTCGATGAACCTCGTGGACGTCGACCAGACCCCGATCTACCGCGCCTACGAGTTCGTCGTGGCGGAGGCTGCGCAGCATGGGGTCTCCGTCTCGCACGCGGAGGTCGTCGGACTCGTTCCGCTGGGCGCGCTCCTCGCAGTCGCGCAGCGCAGCCTGCGCCTTCGCGGCTTCCAGCCGGAGCAGGTGCTCGAACTCCGGCTTGCGCAGCAGGAGGGCGAGAAGTGAGCGCACCGGACCTCGTCGTCTTCCACGCGCACATCACTCCCTGCGACGACGCGACGACGCAGATGGGCGCGATCGGCGAGCTGCGGCAGATCGAGGATGGCGCGATCGTCGTGCGCGGCGGCAAGATCACGAGGATCGGTGAAACGGAGCGCGTGCTCTCGGAGACGACGCTAGGGCCAGAGACCCAGCTCCTCGACGCCGGGGGGCGCGCGCTCATCCCCGGGTTCGTCGATCCGCACACGCACGCGCTGCACGCAGGGCGGCGCATCCCGGAGATGCAGCTGCGCCAAGACGGCAGGGGGTACCTCGAGATCCTGCAGGCGGGCGGCGGCATCCAGGAGACCGTGCGGGCGACCGAGGCCGCAGAGGACGCCGCGATCGTGCGCGCGACGCGCCAGCGCATCGCGCAGGCGGTCGCCTACGGCACGACCGCAGTCGAGGTGAAGACGGGCTACGGCTTGACCGCAGCGCGAGAGACGCGGCTGCTGCGGCTGCTCGCTTTGGTGCGCAAGCGCGCGCCGATCGCGATCGCGCGAACCTTCCTGGGCCTGCACGCCTGGCCGATGGGCACCTCGGACCGGGCGGCGCACCTCCAGGAGATGAACGCCCTCCTGGCCGACGTGGCGCAGAAGGAGCTCGCGGACGCGGTCGACGTCTTCTGCGAGGAAGGCGTCTTCAGCGTGGAGGACGCGAGGGCCCATCTTGAGGCGGCTCGCGCCGTCTCTCTCGCGATCCGGCTGCACGCCGACGAACTGCGTCCGAGCGGCGGCGCCGAACTCGCCGCCGAACTCGGCGCGCGCTCCGCCGACCACCTGCTCGCCGCGACCGACGAGGGGCTGCGGGCGATGGCCGCGACGGGCGTCATCTCTGTGAACCTGCCTGGCACCGCCTTCTTCCTGCATGAACGCCCCCTGCAGGCCGCGCGGCAGCGAGAGGCCGGCGTGAGGGCGGCGCTCGCGACCGACCAGAACCCCGGGTCCTCGCCGACCTTCTCCATGCCGATGGCGCTCGCGCTCGCGATGCACACGGCGGGATTCCGCCCGGCGGAGGCACTCTTGGCGGCGACGCGCAACGCGGCGGCGGCGGTCGGCATGGAGGAGCATCGCGGGCAGCTCGCCGAGGGGTTCGCCGCCGACTTCCTGCTGCTCGACGACAGCGACTACCGCGTGCTCTTCTACGCGTTCGGCATGAATCCAGTCTCCCAGGTGTTCGCCGGAGGACGGCAACTCGCGCAGGATGGAAATGCAACGGAGGAGATGCGCCAATGGATCGATTCCTAGAGGAACTCGCCGCAGCGACCGCCACCCCTGGCGGTGGCGCCGCGGCCTGCTACGTGGCCGCGACGGGCGCCGCGCTCGTCGAGATGTGTGCCGGACTTGGCCAGAAGAAGGGCAAGCCGGGGGCCGAGGAAGTGGTCCTCGATGCGACCGCGCTGCGGGGGGAGCTCGTGCGGCAGGCGGAACTCGACGGGGAAGCCTTCCAGCAGGTGCTCGCCGCGTACCGCCTCCCCAAGGAGGACCCGGTGCGCGCGCAGGCGATCGCAGCGGCGCTGCGCATCGCGGCGCTCTCCCCGCTGCGCATCCTCGATCAGGTGATCGCGCTCGCGAAGGTGATCGCCAGGGCGCAGGAGATCACACCGCCTTCGGCCAACTCCGACTGGGAGAGTGCTTCGGTCTTCGCCCGCGCGGCGGCGGACGTGGCCGCGCGCAACGTGCGCGTCAACCTCTCCGGCGCAGCCGACGCCCAGGCCCTCGCGTCGGACCTCGAAGACAAGCTCCAGAAGTTGGAGGGTGTTCTACCCAAGGTGTAGGGGGACGCGGCATGCCGGGTGCTGGTGACGGAGGGCTCTTCGACGATCGGGCGCAGGTGGAGGCCGCGATGCCGCTCGCGGCTCGCATGCGCCCGCGCGACTTCGCGGAGTTCGTCGGCCAGAGTGCCGTCGTGGGTGAGCAGAGCGTGCTGCGGCGAGCCCTCGCCCGCGGCGACGCACCCTCACTGATCCTCTGGGGTCCGCCGGGAACCGGCAAGACGACGCTCGCGCGGCTGATCGCGCAGGCGCTTCGCGCGCGCTTCTCCGCCCTGTCGGCCGTCACGTCCGGCGTCGCCGACTTGCGCAAGGAGGTCGAGGAGGCCCAGCGCGCGCTGCGTCAGGACGGTCGGCGCACCGTGCTGTTCGTGGACGAGCTGCACCGCTTCAGCCGCTCGCAGCAGGATGCGATCCTGCCCCACGTCGAGGCAGGGACCGTGCGGTTCATCGGCGCGACGACCGAGAACCCCAGCTTCTCCGTGAACAACGCGCTCCTCTCGCGCTGCCAGGTCGTCGCCCTCTCGGCGCTGGAAGACGCTTCGATGGCGACGCTGATCGACCGCGCGATCGAGGACCGCGAGCGCGGCATCGGCAATCTCTCCTGCCGTCTCGCCGACGAGGCCCGCGACGCGCTGATCCGGCACGCGGGCGGCGACGCGCGCACCGCCTTGAACGCCCTCGAACTCGCGGCCAGCGCCGCGCCGCCGGACGACGAGGGGATTCGGGAGATCGACGCGCAGGCGATCCGCGAAGCGTACCTGCACCCCGCGCTGCGCCACGACCGGCAGGGCGACCTGCACTACGACATCGCGTCGGCGCTCATCAAGAGCATCCGGGGCTCGGACGCCGACGCCGCGGTCTACTGGCTGGCGCGCCTCCTGGAGGCGGGTGACGACCCCCTCTTTGCCGCGCGTCGGCTCGTCATCTCGGCCTCCGAGGACATTGGCCTCGCCGACCCCGCCGCGCTTCCGCTTGCCGTGGCGGCGATGCAGGCAACCCAGCTCGTGGGTCTGCCGGAGGCGCGGCTGATGCTCGCGGAAGCGGCACTCTACCTCGCCCTCGCACCGAAGAGCAACTCCGCGTTGCGCGCCTACGACGCGGCGCAGGAGGACGTGCGCCGCCGCCCAGGCGAGCCCGTGCCACTGCACCTGAGAAACGCGGTGACAGGGCTCATGCGCTCCCAGGGGTACGGGCAGGGGTACCGCTACGCGCACGACGATCCCAGCGGTGTCGCGGCGCAGGAGCACCTCCCGCAGGCGCTGCGGGATGCGCGGTACTACCATCCGACGCAGCTCGGCGACGAGGCGCAGTTCTTCGAACGCTGGGACGCGATCCGCGGACGCATTCGGCCGCAGGGAGGGACACGCGATGCCGATCGCCCTTGACCACATCGTGCAGACGGTGGCCGATCTCGAGGCGGCCTGCGCCGGACTCGAGTCGATCGGCCTTCGCACAGTGCCCGGCGGCAGGCACGCGCACTGGGGGACCCACAACGCGCTGTGCCATCTCGGCCTCACCTACATCGAACTCTTGGCGATCGAGGACCGTGCGGTGGCGGAGGGATCCACCTTCGGTCGGGCCGTGATTGCGGAGGAGGCGCGGGGAGACGGCATCTGGCGGCTCGCGCTGCGAACCGGAGACATCATGGCAGTGGTCGGAAAGGCGCGCGCGGCGGGAATTCGCTGCAACGGTCCCGTGCCGGGCTACCGCGAGCGCCCGGACGGATCCGTCCTGCGTTGGAGCCTCGCGTTCCTTGAGATGCCCGACGCCGACTTCGTGCCGCCAATGCTGATCGACTGGCATGAAACGGACCGCCTGCGCATGGCCGACCTTGTCGCCCGGGGCATCGCAGGCCCGAGTCCGCGTGCGGTGGTGGGCGGGATCGCGATCGCTTGCCGCGATCCCGAGGAGACGGCCGAATGGATGCGCAAGGCGTTCGGACTCGTGGCGCACGAGGCGGCGACCCGATCCTACGGCGAAGCCCTGCGCATCTCGCTGCGCGGCGGCGACATCTTGCTCTGCGGCGGGCCATCTGCACCCCCGGCGGTGCAGGCTGCCCACGCCCTGCGCGGCGAGCGGCCATTCGCCGTCCACCTCAGCGCGGGCGATGACACCGACGGCGAAGTGCGGATCGGCGGTGCGCTCTACACGCACGCCGCGCTCTGACCGATGAGAGGATGACTCCCTTGTCCGACCTCAAGAACCTTACGCTCAAGGACATCTACCGACTGCGTCAGCCGACTGCCTGCGCCCTCTCGCCGGACGGGCGCTTCGCCGCGGTCGTGGTGCTCTCGTACCTCGAGCAGGAGAACGACCGCGTGGAGAGTCTTTACCTGGTGCCGGTCGACGGCGGCCCGGCCCACCGACTGACCCGCGGGAAGGCCGGCGGAAGCGCGCCGGCCTTCTCCCCGGACGGCAGTATGCTGGGGTTCCTCTCGACGCGTCCAGACGAGCCCGAGGTGCTGGCGCTGCGTGCGCCGGCCGGCAAGGACGCCGAGAAGGGCAAGGAGACGAAGCCAAGGCGGCAGGTCTGGGCGCTCGACGTCGCGCTCGGCGGCGAGCCCCGCCAGTTGACCTATGCCGAAGAGGGCGTCGCATCCTTCTGCTGGTCGCCAGACGGTACGGAGATCGCCTACGCGGCGAGAGCGCCGAAAGCCGGCGAGAAGGAGTACCTCAAGGCGATCCGCGAGGACGACGGACCGCTCGTCGTGCGTCGCGTTCAGCACAAGATGGATGGCGAGGGCTACCTCGACGAGGTCAAGACGCAGATCTTCATCGCCCGCGTCGATACTCGGCAGGCCAGGCAGCTCACGGACGCGCCCTTCGACTGTCGCCTGCCCTCGTTCACACCCGACGGCAGCATGATAGGCTTCGTCGCCAACTGTACGGGCGACGCGGACCAGAACCGGCGGTGGGATGTCTTCCTCGCCCAGAGCGACGGGTCCGGCCTCAAGCGCCTGACTTTCGGGGACGTGAACGCCGCGCTGGCGGAGCAGCCGCCCGCGTTCTCCAGGGACGGAACGAAGGCGGCGTTCACGACGCCGCGCGACCCGGAGGACGACTACGAGATCACGCACCTGGTTGTCGTGGGCCTCGAGAACGCGCGGCCGCTGAAGAGCCTCGCCGACGCGCTCGGCCAGGGGTTCTCCACGATCGGCGGCGTCGTCCCGGACGGCGCGCCAGAGGACCCCGTCGCCTCCGCAAGGGTCTACCCCGTCGCCCTCGAGCGCACACCCCTCAATGTCCTGACGCGAACCCTCGACCGACCGGTGCTGGGCGACGTTCGCTGGGTGGACGACGACACCCTCATCGCCGTGGTGGCGGACCGGGCGCAGGCGAAGGTCGCCCGCATCCGCCTCGACGGAGCGGTCGAGTACCTCGCACCGCATGGCCCAGTCGGAACGGTCGGCACGCTGGACGCTCGGGCGGGTCGGATCGTCGCGGTGATGTCCCAGCCCGACGCGGGGATCGAGCTGTACCGCCTGGGTGCGGAGGAGCCCGTCCGGCTTACATCGTTCCACCAGGAGATCCTGGACGGTCTGCAGCTTCCCAGGCTCGAACGCCTCACGCTGACCGCACCCGACGGACAGTCGGTCGACGCGCTCGCCTCGTTCCCTCCCGGCAGCGGAGCCGGCGCCAGGTCGCCCCTGATGGTGCAGATCCACGGCGGGCCCATGTGGTTCGACAGCCCGGGCTTCGACTTCGACACGATCTACTTCGCGCAGCGGGGCTACGTCGTGTTGCAGGTCAACTACCGCGGCTCGATCTCCTTCGGCGAGGCCTTCTGCCAGGAGATCCAGGGCCAATGGGGTCCGCTCGAGCACGCGGACGTGATGGCCGGCGTGGACTTTCTTGTGGCGCGCGGCGACGTCGACCCGGAGCGCCTCTACGTCACGGGCTTCTCGCAGGGCGGCATCATGACGAACTGGGCAGTCGGCCACACCCGGAGGTTCCGCGCGGCTGTCAGCGAGCACGGACAGTGGGAGTACGTCTCAGCCTTCGGCACCGACGACTGCCACCTCTGGTGGCAGAACGACCTCGGAGTGCCCTGGCAGAACGCGGAGGCGTACCGGGCGATGTCCCCTGCCTCCGGCGCTGCGGACATTCAAACGCCGCTGCTGATCACGGCCGGCCAGGAGGATTGGCGCTGCCCGCTCGACCAGGCGGAGCAGCTCTACGTGACGCTGAGGAAACGCGGCGTGCCGACGGAGCTCGTCATCTACCAGGGCGAGCACCACGCGATCACGAAACCGCGCCGCGCAATCGACCGACTGCTGCGGATCGGCGAGTGGTTCGCGCGGTACGGAGGACCACCGCTCCGCGAGGACCCCGGTGTGGGGTACCCGAGCCCGGAGGGCACGGTCGCTGCGACCTAGTGAAGAAGCGATGCACAGGGGAGACGCCACGCGGCGTCTCCCCTGTGCATGATCCTGGCGATGGCGTCCTGGGTCGACGGTGCTTCC
>JAJYTE010000024.1 GCA_021793215.1 Bacillota bacterium
TGTACCGTGCGCTCTTTGCCTTAGGGCGCGTTCCGCTAGTCGTACGATGGTGGTTCGTGTTGCTGCCCCTAGCGCAAATGGTCGCGTCGGCCCCAAGCGACGTGCGCCTTACGGGGCCAACCCGGCCACCGTTTCCGCTGTGAATCCGCTGTGAATTTCACAGCATAGGCTGGCATACCCTGTCCCGCCCTGTCTCGCAAAGCCGCGCTGCGACGCGGCGCGTGGCCTGAAACCTACGCCAGGAGCGGGCCTAAGCATACTTGACATGCACGAGGTCGGGGGTTCGAGCCCCTCATCGCCCACCACTTTTTCAGTCCGTCGCAAGCGCGACGGACTATCTTTTTCGCCCAAGTTACACCCTCAGATCCACATTAGGCTCAAGCGGCCAGGTGTTGACGTTGTTCAGGTCGTAGAATCCGTGCTTAATTCGCGCCCCCGGGCGGCGTGCAACACCTGGAGCGGGATCTTGCGCGTCGCGGCGTTTTGACGGTTGCCCACCGCCGCATCATTGCACGCGGTGCTGTCACCGTCCACGATCACGACCGCACATGGATAGTGTTCAATGTGCGAAGGACGTTCGTCGAGGTGCAATGTGGTGACCCTGGGCAGAGGAACGCGAATGTACGGGTTGCTAGCCCTCCTTGCGGTGGCCGGTCTAGTCCTTGGGGGATGCGGACCGGAGATCGGCCGTGGATACAACATGCCGGCGATGAGGTATCCGGCGACGGTCGATGGCATTCCGGTGCGTCGGGTGCCCTGGCAGAAGCCGCGTCCCTACTCGCAGCGGATTGCTCCCATCCCGTGGCAAACCGCCGCCCCGGTTGTGCTTGGCCGGATCACCCCGACACTCGCCATCTCCAAGGCGCTGCACTCCTACCCCGGACTTGCCAAGCACGCGGGGCGCATCTACATCCAGGCGGCCCGTCTGATCGGTGGGCCGCCGGGGAACCTGCTGGACGCATACGTTGTTGAGTTCGTCGGGAAGGGCCTGATCGCCACGGGTGGACCCTCCCCTGGCGGCGTCGAGGTCGTACTGGCGCTCGTCGACGGGAAGACAGGTTCGGTGACGGTGGCGAAGACTGTCGGGAGCGGTCGCGGACCGTGAGGATGCGCGCGAAGGGAGGAGCACGGATTGTAGGTGCTCCTCCCTTCGCCTCGCCTGGCCGTTGCTGGTGCTAGAGCGGAAGCACGGCGCCGACACCCTTCTCGAGCGCCCGCTCGTAGGCGACGCGCGCGTACGGCATGTCCGCGATCGCCACCCCGAGGTTCATCGAGACGATGCGTTCTGCGTCCGTCTGGCGACTCGCGATGCGGCCCGTGAGCAGGTCGCCGAGGTCGCCGCTCGGCGCTGGGGCGCCTCCGAAGAAGCCTTGTCCCTGGTAGTAGCGGTACTGGGCGAGGTCGTCGACGTAGTACCGCTCGGCGTGGAGTGCGCCTTCGGTCCACATGGAATCGAAGTCGACGGGCAGACCGAGTGCTCCTTCCTTCAGCCACGCACCCTGCACGACCGGTGACGGCTGCTTGAGGATCGGCCCGGCGGTGACGACGACATCCGCACCGTGCACCGCGCGCTCGGGCGAAGCGACCACTGCGAGCCGCGCGCCCGGCGCCTTCGCCGCCATCTCCTCGACGAAACGATCGGCGGCGTCGGGGTGCACGTCGTAGACGCGGACTTCCTGAAGCTCCGGCAAGGCCACGACCATTGCCTCGAGCTGGGTGCGGCCCTGCACGCCCGCACCCAGCAGCGCGAGCTCTTGGCTGCCGGTCCGGGCGAGGACTCCCGCCGCGAGACCGCTGACGGCTCCCGTGCGCTGCGCCGTGATCCAGCTGCAGTCCATCACGGCGATCGGGACCCCGGAGTCGGGATCGTTCAGGATGAGGAGGCCGGTGATGTAGGGCAGTCCCTTCGCGGGGTTGTCTGGGTAGCCCGAAACCCACTTCATCCCGACCGCCCGGGAACCGGGGACGTACGCCGGCATGGCATGGAGGAACGCGTCCTCGTTCAACGGGTGAAGCGCGGTCTTCGGGGGCAGTTGTGTGAGACCTGCGCCCTTCTCCTGGAACGCTCCCCGCACGAGCTCGATCGTCTCCGCCATGCTCGGGCCCACGCGCAGGACGTCGTCTCGGCTGAGGTAGAGGATCTCCCGACCCAGGCGCAGCGCCATGTGTTCGCCTCCACTAGGATGTGCGTTCGCGGCTTGCCAGCATTGTAGGTAGCCTTGGTCGTGCGCGCATAGGTCCAACTGTCCTCCGGGTGATGCGCCGTTCGCCCACTGCGCCCGTCCGGCGAATGTGTCCATGACGCGGGAAACCGTTCAGAAGGGACGGCGAGCAGGGGATGCCGAGCGAAGCGCGAAGTGCACAGACCGACCGGCCGGTCTGGTGGCACGATGGGGCCGTCGGTCGAAGGAGGCGCGGGCCGTGGACTTCGCGTATTCGGAGCGAGTGGAGCGTCTTAGAGCAACCCTGATCGAGTTCATGCGCGACGTCGTGGAGCCCGGCGAGGTCACCTTCCACGCGCAGCTCCAGGCTGGGGCGGATCGCTGGTCGATCCCTCCGGTCCTGGAGGAGATGAAGCGGCAGGCGAGGGCCGCGGAGCTTTGGAACCTCTTCATGCCCGACAGCGACTGGGGCGCGGGGCTCACGAACCTCGAGTACGCGCCGCTCTGCGAGATCATGGGGCGATCGGCGATCGGGCCGGAGGTGTTCAACTGCAGCGCGCCGGACACCGGCAACATGGAGGTACTGGCCCGCTACGGCAGTCCGGAGCAGCAGCGGAAGTGGCTCGTGCCACTCTTGGCGGGAGAGATCCGGTCCTGCTTCTCGATGACGGAGCCGGACGTCGCCTCCTCGGACGCGACGAACATCGAGGCGAGCATCGTCCGCGCCGGCGACGAGTACGTCGTCAACGGACGCAAATGGTGGTCGTCGGGCGGCGGAGACCCGCGCTGCAAGGTCGCGATCTTCATGGGCAAAACGAACCCCTCGGCACCTCGCTACGAGCAGCAGTCGATGATCCTCGTGCCGATGGATGCGCCTGGAGTGCGCATCGTGCGCACGCTCCCCGTCTTCGGGTACGACCACGCGCCGCACGGCCACGCGGAGATCGACTATCGAGACGTGCGCGTACCCGCGGCGAACATCATCTGGGGCGAGGGGAAAGGCTTCGCCATCGCCCAGGGCCGGCTCGGACCGGGCCGGATCCACCACTGCATGCGCAGCATCGGCGCGGCGGAACGTGCGCTCGAGCTGATGGTCGACCGGGTGAAGCGTCGCGTCGCGTTCGGGCGCCCGCTTGCGGACCAGGGTGTGATCCGGGAGTGGATCGCCGACTCCCGCATCGAGATCGAGCAGGCGCGCCTTCTGACGCTGAAGGCGGCCTACATGATGGACACGGCGGGCAACAAGGTGGCGCAGAAGGAGATCGCGATGATCAAGGTGGTCGCACCCAACGTCGCGCTGCGCGTGATCGACCGTGCGATCCAGGCGTTCGGCGGTGCGGGCGTCAGCGACGACTTCCCGCTCGCCGCCATGTGGGCGAACCAGCGTACGCTGCGCCTCGCGGACGGCCCGGACGAGGTGCACCGGCGTTCCGTCGCGCGCCTCGAACTGCAGTAGGGGGTGCTAAGGGTGCGCTTTGCGGACAAGGTCGCGATCGTCACCGGGGCGGGCAGCGGCATCGGGCGGGCCTGCGCGCGTGAGTTCGCCCAAGAGGGCGCACGCGTCGTCGCGGCCGACATCGCCGAAGCCGCGGGCGCCGAGACGGCGGAGGGGATCCGCGCGAACGGAGGAACCGCTGACTTCGTCCGCGTCGACGTCGCCTCCTACGAGAGTGTGCGGGCCCTAATCGATGAGACGCTGCGGCGCTTCGGCCGCCTGGACGTGATGTGCAACAACGCCGGCATCGGGAACCCGCCACTCGGGATCCTCGAACTACCCGTGGCGGAGTACGAGCGGACGGTCGCCGTGAACCAGCACGGCGTCTTCTACGGCATCAAGGCCGCGGCCGGGGCGATGCGGGAGCGCGGTGGCGTGATCATCAACACGGCGTCGATCTACGCGTTCATCGCCGACCGCCGCAGGCTCCCCTACCACGCGAGCAAAGGCGCCGTCGTCGCGATGACGCGGGCCGCCGCCTTGGAACTCGCGCCCTACAACATCCGGGTGGTGGCGGTGGCACCCGGCCTGATCGACACCGGGATCGTCAGCCGCTGGAAGGAGGATCCCGCGCGCTGGCAGCAGATCGAGCGCGCCCAGATGCGCGGCAGGGCGGGGCAGCCCGAGGAGGTTGCGAAGGTGGTCGCGTTCCTCGCGAGCGACGACGCCTCGTTCGTCAACGGCCAGGTCTACTTCGTCGACGACGGCGCCGCGGCGTTCAAGCGCTGACGCGTCTCCCGGGAACGCCGAGAGAGGGGAGGAAGGCGGATGGCGGATGTGCGGGAGGTACGCCCCGAGGACGACTTCGACCGCCTGCGCTTGTCGGCGGCACTGGCGCGGCACGTGCCAGAGTCCGGAGAGGGCCCGCTCACGGTCTGGCAGTTCCCGGCCGGCGCCTCGAACCTCACCTACCTGCTCGCCCGGGGCGCGTGGCGCGGCGTGCTGCGACGCCCGCCACGCGGGCCCGTGGCGGCCAAGGCGCACGACATGGACCGCGAGTACCACTGGCTCGCGAGGCTTTGCGGGGCCTTCCCGCTGGCGCCGCGGCCGTACTGGCTGTGCGACGACCCGAGCGTGCTCCCGGTCCCGTTCTACGTGATGGAGTACCGGCCGGGTGACGTGATCGACCGGGCACTTCCCGTAGACCTGCCGCCGGGAATCCCCTGGGGCGAACGCGTCTCGCGAAGCTTCGTCGCGACGCTCTGCACGCTGCATGCGGTCGACTGGCAGGTGGCGGGTCTGGGCGAGTTCGGCCACCCCGAGGGCTTCCTCGCCCGCCAGGTGGAGCGCTGGATCGAGCGCTACCGGCGCGCGGCGACCGACGAGATCCCGGCGCTCGAGCCGCTCATCGACTGGCTCACGCGCAGCGTGCCGCCGAGCCCGCCTCCGACCGCCATCCACAACGACTTCAAGCTCAATAACCTGATCGTCGCACCGGGCGCGCCGGACGAAGTCCGGGCGGTCGTCGACTGGGAGATGGCGACGATCGGGGATCCCCTGCTCGACCTCGGCGTGGCGCTCAGCTACTGGGTAGAGCCCAGCGACTCTCCCGAGCTGCGCGAGGGCTTGCCCTATCCGAGCGCCCAGCCGGGCTTCTGGACGAGGACCGAGATCGCGCAGGAGTACGCGCGGCGCTCTGGCCTCGCGATCGATGCGCTTCCCTACTACCTGGTGTTCGCCTACTTCAAGCTCGCGGTGATCGTGCAGCAGATCTTCGTGCGCTGGAAGCGCGGCCAGACGACGGACCCCCGCTTCGCCACCTTCGACCGGCGCGTGCGCCTGCTCATCGAGCGTGCAGCAGAGCTGGCGGGACGGGAGGAGCTCGGGTGACGGCACGCGTCGACGTCCTGCTCACGAAGGAGGAGGTCTCGCCGGAGCGGATCTCCGGGAGCATCGTCGTGGTGCTCGACGTGCTGCTCGCGACGACGACGATCGCCTACGCGCTGCGCCAGGGCATGCCCCGGGTGCTTCCGGTCGCCGGGGAGTCCGCCGCGCGGGCCGGGGCGGACGCGCTCGGGCCCGACGAGTGCCTGCTCGCGGGCGAGTGGCTCGGCAGGCCGATCCCGTCCTTCGCGCCGATCGACCCGCTGCGCTGGGCATGGCCCGACTGCGCGCAGCGCTCCCTGATCCTCTCGAGCACGAACGGCACGGTGGCGCTCGCAAGCGCGTGGCACGCCAAAGAGCTCTACGCCGGCGCCCTCGTCAACGCCGACGCGGTGGCGAGGGATGCGGCGGCGCGCGGCGCAGGCGACGACGTCCTCCTGGTCTGTGCGGGGTCTTCGGGGCGGTTCGCCTTCGACGACTTCCTCGCGGCCGGCTGCATCGTCGAGCGCCTGTCGCGGGTGGGGGAGTGGCTCCCCTCGGACGCCGCGCTCGCGGCGCTTGCGGCCTACCGCGCCCATGCCCAGGACATCGCGGGAGCGCTCAGACTCTCTCGTACGGGCAGGTGGCTGGTGCGAGAGGGCTTCGGGGATCTCGTCGAACTGGCGGGGGGTGTGGACCGGATGCCTCTTGTCGCGCGCCGCGAGGCAGGGTGGCTCGTTCGGGCGTAGCCTCACCCTGCGAGGCGAGCGGAGAGGATCGGGCGGGTCGCAGGGCGAAGCGACAGACCAACCGGTCGGTCCGGCCACGCATCCGGCCCGCCGAGCCCCGCGGGGCCAACATCTGGAACCGAAGGAGGAAACACGGGTGAAGGTGCCCCTGAACGTCAAGCGATTCCTCGACCGCGCCTCTCGCATCTACGGGAACAAGGTGGCGGTGATCGACCAGGACGGCCAGTTCACCTACCGCGAGTTCCACGAGCGCGCGCAGCGGCTCTCGCACGGACTACAGTCCCTCGGAGTAGGGCAAGGCGATCGCGTCGCGCTGCTTGCCTACAACAACCACCCGCTCCTCGAGGCCTACTTCGGCGTCGTCCAGTTCGGAGCGATCCTCGTTCCGCTGAACATCCGCCTCACGTTCGACGAGATCGCCTACATCGTCGAGGACGCGGAGCCCAAGGTGCTGCTGTTCGACTCGGACTTCGAGGGCTGGGCCAAGGAACTCTCGCGCCTGCACCCCGAGATCCGGCTGGTCGAGATTGGGATCGAGGGCGGCCACCCGGACTACCAGGACTACGAGTCGCTGCTCGCCGGGGCGTCCTCGGTGCCGATCGACACGGAGGTCGACGAGGACCAGGTGGCGGAGATCTTCTACACATCGGGAACCACCTCGCGGCCGAAGGGCGTCGCCCTGACGCACAGGAGCCTCTACCTGCATGCCCTGCAGACCGGGTTCGGCGGCGGACTCGACGACACGATCGTGCTCCTCCACACCATTCCGCTCTTCCATGTCAACGGCTGGGGCACGCCGCACTACGTGACGGCGCTCGGCGGCACGCACGTGATGCTGCGCCGCTTCGTCCCGCGGCGCGTCTTCGAACTGGTGCAGGCCCATGGCGTCACGCATGCGGACCTCGTGCCGACCATGGTCGGCATGCTGCTCGAGGACGCGAGCCGCGCGCAGTACGACCTCTCGAGCCTCGTGCAGCTCAGCGTGGGCGGTGCGCCGTCGCCGTCGAGCTTCGTGGCCGCCAGCATGCAGGGCCTGGGCGGACAGTACTGCGGCGGCTACGGCTTGTCCGAGAGCTGTCCGGTCGTTGCGGTCGCGACGGTGAAGTCGACGCTCAGGGACGCGCCGCAGGAGCTTCAGAACACGCTGCGCGGCTACGCGGGCTTGCCGCTCGTGGGCATCGACGTGCGGATCGAGGGCGCGGACGGCAGGGAGCTTCCGTGGGACGGAACGTCCGTGGGCGAGCTCCTCGTGCGCGGCGACAGCGTGATGCAGGGCTACTGGAACCAGCCGGAGGCAACGGAGACCACGCTCAGGGGCGGCTGGCTGCATACGGGCGACGTGGCGATCATCCATCCGGAGGGGTACATCAAGATCGTGGACCGTCTGAAGGACATCATCATCTCCGGCGGCGAGAACATCAGCACGGCGGAGATCGAGGACGTACTCTACAGCCACCCCGCAGTACGCGAGTGCGCGGTCGTCGGACGGCCGCACGAGAAGTGGGGCGAAGTGGTGCACGCCGCCGTGTCGCTGAGAACCGGAGCGTCCGCGAGCGAGGAGGAACTCCTCGCCTACGCGCGAGAGCACCTCGCCGCTTTCAAGGCGCCGAGGTCGCTCGAGATCTGGCCGGAACTCCCGAAGACGGGCACCGGGAAGATCCTCAAGTCCAGCGTTCGCGAACGTCTGCAAGGAGACCGGGAAGGCTCCTAACCCGCTCCCGTCCCGCTGCGGATGCCGAGGTAGCGCTCCTGCACGCGCGCGTCCTCGCGCAGCTCCGCCCCGGCACCCTCGATCGCGACCTCCCCGACCTCCAGTACGTAGGCGTGGTCGGCGATCGAGAGGGCCATGCGCGCGTTCTGCTCCACAAGGAGCACAGAGACGCCGCTGCGGCGGATGTCCTCGATGATCCTCCGGATCTCCCGCACCACCAGCGGCGCGACGCCGAGAGAGGGTTCGTCGAGCAGGAGAAGTCGCGGCGCAGCCATCAGGGCCCGCGCGATCGCGAGCATCTGTTGCTCGCCGCCCGAGAGCGTGCCGGCCATCTGGCCGGCACGCGCGCGCATCCAGGGAAAGTCGCCGAACACCTGCTCCTCCGCCCGCCCGTAGGCCGAGCGGTCACGTCGCGAGAAGAATCCCATGCGAAGGTTCTCGCGCACGCTCAGGCCGGGGAAGATCTGGCGCCCCTCCGGGCAGTGGACGATGCCCAGGGCGACGATCTCGTCCGCGGGCAGACGATCGACGCGCCGCCCGTTCCAGGTCACGATTCCCGCCATCGGGCGAACGATGCCCGAGATCGTCCGAAGCGTCGTCGACTTCCCCGCGCCGTTCGCCCCGAGCAGCGCTACGATCTGGCCCTCGCCGACCGTGAGGTCCAGGTCGCGCACACCGAGGATCGGACCGTAGCCGGCGAAGACACCGCGAAGCTCCAGCACCGCTAGTCCTCCTTCCCCAGGTACGCCTCCACCACCGCCGGGTCGCTCGCCACCTCCTGCGGTGCACCGACCGCGATCAGGCGGCCGAAGTCGAGCACCGCGACGCGCTGGGATATGCCCATGACGAGCGACATGTCGTGCTCGACCATGACGATGGTGACGCCTGTGATCGCCGGCAGGCCCAAGATCCACTCGCCCAGTTCTGCCGTCTCCTGCTCGTTCATCCCCGCGGCGGGCTCGTCGAGCAGCAGGAGCTTCGGGCGCGAGACCAGCGCACGGCCGACGTCCAGCCGCTTCTGCACCCCGTACGGAAGCTCGTCGGCGTAGCGCTGGGAGTGCTCCAGGATGCCTAGCTGCTCCATCACGTCCCGCGCCTGCGCGCGCGCCTGCCGCTCGGCCGCCCGCGCGCCGGGCAGCCGGAGCACTTGGGAGAGCGCGCTCGAATGGATGGTGTGGTGAAGGCCCACGAGCATGTTCTCCTCGACCGTCATGCGGCCGAACGGCGCGACGTTCTGGAAACTGCGCGCGATGCCCAGGCTCGCCAGATCGTACGGCCGCGCGGCCAGCAGGTCGCGGCCGAGGAACGTGATGCGGCCCTCCTGCGGCGTGTAGAAGCGCGAGACACAGTTCAGGAGGGTCGTCTTGCCTGCCCCGTTCGGCCCGATGATCGCGAAGATCCCTCCCTGCGGGATCTCCAGGTCGACCGCGCTGAGCGCCGCGACCCCTGAGAAGTGCAGGCTGACCTGCTCGAAGCGCAGGAACATCAGGATCCACCCGCTGCGCTGCGCTGCGCCAGCGGCGCAGGGACCCGGGGAGTGGGTCGCCGGCGGCGCGCGAGCGAGATGAGCCCGCCGGGGAAGAACAGCACGGCGAGCAGCATCACCGAGCCCGTCAGGATGATGGAGAACTGCCCAAGGCTCGTGCTGAGCTGACTGACCACGGTCAGCAGGACCGCGCCGAGCAGCGAGCCGGGCAGCGACCCGAGACCTCCCACCACGATCATCGCCAGGAAGAGAAAGGAATCCTGGATCGAGAAGTCGTTCGGGGAGACGAAGTTGACGTAGTGGGCGTAGAGCGCGCCCGCGACGCCTGCGAAAGCGGCGCTGATGGCGAAGGCGAGCGCCTTGTGGTAGGCGGCGTTGATGCCCGAGGCGAGGGCGGCTGGCTCGCTGTCGCGGACGGCCTGCAGCGCCCTGCCCGTGCGGCTGCGCAGGAGGGTCGCGCAGATGTACCAGACGAGTGCGAGGCAGAAGAGTGCGAGGTAGTAGTAGGCGACGTCCGATCCGAACGAGAACCCGCCGATCGTGGGGCTCTTCGGCATCAGGCCCGCGGAGCCATGCGTCAGGCCGGCCCAGTTGAGCATCACCTCGGGTACCGCGAGGCCGAACCCCATCGTCGCCACGGCGAGGAAGTTGCCGCTCAGGCGTACCGCAGGGAGTCCGACGAGGAAGCCGATCGCCCCCACGAGGAGCGCGGAGGCCGGCAGGGCAGCCCAGAAGGGGAAGCCCGCCTTGAGGGTCAGGAGGGCGGAGGCGTACTCCCCGAGCATGAGGAATCCGGCGTGTCCGAGCGAGATCTGCCCGCTGAAACCGGTGAGCAGGTTGAGTGCGATCGCCACGATGGCGAAGATGACGCTCAGGTTGAGCATGTAGCTCGCCGCGGGCCCCAGGCGCGCTACGACCCAGGGCAGCACGAGGGCGGCGAGCGCGACGGTTGCGGCGAGGGCGCGCGGGCGCGCTGCGTTCGTCATACCTTCTTCACCGTCCTCGGGCCAAACAGTCCGCCCGGCCGGACGTAGAGCACCGCGATGATCACGAGCGAGACGAAGGTCGTCTTGAACGCCGGCGAGATGTAGAAGCCGAAGAGACTCTCAAGCACCCCGAACAGCAGGCCGCCGACCGCGGCGCCGGGCAGGGAGGCGAACCCGCCGACGACGGCGGCTGCGAACGCCCGGATGGCGACTCCCTCCATGAAGGTGGGTGAGAGGAACAGTGTGGGCGCGATCAGCATACCGGCTACCGCGCCGAGCAGCGTGCTGAGCGCCCAGCTGAAGCCGTACACCCTGCCGACGGAAACGCCCATCAGGCGGGCCGCGAACATGTTCTGCGAGATGGCCTGCATCGCGAGTCCGACGCGCGTGTACCGGAAGAGGGCGTAGGCGAGCGCCATCAGCAGCAGGCAGGCTGCGAACGTGATGATCTGGGTCGAGAGGATCAGCGTGGGCCCAAAGCGGACGACGGTAGGCTGGACGGCCGTGGGGAACGAGAACGGCTGATTCCCCCAGATCGCTCCGGCGACGCCGCGGAAGAGCAGGAAGAGCGCGAGCGTCGCGATGATCTGGCTCAGCAGCGGTGCCCGGCTGAGCCGCGAAAGGAAGAGCCAGTACACGGCCCAGCCGAGCACGAGAGCGAAGGCGCTGGCGGCGAGCACTGCAGCCCAGTAGGGCCACGCCCAGTGCGTGAAGGCCTGGTACGCGATGAACGTCGAGAACATGGCCATCTCGCCCTGGGCGAAGTTCACGACGTTCGAGGTCTTGTAGATCAGCACGAGCCCGATCGCGGTGACTGCGTAGAGGCTTCCCACCGCGAGACCGTCGACGAGCGTCTGCCAGAACACGAGCACACCCCCTCAGGGCGGGACGATCCAAGCAGGATGGCGATTCGGACGGGACCGCGCCGTAGGACGAGGGCCCGGGTCGCGGGGAGTGCCCCGTCGCCCGGGCCGCCGTGCCATCGCTGCCCGCTACTTGAGGGAACTCTTCACCTCGTGGTAGTGGAGCAGTCCGGATACGGGGTTCATCGTCAGCGTGGAGGCGTTCGCCTGCACCATCTGGATCTCGTTCGTCCCGGCGTGGAAGGTCTTCGTGTACGTGACGGGTCCGATCGTCAGCGCGCCCCGCCAGTGCCGGATGTTGTCCATCTGGACGCGCAGGTTCGACCAGGTGAGATCGTTTCCGCACAGCGCGATCGCGTGGGCGAGGATCTGCGCTTCGACCCAGCCGGATTCCGCCGTCTGGCTGACCGGCTGGTTCGGGTAGAGCTGCTTCCACTCGCTGACGAACGCCTGCGACGCGGTCGCGGACAGGGCCGGCATGTACGCGTCGGTGTAGACGTTGTTGAACGCGGCGCCGGCCAGCGCGAACATGAAGACCGGGTCGCCGGAGACGTCCGAGACGTACTGCTGCCCTGAGTAGCCGAGCTGCTGCAGGTCCTTCATGAACTGCGCGGTCGGTTCGGGGACGCTGAACTCGAAGATTGCCTGCGGGTTCGCGACGGCGAGGGTCTGCGCCTGGGTCGAGAAATCGGTGTCGGTGGGGTTGTACGACGCGGTCGCGAGGATGCGCACGCCGTCCGTCTTGGCCTCCTGCTGCAGCGCGGCGAGTCCCTCGCGGCCGAAATCGTCGTTCTGGTAGAGCACGCCGATCGTCTTGATGCCGCGGTGGTGTACGGCCCAGGAGAGCAGGAGGTGCCCCTCGAGGGTGTACGACGGCTCGAAGCCCCAGACGTTGGGGTTCGCCGGGAACGTGAGCTGGCTCGAGCCGGTCGCCACGCCGGTCATCGGGATGCCCGCCTTGAGCAGGATCGGCTTCATCGCCTCGACCACCGACGTGCCCAGAAGGCTGACGGTGGCGAACACCTTGTCGGCGACCAGCTTGCGGGCGTTCGCGACCCCGAGGTCCGGCTGGTACTGGTCGTCCAGCATGACGAGCTTGATCTTGCGGCCGTTGATCCCGCCGTGGTCGTTGACGTACTGGAAGTAGGCGTTGGCGCCTTCGGATACGGCGCCGTACGCTGCGATCGGGCCGGTCAGCGGCCCAGAGGTGCCGATGAGGATCTGGGATGCCGTGACGCCCTGGGAGGCGGATGCGGCGGACGCGGAAGCGCTGGAGAAGCTGAGGACGAAGGAGGCCGTGCCCACGGCCATCAGGGCTGTCGAGACGAAGCGCGACGCTCTCACGATGATGACTCCCCCTTTGAAGGCCCACCGAAGCGCAAGCGAGGATCTGCACCAGGGGTAGGAGGGAAGTGGGCACGGACGGCTCCGTGCGGCGCCATGCGGACCAGCGACCCGCGTTCGCCTCCTTCTCACTCGTGGGTACCGACCGGTCGGCCTGGAGGCAGATTCTCCCTCCGTGACAAGGATCCTGCATTGTGACCGAAATCACGAGTCGGCGCCGTCTGAATAGCCCAGGAAAGGCGCCTCACGGGCGGTCGCATAGCCGGGACCAGCGGGGAGCTCGCCTAGCGTACCGACCGGTCGGCTACAGTACCGATGGCCGGCCACCGCCATCAAGCGTATCATTGGCCTTGCGGCGCGTGCCGAGGCCCGAGCGAGGGGGGATTCCGTTGAAGGCAGTGACGCTGGCTGCGGTCGACGAGGTCGCGGTGCGCGATGTGCCGGAGCCGAGGATCGATCAGCCCACCGACGCCGTCATCCGGCTGCGCGCAGGGGCCATCTGCGGGTCGGATCTGCACGTCTACCACGGCCAGATGGGCGCAATGGAGAAGGACTACCCGATCGGCCACGAGTACGTCGGCGTCGTCGAGGAGGTCGGGCCGCTCGTGCGGGGGTTTCGGCCCGGCATGCGCGTCGGCGGATCCTTCTTCTCCGCCTGCGGGGAGTGCGACGCCTGCCGCCGCCGCCAGTTCACGCAGTGCCAGGAGATCCAGCTGTTCGGGTTCGGCGCGAGGTTCGGAGGCCTTGCGGGCTCGCAGGCGGAGCGGGTACGGATCCCGCACGCCGACCACACGCTGATCGCGTTGCCGGACGAGATCAGCGACGAGCAGGGCCTCTTCCTCGGCGACGCGTTGACGACGGCCTACTTCGGCGTAAGGCGCGCCGACATCGAGCCGGGAATGACGGTGGCTGTCGTTGGCTGCGGCCCCGTGGGCCAGCTCGCGGTGGAGTGCGCGCAGGTGTTCGGAGCGGCGCGCGTGATCGCGCTCGACCTCGTGCCCCAGCGCCTCGCGCAGGCGGAGGAGATCGGGGCCATGCCCGTTCTCGCGGACGGCGACGCCGCGAAGCGGGTGCGCGCCCTCACGGGCGGGCGCGGCGCCGACGCCGTCGTCGAGGCCGTTGGCAGCGAGGCGACGCTGAACCTCTCGCTCCGCCTGGCGGCCGGGTTCGCCACGGTCTCCGCGATCGGCGTCTTCCCTCAGCCGAGCGTACCGATCTTGATCGGGCGCGCCTTCGACAGGGACCTGACCGTGCGCGCGGGCATGGCGAACATCCAGGCGGAGGCCGCGGCAACCCGCGAGCTGGTGCGTGCGGGCAGGCTCCATCCGGAGCGGCTCGTGACGCACCGCATGCCGCTTGAGGATGCGCCCCAGGCGTACGCGTTGTTCGCGCGGCGGGAGGCCGGCAAGGTCATCCTGAACGTCTGAGGGCCCTCGGGGACGACAGATCCTCGACGCACTCATTGGGGGGGTAGATTCATGCGCGCTTGGACGGTGATGGAAATCGGGGAGCCCGAAGACGTCCTGCAACTTCGCACCGCACAGGAGCCCGACTTGGGGCCGGGGGAGGTGAAGATCCGCGTCGAGGCCGCCGCGGTCAACTTCTTCGACAACCTGCTCTGCCGCGGCACCTACCAGGAGCATCCGCCGCTGCCGTTCACTCCCGGCGCCGAGGTCGCGGGCCGGGTGGTCGCGGCGGGCGACGGGGCGAGGCTGAAGGAGGGACAGCGGGTCCTCGCGACGCCTGCCCTGCCGCGCGGCGGCTGGGCCGAGATGGTCTGCGTGACGGCCGAATCCGCCTACGAGATCCCCGAAGCGATGACGATGGCCGAGGCGGCTGCGCTGTTCATCAACTACCAGACGGCGCGCTACTCCCTGCGGCGCGCGAACCTTCGCCGCGGCGACGTGCTGTTGGTACACGCCGGCGCCGGCGGCGTCGGATCGGCTGCGATCCAGCTGGGCGCCGCCGCGGGCGCGCGCGTCATCGCCACGGCCGGTGGTCCGGAGAAGGGCGAGATCTGCCGCCAGCAAGGGGCGGAGATCGCGGTCGACTACCTGCGCGAGGACTTCTCGCAGGTCGTCAAGGATGCGACGGGCGGGCGCGGAGCGGACGTCGTGTTCGATCCGGTCGGAGGGGACGTCACGGACCTCTCACGCAAGTGCATCGCGCCGGAGGGCCGCATCCTGATCATCGGCTTCGCCGGTGGCCGCGTGGCGCAGATCCCTGCGAACCACATGCTCGTCAAGAACTACGACGTCGTCGGCATCCACTGGGGACTGTGGCGCCGCCTGCAGCCGCACGGCGTCGACGAGGCGCACGAGGCGATCGTGCGCGCCTACGCGCGCGGCGAGATCCACCCGCTGGTCGGCCGCGTCTGCCCGTTCGAGGATGCGCCGAAGGCGCTCGCCGCGCTGACCGCGCGCGAGACATGGGGCAAGGTCGTGCTTCAGGTCTGAGCCGTTCGCACGAGTCCCCTCGAGTTCTCGCGCGGACGATGGCGGAAGAGAGCCGCCGCCGATGGGAATCCAAAGCGTGGACGAACGTCGACGCGGCGGGAGGGGAAGCATGGCCTCGGCGATGGCGGCGGACTGGGCGAGCCTCGTGGCGGCGGCGGCTGCGACCGTCTCTGCCTTCGCCACGGGTTTCGGTGTGCGCGAGGCCGCCAAGCTGCGGCGCATTGCGATCACGCCGGTCTTCCTGGTGGATCGCACGGACCCACCCGAACCCGAGCAGGTGGTGGGGGACGGCGCCGTGGTGAGCGGCCGCTACTTCTACCGCATCCGCAACGTGGGGCAGGGCGCCGGCCTTTTGAAGGGGATCTCGAACGAGGACGAGGGGATCAGCCGCATGCAGACGGGCGGGGTGCTCGGGCGGGTGCTCGCGCCAGGGGAGGACGTCAACGTGGAGGTCACGCTCGGCAACCGCGAGTCGCCGATGGCCGACCCCGCGCACTTCACCGTCGTCTACCAGTCGGCGCGCGGCGAGACCTTCGCGAGCCGCATCTCCTTCCACCCGAAGAGCGGCATCATCACGCAGCTGGAGGCGCCGCACTTTCGCTGGCGCAGCTGAGGCGCGCCGACCGGCCGCGCGCAGGACTCAAGGGCCCGCGGTGGAAGTCTTCCTGGATAGACAAATCGCCTTCGTCCAGTTCAGGAGATGCTCCCTCCATGTCGACCCTTCCCCAAACCTTCGCATCAGCGCCGGCGCCGCGCGCCGCGCGCCGCTGGCGACGTCTGCTGCGCGATCGGGAGTTCTGGTTCGGCGGCGTCCTGCTGATCGCCATCATCGGGTTCGCGTTCCTGGGGCCCGCGCTCGACCCACATGTGGGCGAGCACTACGACATGGCCGCGCAGACACTCGGCCCCAGCCTTGGGCACCTTCTCGGCACGAACGTGCTCGGCCAGGATGAGCTCGCCCAGCTGATGGTGGGTGGGCAGAGCCCGATCATCGCGGGCGTTCTCGCCGCGGCTGTCGCGTCGCTGATCGGCATCGCGATGGGCACGATCGCCGGGTACGGCGGGCGACTGGCGGACAGTGCGCTGATGCGCGTCACCGACGTCTTCCTGAGCGTCCCGCAGGTCGTCCCGATTCTGCTGATCGAATCGCTGCTCGGCGCGAGCACGAAGTCGCTGATCATCGTCGTCGCCCTGACCGCCTGGCCGGCGACGGCGCGGATCGTCCGCGCCCGCACACTCGTCGTGCGCCAGCAGCCGTTCATCGAGGCCGCGATCGCCGGCGGCGCCTCGCGCAGCCGCGTGCTCCTGCACCACATCGTGCCGAACGTCCTCGACGAGATCATCGTCGCCACGACGAACCAGTTCGCGAACGTCGTGCTGATCATGGCGATCTGCACTTTCATCGGGCTTGGGCTGCCGCCGCCCTGGAACTGGGCGAGCATGTTCGCGGCGGACATGCCGAACATCATCAGCGGCCAGTGGTGGCTCGTCTACCCGCCGGGCATCGCCTTCGCCGTCCTGCTGTTGTCGGTGCACCTCTTGGGCGAGGCCGTGCGCCACGCCCTCAATCCATTGTCGCTCGGGCATGGTGAGCCATGATGGCGCGCTACATCGCGCGCCGCGTCCTGGAGGCCACCTTGACCCTGCTCGCGGTCGGGTTCGCGACCTTCGGCCTCTTGCACGCGCTGCCGTACAACCTCGCCGCGATCATGGCCGGCCCAACGGCTCCGCCCGCGGTCGTCGCGCAAGTCGCCCGGGAGATGGGGCTCAACCTGCCGCTCCCGGCGCAGTTCGGTCTGTGGCTGCGCCAGCTCGCCGCGACCGGTCTGCCCCTCGCGGCCCGGTTCGCGCCGCTGACGCTCGAACTTCTCGTGCTCGGCAGCGTGCTCGCCGCGGTCGCCGCGTTCGCGATGGCCTTCGCCCAGGCGCGCCGCCCGAACTCCCTCATCGACCGCGCAGCGTCGCTTGCCGCCTACGTGGCCTACGCCTTGCCCTCGTTCTGGGTGGGCTTCGTGCTGATCTACGTCTTCGCGCTGCAGCTCCTGTGGCTGCCGGCCACCGGTCCGAACCTCGATCCGAGCTCGCAGGGCATCGCGAACTGGGCGACCGAGATGGTGCTTCCAGCCATGACCCTGGCGCTCAGCACGATCGCGCTATGGCTGACCTACTTCGGAGGGGCGATTGAGGAGGCATTGCACTCGGAGTACGTTCGGACGGCCCGCGCCAAGGGGCTCTCGGAGGGGCGGGTGATCCTGGCCCACGTCCTGCGCAATGCCCTGTTGCCCGCGATTACGATCGCTGGCATGTCGCTGCCGACCCTCTTCAACAACGTGATCGTCGTCGAGTGGGTGTTCGCGATGCAGGGGCTCGGAAGCGAGCTCATCTACTCCCTGACTGGCTTCGACTACTCGAGGGCCGTCGACCTCGTGATGGTGATCGGCGCCTTCACGATCCTCGGCAGCCTGGTCGCCGACCTCCTGTACGCGCTTGCGGATCCCAGGATCAAGTTCTCCTAGGGGGGAGGGGAGGCTAGCGCGGGCGCGCGGCGCTCCCCCGGAGCAGTTGCCAGCCAGCCTGGGAGAAACGCTCCCGCGCCCGCTGCGGGTCGACCGTCGCCAGGTAGTTCGGCGGCTCGGCGCGGTCCTTCACGGCGGTCGGAGTGGTCAGGCGCGGACCCTGGAAGCGATGGCGCAGCGCGAAGACCTCGTAGCCAAAGCCGCGGAGGAGGCGCATCGCGGGCGTTGGGTAGCCGCCGTGGTCCTCGAAGACGATGTCCCGAATCTCGCGGGCGGCGAGTCGTGCCCGCGCTCCCTCGAAGACAGCCGGTTCGTGGCCCTCGACATCGACCTTCATCACACCGATCGGGCCGCGGATCTCCGTGCGTCGGTCGAGGGTGGTGCACTCCACGGTGATCGACCGCATGTCGCCGCCCGAAGGCACCATCGCGAGCGACGCGGTGCCCTGGTTGCCCGGGAAGTACGACGGCACCCGCAGCTGCGCGCTTCCGTCGCTGTCCGACACCGCGAGGTTGCGGGCGACCACGGGGAGGTTCCACTGCGCGACGTTGCGCGCCAGGCGCCGGAAGATCTCGGGGTGCGGCTCGAAGCAGTAGACGTGGCCCTGTGGGCCCGTGCGCTGCGCGAGGATGCTCGCGGTGTAGCCGATGTTGCTGCCGATGTCCACGGCGGTCTCGCCGGGATCCAGTAGGCGCCAGAGCGCCTCGCTGACCGTGAGGTCGTAGACTCCGAGGCGGACAACGCAATTGCCGATCAGCTCGTGCGGATTGACGAGCAGCGTTGGGCCCCAGGGGAGGTCCACGACGCACTCGTCCTGCGCGATGCGCCGAGAGCTCAGCCGGATTCGACGCAGAAGCTGCTGCGGCCGGTAGACGTACTCGGGCTTGAACAACGAGAGAAGTCGCACTGGGTAGTGCCTCCGTCGGATCGATTGCGGGCATGTCCCCGCCGCCCTTACAAGGATGCCCTTCGCGTTTGCGCGCCTGGACCCTGCTGGAAGTCGCTGGACGTCGGTGGGAATTTCAAGTCCTTCACGTCGGACACCGTGGGGGAGACCACGAGCTACTGTCCGCCTCCAACGTTCGATCCGTCGTCGGCCCGCGCGCGACGCCACCCGAAACGCCCCGCGACGCGGTGCGCAATGTGTTCATCCGCCCAGGTTCGCTGCCATGCAGCGAGCGTTGCCGTGAGCGGGAGCCAGCCCAGCGGCTCGCCGGCCGGGTCCGCCACCATCGCCGCGGCGACGCCCGACTTCGCCATCGCCGCAACGGCGTCCGCCAGGCGTTCGCCGGGCGCGACGAGCGGCACGGAATGGATCTTCGCGCGCAGGGATGTGACCGGCCTCCAAGGATCTTAACGCGCAATGTCGCAGACCCGTACGGCACCGAGCAACTTCCCGGACTTGTCGAGGACTGGCACGACGTCCGGGAGGTCGTCCTGCCCGAGCGCGTCGCCGATCGCGTCGTCCTCTCGCAGTATGCCCGCGGGCGGCCAGGCGAGCATCGCTTCGCGGACGCTCACCCGCTCGAAGGGAGCCACCTCGTACTCCCGCGCGACGTGGGTGCCGCGGCGTGCGACCTTCTGTGTCAGGATGGAGCGCGGGATCCAGATCACGGTGACCGCCTCATGCTCGCCATCCAGGGGATGCCTGGACGCGAGTCCGCGACGATCAAGGAGGTGGCGCAGCACCTGCAGCTGCGCCACCATACCGTGGTGGGACTCGTCGACCGGATGGAGGCGGGCGGACTCGTCGCACGGCGCCCTCAGGTGTCGGACCGCCGCGTCGTGGAGGTCGTCCTGACGGCGGAGGGCGCCCGCGTCCTGCGTGATCTCACCGATGTCCACAAAGAGGAACTCGTTCGCCTGGCGGGCGTCTCGAGCCGGCTCGCCGACATCATCCGCGGCCAGGCTGACGGGCAGGACGGGCCGTAACCACGCACGAGCGCGGGCAGTTCGTGGTCGTGGGCTCGTCGCCTGCGGCCGATGACCCTCCGCGCTCCATGCGGCCACGGGACATTCTCTGCCGTTCGCACGGGGTTCTGCATCAAGATGCCGCAGCCAGGCCCTGGTGAGCGCTCGAACCTGAGCGGCTGAGCTAGAGCCAGATGTCCATTCCGGGGGCTTCCTCGGACCGGGCGGTGAAGCCCAGCTTCTCGTAGAAGCCGCGCTTGCCTCGCGCCGAGGTGAGCTGCATCCACCGGATGCCGTGCGACTTCGCATGCCCGAGGAGCCTGCGTACGAGCTCCTTGCCGATGCCTCGGCCCTGGTGGTCGGGGTGCACGATCAGGTCGCAGAGAAAGCACTGATAGGCGCCGTCGGACAGGAGGCGCCCCGCGGCGACGAGCGTATCTCCGTCGTAGGCGCACACTCCGTAGAAACTGCCTGCAAGGGCAGTAGCCAGCGCGTCGCGCGTCAGTCCGAGCCGCTCGTTCCAACCGGTCGTCATGAAGAGGGGGTAGAACGCCTCGATCCCGGGGATCGCGTCCACGTACCGCAAGTTGTTCATGGGGAAGGGATTCGTGCCCTTGTGATCTGTCCCTGCGCTCACCTGCGTGCGATCGCGATGACCCTGCGCCGCTCGAAGCGCAGCCTGCCGCTGACCGCGCGGAGCCCGTTCATCTCGGCCGCCTCCCGCGGCGCCGCCGCGAGGCGGCGGTAGATGTCGGCCCGGCGCGCCGGTGGCACGCCGGCGACATCGAGGTACTCCTCGACATCGCGGTCCTCCGTCTCGAGCTCCAGGTGCGAGACGTGCAGCCCCGCCCCCTCGAGGGCGGCGTGCCACGCCGAGGGCGAGAGGGCCTTGACATGACTCGGATCGCGTAGCCGCTCGAACATCTCCAGGAGGTCACGCCCGATCGAGAGCTCGGGGGTCGTCTGGTCTGCGAGGCCGAGCACGCCGCCAGATCCCAGCACACGCGAGACCTCGGAGAGGAAGGCCGGGATGTCCGTGAAGTGGTGCGGTGCTCTCCGGCAGGTGACCATGTCGAAGGAGTGGTCCGGAAACGGAAGCGCCTCCGCATCGCCCTCCTGAAAGGTCACGTTCGTAACGGAGCGCTCCCTCGCCAGCGCGCGCGCTTCGTCGAGCATCTCAGGCGTGATGTCGATGCCGACCACCTCGCGCACGGCCGATGCCAACGCGAGCGCCGTGTGGCCCGCACCCGTCGCCACGTCGAGAGCGCGCATCTTCGGCTGCGGCTGCAGGAGCTCGAGGAGTCTCGTGAGATCCCGCCCAAAGGCGTGGCTGGGACTGTGGGCGTAGTTGGCGGCCTGCGGCCCGAACTGGGCCTGCACCTTCTCCTTGTGCTCCACGCTTTGTCCTTCCCCTCGTTCGCCAGCACCCTCCGTGAGGGCCCTCTAGCGCACCGCGCGCCGGATCGCCTCGGCCATGGCGCTCGCCGCGATCGTTCCGACGCGCGACGGATCGGCCGGTAAGTCGCCGCAGGATACGCAGAAGATCGCGTCGCCGTCGAACGGCGTGTGGGCGGGGTCGACGGCCCGGGCGAGGCCGTCGTGCGCCATGCGCGCGACGCGCTGGAGCTGCGGCTTGCCGAGCCGCGCATTCGTCACAACGCAGGCGATCGTGGTCGCCTCACCGACCGTTGCCGGCAGACGACCGGCGGCGATCAGCGGCGCCGTCGACAGGGGAGCGCCATCTGTTCCGCGCGGACCGGCCAGTACGGAGCCGTCCGCGGAGAGGACGCTGCCGAGCGCGTTCACTACGGCCAGCGCCGCGACGCGCAGCCCGTCGGGCGTCGTGAGCGTCAGCGCACCCTGTCCACCCCGCATCGAGTGCGAGGGCCCCAGCACCTTGCCGACGCTCGCACCGCAGCCAGCGCCGTGCAGGCCCTCGGCGAGGGTCTGGCCGCCCTCGAGGGCCATCCTGGCGACTGCCTCGCCGTCGGCTGCGGTCGGGGCTTCGGGGCTGCCGACGCCGAGGTCGAAGATCGCGGCGGCCGGCACGATCGGCACGCGAGCCTCGCCGAACACCGCTCCGCGACCCGCCTGCGCGAGCACCTGGAGAACGCCGTCCGCGGCGCGCAGGCCGAATGCGCTGCCACCGGCGAGTAGGACGGCGTCGGGTCCCTCGACCAGGTTCTCGGGTCGCAGGAGGTCGGTCTCACGCGTCGCGGGCGCACCGCCGGCGACATCGACGGCGCCGCGGGCCTGGGGCGGGAAGAGGAGCAGCGTAACGCCCGTGCGGGGCTCGTGCTTCGTCAACCAGCCAAGGGACACGCCGGGGATGTCGACTACCCCCTCGGCGACGGCGCAGCCGAGCGGGCCCGCCCCCTCGCCGTCTCTAGCCACCGGCGAGGAGCCGTCCGAGCCCGAAGGTGATCGCGCCCTCGATCGCGCCGACGACTGTCATCTCGAGCCCGCTCGCGATCCAGTTGCGCGCAGTCACGAGCGTCTTGAGCGCACCGACCACGAAGTGGGCGATGAGCGAGATCACGGCCGCGACGAGCACGGCCGGCAGGCCGTGCATGAAGAAGAAGGGGATGACCGGGATGATCGCGCCCACCGCCGTGGCGAGCGAGGAGCTGACCGCCGATACCACGGGGTTCGGTGCACTCTCGGCCGTGAGGCCAAGTTCCTCCTGGACCAGCGTCTTGAGCATCACGTCCGGGTTCTCGGCGAGCTTCGCGACGAGTTCGTGCGACTCTTGCTCCGAGAGCCCCTTGAGCTGGTAGAAGAGGGCGAGCTCCTCCCGCTCCTCGTCCGGCGATTCATCGAGTTCGCGCTTCTCCCGCGCGATCTCGGCCTCGTGCACCTCGCCCTGGGCCTTCGCGGCGAGGTACGCGCCGCTGCCCATCGAGAGGGCGGAGGCGATCATGCCCGCGAGGCCGGAGATGGCGACGAGGTTGCCGGCGCCATTGGTGTAACCCGCGACGCCCGAGACGATGCCGAAGATGGCTCCGAGCCCGTCGTTCGCACCGTAGATCGCGTCGCCGATCCAGCCGCTCGAAGCCGTCACGTGCCAGCGCTCGCGCCCGAGCAGCCGCCGCAGCGCGCTCCCGGGATCGTGGTGGCCGACGAGCGCGGAGAGGCTCTCGGCGTGGCCGGACTCCTCCTCCGCCATCATCGCGACCGACTTGCGCACATCGCCCTGCGGCAGCCACGAGAGGAGATCGCGGTACTTGCCGACGTCCTGCTGCTCGTCGGCCTCGAGGCGGCGCAGCCAAGCGTCGCGGCTCATGGTGCGGCTGGCCGACGTCAGCTTGCTGTGGACCCCGTTGCGGTCCGGCACTTCGGCTCCGAGTTCTCGGATATGCTGCTCCCACTGGGCCGCGTGGCGCTCCTCGGCCTCCGCGAGCTTGATCAGGATGCCCTTGCGGTGCGCGTCGGCTTCGGTAGACGCGAGTTCGCGGTACGTGAACGCGCCCTCCACTTCGTCGTGCCAGTTGCGCAGCATAGCGTGGATCACGCGTTGATCCGCCAAGTGAGGAACACCTCCACGTGGACTGAGGAATGATCCGCCTGGAGTCGCCTGTTTCGCGCGTTGGACGGATCCTCCTGCCTGTCCCAGCCTTCCGCGGGTGACGTTCGATGCGCAAGCCGATACGTTTTCGCCACGGCGTGCGTACACTTCAGTGATGCGGTACGCCCGATGCTCAACTTGCCCGATTCGGCTCCGCCCATGACCGGATGGGGCCTGGACGCCCGGGGCTTGCGCAGCCTCGGAAAACGTTGCGGCATCGCGCCGGGTGTGCTGCGCCATGCGGCCGCATCTCGAGGAATTATGCGCACTCCCGCATGGGAATGCGACCAGGCGCTCGACATTTGCCAATCTCGTGCGCGACTGGTCCGCGCTGGATTCCGGGGTTTCGCGCGTCCCAGGCGCCTTGCAGATCCCGCTCCTCGCGCATTGCCAACCGAGGCAGGAGACATCTGTATGTGCCCGTTGCGCCGTTCATATACTGTGTGCGATCTCGGTCCGGGGGGAGCGTGAACTCGGTGAGCGGTCTCTCGATCGAAGCCCAGCGAAGGATCGAGGAACTGCGTGAGGTGCTCCGGCAGGGTGTACGTCGGCGCGCGCCGCGGGCCGACGTCGCACTGCGCGAGGAGGAGGCAGGGGGCGCGACGCGCATGGCCATCGAGCTGCAGAACGCGGATTCGTCTGACGAGAACTGCGTTCTCGACGGCGTTTCCGAAGCACTGGCCGAGCACATCGTGGCAAACCTCGGGCCGGACCTGATGCATCGGGTCCTGCGGCGCAACTACTCCTACTTCGACCCGGACGAGCGTGAGCAGATCCTGGAGTACGCGCGCTCCGAAGCGCCGCATCCCGGGATCGTCCGCTCGCTTGCGAGGCGGTTCGCCGACTACCTCGAGCAGAATTCGGCCCTGAACCTCGAGGGTTTCCTGACCTTCCGGCTGAAGGACTACGTCGCGGACCTCGAGCGCTCGGTGGACGCCGCCGTCGACGAGTTCATGCTCGACCGCGAGTACCGCGAGTTCGTACGGCTGCTGCGCTACTTCGTGGATGTTCAGGTGCCGAAGACTCCCTCCGTGCACGTACTCCTCGCGGAGAGCGGCCGCTTCGAGATCTGCGACGAGGGCATGCACGCATTGCCCGGCGAGTTCGCTGCGGACTTCCGCTACGCGTCGGAGGACGGCGAGGTGAACCTCGACGACCTCCTGGTCTCCTCGCTGATCACCGCAGCGCCTGCGGAGATCGTCATCCACGCGCGCGAGGCCGCCCTCGAGCTAGCCTCGGTGCGCACGGTACGACAGGTCTTCGGGGAGCGGCTGCGCACCTGCACCGGCTGCTCCGCCTGTGAACCGGTGCGGGACTTCCGCGTCTAGGGTGCGCCGTAGACAGACGAGAGATCGGTCCAGAAGCCGGTCTGCTCCGCACCGAGGTTCCACAGCGCCACGCCGCCGAGACCGTCCTGACGCGCGAGCTGCATCCGGACGAGTTCGCTGCGCGCGTCCTCGACCCAGATCTCGTGTCCCGGCGACACGATGTACGTCTCCTGCGAGAGAGTGCTCCAGTGGAGGGCACCCGGCGGGTTCGTAGCGATCGCTGCCGCATTCACGGTCGGAGTTCCTGGCTGCGCGAAGTCGTAGCCGTACCCTGCGAGACCCAGCAGGATCTTGCGCGCCGGCATCTCGTGCAGGGCATACCCCACCACGTTGCGCACGAACGCGATGCCCGCCACCGGGCCCGCGGCAGTTCCGGGTCCGTGCTGGTCGTAGGTCATCAGCACGACGTAATCCGCGCTCTTGCCGAGCGACGCGTAGTCGTACGCGTCGGACGCGTCGCCCAAGGTGAGGTTCGATGCGGCGCGCGGGCCGACGGCGACCGTGGTGAGGAGGCCGCGCGGGTGCAGTGACTGCGCGACGGCGGCGACGAAGGAGTCCAGGCCTGCCGCGTCGGTGCCGTCGATCGTCTCGAAGTCGATATTGACGCCGTCCAGGTGGTCCGCGAGCACGGCGCTGACGACGTTGCGCACCGCGAGGGCGCGTAGCGATGGGTTGGTCAGAATCGCCGCCTGCCCATCGTTCGTGACCATCGCGAGCACCTTGTCGCCAAGCGCGTGCGCCTTCGCCGTGACCGCCGCGACGCTGGCGAAGCTCCGAAGGTGGAGAGAAGCATCCGCGTGCAGAGAGAACCAGAGCGGCGCGATCGCTGTCATCTGCCGCCCGTGCGCGGCGAGGCCAGTGGCTGAACCGCTCCCGGACCAGCCGAGGTAGTACCCGAGCACGAACGGGCCGGCTTGCGCCGCGGGCTTTGGCGCTGGCGGAGCGGGGGCTTTTGTGGCTGCGACGGGCGAGGAGTTCTGGGCGCTTCGGTCTGATGGCGTCACGAGCTGCGGAGCGGCCGCCGCGCGGGTTGGCTGCACCGGAGCCGCGCCATGACGGGCGCGTGCCGTGGTCCGGGCAGCGCGGGACGGCGGGTGTCCTTTGCGGCTCGCCAGCGCAGGGGTGGTCGAGTGCCTTGCGCCGTGGGCGGGCAGGATGGCGGGGAGTGCGGCGAGCGCGAGGAGGACGACGGCTGCGAAGCTGCGCTGCAGGCTCAGGGGCGTGCACCTCCGCGAACGTGCTGCGATCAAAGGTGACAGAACGCGGCTGACCTGGCAAACCGCACATCCACGCACATTGCGGGCACACGTCGCCTCACCTGGCGGTCCCACCCTCGCGTGGACCGAAGCGGCACCTCAGGGGAGCATTCCGCGCCTTTCCTCCGTCTGGCCGCCTGCGATGACCTGTGGTGTGCGTCTTGGCACCGTGGATCGCGCCGGTCTGGGCGCGAGGGATCGCGAGGCGTAGCGGGCCGCGCTTGACGGAGTGCGGGCGCTTGCGTAGACTAAATGGCAATCATCCGACGACGGAGACGAGTAGGTCCAAAGGCCGCCAAGAGAGGCGCCGGCAGGTGCGAGGCGTCGCGCTGATGGATCGAAGACCACTCCTGAGGACCGGCGAGGAGTCGGCGCGGAGCGCGCGATACAGCGCTTACGAGCGACGTGGGGTGGAACCGCGGGCGTCATGCCTGCCCCGATGAGGGGCGGGTTTTTTCGTTGCTTCGAATGCGTGAGGAGGGTGCGCGATGCATGTATCGGTCGACGGCAAGCTGGTCGCATTGGAGGCCGGCGCGACCTACGCGGACCTCGCGCGTGCCGCGGGCGTGCCCGACGCGCTCGCCGCGCGCCAGGGGGGCCAGATCTACGAACTGTTCCGACCCGTCGCCGCGGAGGGCGAGGCCGAGCTGCTGCGGTTTTTCGACGCCGACGGCGCGATGGTCTTCCACCACACGTCGACCCACATGATGGCGCAGGCGGTGCGCCGGCTCTACCCGGACGCGAAGTTCGCGATCGGACCGGCCGACGCGGAGGGCTTCTTCTACGACATGGACCTTTCGCACCAGCTCGGGCCCGACGACTTCCCGGCGATCGAGGAGGAGATGCGGCGCATCGCAGCAGCCGACTACGCAGTTTCGCGCGAGGTGCTGCCGCGCCGCGAAGCCGAAGCGCTGTTCGCGGAGCTCGGTGAGAGCCTGAAGCTCGAGATCCTCGCGCGCCTACCGGAGGATGCGGAGATCTCGATCTACCGCCAGGGCGAGTTCGTCGACCTCTGCCGCGGGCCGCACCTCAGCCGCACCGGCCTCGTGCAGGCGGCGAAGGTCCTGTCGGTCGCCGGCGCCTACTTCGCCGGCGACGAATCGCGGCCGATGCTGCAGCGCCTGTACGGCACCTCGTTCCCGACGAAGGAGGGGCTCGAGGAGCACCTTCGCCTGCTGGAGGAGGCGAAGCGCCGCGACCATCGTCGACTCGGCCGCGAGCTCGACCTCTTCACGTTCCACGACGTCGCACCGGGCTTCGCCTTCTGGCAGCCCGCCGGGACAGCCATCTACCGTGAGCTCGAGGGGTTCTCGCGAGAGGTGCAGGCGCGCTACGGCTACCGCGAGGTGATGACCCCGTGGATCTTCCGTCCTGACCTCTGGCAGACCAGCGGGCACTGGGGCCACTACCGCGAGAACATGTTCGTCGTGGAGTCGGAGGACGAGACGGTGGCGCTGAAGCCGATGAACTGCCCGGGCCACTGTCTGCTGTTCCAAGAGACTGTCCGCTCCTACCGCGACCTGCCGCTGCGCATCGCGGAGTACGGGCCGCTCTCACGCTTTGAGCGATCCGGCACCCTGCATGGCCTGCTGCGCGTCCGGGGCTTCCACCAGGACGATGCGCACATCTTCCTGCGCGAGGACCAGATCGGTTCCGGCATCGAGGAAGTGCTCGAGATCCTGCGCGTGATCTACGGCACCTTCGGCCTGCAGTACCGCGTCGAGCTGTCGACGCGGCCCGAGGAGTACCTCGGGGAGCGGGCGCTCTGGGACCGCGCCGAGGGCGAACTCGCGGCGGCGCTCGATCGCGCCGGACTGCCCTTCCGCATCAATGAGGGCGACGGCGCGTTCTACGGGCCGAAGATCGACGTGCACGTGATCGACGCGCTGGGTCGCCAGTGGCAGTGCGCAACGGTGCAGCTGGACTTCCAGTTCCCACTTCGCTTCGGCCTCGAGTACCGCGACCAGGAGGGCAAGGCGCAGACCCCGGTGATGGTCCATCGAGCGATCTTCGGCAGCATCGAGCGCTTCCTCGGCATCCTGCTCGAGCACTTCGCCGGCGCCTTCCCGAGTTGGCTTGCGCCGCAGCAGGCGCGCGTCCTGCCGGTGGCTGACCGCCACCTGGAGTACGCGCAGTCGGTGGCGTCGGAGCTGCGTGCGCTCTCTCTGCGCGCCGAAGCGGACACCCGCGATGAGAAGCTCGGCTACAAGATCCGCTCGGCCGCCGCGGACAAGGTACCGTACCTCCTGGTGGTCGGGGACCGGGAGGCGGAGGAGGGCAGCGTCTCGGTCCGCGCACGCGGGGAGACAAAGAGCACAGCGCTGCCGCGCGCTGCGTTCGCGGGGCGTCTCGCGGAAGAGGTGCGCGCGCGCCGGCTCGAGCTGGGAGCCCACGCTGAGTAACGCCCATGGATCAGAACTGACGCTGCGGCTGGCCGGTGGGCTTGCCGCAGCGCCAGTTCGCGTGCGCGCGCTTGAACGAGCGTGCGCCGGAAAGGGAGCGGCCGCCAGTCGGCCCTTTGGCCGATGCGGAGGAGACCGCAGCCCGATCGCGTCGCGGAGAACGGCGACCAGGGCGGACCCGCCCGCTGGTCGCCCCATGCGGAGCCCTCCTTCATCGCCTGCGACGCGTCTTGGTCAGACGGGAGCCGCGAGCAGCGCGCCGCGCTCGCGGAGGGTGGCGCGCAGGGCGGCGAGGGCATCCTCGAGTGCGGTCTCCATGCCCTCTCCCGCCGCGCGATCGAGGGTGCAGTCCGTGCACAGCGACTCGACCGCCTCGGCCTGCTCGATCAGCGCCAGGTCGAGCAGAAGGAGCGTGTCGAGCTGTAGACGGGCGCTGCGCAGGCGCTCCCAGACGGCGTCCTCGGGCGGGAAGCCCGCGGAACGCACCGCCACTTCCACCTCCTGCACCGCGCGCTGGCCCCGCTCGATGCGACGCATTGCGCCCATCGCCTCGGCGGGCGGGAACGGCTGTTCCCTGGTGGATGGCGGGACGCGCTCCGCGGCGTAGCGCGCCGCGAGGTCACGCAATGCGGCTGCGGCGCGGCCGAGCGACGCAGAAGCCCGCGAGCGGACCAGCAGGTCGTCCTGGCGCAACCGCGTGCGCTCGCCGTAGATCGCAGCGTCCGCAAGCCCGAGGAGGCGAGCGACGCGCCCAAGCGGTTCCTCGGCCATCAGCGCTGGCCGCCGAGGCCAGGCACAGAGGCGCCCAGCGGCGAGAAACCCATCTGGAACGGTTCGCCGACTGCGACGTTCGGTGCGGAGACGAGGCCGTGTTCGGCCATCATCATCGCGACGTGGTAGCGGACCGCGTCAATCTCCGAAAGCCCGAACGCCTTCAGCGAGATGAGGGACTTCATGCGTTCGTCCTTCGGGAAGATGAGCACCTTGACGTCGTTCAGCGTGATCCCGTAGGCGGACAGGAAGCCGGAAAGGTGCTCCTTCACGAGCGCCGTGAGGTCGTGGATGTGCTCGTTGACCTGCTCGAGCGGCGTGACCTGCACGATCTGGTTGATCGCCTGCTCGACGACGGGGCCAGCGTAGCGGTTGACGTCCTCGCCGCGCAGGAAGTGGCCGTTGTAGGGCATGTGCTGCACGAGCTTCAGGGCGTCGTCGGGTGACTCGACGTGCACGTAGTAGTCGACGTCGTAGGCGAGTTCGGCCATCTCACGCGAGAGGGCGGTACCGGACGCCTTCAGCACGAGCTTCGCCCGGTTGACGTAGAGCACCTCGTACTGCCAGGGCGACTGCCCGCCGAAGAACGCCTGCTGGAACGAACCGATCAGCGGTTTGTCCGGGGTCTGGATGGGATACTGACCGGTCTCGTAGACGTTGAGGATCGCGCCGCGCGACTTGAGGACCGCGAAGTGGTTCGATTCGACGGTGAGCAGGGAGCCGTTGAGGATGTTCGCGTCGGGGAAGTGGAAGAGAAGGACGTCGGTCCCCATCACTTCCTTGCCGTCGTCACTAAGCGTCGAGATTACCTGTCGGAACGCCATTCGCTCTTCCTCCTTCGGTGTCGGGCCAAGGACCGCGCGTGTGCGCTGCGGCGCCAGCGTGAGATACCGTCGCTGGCATCGCGCCTTCGGTGTTCGCCAAGGCGAAGCATGGCTTCCTGCTTCTGGGGGCCGTCAGTTTCTTCTCCTAGCGCCTGGCCGCAGCGGCGATTGACCGAACCGCGGCGCCATGGTACGCTCTACAGCAAGCAGAAGCCCCAAGCTTCTCACCCTGGCGCGCCGTTCGGTTGCGAACTCAGGGTCCGCAAGACAGAGCATTGCGCGGGAGGGGCTATGCCCTTCCCGTTTTGGTTATGCACCACACAATCCGCGGAGGTGACGTCGGATCAGCAAGGACTTGCGGGTCAACGAGGAGATTCGAGTGCGCGAGGTGCGTGTCGTAACCCAGGAGGGAGAGCAGCTCGGCATCTTCCCGATTCGGGAGGCCCTGCATCTCGCGGTAGAGCGCAACCTCGATCTCGTCGAGGTGGCCCCGTCCGCCAAGCCACCCGTGTGCCGCATCATGGACTACGGCCGGTTCCGCTACGAGCAGGCCAAGAAGGAGCGGGACACGCGCAAGAAGCAGCACCAAGTGACGATCAAGGAAGTCAAGCTTCGGCCCCGCATCGAGGAGCACGACTTCGAGGTGAAGGCCAGGAACGCTGAGCGCTTCCTCAAAGAGGGAGACCGCGTCAAGGCGACGATCATGTTCCGGGGCCGTGAGATCGTCCACACCGACCTGGGACGCGCCGTTCTGGACCGCCTCGTGACGTTCCTCCAGGAAGTGGCCATAGTGGAGCGCCCGGCGCGCGTCGAGGGACGCAACATGACCATGTTCCTCGTGCCGAAGGAACATTCCACTCCGAAGGGTGTGTGACGGATGCCGAAGATGAAGACGAACCGTTCCGCCGCGAAGCGCTTTCGCCGCACCGGCGGGGGGAAGTTCAAGCGCGCCAAGGGGCTCGCGCGGCACTTCCTGACCAAGAAGTCGCCGAAGCGCAAGTCGGACCAGCACCAGAGCGCCTACGTCTCGAAGTCGGACCAGAAGCGCGTCGAGCGCCTTCTGCCGTACAGCTAAGGGGGACCGTCGCCGATGGCACGCATCAAGAAGGGCGTTACCGCCCATCGCCGCCACAAGAAGATCCTGAAGCTTGCCCGGGGGTACTGGGGCGCACGCCACCGCCTGTTCCGTCCTGCGAACGAGGCCGTGATGAAGGCGCTTTGGTACTCCTACCAGCACCGGCGGCAGCGCAAGGGTGAGTTCCGGCGCCTCTGGATCGCGCGCATCAACGCGGCGGCCCGCGCGGAGGGGCTGTCGTACAGCCGCTTCATGAGCGGCCTGCGCCGCGCCGGCGTGGAGATCAACCGCAAGTTGCTCGCTGACCTCGCGGCGCGCGACAGCGCGGCGTTCGCGGCGCTCGTGAAGACAGCGAAGGCCTCGCTTGTGCGCTAGTCCTTCGAGCCGCGGAGCCTTGCGCGCCCAGGTGCGCGCGACGCGCCGCGGCGAGGTTGAGGGTCGGGTCGTCGTCGAAGGCGCACGCCTCGTAGCAGAGGCGCTCGCCCAAGGCGCGCGGCTCGACCTTCTTCTGTTCTCGCCGAGGCTCGGCGACCGACCCCTGCCGCCGGAGGAGATCTCCCGCATCGAAGGGCATCCTGCCGCGCAGCAGGTGACCGACCAGGAGATGGAGCGCCTGTGCGGCGGGCCGTCCCACCAGGGCACGCTCGCCATCCTGGAGCTTCCCGCGTGGACGCCGCGCGACTGCCTTCGAGGGGACGGCTGGCTCGTCGCGCTCGACGGCGTGCAGGACCCGGCGAACCTCGGCGGGATCGCGCGGGCGGCCCTCGCGTTCGGCGCCAGCGGGATCTGGTGCAGGCAAGGCGGCGCACGCCCGCAGAACCCCCGAGCCTACCGCGCGGCCGCCGGGGCCTTCCTACACCTGCCAATCGCGCACCTCCCCGACTTCGAAGCTGAGATCGAGGCGCTCGGGTGGCCGGTCTGGGTGGCGTCCGCCCATGGCGATGCGCTCGGAGCCGACTGGCCGCCTCCCGGGCGCGCGGTCCTGGTGCTCGGCAACGAGGGCCGCGGCAGCTCTCTCGCGCTCGGGCGAAACGTCGCGATCCCGATGCGCGGTGTGAGCGAGTCGCTGAACGTGTCGCAAGCCGCTGCGGTGCTGCTCTGGCGGGCGCAGTCGGCTTTACAAGCGGGTGGACACCCGGTATAATTCCGCCAGCGACGATGACGGAGAGAGTACCGTCCACGCGCGGCCGTGCAGGGACGGGCGCCGAGACTGCGAGCGCCCGCGGTTGGCGAGGACCGGGAAGTTCACTCCGGAGTTCTGCCCTGAACCAGCAGTAGGGGCGGCGGAGGCCCACCGTGAGCGGGGCGGCCGGGTCTGTGCCCGGGTCGAGCGGGGCTTTTGGCCCAACGGCGGTGGTACCGCGGAGTCTTCGGACTTCGTCCCCGTAGGGGGACGGGGTCTATTCTTTTTGCTGCGGAGGGGATGGGCAGAGGTGTTGGACGTCGAGGCACTGCGAGGCGAGGCGCTGCGCGACATCGCGGCAGCCGTGGACGAGGCGCAGCTCGAGCAGGCCCGCATCGAGTGGCTGGGACGAAAGGGCCCGATCGCCGATGCGCTGCGTGGCATCAAGAACGCTCCGCCGGATGAGCGGCGCGAGCTGGGTCTTGCGCTCAACCGGGTGCGCGACGCCCTGGAATCGGCGATGGAGGAGCGGCGGGCGGCGCTCAAGGCGAGCTCTGTCACAGCGCGCCTCGCGCGGGAGGCGCTCGACGTGACACTGCCCGGTCGACCGCGCGCGATCGGGGGTCCGCATCCTCTGCAGCTCGCGGAGGACGCGCTCGTCGACGCGCTGCACGCGCTTGGCTTCCAGTTGGCCGATGGCCCCGAGGTCGAGAGCGAGGAGCTGAACTTCGAGGCGCTCAACATACCTGCGGACCACCCGGCGCGCGAGATGCACGACACCTTCTTCGTCGAAGGCCACCCCGGCTACGTACTGCGCACCCACACATCACCCGTCCAGATCCGCGCGATGCGCCGCCACGCCCCGGCGCCTCTGCGCGTCGTCACGGTCGGCCGCGTCTACCGGCGCGACGACGACGTCACGCACTCGCCCGTCTTCCACCAGATGGAGGGGCTGGCTGTCGGCGAGGGCCTAGGGATGCAGCACCTCAAGGGGACTCTCTACGGCCTGTGCCGCGCGATCTTCGGCCAGGACGTGCGCATCCGCCTTCGCCCGAGCTACTTCCCGTTCACCGAGCCGTCGGCCGAGGTGGACATCGGATGCGTCTTCTGCGGCGGCGACGGCTGCCGCATCTGCAAGGGCACGGGCTTCATCGAGATCTTGGGCTCCGGCATGGTGCACCCGCACGTGCTGCGCGAAGGCGGCTACGATCCGGCGCGGCACACGGGCTTCGCCTTCGGCGTCGGAGTCGAGCGCATCGCGATGCTCCGCTACGGCGTGGACGACATCCGCCTGTTCTTCCAAAGCGACCTCAGGCTGCTGCGCCAGTTCTGATCGGGAGGCGAAGGAGTGCGCATCTCTCATGAATGGCTCACCGCGCTGCTCGGCCCGTTGCCTGCGCCCGACGACGTCGCCCGCATCCTGACGCAGCAGGGACTCGAGGTAGAAGCCCTGGAACTTCGCGGGGCCGGCCTCCTTGGCGCCGTCGTCGCCGAGGTCGCGAAGCTCGAGAAGGTCACGGAGCGGCTGACCCGGGTCACCCTGCGGACAGCGGGGGGAGAGGCCGTCTGCGTGACGGGCGCACGCAACCTTTCGCCCGGAAATCGGGTGCCCTATGCACCTCCCGGCGCGCAGCTGCCCGACGGGCGCACGCTGGAGGTGGCGGAGCTGCATGGGGTCCCGTCGCACGGCATGCTGCTCTCGGCCGACGAGATCGGCATCGGACCAGACCATGACGGCATCCTCATCCTGCCGCAGAACGCGCCGGTCGGGGACGACGTCGCACACTGGCTGGGTCTTCCGGACGCAGTCTACGAGATCGGCCTGACGCCGAGTTTCGCCCAGCACTGCCAGAGCGCGCGCGGGATCGCGCAGGAACTCGCAGCGCCGCTCGGCCTACGCCTGCCTGCCGCCGCTTCAGAGTCGCTCGCTCCACGCGAGGAAGCGCCGCGCGTCACGGTGGACGATCCGGAGCTCTCGCCGCTCTACGCGGGCATCTGGCTCGTGCGGACCGCGCAGGTCGAGACGCCGCTTTGGATGCGCCGCAGGCTCTGGAGCTGCGGGATGCGCTCCGTGTCGCCGATCGTCGACCTGACGAACTACGTCATGCTGGAGGTCGGGCAGCCGATGCACCCCTTCGCCCAGGAGAAGATCCAGGGGGGGATCCATGTGCGCTGCGCGGCCGCGGGCGAACGGCTCCTGACGCTGGACGGAGAGGAGCGGGCGCTCGACCCGAGCGACATCGTCATCGCAGACGCGCGCGGGGCGGTGGCCATCGCCGGCGTGATGGGCTCCGCGCGCGCCGAGGTCGACGAGGCGACCGACCGCGTGTTCTTGGAGTCGGCGCTCTTCTCCGCACGGCGCGTCGGGCGCACCATGCGCCGGCTCGGGCTCCGGAGCGAGGCGGCGCAGCGCTTCGCGCACGGCCTCGCCGCCGACCTGCCGCTGCGCGCGGTGGCGAGGGTGCGCGAGCTGGCGCCCGAGGTCGGCTGGCAGGCGCTGCCCGGCGGCCTCACGGTGGGTGGGGTGGCGCCCGAGGCAGCGCCGATCCGCGTAGAGGCCGCCTACGTGCGCACGCTGCTCGGCCTCGATCTGACTGCCGAGCGGCAGGCCGCGGCGCTCGAGAGCCTCGGCTTCTCGGTCGACGTGACCGAAGACGGCCTCCGCGTGCGCGCGCCGCGTGATCGAATCGACGTTCGGGGAGCCTGCGATGTGGCGGAGGAGGTGCTTCGCGCCGTTGGCATCGACCGCGTCGCGGCGGTACTGCCGCCGCCCGCTCCCGCCGTCGCCGAACCCGAGATCTACGGCCTTCGGCGTAGCGCGCTCGGGGCGTTCATGGCGCTTGGATACCGCGTCGCGGTGAGTTATTCTCTGGTCGACCCGGAGCTTTTGGCGCGGATCGGCCAACCGGCGGAGGTGACGATCGCCAACGCCCTGAGCGGTGACCTCGCGGCGCTGCGCACTACGCTGCGGCTCGGGCTCCTGCAGGCCGTCGCGCGCAACCTCGCGAGGGGCGTCGGCGAGATCGCGCTCTGTGAAGCCGGACGGGTCTTCCACCGCCAGGGCGGTGAGGTCCTGGAGGAGGAGTCGCTCGGGTTCACGCTGTGCGGCCCGCGGGCCCCACTCAGCCGCTTCGGACAGCAGCCGGTCGATTTCTTCGATCTCAAGGGAGACCTCGAGGCGGCGCTCAGCGCGCTGCGGGTGTCGGATGTCGAGATGCGCGCAGGATCGGACGCGGCGCTGCACACCGGGCGTCAGGCGGAGGTCTTCGCCGCCGGGCGGCGCCTCGGCAGCATTGGGGAAGTGCACCCCGACATCGCCGAGCAGCTCGGGATCTCCGAGCGCGTCCTCATCGGCGAGATCTCGCTGCAGGCGGTGCTCGCCTCTGAACGCCCACTCGTTGCCCGCCCGCTGCCACGATACCCTGCCCTCGTGCGCGATGTGGCACTGGTAGTCGACGAGCAACTCCCGTACGATGAGGTGCGGCGGGAAGTGGCAGACGTGCTCGGTGGCCTCTTGGCCGCCGACGCGCTGTTCGATGTCTTCGTGGGCGCCCCGGTTCCGCCGGGCAAAAAGAGCCTGGCACTTCGGCTGTGGCTGCGCAGTCCCGAGCGGACGCTTGCAGAGGCCGATGCGGAGGAAGCGCTCGCGAACCTGCTCCGAAGGCTCGGCGACCGGTTTGGAGCGCACCTGCGCTAGCGGGTGGACAGGCCGGCAAATGTCCCGACCAGGAGGAGATACCGGTGGCGGATCTGACGAACCCGTTCCTTATCGTACAGGGCCAGTTGCATCGCGCAGTGCAGAACCTCGGCCTCTCTGAGGACGTGTACGAGCTGTTCAAGGAGCCGATGCGGATCTCGCGCGTCGCGGTCCCTGTGCGCATGGATGACGGGCGGATCCAGAGCTTCCTCGGCTACCGCGCGCAGCACACGGATGTCACGGGCCCGACCAAGGGAGGCATTCGCTTCCACCCAGACGTCAACGAGGACGAGGTCAAGGGCCTCTCGATGTGGATGACGTTCAAGACGGCGGTCATGGGCCTGCCGTACGGCGGCGCCAAAGGCGGCGTCATCTGCGACCCCGGCCAGCTCAGCGAGAAGGAGCTGGAGGAGCTCTCCCGCGGGTACATCCGCCTGCTCTCTCCCGTGATGGGACCTGAGGTCGACATCCCGGCGCCGGACGTCAACACGAACCCGAAGATCATGGGGTGGATGCTCGACGAGTTCGACCGCGTGCGCGGGCACCACTCTCCAGGATTCATCACCGGCAAGCCGCTCGTGCTCGGTGGCTCCCTCGGGCGCGACGCGGCGACCGGCCGCGGGGTGCTGATCGTCGTCCTGCAGGCGATGGAGCGGCTCGGGATCGATCCGACGAAGGCGACAGCGGCCGTGCAGGGCTTCGGCAACGTCGGCTCGCATGCTGCGCGCCTGCTGCACGACGCCGGGGTGAAGATCGTCGCGGTGTCGGATGTGCGCGGCAGTGCCTACAACCCGGACGGACTCGACCTACCGGCGCTGCTCACCTACGCGGCGGAGCACAAGACGACCCAAGGCTTCCCCGGCAGCCGCCAGATCTCCACAGTCGAGCTCTTCTCCCTGGATGTCGACGTGATCGTGCCGGCTGCCCTCGAGAACCAGATCGACGGCGAGCGCGCGGAGCACGTGCGCGCACGGATCGTGGCGGAAGCGGCGAACGGCCCGACGACGCCCGAAGGCGACGAACTCCTGGCCGAGCGCGGCATCTTCGTCATTCCGGACATCCTGTGCAACGCCGGTGGCGTGACGGTCTCGTACTTCGAGTGGGTCCAGAACACGATGGGCTACTACTGGCCCGAGGACGAGGTGAACGACAAACTCGAGCGGATGATGACCGACGCGTTCTCCACGGTGTACAAGATGCAGAAGGAGCACGGCGTGACGATGCGCGAGGCGGCCTACCTGGTCGCGGTGCACCGGGTCGCCGAGGCGGCCAACGCCCGCGGTTGGCTCCGGGTGAACTTCCAGCACGAGGTGCCGGGCGCCGTACTGCGCGGTCCCACCACCCGCTAATCCCGCGCAAGCGTGACGTGCCCCCGGGGAACGCTTTTCCCCGGGGGGCGTGCCAACGTGGAATGGGGCGACATCCTTCAGGAGCTCTGGCGCACCGCGGCCCTGTACGTGCTTGCTTTCGGCGTCTTCCGCCTGATGGGAAAGCGCTCCGTCAGTCACCTCGCACCATTCGACATCGCCGTCGTCATCATCATCGGCGAGGCGGTCGCCATCGGCATCGAGGATGTGAGCAAGCCGGTCTGGAACTCGATCGCGGCGATCCTCGCGCTGGGTGTGCTGCAGTTCGGGCTCACCTGGCTGAACACCAAATGGCGCACCGGCGAGAAGGTCTCGCAGGGCATCGCGACGATGCTCGTCAAGGATGGCAAGGTGCTGATGGACGCCATGGCCAAGGAGCACATGTCGAAGTCGGATCTGACGATCGCGCTGCGCGAGCAGGGCTATGAGAAGATGGAAGATGTGAAGATCGCGCGGCTCGAGCCGACCGGGCAGGTGTCGGTGCTGCCGGTCGACAACATGAAGCCGGTGACGTTCGGCGACCTCGGTCTGTCGCAGGGCGAGACGCTGAAGACCTACCTCGACCGCAGGCTGCAGGAGTTGCGGGGCGGCACGTAAGTCCCCCGCGGAGGGGGAGTGCGCCGGTTGGACCCGCGAAGCCTTAGGCTCCTGGAGCTCGGGGCGGTGCTTGAACGCCTCGCCGGGCGCTGCGACACGGCGATCGGCAAGGAGCGGGCGCTCGAGCTCGCGCCGGAGGTCGACGCGCTCCGCGTGGCGTGGCGGCTGCTGCGCACCGACGAGGCGCGCCTTTTGCTGTCGCGCCTCGGAGGTGTGCCGGTCGGCGGAGTTCGCGACCTCCGCGCGAGCCTTGATCGTACCGTGCGCGGCGGCAGCCTTTCGGCGCCGGAACTGCTCGACGTGGAGCAGACGCTTTCGGCGATGCGGCGCACGCGCGACGCGCTGCTGGCCGGGCGCGAGGACTGGCCGGCGCTCGGGGAGGATGCGCAGCTGCTGAGCGATCTGCCCGCACTCGAACGGCGCCTCGGGCAGTCGATCGGGCCGGAGGGTGTGCTCGACGACGCGAGTCCGGAGCTCGCGCGCCTGCGCCGCGAGCAGAGACGCCTTGAGCAGACGGTGCGCGCGCGACTGGACGCGCTGCTGCGCAATCCGGACATTACGCGCTACTTGCAGGAACCGCTCGTCACGCTGCGCAGCGGCCGCTTCTGCGTGCCCGTCCTGCGCGAGCACCAGTCGCGCATTCCCGGGGTCGTGCACGACGCTTCGCAGACCGGCCAGACACTCTTCATCGAACCGCTGTTCGCGCTCGAGCTGGGCAACGAGGCGCAGGCGGCCCAGCGTCAGGCCCAGATCGAGGAGGAGCGGATCCTGCGAGAACTCTCGGGCCTCGTCGCCCAGGAGGCGCAGGGGCTTCGGGTGGGGCTCGAGGCCGCGGCACAGCTGGACCTCGCGCTGGGTCTGGGTCGGCTCGCCGAGGAGATGCGCGCCGTCCGTCCCGCCATCTTGGACCAGCCGGGCCTGCAGCTGCGCGGAGCGCGCCACCCCTTGCTCGCGCAGCCCGTGCCGATCAGCGTCGACCTCTCGCATGCGCGCCGACTCCTGGTGATCACCGGGCCGAACACGGGCGGCAAGACGGTCTCCCTGCGCACGGTCGGGCTCCTGGTGCTGATGGCGCAGTGCGGCATGCACGTGCCAGCAGAAGAGGGAAGCGCCATCTCGGTCTGCCGCGAGGTGCTCTGCGACCTCGGGGACGAGCAGAGCATCGAGCAGTCGCTTTCCACCTTCTCCTCGCACCTTACCGCCATCGTGCGGATCTTGGAGCGGCTCGGCGCCGAGAGCCTCGTGCTGCTCGACGAGCTGGGCGCAGGCACCGACCCGCAGGAGGGTGCGGCCTTGGCGCAGGCGATCCTCGAGCAGATCGCGGGCTCCGGTGGACTTGGCCTCGTGACGACGCACTACGGCGAGCTGAAGGCGTTCGCCTACGCGGCGGATGGCGTTGAGAACGCCTCGATGGCGTTCGACCCCGACACGCTGCGCCCGACCTACCGCTTGGTCCAGGGTTCGCCCGGAAGCTCGTACGCCTTCTTCATCGCCGAACGCCTCGGCCTTTCGCCGAAAATCGCGGCGCGGGCGCGCGAACTGATGGGTGCGCAGCGGCTCGCGCTGGAGGATGTCCTGCAGCGCGTCGACCGCCTGCGCCAGGGCCTCGAGCGGGAGACGTCGGAAGCAGAGGAGGCTTCGCGGCGCGCGCGCGCCGAGGAGGTCCAGATGCGCGCCGCCCGCGAGCAGGCTGTCAGGGATCGAGAGGAGATGCGCGCCCA
>JAJYTE010000003.1 GCA_021793215.1 Bacillota bacterium
GGGCCGGGAGAGTAGGACGCCGCCGGGATCCTTTGCAACACCCCCGCAGCTTACGCTGCGGGGGTGTTGTTCTTTGCTGCCCTTCGGGAACTCGGAAGTCGGCGCTACGCGTGTGGAACGTGGTGCGGCAGTTGCGCCTCGCGCGCGGCTGTCGCAGGCCCGGCTCGGCGTCTCGCGGCAGGCGATCGCGATCGAGCGAGAGCGCTACACCCCGAGTTCGCCGCTCGCAATACGCATCGCGAGGACATCTCGAACGCACGTCGAGGAGGCCTTCCACGGAGGCGCCTAGGCGTTGCTCTGGGCGTTCGCGATGGCGCGCCGCGCTTTCTTGAGCGCGCGCTGTACCTGCGGTGAGGGATCCGAGGAGAGCGCGTCGAGCACATCGGTGAGGCGCGGCGCCATCCGTGCCGCGGGCTTCGCAGTGAAGACGAGCGCAACCTGCGCGCGCACGAGGTCGTCGTCGCGATGCGCCCACTCGCGCAACTTGGCGGCGACTACCGCTCCGTCGCGCTGCGCGAGCGCGCTGCCGATCGCGAACGGCGCGAGGCTCTTCTGAACGTACGGGGATGGATCCCCGAGCATGTCGCCCAGGATGTCGAGGACTTTGCCGACATCCTCCGGCGGGCAGACCCTGCCGAACTCCATCAGAGCGAGCACGGCTGCGCGGCGCAGGCGATCCGAGGGGGACTTCGTCCACGCTCGCACGACCGGCCAAAGATCGCCGAGGTGGGCTGAAAGCGCCTCTCCCAGTGCGCCCGCGGCCCACTCGCGCACCTCCCAGTGTTCGCTCTGGGCGGCGTCGCCGAGCGCCGCACGAAGCTCCGCTGGCGCGTAGGGATATGCCGACGAGAAGAGCAGTGCGCCGAGTTCCTGCGCCCCGGGAGACTCGGCGCGCAGGAACTCGAGGTCGAGCGTCGCGAGTTCCCGACCCTCACGGCGCGCGAGCACCTGTCGCATGATCTCGCGCTTCACGGAGGCCGGCGGAGTACCGGCATGCGGCGTCGCAAGAGAATCGACGAGATCAACGAGAGCGCGTGGAGAGCCGTCTTCGATTGCGGCGGCGAGCGACGCCCTGAACGTCGTCAGCGCATGACCTCCTTAACCGACAGGATGGCAAGAGGCCCCTGCGCGCGATGCGTGCAGGGGCTTACGATGCACTCTCCCTAGAACCCGACCGGCGGAGGCGCCACGGCGAACTTCCACCAGTTCGCCGCCGTCATGGACACGGTCGAGCCGATCTCTACCGGGCCGGCGACGAGCGTACGGATGTGGCTGTTGACCACTTCCTGCACGACCGGTTGCCAAACGACGAACCCGAACGACGCCGGAAGCTTCTGGGCCACCACGATGGCGTCGCCGGATTTGAGGCCGCCGCAGGCCACAGGAGCCGTCGGTAGTTTGCCCTGAAGCAGTTCGCTTCGCAGCGTCGCGGCGCCGCCCTGAGGAACCCGAACGCAACGCGCACTCGACCAGGGGGACTGTAGCGGGTTCGGCGACGAGAGTGAGATCACATCGGGATTCTGCGCGATCGGCAGCTGCACGCCGACGCGCGCGCCCGGGTTCAGGTGGCTGGTCCAGACGGCCTCGGCGCCGGGGAGCGCGGCTTCCCCCGAGGGCGCGGAGATCCATAGGGCGGGTTCGGGGGAAGAGGTCTGCCCACCGGGCCATTCGATCTCTATGGAGACGATCTGGTTGGACTGCACGGACGGCGGATGCTGCAGCGTGAGTGAGGCTGGTACGGCCCTGCCGCTCAGCCACCCGACCGACGGCGCGCTTCCCTTGGCGAGCGCTGTCACGTGCGCTCCGTCCGCGAAGGTGAAAACGACGCTGGCACTGGGCGGGACGGTTTGCCACGGCCAACTGCGCACCCACAGAACCGGCAGACGCGCCGGCAACGACGCGACGGAACCGGTGATGCGCAAGGCCGCATAGCCCGACGCGACGCGTGCGGGCATCCACCAGACGAGGAACAGCGCCAGAACGACGGCGACGAACAATCCGAGCCAAGTCATGAGGCCAGAGACAGCCTTCTCGTCCGCGGCCGTGTTCGCACTCTGAGGGTCCTTCATGCCAAATATGTTAGCACACGGTGCAGAACATTGGCGGTTCTGCGCGGGTCGCGTCGAACGTCCAGCGATAACGGGACGCGCCTTGCCAGGAGCTAGTATCCTGGAACGCGTTCCAGTGATCGGTCCGGGAGAAGGCGCAAGGTGGCCTTCCCCTCCCGCGTAATGATCGATGGGGGCGGCGTTGCTTCGTTGCGATGACCCAGGGCAATACTTTAGCGGTGAGGCTTGGCAGGAATCGGAATCCAGCGGGCAGAAGTGGCCTGAGCACTCTAGTTTCCGGGGGTGTGCGCATGGCTTCGGAGCATCCGGAGATTCAGAACGAAGCGCTGCGCCTGTACGAGTTCAACATCGAGGATGAGTTCCACCGCAAGGGTACGGTCGCGCAGGACTCCAGTCTCGGCGTGCTGCCCGACGACCAACCCCGCCCGTCGCGCGAGGGCCAGCACGAGCACTGACCGAACGGGGAGGCGTGCGGAGTGGATCGTTGTCACATCTGCGGCCGTCCGGATGACGGCAAGTCGCTGCGCATCTCGGGGCGCGTTCTCTGCAGCGTTTGCGAGCGGATCACCGTCCGCATCCTGCCACAGCATCCGCTCTACGGCTTCTGGGTTCAGATGCTGCAGGGACTCTCTGGAGCTCAGGGCGCTTGACGGACACTCCACTCACCGACGCAGTGCGTGCGTACCGTTCGAGCGCCCGCGCACGGTTGCACGTCCCCGCCCACGGGGGGGGGGCCGGTAGCCCCTGGCTCGACGCATGGCTGCCAGGCATCTGCTCCTGGGACGTGACGGAGCAGCCCGAGCTCGACGATCTCTCGCACCCCGAGGGGCCGATCGCAGCCGCCCAGGCAGCGGCGGCCCACCTTTTCGGCGGAGCGAGGGCGTACTACCTCACTGGCGGTGCGACGCAGGGCGTGCAGGCGGCGGTGCTCGCGAGTCTGCTGCGCGGCGGGTCGCTGCTCGCGCCGCGCGACAGCCACCGCAGCGTGCTCGGCGCGGCGCTCCTGGCGGATGCCGAGGTGGTGATGGTGTCGCCGGAGCGCGATCCGCGCTTCGGGGCGTCGCTCGGTCCCTCGGTCGAGAGCGTGGAGCGGGCGCTCGCGCAGCACCCGGACATCCGGGCCGTGCTGGTACCCTACCCAAGCTACCTGGGCATCACGCCCGACCTCGAAGGCATCGCCCGCGCGGCACGCGCGCACGGCGCGCTGACGATCGCCGACGCGGCGCACGGTGCCCACTTCGGGTGGCATCCGGCGCTGCCTCCAGCCGCGCTCGGGCAGGGCGCGGACATGGTGGTGGCGGGCATGCACAAGTCTGGCGGCTCCTTGACCCAGACGGCCATCCTGCTGCTTGCGGAGAGCGCCGCTGAGTGTAGCGAGGACGTGGCGCTCGCACTCCGCCTGATAGGTACGTCGAGTCCTTCCTACCTCTTGATGGTCTCGCTGGAGTTGGCCATCGCCGCGGCTGCCCGCGACGGCAAAGAGCGGATCGAACCTGCAGTGGCCGCCGCCGCCCGGATCGTCTCGCCCGCCCGCGTCGTGTCGGAGCGCCCCCAGGACCCCCTGCGCGTGGCCCTGCAGTTCGACCGCCCGGCGGACGCCGAGGAGTTGTATCGGGGGTTCGCCGCGGCAGGGCTGCGGGGCGAGTATCTTGAAGAAGGACTTGCACTCTTCATCGTTCCCTTCGGCATGCCGAAGCCGGAGATCGAGATGCTCTCGGCGGCGGCCGCAGCGTTGCCCGCGCCCCGACCCCCATCCGGGATCCGGACGCTCCCGACGCAGAGGATCGCGCCGGCGAGCGCGCTGCGATCGCCCCGCGAGCGACGCGGTCTCTTTGAGGCGGAGGGTCGCGTGTCCGCCGATGTCGTTGCCCCGGTGCCGCCGGGCATCCCGGCGCTCTGGCCGGGTGAAAGGATCACGCAGCAGGCGCTTTCCGCGATCGAGCGAGCGCTTGCACAGGGCCTCAGGGTGCTGGGGATCGAACAGCAATCACTTTGGGTGGTGGCGCAGTGAGAGGATTGTACATCGCGCTGGAGGGTGCCGACCGCGTCGGGAAGTCGACCCAACTGCAGAAGCTCGCGAAGCGCCTCAAGACGCTCGAGTTGCAGGTGGTGGAGACGCAGGAGCCCGGTGGTACGCCGCTTGGGACGGAGATCCGCCGGCTCGTGCTGCAGGAGGGAAACAACTCGCCTCTTGCCGAACTGTTCTTGTTCCTGGCCGATCGCGCGGAGCATCAGCACCGCGTCCTGGAACCGGCCCTGCGGCGCGGCTCCGTTGTCGTTTCCGACCGCAGCGCATACTCTACCGTTGCCTACCAGGGGATCGTCGGTGGACTGGGCGCCGACACGGTCCTGCGGCTCCACGAGGAAAACGGCCTTCTGCTGCCGGACCTGGTTGTCGTGCTGGACATGCCGGACGACGCGGAGCGCTGGGACGATCGGCCGATGGATGCGGTGGAGAGCCGCACCGCCCAGGAGGCACTGCGCCAGGCGTACCGGGAGATCGCGCACCGCTGGCCCGATCGCGTAGCGCTGATCGATGCGGACGGCTCCGCGCGCGATGTCGCCCAGGAGATTTGGCAGGAGGTCTGGCAGACCGTCGTTACATGGAGGGAGGGTCGGGGATGAAACTCGTCGTCGCGATCGTACAAGACAAGGATGCAGGTCGCATTCTGCAGTCGCTGGTGAAGAAGGACTACCGCGCAACGCGCCTTGCGAGCACGGGCGGCTTCCTTCGCGAGGGCAATACCACGCTGCTGGTCGGTGTCGAGGAGGATCAGGTCCAGGAGGTCGTCTCCCTGATCGGTGAGCTGGGAAGCTCGCGCGAGAAGCTCGTCACCCCGCTCTCCGCCGTCGGCGGACCGATGGACTCCTACGTTCCGTACCCCGTAGAGGTCACGGTCGGAGGGGCCACCATCTTCGTCCTGCCGGTCGAGCAGTACCAGCGCTTCTAGGATGAACCACGCATGGCTCGTGATCGGGCCCCCGGGTCCGCAGCGCAGGGACGCAGCCCGTCTACGGGCGGCGTCCCTCGTCGGCGCGACGGGTCCGCAGGAACATATGGTGCTCGAGGCGCGGCATGTCGACGTCGCCGAGTACCTTGCACCCTTACGCATCGACGATGTTCGCGAGGTGACGGCGGGCCTCTCGCGCCGACCGCTGCTCGGAGCGGCCCGGGTCGTGCTGTTCGGCGAGCTTGCGGGAAGCACCCGTGAGGCGCAGAACGCACTCCTGCGCATCGTCGAGGAGCCGCCGCCGGATCTCACCTTCGTCGGCGAAGTCGCCCGACCGTCTGACCTGCTGCCCACGCTCCTCTCCAGGTTCGTCACGCAGCGGCTGGCGCGGCTGCCCCTTGCGGACGTCGAGGCGCTCCTGCGCGCCGAGGGGCAGGAGGCGGACCAGGAGCTTCTGAAGGCCGCGACGCGTTTTGGCGGCGGCTACCTAGATCCGTCGCGCGAGGCGCTTTCGGCGCTGCGTGCGGTCACGGAAGACCTGCCGCCGGACGACGGGGCGCCGGACTGGTTCGTGCGCGCCGCGGAGGCGGTTGAATCGATGGGAGAAACGTGGCTAAATGGCCTTGCTGGGATCTTCTCCTCGCACTACGAGAAGACCGCTGACGCACGGTACCTCTCGGCCTGGCGGAAGGTCGAGAAGACGCGTTCCGCGCTTGCGCGCCACGCCAACGCCCGCCTGGCGGCCGAAGTCCTCTTCTTCGAACTCTCCGACTTGGGGGTGCTGCGCCATGGCGCAGGCGGTTGGCATACGGTTCCGCAGCGCGGGCAAGGTATATGACTTCGACCCTGCCGGCATCTCGCTCCGGTTCGGCGAACAGGTCGTCGTACTGACGGTCCACGGCCAGGAACTCGGCTGGGTGGCTCGGGAGGAGCGAGAGGTCACCCCCGACGCTCCGCTCCGGCCAGTTGTGAGACAGGCCGACTACGAGGACGTAGAACTGTACGCCAAGATGAAAGACAAGGCTGCGCAGTCGTTCGACGTTGCGCTCGAGCAGGTCGACCGCTTGGCTCTCGACATGGACCTCGTGGATTGCGAGTACACGCTCGACGGCCACCATCTCACCTTCTACTTCACTGCGGAGGGCCGTGTGGACTTCCGTGAACTGGTGCGGGAGCTCAACGCGCGCTTCCCGTGCCGGGTCGAGCTGCGGCAGATCGGAGTGCGCGACGAGGCGAAGATTCTGGGCGGCCTCGGCATGTGCGGGCGCCCGATGTGCTGCACGACGTTCCTCACCGAGTTCCAGTCCGTCTCCATCCGTATGGTCAAGGAGCAGGGACTGTCCCTGAACCCCGGGAGGATCACCGGGAACTGCGGCAGGCTGCTCTGCTGCCTGCGCTTCGAACACCCCGACCAGCTCAAGGCGGTCCCTGCGGTTGGAGACTAGCACCACGCACATCGTCTACATCCTGCGCTGCGGCGACGGCACGCTGTACTGCGGGTACACCACGGACCTGACGTCGCGCCTTGCGGAGCACCGGGCCGGCAAGGGCGCCCGCTACACCCGCGGACGCGGTCCATTGGACGTCGTGTACTCCGAGAGCCTGCCGGACCGCTCCTCCGCGCTGCGTCGCGAGGCGGAACTCAAGCGGCGGCCGCGCGCGAAGAAGCTCCGCCTGATCGCAGATGGCAGGTAAACTCGTCGTCGTCCCCACGCCGATCGGCAACCTGGGCGACATTACCGAACGCGCCGTGCAAGCGCTAAGAGATTGCGACGTCGTGTTCTGCGAGGACACGCGACGCAGCGGGCTCCTCTTGCGCCATCTCGGCCTGGAGCGCCCGCTGCGCTCGCTGTTCGTCGGCAACGAGCGCGCGCGCAGCGCCCAGGCGCTCGAGCTGATCGGCGAGGGCAAGACGGTCGCGCTGATCTCGGACGCGGGGACGCCGGCCGTCTCCGACCCCGGCGCCGGCCTGATCGCTGACGTGATCGCAGCGCAGATCCCCTTGGAAGTGCTCCCCGGCCCGCAGGCGATTCTGCCCGCACTGCTGCTCTCGGGGCTGGCGCCGGTCCCGTTCACGTTCCTTGGGTTTCTGCCGAGACGGGGGACTGCCCGCCGTGAGGCGCTCCTCGCGGCGCGCGATATCCCATGGACGGTCGTGATCTTCGAGGCGCCGCACCGCCTGCAGGGATTCCTGCAGGATGCTGCCGAGTGCCTCGGGGACAGGCCTGCAGCCGTCGTGCGGGAGATTTCCAAGCTCCACGAAGAGGCGGTGCGGGGATCGCTCTTCGCGCTGCGCGACCGCTTCGCCGCCCAGGCGGTGCGCGGCGAGATCGTGGTCGTCGTCGGCGGCGCGTCCCGCGAGGAGAAGCCCCCCCTCGACCTTGCGGGTTTCGTCGAAGACGCGCTCGCTCGCGGGCTCTCCCCGAAGGAGGTTGCGGACGAGGCGCGCGCGGCCGGCATGCGCCGCCGCGACGCCTACCGGGAGGCGCTGCGGCGCACGGAAGAACCCCAGCGATAGGTCTTCCAAGCGTTGACTGGCCAAGAGGGATTTGGTACTATGCCGTCGTAAAGTGCCGGGGATTGCCGAGCCGGGGAGGATGCCTACGTGTTGAAGTCGACGGGGATTGTGCGCAAGGTAGACGACCTCGGCCGCGTGGTGTTGCCGATTGAACTCCGGCGCACGTTGGACATCGCTGAGAAGGACTCTCTGGAGATCTACGTGGACGAAGAGAAGATCATCCTGCGCAAGTACGAACCCGCCTGCGTGTTCTGCGGAAACGCTGGGAACATCCAGAATTTCCGAGGGAAGAACATCTGCCCGGAGTGCGCGGCCAGCATCGGGGCTACGCGCAGCGCGGTCTGACGACAAGCGTTCGGGCATGAGGCAGGGATGCACGAACTTGCACCGAGGATGCGCAAGGAGGGCTCCCCCGAGCGGGGAGCCCTCCTTCTACGACCGCCTTCGTTGGGCATATCGTCTCCCGTGCGCATCTACTCGCCATGGCGGACCCGTGGGTGGACGAGCGGCCGACCGGCGAGGACACTCGCCTGGTACGGTCTTCTCTTGCTGCTCGCGATGGCGATCGCCTACAGCCTGGGGCACGGGGTGGGTACGCGGCTGCCGTCCGACGAGCGTCAGGCCGCCCAGCGCTACGACGTCCCCGTTGCGCTCGTCATGGCCGTGGTGCAGGCGGAGAGCGGTGGCGACCCCTACGCCGTGAGCGACCAAGGCGCCATGGGTCTCATGCAGGTGACCGCAGGCAAGTTCCGCAGCGGCCAGAACCCTTTCTCGCCCGTGACCAACCTCGACGTCGGCACGCGCTACCTTGCCTCCATGCTGCAGGAGTTCCACGGCAACCTCCGGCTGGCACTCGCCGCGTACAACGCCGGGCCGGGTGCGGTGCAAAAGTACCACGGGGTACCGCCGTATCCCGAGACGCAGGCGTACGTCAAGGAGGTGCTGGTGACCTACCGGCGGCTGAGAGCACGGGGCTACTAGGGTACGCGCCAGAGGACGAGCCGATCGGTTCCATCCACCGTGACCACGGTTCGCGCAGAGAGGCTCTGCCCGCCCTGGCGGTAGTTCGCGATCAGCGTGTACGAGCCGTCGGCAGGATCGCTCTGGGTCCAGGGGATCCAGATGGAGGTGCGCCACGCGCCGCCTTGGAAGACCCACGGCGCCGAGTTGATCGCAGCGTAGTCGATCACGCCGGAGGCGAGGGCGACCTGAGGTCTGAACGCCGCCGGCAGTGTGAGGTCGATCGCCTGCGCGCTCTGGCCGGCTGTGAGCGAGAGCGTGACCCGATCGCCGCGGAACGCCGTGGTCGGCGACGCGGTCAAGGTGGCGACCGGCACGGGCGGTGGCGGTTGCGGCGGTGGCGGAACGGGGCGCACGACGAGGATGCTCCGGCTGGTTGCGCCCCACATGCCGCGGTCGTCCTCCACCGCCAGGGAGACCGTGTGGTAACCCGTCTGGTACAGCGCACCGGCGCGACCACTCCAGATCTGCAGAACGATGTGGTGCCCTGGGGCCGGGTCGAAGGACTCGTCCACGTAGGAGATCGGCTGCCCCAACCTGACGACAGAGGGTGCGCTGAAGCTCGCCACGGGGGCTGGGTACCAGAGTGCAAGCGCCAGGGTCAGTGCGGCAACCATCCGAGCTTCACCTTCCCCGTCAGCAGGATGCGTACCGGGCCGAGGAGCGCGGGCAGCGGCGCCTGTACCGCGATCCCGGCGGAGAGCTCGCCGCCTTGCACGACGGGTCCGGCGGTCACGGCCGCCTTGAGCGGGGGTGGAGTGAGGCGCGAGAGGTTTGTCGACAGATCCTCGGAACCGTTGGAGATGACCGGTGAGGACGAGGGGATGGAAGCCGGCACCACGTCGTGCGCCGCAGCGCGTAAGGACGCATCGAGCGCTGCCTGGCCGAGGGTGCGCGCGGAGGACGCTGCCGCGAGGTCGAGCGACAGCGCGAGCGCGGCGAGCAGCACTGCGGCGAGGGACGAAGCGGCGATCACCCCCCAGACACCGTCTTCACGGGCCAAGCGGCGGCAGATCACTCGTACCACAGAAAGACCCTCCCAACTGTATCGAGAGGCCACCTGCGAGCAGCCAGATCTTCGACGGGGCGTCCACCTGTAGGCAGACCGCCTGCCCCCAGGGTTGCCCGCTTGCCGTCCCGCGGACCGAGACCGCGGTCCCGCTGAGTCGGGTGAGCGACGCCGAGAGTGAGGAGGTGAGCGAGGGGGTTACCCCTCCCCCGTCCTCCACTGTCCGCAACGCGTCGTACGAAGCCGCGTAGATGGCGGAGCGCAGACCGACGGCATGCACGATCTGGGCACCGCCGAATCCGATGAGCAAAAGCAGCGGCAGCAGCATGGCGACAGCGAGGTAGGCGCTGAGATCGCCACGGTCGCTTAGGAATTGATGGGCACGCTGAGCCACTGGTTGACGATCTCGCCGAGCTTCGTGCCGGCACCGGTGAAGGCCACCATCACGACGCCCGTGAGGGAGAGTGCCGCGAGTGCCAGGATGCCTTGCGCAAGGTAGGTGGAGAGGTCTCCGCGCTCGTCGCGGAGGAGAACAGCGAGCTTGACGCGCAGGAACGTGTACCACATTCGGACTTCCCCTTTCTTGTCGCTTGGGCGACGCCTAGGGGAGTTCGAGCGGTAACAGGGAGATCCTACCAACCGATGTTCTGGACCAATAGTTCTTTGCAGCATGCCCCGCCGGCGTCCCCTGGTTCGCCAACCCAAGCGGCCAAGGAGAAGGAAGACTGGCCCGATGGAGCGTCAGCGACGTGGTCTGCCCGACCCGGGTGCGCGAGTCCATAGCATGTGCCAGAAGAACCGCCAAAGAGGTTCCGCGTCGGAGTGGGAGGCGACCCGATCTGTCTCCGGGTCGGACGGCCCTCGCGTATCCAACCTAATGTAATCGGCTCGCAGTCGCCCGCCGGGAGATATTCCTGACGAATGGATGAGCGAGATCCTGGGGCATGTCCATGCCGGCGGTGAACTTCTTGCGATAGATGGCGGGGCAGGGGCCTTTCCATTCGACCGCGGTGAAGACCGGGGTGGCTGGCGCATCCGGGTTGTCGAGAGCGACGTAGGTGAGATGGAGCACTCGCCAGGACACGATCCAGTAGGTGGCGATGGCGTTCTCGCCGGCGCAACGTTTCGAGACGCAGACTCCGACGGCGTCTCGCTTCAACTCGGTTACGGTACTACTCCAACTCTCAACCTCCCGCTAGATGCCTGGCCTATGCGCATGGCGTCGCTTCGCGCAGGGCGGCTCGGCGTACCGCTGCCAGCGCCGAACGCGGGGACGGAGTCGAAAGCGCACATCCTGCACAGCGCGAGCCCCGCTCTTCAGGCATAATCGTCGCATGAACGAGATGACCGGAGACCGCCTGAGCCAGTACCTCAATCTTCTGACGGCCTCGCTCGACGAGGACGTTCCGGTCGAGGAGGCGGCGAGGCGCGCGCATCTCAGCCGGTTCCACTTCAGCCGGCTGGTGCAGGGGGCCACGCGCGAGCGGCCGGGCAACCTGCGCAGGCGCCTGCTGTTGGAGCGCGCCGCATGGCAGGTCTCCGCGACGGGCGACCCGATCATCGACATCGCCCTGGCTGCGGGCTATGATTCGGCGAGCAGCTTCACTAGGGCCTTCGTGCAGGCCTTTGGGCACACGCCGAGCGCCCATCGGCTTGGGGGTAGCGGCTTCCGCATCGAGGCGGCGAACGGGATTCACTTCCACCCGCCCGGCGCCGTATACGCCGGGCAGCTCGAAGAATGGGGAGGAGTACGGATGGACTTCCTGGACCGCGTGCTCGCGCACGACGATTGGGCCACGGAGCAGCTTCTGGTCCGCGCTGCGCGCCTCAGCGACGCCCAACTGGACGCACCCTTGGACCTCGGTGCCGGGAACCACCCGGAGGTGACCGCCGAGACCTTGCGCGAACTCCTCGACCGGCTCGTGTTCACTCGTGAGATGTGGACTGCGTCGATCCGAGGACAGGAGTTCCGCGAGGAGGGGGCCAGCGATCTGACGGACCTTTTGCGGCGGTGGCGGGCCAACGCCCCGACTTGGCGCGCGCTCGTCGAGGACATCCGCGACCGCGGGCGCTGGAACGACGCCTTCATCGACATCTGCTGCGACCCGCCCGAGACGTTCGTGCTCGGAGCCGCGGTGCTGCATGTCGTGACCTACACAGCCTATCGCAGGACCCTCGCGCTCGGCGTGTTGCGCTCGTTCGGCGTGGAGGAGCTGGGGTGGGCCGACCCGATCGACTGGGAGCGGCTGCGTGCGGCCAACGCGTGACGTGGCCACCCCGGATGCGGCCGCGCCGCGGAGGAGATCCTCCGCCTCGGCGCCATGACGGATGAGCTGCCCCTTGCACTGCCCGGCTGGCTCGATTGGCGGTGGGCGCTGCGGCGCCTAGAGGCTGGCGTGATGCTGCCGGGAGAGGCCGTGCGCCCTGAGGACGGCGTCGTGCGCACGGCCCTGCGCGCCGCGGGAGGGCCGCAGGTGGCCCGCGTGCACCTGGCGGGCGGCCGCCTCTGCCTGACCCCCGGGGAGCAGGGGCTTGCCGAGTGGGCGGAGGGACGCTTCCACCTGGGGCTGGATGCCGGGGAGGTCGCGCTCTCCCTGGAACGGGCGGGCCTGGAGCCCCTGGGGCCGTGTCTGCGCCGCCCCGCGGCGGCCGGGCTCTGGCCTTTCTGCCTCATGTTCCTCTGTGGCGGAGATCTTGATGCGCCCCATTCGCGCGCCATCTACGCAGAACTGGGCGCAGGAGCAGATGATCTACATGCGGCGCCCGAGCCGGAGGATGTACTGCGCGCAGGGGGCCGCCGGCTGGTGCGGTTGGGTGTCGCTCCGCACCGGGCAGAGAACGTGGTAGGTCTCGCGCAGGCGTTTGCACAACGTTTGGAGTGGTACGACGAGCAGAAGTTGCGCGCCCTGCCGGCCGAGGACGCGGTCCACCGGCTCCGCGCACTGCCGCACATCGGCGAGGTGCGCGCTCGCAGCATCGCTTGCGACGCCCTGGGCCACGACGACATCCTCATCGACTTCTCGCGCCGCGAGGGGGACCTGCGACGCTACCTGGGACTGGGCTGGGCGCAGCTGCGCAGCAGGGCGGAGGGCGCCGCGCCGTACCGCAGCGTGGTCAGCGACCTGGTGCGCGAGGCCATCGACGACCCTGAGCAGGCCCGCGGCAGTCCGCGCGGCACCGACCTCTAGCCGCCGTCCGGCCGTGACGTCGTGTCGAGGCAGCGATGCAAGAGATCCGCGCGCTCTGTGCGTCCGAGGCGTCGGTACGCCCGCTCCTCGTAGGCGAGTTCCAAGTCGGGAACGCGCTTTCGGGTATGGCAGATCGTAGTGGATCGCCGATCGGTCCCCGCCGCCTATGCGAGTGCCAGGATGCCTCGCGCAAGGTAGGTGGAGAGGTCTCCGCGCGCGTCGCGCATGTGATTCGTCAGATGGTTTGTCGTCGGCAGCACGCTGAAACTGGCGCTCAAATCGTCAGTGCCCGCCTTCGGCGGGGACGTGTTGCAACGTAACTTTGTCACAAACTGCAGAAGTTACAGCAGTCGCTGTCAGAAAATCAGAGAAGTTCGATTAGTGCTCCTGTGTGCGCCGGGCTTCCCAGATGCTCCTGAAAATGCGAGCGGATCCGGCTCAGGCGCCGTGGTGAGTGCGGACCTGAGCATACCGCGCCACCAGCCGATGTATGCGTATTCGTGTATGACGTAGTAGTTGGGCACATCGCAGAAGGAGCACCTGGGCGAATCTGAGGCTCCGCCTAATGGTGGCAACCTCGCCGTTATCCTCGTTGTGACCCACGTTCACTACCCTCGGATCTGATTAGCCGGAATTTGGCCAGATTGACGGAGGGACGGTGATGAGGGCGTCGACGGGGATGCGCAAGAGGATGAGGATGCGGTTGATGCGTTCGGATGTAGTGAGAAGGATGCGTTTGACGGGATAGGCGGGGAACTTGAGGTGCAACACCTTGGCAGCCTGCATGACGTCGAAGACGGCCTGTGCGGTGGGGCGATCGGTCTTTCGGCCCAGGATCTCCAGCGTATCTCCCTCCGGAAGGGCCTGGCGGATGGCGCGTTGGACGAGGGCGTAGACAAGGTAGGCCATGAGGGCGACGTAGCCAAAGGCGGAGATGCGGGTCGTGTTCTTCAGGAACACCGGAGAGATCCGCACCGGCGATTTCAGCCAACGGAAGGCTGACTCGACTTGAGCCTGGCCACGATATGCGAGGAAGAGGTCCTTGGCGGTGTGGGACTGGTCGGCGTTGCTGATCAGGACGAAGGTTGACTGCCAAAGGCACTCGCGCTCGAACGCGTCGTCGTCCTTTGGCCCGGGTTCGAGGTGGACACGGTAGACCGTCTGGGCAGGTCGGGGCAGATCGTCCTTCGCCGGGCGGCCGCGGCGGCGCGGTGGTTGAACGATCTCCGCCTCCACGTGATGCTCCGGTTTCCAGAAGCGCACTCCCAGCCGGCCGAGTTGCGCCGTGACGGCGGCCTCGGCGTCCTCGTAGCAGTTGAAGCTTTCCTGGCCGAGCTTGCGTCCAAGGACTTGGATCGCCTCGTGCTCCTTCTCCTGCCGGCGCGCCAGCGTCTTGCGCTTCAGATCAAAAAGGTTGGACGACCGGATGACCACGAGGCGGTATTCCCGCCCGTCGATCTCGCCCTGCACCTCGCGCAACTGATAGTGCGACGCACGGCTGCCCTGCTTCGGCGCCAGCACGCCGATGTCGATCCACCGCTCGGCCGGGCCGAAGAGCGCCTCTGCCCGGGCCGCGGTGGCGTAGGCGTAGCTGTTTGGCAGGCGGGAGACGAAACGATATCCCTCCTTCGCCATGTGCCGGAGGTTATCGTCCGTCACCAGCGCCGAGTCGGCGACGAACAGCAGCTCCTCCCGCTGTTCCCGGTTGATCCAGCCCTCCAGCCACTTTTGCGCCTCCAGCGTCCACTTCTGGTCCGTCGCGTTGCCGTCGAACACGTCGCCCGCCAGCGGAATGCCCTCTCCCGTCACCGTCGCTCCGACCTTGAACTGTAGAAGGTCCGGGCGCAGATCCTTCGAGAAGCCGCGCGCCATCTTGGGACCATCCGCTTCCTGCTCCTCGTATGCGCCTTCCAGGGAGATCGAGGTGGTGTCGTTGTGCAGGCGGTCGATCACGACTTCGTACGCCTCGATCGCCCGAAAGCAGATCGTGCTGTAGACCCTCTTCGGATCTGCCGCCCAAAGCTTGTCCAGCGCCCGTCCCAGCGCCTTGTCGTTGAGCTGCGTCGCCTGTACGCCGGCCCCCAGCAGCAGTTCCACATCCCGGTCCCGATAGACCTCCGGCATCTGGTACAGCGCCTTCCTGTCCTCGATGAACGCCATGACCAAAGCCAGAATCCGCTGTCCCGGGCTCACCGCGCACTGCTTCGGGTCCCATGGCAGCATCTCGTTCAGCGTTTCGACGAACTGCATGCGCTGCACGAATTCCCGCACGACCACGCCGACGCCCACGTTGTACGCGGCGGCGCCTTCCATCTGACCGAACAGTCGTTGCAGTTCGTCGTCCATGCAAACCTGCTTCTACGCCACCGCCAACTTATCCTTGCTATAAGATTTCCCATTCGTCACCCGAAATTCAGCCCCCTCCGTGCCGAGGGTGGTGAAGCTCGGTCATGAAACTCCTTGGTCTCCCTGTACGGCGATGCTCGCACCGCTTGCACTTGACCCACCACACACTTCTGCACGCCGAGCCACCCGGTGCTCGCTAACGCAAAACTATTGAGCCGCGCTTAGTACGGGCTGAAGATCGTGTCGTCAACGTCTTGGCACTCCGAAGAAGGCAGTTGCCCCGTGTAGGGATACCCTCCGACGTAGTAGAGCTGTTGCATCCATACCTGGTTGCCGGGAGGGGCTGGAAATGAGTAGTCGACGGCGAGCGTTGGGGAGAAGCTTGTCGACAGAGCAACGTCCCACAGGTTAGTGAAGTATTGGGTATACGCAGACCCAACTGTAGAATAGACTTCTAGGTCCCCATACGCCACAGTGCCGCTAAGTGAGATTGTCTCGTAGGCGTTTGAGTAGATGGCGATGGACTCTGTGGTGATCTGCTGTGCGTCCGTCGGATCATACCCCTGGTAATATGTCCCTCCGCACTCCGTATCGAGCGACGTGTCGTGGTTGTAAAACGTGTAGAGGTAGACTTCGCTGCTGTTTGTGAAGGTGTACGAAGCTGAGTCCGCGGATGCCATACGTGGAACAACAAGCAGAAGACCGCTCGCGATCACCGCCGCCAGCAAGACCTTCATCCGGACCGCACCGTTCATCAAGATGGCATGCACCCTCCCTTCTAGTGAATCGAGGCAGCTAGGCTTTCAAGGGTCGCAATGGGAACGTTCCTCGCCTGGATCAGGACGCTCAGCTGGCCAGAATGAAACAACAGCACGGTCTCTTGCAGGCCACCGGGCTGCTGGACCGTGGCCTCCTGCACAGAGAGGGCGCCCACTTTGGCGGTAGTGAGAACCAGCCCCGGCAGAAACACGTCGTTGGGTTGCTCCGAGATCATTAGCGGCATGCTTGGATCTCCATTGGAATAGTCAAGTTGCACCGAGCCTCCATGCCCCGCAAGGTAAGAGGCCGCCGACAAGTGAAAGCCGGCCGGCACGGCAGCAGGAGCAACGATCGTGAACGGGACATGCGTTTGCGCTGCGATTATGGTAGAAAACACTTCTGCTTGGGTACTCCCGGTTGCAGTGACGTACGCAGAGGTTGCCGTCGACTTCAACGATCCCGAACTGGCCGAAGAGCGACCTGGAACTTGGGACCAGATAAGTCCAGCCACCAAGCCCACCGCCAACGCGCCGACTGCTCCAACGAGTAGCCCCTTGGTCTTCATTCAGTCGACCTCTCCCTCATTGCTAACATATGCAATTCTACAACTTTGGCACTAGTTTCCTTATCTTTGCAGAGAATGTCAAGGTCAGCGTGAAACTTGACCCACTGGAGTCGGTTGGGAATCGACCCACCCTTCCAGTTCAAACAGGGTTGGGAAGGTTGAAGGAAAGTTTGCCGGCGATGAGATGGGCCATGAGGATGAGGGTCTGCGGGTTTCTGTAGCCTCGCGCTCTGCGCTTGGCAGATTGTATCAAGCTGTTGAAGGCTTCGAGCATGCCGTTGGTGACACGGGAGCGGTGGTAGCCGAGTACGCCATGCCAGTGCTTGCGGATCGTCTTGGCGGCTCTGATGACGGGCGGCAGTTGGCTACGGACCGCCCAGTTGTACCAGCGCAGAAGGTAGGCCTCGGCGGTGTCCGCGGGCTGATCGTAGAAGTCCTGGAAGGCCATCTTCAGGTTGTAGGCACGCGCAGTCTTGAGGTGGAGCGAGCGCAGTTCGCTCAAGTCGGTGATCTGGTCGGTGCGTAGATCCTCCGCGTTGCGCAGCCAAAGGTAACGGCTACTCTTCAGGATGGGCTGCACCCGCTGCTCAGCACGGCGCACCTCGTCCACGGCATCGGTCATCAGCTTGGTCGCGTGGAAGCGATCGAAGACCAGTGCGGCCTGTGCGAACGTCTCGCCCATGCCCTTGATGAATGCGGCAGACATGTCGAGGGCGATCTCCTTCACCGCATCCGCTTGCCCGCCGTGCTGCTCGAAGTCCTCGCGGAAACGCGCAATCGTGGCGCTGTCGCGCCCCACCGTCGCAAACAAGATCCCGGCGTTCTCCGGCTCTGCCACCAAGGTGATGTAGTTGTGTCCGCGCTGACTGGACGTCTCATCGACCGCTAGAGTCTCCACCTCGCTGAAGTCCGCCTTGGCCCGCGCCTCCTCGACGTAGTGCTTGACGACGCGCCACAGCCGCGTGTCATGCTCCCCGACCAGCCGGCTCAGATCGCGCATCGGCATCGCCTTCGCCAGCAGCATCACCAGCGCCTCGAACAATAGCGTGAACCCCGACCCCGGCCGAGCCCAAGTAGTCTCCACCTGATGCACCCCGTGCTCGGGGCACCGCACCCGCGGCACCCGCGCGTGCAGGTAGGTATGGAACTGAAAAAAGTTCAAGTGCCGCCACGTGTGCTCGCGTGTGTCGTATGGCTGGAGCTGCACCGCGCAAGGCTGACCGGTACGACAAAGAACCTCTGCCAGTCATCGAGCAGCGCTGACTTTATCTTAGCCATCTCAGGCGTTCCGATGACGCCTTCCCTCTGCCTTCTTGCAAGTGCCGCGCGCGTTTCCGCGTAAGCGATGGAACTCGTGGCGCACGCAGCTGAACGCATGACCAGGTCGTGCACAGCATCGGTTCCCGGCTCCTGAACGTAAAACTTCACGAGCGCACTACTGTCGAGATAGACGATCATCGAGAATTGCGGTCTTCTTCAACCGCCTGTGAGAGCGACGTAGAGTTTGTCAAACGTATCGTTGCAGATGCAGCGACGCCCGTCGGCTTCTCCCCCTGCCACCCGTTGTTCAACACACCTGCTAGAGCATGGAGAGATGCGGCGCCATCGTCTTGCATAGGGGTCAACTTCGCGACAGGAACTCCGTGGTCGGTCACGACAATCGTCATCCCCCCACGCACCCGGGGGCTCCGTTGTCTGTCTCAAGGCGCCCCAACGGGCTCCACTATGAGAGTGACTGGGCAGCAGGTGTCGGGGGCCCAGATGAGGTGAGTGAATGGGTCCTTCTGCGTGGTCACATCATGTTAGGGCGGCGAGCGCCAGGATCCCCTGCAAACGCAGTAGGGAGCTTGCCCGGGAACATAGCAACCCGCATAGCCTGCCGCGAGGCAGGCGGCTCTTGTTACGGGGGTGACGCTTGGAATCGCGCAGAGAGCAGAGGCTATGGCGTAGCAGGACCAATCTTCATGGCCGGGTACAGCCGGATAGCACGTCTGTGAGACGCATTGCTGGCAGATAAGGATGTTGGGGCGGACGTCTTCTTCGGGAGGGTACCCTCGATGGCCATGTTTGGGTAGGTTCCGTCCTGCGGGCCCTGCTGGAACAGGGCCCGGCACCGCTCATGGAGGCTCTCGGCAAACGCCGACCGCGCTCTGCGAGACAGAAACGGGAACTCCAGAACGCGAAGGACTACTTCACCGCGAACCGTGAGCGCATGCGCTATTCCGAGTTCGTGGCCGAGAAGCTCCCCATCGGCTCCGGCGTCGTCGAAGCCACCTGCCGCTCGCTCGGCTGCCAACGACACCAATGGCGGCATGCGCTGGACGAAGGCTGGAGCCCAGGCGGTCGTCAACCTACGATGCCTCCACCTCGCCCATCCTCACCGCTGGCGCAGCTTCTTCACCCGTCATCCGCCACGCAGCACGCCCCGCCTCGCCACGCTCAGGCAACCGCTGACCCATGCCGCCTAGGACTGGATCGCTTTGCCACCACAGATCTGCACCGCACCCCTTTCGCCTTCCTGCGAACGCAAAGAGGCCGCGGTCTCTCAGTTCGGTTGTCAGATCGTACGGCTGAAACTGCGTTTCCGCGTAAGCGATGGAACTCGTGCCGAGCGTGCGCCATAGCTCCCCAAGCAGGAACCCGCCACTAAAGGGCCGACTCTCCAGGAAGCGCATCTCGGCGGCCGTATCGCCAGACACCTCGGCCTAGGCCCTGATCGCATCCTCCGGGGAGAGAAACCGCGTGATGCTCTTGGCGAGACGGCGCAGCGCGACCTCGTCGACCTGGTCCGCCCGCCCGAAGTTGTAGACCACCTTGGCGACGGCGCAGCCCTTGTCTTTGTCCCAGACGTTCTCGGCGAGCTGCAGGTAGCGCACCTCGCTGCCATCGCGGTTGTGGCGCACGGTTGATCGCAAGTACATGCCTATATCCATGCGACAGTACCCGCTATCTGTCAACACTTGTGGATAATGTCGTGTGCCTATGTATTTCGGCGATTTTGCCTCGGTTCAGATCCCGAAAACCGCATCACAGAGCCATTCCGCTTTCCGCGTATGCCCAAAAACGCCACAACTGTCGAACTTGGGCCTGGGCGAGGTAGCTCGAGAGGTCGCCGCGCTCGTCGTGGAGAGCCGCTTGGAGCCTCAGGCGCAGGTAGGTCTATCAACAGATGTTTCTTTAGGACCGTCAAGCGTTTGCGTTTAGGATGGAAAATGCGGGAGGCAGCGGCGATCCTAAGCATGAGGTGGCGTGCCTAACCCGTCGGCCCAGCGTACAGCGTGACTGGATGGAGGTGCGATACGTGGGGACTTTCATCACAAATATGTCTACATAGAGCGGCGGGGCTCCCGTGGTCCGGCTCAAGGCGCCCCATCCTTGATGGCTGATCGCCCCTTCGGGGAAGTCGCAATTTTGTCATGGCATAAGGCGTCGCATGAAGCCGTCAAACATCGGCACGGTGAAGGCGATTTCCCCCCACCGAGGCGCATAGCAAAGACCCCGCTTGATCAGCCCGTCGCGGACCGGCCCGAGCTGCCTCGTCGTCTTTTTTAGCAGGGTTGCAACGTCCGAAGACGGGTGGGGGCCTGGGCCAACCGTTGCCATCGCGCGCAGATAGGCCCTCTCAGCGTCCGTGGTCTTGTCGATCCTCACACGGAAGAATCCCGTGTCGAGCTCAGCCAGCGTTACCTCAACGCTGGATGCTACGTCGTTGCGGGTGATGCGGTTCTGCCCAGGCGCCAGGTCCCAGGACTGCTTGCCAAATTCCTGCAGAAAGTACGGGTATCCCTGAGTCAGATCTACCACCAGTTGGACGGCATCCTCATCCCACGCAACGCCTTCATCGGAAGCCGGGACGACGATCGCTTCTGCAGCGTCCGGCGGTGTCAGAGAGCCAATCTCAGGGAAGTCGAACATGCGCTCAGCGTAGGACTTGGCTTCCCCGAGCAGTCCAGGGAGGGACGGAAGCCCGGCACCTGCTATCAGCAGCGGCAAAGATAATTGTGCAACTCGATGTAGCCCTACCATGAGCGCAGAGAGGTCCTTGGGGGCGAGATACTGGATTTCATCGATGGTGACGAATACCCCCGTACCAGTTGCCTGGGCAGCATCTCCCACCTCGCAGAGTAATCCCGAGAGATCCGATGTGAGATCGCCAGTATCCGCTGGACCAGGCACGGCCTCGACATCGATGGTGAACTCCGGCCCGTTTGGGAGTCGTACGCTGAAGGCCTTCAGGACACCGAGGGCGCGCTGAACCTTGCCCGCCAACCTTTGCCGCGCATTGAGTCGAAGCAGGATCTTGCGCATGGTGGATGCGACCATAGACGGGAAATCGATGTTTTCGTTCGCCTCAACATGTTCGTGCACATACTCTAGGCGGAGCGCGGTCTTGCTGAACTCGTTGAGCAATACCGTCTTGCCGACTCCGCGAAGCCCTGTCAGCATCATACTCTTGGCCGGTTTGCCGAGAAGCCGGCGCTGTAGGACCACATCCATATCCTTGATCTGCTTGCCGCGCCCTACGAGGGCCGGCGGAGGCGTTCCGGCTCCGGGGCTGTACGGGTTTCGTACTCTATTCATGGGGCAAGTATAACGAAACATGGGAAGTATAGCAAAACCACTTATACTCACCACGTTCGACTATACTTCTCTTCTAGTGCCACGCACAGCGCGGTCACGCCAGTCGCGGCGACGGGCGAGAGCGAGCCTCTCCTATCGGTCACAGTGCGTTAGAGCTGCGAGAGCGAGGATGACCTGGGCGAGGCAGGTTGAGAGGTCGCCGCGCTCGTCGTAGAGTGTCATTTATCGCTAACTTAGGCACCCCTTCGTCGAGCTGACACAAAGGTAGGACGGAGAGGCTGCCACGAGTCCATCCGATCACTGCGCGATAGCCTGGGCCGTCCTACCGTATCATCGCGAGGAACACGGGGAAGCCCGTAGCAGCCTTAGGCTGGAAGTGCATCCATGCAAGCATTATCGCCGTAGGTTGCGTCGTGATGGTGGAACTGCAACCCGGTCATCACGATGGACCCTACGGCGCGATGGCGATATCTGTCCTCGCCGCTTCGTCTGCGTCCAACGAAACGGAAGTCCCTCTTGCTGACCCGGGGCAGTCGCCCTATGGTCACGGAGCAATCGGAAATCTGGGACACAGACTCTTTGGCATTTGTGTCACAGCTGTCGACAAATGACAGGAGCACGAGCGTTATCCTTGCGCGCAGGTAGTGAAGCCAATTCGCTTCGACGACAGGAGACAGGTTCAGCATCTATGCGGTAGATCCTACCAACGAGCGTTCATGCGTCGGCCGGCCAGATCAAGCAGATCCCGCCGTGGTGGCGACGAATGGACAGGAATCGGTCCTTCTACTAGATACACCGACTGTCATCCTCCTTAGGTTTCAGGAACAACCGCATGACGCGAGATCCGCCAATGCCGTGCAACCACCTCGTTCCGCCACCGCCGATACGGACACAACGACCCTTCCGTTGCTTCGACGCGCGGAGGAGGTTTGCAGAGGACTGCGCGCAGGGCGGGCTCGTTCAGGAGACTGCGGGGAGTGGAAGCCGATGACGATGCGGGTGATGAGGCTGATTTTGGTGCGGTAATCCTGTGTCTGGTGACCGAAACACATTTCGACCGCCCGGGAACCTGGCGACTGCAATGAGGCACACTCGTCGTTGGGAACGCTACAACCGTTCCGAAGGAGGAGGTAAAGACGATGGCACTGAAAGGACCCCGGCCCTTCCGACGCTTAGGACGTCTGCTCCTGGGTGCTGTGGCGTTGATCGGCTGGTGGACCGTGTGGCGCACCGTAAAACGCAGCCTGACGCCTGTCAACCCGAAGCTGGCGCTCCGATACGGCTCCGACATTGTACGTAGGTCTCATAGGGTACTCGCTGTGAGCGCACACCAGGACGATCTTGAACTCTTCGCGGGCGGTACGCTGCGCCTGCTTTCGCTCGCGGGGAGCCATGTAACGGCTCTCATCGCCAGCGGTGGTGATCAGCAATACGCTACAATCCGGACCCTCGACGAGATCCGCGAGCAGGAAGAGCGCGACGCGGGGGCAGTCATCGGTTATGACGCCGTCCGGTTCCTGCGCTACCGAGACCTGGAACTCGGGCACAATCCGGACCTTACCGAGAGCATAAGGACGGTGTGGGCGGACGTCGCGCCCGATCTGGTATTGGCCTTCGACCCGACGGTGCCGTACCGCTCGGCGACCCACACAGATCACTTGGCAATCGGGCGCGCGGTGCTCAACATCAGCCGGTCGCTAGGTAAGGGGACGCCGACAATCCTCTTCTACGCATCGCGCGACCCGAACGTCTTGGTGGATATCTCGCAGGTGATTTTGGACAAGAGCGAGGCCATCAGGGCCCATCGGAGTCAACTCTATGGCTTCAAGCGACTCTACGTGCCGGTAACGCGGACCCAGGCGCGGATCGCCGGTCGCTCTGTCGGCGTCCAGTACGCGGAGCCGTGGCGTTGCCTGAGTCTCGCTCCACTCGGTGAGGAGGCCTTTCTGGAAACGTGGCCGCAGAGGGAGCCGGAACTTCACTGACGACTCCACGAACCAAGGGACTGGCAGCGCTGACCGTACTCACCGACACTGTCCTTGCCTTCGCGGCGCATCCTGATGACCTCGAGTATTACGCTGGGGGCACTCTTGCCCTGTGCGCGGACGCTGGTGCGGAAGTCAACGTGATCCTTGCCACGGATGGGGAGCGGGGTGGGGAGGGGGACCAGCTCGGCAGCCTCCGGCGCGCAGAACAGCAACAGGCTGCCCGTATTCTGGGTTACCGGGATGTGATCTTTCTCGGTTATCCAGATCGTGACTTGCAAAAGCACCGTGCCGCCCTGGTCGCCGAAGTGAGTTTCCTCCTCGAGGTCATTCACCCAGATACTGTTCTGACCTTTGATGGCCAGACGCCGAAGCGGCCATACATCCATCGGGATCATCAGGCGATCGCACTCGCGGTGTGGTCATCGTGTCAGCGGCTGACGAGGCCGACCCGGCTACTGCTGTTCAACTCACGACGCCCAAATGTCTCGGTCGACATCCGCTCCGTCTTTTGGCGAAAGATCATGGCATTGCGGGCTCACCGAAGTCAGTTGGCAGGTAGACAGCTGCCGCGCCCCCTGCGGCCGGTTTGGCGGTGGGCGGGTCGACGTACGGGATTCCCACTCGTACCACGTAAGGAACTTTTTAGATCGGTCCGTTTCAAAGGCCGACAACCGAGCTGATGTAGGCGTCACTCGACCCGGCACAGCCCGAAACGTGGCCGACTGGACAGTCTCCACAGATGGAATAGTTGGTCGGTGGTCTCACATCACTCGCGTTCGTGCCGGCCACCGGTGAAGGCCATCATCAGACGCCTGCCAGTGCAATTGCCGCGAGCGCCAGGATGCCCTGGGCGAGGAGGGCCGCGAGGTCTCCCGTTCTGTAGGAATGCGGTGGGCCAGATGCTTAGGTAGTCACTCGATCACCCTCTCTCCGCTGTTCGCCATGGCCGCGCGAGCGAGGATCCTGCCCCAACCGGCGCGAACCAGTTGTGAGCCGGAGCGACCTCAGCGGCAAGTCATGCGGACCACGGGTCCTTGAGGTCCGTCGCCTCTGCGCCCCAAGCGCTCTCCGACCCCAAGGTGGAGGTTTGCAATGACACGCCGCGGTTGGGCTCTCTTTCTTGCGATGTGCCTCGTCTGGGGTATCCCGTATCTGCTGATCAAGGTGGCAGTACGGGACATCTCGCCTGCGAGCGTCGTCTTCCTACGCACGGCGATCGGGGCCCTGGTGCTCATGCCGATCGCGATCGGCAGGGGGCGGCTGCGCGAACTTTTGCCTCTGTGGCCTGCCATCATCGGCTTCACGCTGGCGGAGACGGCGATCCCCTGGCTTCTGCTCTCGGACGCGGAGCTGCAGTTGTCGAGCTCGCTCTCGGGCCTCCTGATCGCCGCCGTCCCGCTGGTCGGTGCGGTGATCGCGGCGATCATCGGCCAGGAACGCCTCGATCTGCGCCGCCTCGCGGGTCTGCTGGTGGGCCTCGCCGGGGTCGCGGCGCTGCTTGGCCTCGACCTCGGCGGCGGGAACCTTCGGGCAGTCGGCGAGGTCGGCATCGTGGTGTTGGGGTACGCCATCGGGCCGATGATCGTCGCCCGCAAGCTCAGTGGAGTGCGCCAGCTCGACGTCATTGCGGTGTCCCTCGCCATCTGCGCGCTCGGTTACGCGCCTTTCGGGATCTCGCAACTTCCGGACCGTCTGCCGGGTCCAGACGTCGTCGCGTCCATCGTGGTGCTGGGGCTCATTTGCACGGCGACGGCCTTCGTGCTCTACTTCTCCCTGATCGGAGAGATCGGGCCGGTCCGCGCCACGGTCTTCACGTACGTCAATCCGGCGGTTGCCGTGCTGCTCGGTGTGACCGTGCTCGGGGAGCCTCTGAGGTCCGCGATGGCCCTCGGATTCGTGCTGATCCTGGCTGGGTCGTACTTTGCCACCAGGAAGCCGGGCAGTGCGGAGAACGTGCTGTCCGATACGGCGGCCCCGGGGGCCGGGGGTTGAGATCGCGCTGTATCCTTTGCCCTCCGGCCGATTGTGCGGAGCGTTTCACACACGGTTTCGTGCGAAGCAAGCAAGCAAGAAGGAAGCGGCGGGGAGTATGTAGCTCTACCGCCGCTTCCTTCGGTCGCCAATCCTACCTCGCGTGCGCGCGTCCCCTCACGAAGTGCCAGATGATCAACACGGCTGCGATGATCAGGGCGATGTGGATGAGTCCGCCGGCGATATGGAAGACGAGGAAACCGAAGATCCAGACCAGTAGTGCGATGATGCCGATCGTGAGCAGCACAGGCATCCCTCCTGGCCGTAGCATGGCCGGGCTCGAACGGCGAGATGTGTGCAGTTCGCCTCGACGCGAACCTTGCCCGGGGAGTGCCACGCTTCACCGTCCATTTCCGCTGGCAACTGCTAGACTTTCTGTAAGGGGCCGAGTGATCGGGAGAAGGAGGGCGCTCCATGCGTGGTACGGGCGCCGCTATGCTGCAGCTCAGTTTCGCCCCGGGTGTCTTCAACTACCGCGTTGTCGGGGTGCTGATCAAGGATGGCGAGGTGCTGGTCCACCGCGAACACCGCCAGAACTTCTGGGCACTACCCGGCGGAAGGTGCGAATTTGGCGAGACCTCGCAACGGGCTCTCGAGCGCGAGTTCCTTGAAGAAATCGGCGCCCGGATCTCCGTCGGGCGCCTCCTGTGGGTTGTCGAGAACTTCTTCCACACTTCCGGCCGGGCGAACCACGAGATCGGCTTCTACTACGAGATCCAGTCGGAAACGCTGTTGCCACGCGAAGAGTCGTTCCTGGGAAGAACCGAGGATCGCACTCCACCGCTCGTGTTTCGCTGGGTCCCGCTCTCGCGCCTGAGGGATCTCCGCCTCTACCCGAGCTTCCTGCGCGATGGACTGCAGCACCTTCCGACCGAGATCGCGCATGTCGTACACCGGGATGCAGAGGACGCGTGAGGCAGGTCCTGGGAGTCGGGCAGCCCAGCCCAGACAACCCACCTGTTATACTGGGGTTGGCGGGATTCCTTGACCATTTGGGCTGGAGGTGTCGGAGTTGGATAAGCAGGTTTGTCAGGCCATCGTGGTGACACCTGGCAAGAAGGACTCTGCTCGGGTGCAGGCGGTGCCGATCGACGAGCTTGGCGCGGGGCAACTCCGATTGCGCGTCTTGGAAGTCGGCATCTGTGGAACGGACCACGAGATCAATGAAGGACTCTACGGAGCGCCGCCCAAAGGGCTCGACTACCTCATCCCGGGTCACGAGTCCCTGACGGAGGTCATGGACGTCGGGCGGGGTGTCTCGGGATGGATGCCCGGGGACCTCGGCGTGCCGATCGTGCGCCGTCCGTGCCCGGAGATGTGCCCGGCCTGCGCAAGGGGCCGTTGGGACATGTGCCTGACGGGAAACTACCGCGAGCGCGGCATCTCGGGACTGCAGGGGATGCTTCGAGAGCAGATGGTAGACGACGCCGATTTCGTCGTGCGGGTGCCGAAGACGCTGCGAGGCTGCGCAGTACTGGTGGAACCACTCAGCATCGTGGAGAAGGCGGTCGGGGAAACGCTTCGGCTGCAGCGCCGTTCCCCGGTGCCTCCCCGCACCGCACTCGTCACGGGGGCCGGCCCGATCGGCCTCTTGGCGACGTTGCTGCTGCGTTCGCGCGGCATGGAGGTACACGTCCTCGACCGCCTGCCGAAGGACAGCCTGAAGGCGAAGATCGCGACAGCTGCAGGCGCCACCTACATCGACGACAGCAAGACACCGCTCGAGGCCGCGACGAAAGGCCTCTACTTCGACATCGCCGTGGAGGCGAGCGGCTACGCGCCGCTGCTCTTCCGCGCGCTCGCCAAGCTCGGACGCAACGCCGCCCTCGTCCTCACAGGCGTGACGGCGGGGCACCACTCACTGAACATCGACGTGGACCTCGTGAACCAGGAGCTCGTGCTGGAGAACCAGCTGCTGATCGGGTCCGTGAACGCTGCGCGGCACCACTACACGTCGGCCGTCGCGGACCTTGCCCGCTGGAAGACCCGGTACCCGGGTCTCGTGCCGCAGCTGATCACCTCGCGCCGGCCCCTCGAGCAGTTCACCGATGCGCTGCAGAAGTCTGAAGATGGGATCAAGCCGGTCGTGGGGGTGGCGCAGCGTTGAGGTTCCGCGGCTTCATCTCAAACGGTGCGACCGCCGCGCTGATCGACCCCTCGGGCACGATCGACTGGCTCCCCTTTCCGCGTTTCGACAGCCCGGCCGTGTTCTGCAGTTTGCTTGGTGACGCCACGAACGGCCGGTTCGCCATCTCGCCGCTCGAAGAGACGGCGACCACCGAGCAGCAATACCTGTCCGGCACGAACATCCTTCGCACGACGCTGCACGGGGCGAAGGGCGTAGCGCAGATCGAGGACTACCTCGCGATCGGACGGCCGGAGCTGCGCCGCCGCATCCAGAGCGAGATTCCGCTCAAGGTGGAGCTGCGCCCCGCCTTCGGCTACGGCATGATCAGCCCGGCCGTGGCGGTAGCCCAGGGCGGTGCCGTGTTCACGGATCCGGTCGGGGACGAGGCGCTCGTCTTCGTGATCTCTCGTCTCTCTCCGGAGCCCGCCGAGGTGACTGCGGAGCCGTTCTCAGGACACTGGGTCCTGCCGGCCGGCAGGTACGAATTGATCCTGCGCCACGTCGGCGATGCGCGCCGCGACCTCGCCGAGACCCAGAGCGCGCTCGGGCGCGAGGTCGCCGACGCCGAGGCGGACCTCACGAGCGAGAACCGCAGCCCCCTGGCCCGCAACGCCGCCTACTGGCGTGACCGTCCGAAGTGCAGCTACGACGGACCGTACCGCGACGCGGTGGAGAGGTCCCTCCTCGTCCTGCGCGGGCTAACCTACCGCACGACGGGTGCGATCATCGCGGCGCCCACCACATCCCTCCCGGAGCTTCCGGGCGGGTCACGCCAGTGGGACTACCGCTTCTCCTGGATCCGCGACGGCGCCTACAGCGCCGAGGCACTGCTGGCCGCAGGCGATACGGTCGCAGCGCGCCGATTCGTCGAGTTCACCCTGCAGTGCGTGGACGTCCAGGGCAAGCCATTCCAAGCCCCGTTCTTCCATGTGGACGGAACCCTGATCCGCGGCGAGCGGGAGCTTGGCTGGCTACGGGGCTTCATGGAGTCCAGGCCGTGTCGAGAAGGCAACGCCGCGACGCAGCAGCTCCAACTCGACGTGGAGGGAGACTTCCTCTGGCTCGTGTACCGGTACATCGCGACGACGAACGACACGACGTCGCTGCGTGCCTGGTGGGACTTGATCCTCGCGCTCGTAGGCTGGGTGGAGCGCAACTGGCGGGTGAAGGACGCGAGCCTGTGGGAGTTCCGGGGCCAGGACGCGGACTACACCCACTCGAAGTTGATGTGCTGGGTCGCGCTGCATTACGGGGCCGACCTCGCCGATCGCGTAGGGGACACGGCGACGGCGGAGCGCTGGAAGCGCGCGGCGTCCGACGTGCGCCAAGCGATCGAGCAGCATGGGTTCGACGCCACCCTCGGGCACTACGTGCAGTCGTTCGGCGGCAACACACTGGACGCGGCACTGCTGATGATGCCGCTCTACGGCTACGTCGACGCGCGCGACGAGCGGTTCGCCGCGACCCTCACGGCGATCGAGAAGCGCCTGGTGCACGGCAATTGGGTCTACCGCTACGGCGACGACATGCTCGGCGAGGCGGCGTACCCCTTCGTTCTCGCGACGTCGCTCCTGGCGCGCGTCCATCTGCGCCGCGGCGAGAAGGCGCGCGCGCAGGAACTCCTCGAGGCGCTGATCGGTTCCGCGACGGACCTCGGCCTCCTGGCGGAGCACTTCGATGTGAAGAGCGGCGAACCCCGCGGCAACTTCCCGCAGGCGTTCTCGCACCTCGGCATCGTGCTGACGGCACTGGAGATCGAGCAGACCGAGCATAGGATCTGACTTCGCTCCTTCGACGCCGCGCAGCGCTCCGGCTGCGCGGCGTCCTACTGCGCTCATGTCTCTGACGGGAATGACATAGCGCAGTTCGGGAGGATGCGCGCATGCAGGACAGGACGATTCGCCTGCGCGACGGCCGGACCATGGGCTACGCGCAGTGGGGAGATCCCAACGGGCAGCCGGTGCTCGTGTGCCATGGGGTTCCCGGCTCCCGCCACCTCGGGCGCACGCTGGCGCTGCCTGCTCGCCTGATCGTGCCGGATCGGCCCGGGTACGGGCTCTCGGACCCTCTACCTGGTCGAACGGTGCAGGATTGGGCGGACGATGCCTTGCAGCTACTGGAACTCCTCGGGATCGGCACGTTCCTGGCCTTCGGGATCTCTGGAGGGGCACCCTACGTCTGCGCCGTCTGCGCACAGTGCCAAAACGTGGAACGCGCCGCCATCTTCAGCGGCATCGGCCCGCTCTACATGCCGCACGCGCTCGAGGGGATGAACCCGGTGCAGGCGGCGGTTCTACGCGTCGCGCGCCGTGCGCCTCGCGCGCTGGGGCCGATTGGGGCACAGCAGGCGGCGCGCGTCGTGCACGACCCAGAGGCGAGCGTACGTCAGATCATCGCGTCTCTGCCGGAGTACGACCGGGCGCTGATCCACGAGTCGCAGTCGGTGTACGACGGCCTCGTCGAGACCCAGCGGGAGGGCTCGCGGCGCCTCGAAGGCCTCATCGAGGACGCGGTGGCGTTCGTTCGGCCGTGGGGCGTCGATTTCTCCCGCATCGCTGCGCCGATCCGGATGTGGCATGGCGACAGCGACGAAACGGCGCCGCTGCGGCTCGCCCGTATTCTCACGGACCTCGTCCCCGGAGCCCAGCTCACGGTCGTCCCAGGGGCGGGGCACATCGGCACGCTGCGCCACCTTCCCGAAGCTGTGCGCTATCTTCTCGACAGTCCGAGCTGAGGTCCAGCTGCCGCATGCCAGGAACGAAGTCGCGCGCTGGAGAACTGACCACACACATGGAGAAGCATCGATCCGCCAAGCTGCGCAAGCTGATGGAGCTTGCGAGCCGCAATCCCTCACAGGCCGAAGCCGAGGCCGCCGCCCTCGCTGCGCAGCGCCTCGCGTTGCGCAGCGGGCTCGACGGCGACGATCCCCCCGAGGCCTCCGCGCGGGACGCTGTGCGCGAAGTCACGACGCCGCCCGCGTCCCGTCTCCCCTGGTGGGCGCGGCGCCTTGCAGTCATCGTCGCGGAGAACTTCGCCTGCGAGGCGCTGCTGCGACGGCTGGAAGGGCGTCAGAGCATCGCATTCATCGGCGTGCGCGATGCGCCGAAGGCGGCCTGCTTCGCGTTCCTCGAGCTCAGCCATGCCCACGCGGCGGCGAGGCGGGCCTTTGGCCGGAGCCAGAGCGCCTCGGCGACCCAGAACGACTTCACGCGGGGGTTTTTGGGCGGCGTGGAGAGCCGTCTACGCGGTCAGGCGCAGAGCGAAGCGCTCGCGGTCCTGACGCCACCGGAGGTTCGCGCCTACGTCGAGGAGCACGACCCTGCCGCGTCGCGCACCGTGCGGATCCGGTCGGCGTTCGACGAGACTGCATGGTCCGAGGGGTTCCGCGCCGGGCAGCGCGCCGGACGGCGCGAGCGCCGCCTGGGCAGCGCGCCGCGCCAGGAGGGGGAGTAGTGACCCGCGCAGGCAGGGTCGCGCGCATCGTGCTCGCGCCGATCATCGCCTACGCGGCGCTCCTCGTGGCGACGTCCCTCGCACTCGTATTGATTGAGGCGCTGCGCGGCGACCTCTCGGCGTTCCACCCGAACCTCGTGCTCAGCGTCTCTGGGCTGGGGCGGCTGTTTCGCCAGGTCTCGCCGACCGGCGTCGCAATCTCGCAGATCGTCGGTGAAGGGGGAGCACTCTCGGCGGTGGCCCTTTGGCTGCGCCGCCAGATCGCACTGCGGGAGATCCTGGACCGGCGACCGCGGCCCGCCGATCTCGGCCTCGGGCTGCTCGGAACCGGGGCCATCCTGGTGCTCGCCGGTATCATCGGAGCCATCCTCCTGGCACTGCACGCGACCGAGGGGTCTCCCGTGCAGCAGGCGTTCGCCCGGGGCATCGGGTCACCTTGGCTCCTACTTTTGATGGCGCTCGTAGCGGGCTTCGCGGAGGAGGCCACCTTTCGAGGCTACATCCTGCGCTCGTTCATGCGCCTATCGCCGCTCTGGCTCGCGATCGTCCTCGAGAGCGCGGTCTTCGCGGTGTTCCACCTCGGCTGGGGCCTCGCTTTCGGCCCGTTCGTCGCGATCTTCACGATCGGGGTGGGGCTCTCGCTGATCGCCCTGCGAAGCCACATCTACGTCGCGATGGTCGCACACGCGGGCTACGACGCCCTGGCGCTGCTCATCGCGCTCCACGCGCACTGAACAAACCCCCCGTGACGCCGAGACCGTCACCGAACCGCGATTGGCACCGAAACTGCTACTGCCCCCATCGCCCGCCGCGCCCATCATCCAATGCAGAGGGCGCAGCGGATAGCGGGCTGCGCCTGCGTCCGATCGAAGGGGAGGTGGCACCATCCTTACGCTTCGCTCCGCCCTGCGCGCGATCCGGGTGCTGGCGCTCAGCGCTGCGCCTGCGCTGCTCATCCTCGCCACTTGGCCGGCGATCGCATCCGCCGCGCCCGGTGACGCGACGTCGGGGGATCTCTACTTCACGACGTTCCAGAACCAGGGCACCTGCAGCGGCGCGAACTGCACGCCGAACGTCTTCAAGGTTGCCTACAGCTACAACGGAAGCAATGACTTCTCGCTGGGAAGTCCCGTCGTTATCGCGACGACCCAGGGAGCGGATGGCATCCAGTTCACGCCTGACCTTCAGAAGCTCTTGGTCGGCGGACAGAGCAGCGGCAAAGTCTTCGAGGTCGATCCGACGAACGGCAACGTGACGTCGGTCAACTCGGGCTTGAGCGCCGACTACCACCTGACGGTGGCTCCGGACGGCAGCGTCGTTTACACGGCCGGCCTCCCCGGCAACGCCGCCACCGTGCCGATCAATCCGCTCCATAATGGGACCGCCCACACGATCACGGGTGACGACACCTCGCTCACCCAGATCGCCCTCGTGCCGGGCGTGACGTCCTACGCCTACTACACGAGCAGCAACGAGAACGGGAACGGCGACTTCGGCGTGCTGGACCTCAGCACCTACCGGACCACCCGCCTCTTCTCGAACGTGCCGGCTGCCCACGGCATGGTGTACGACCCGTACACCGGCGACCTGATCCTCTCCGGAGCCGACCAGGTCGAGCAGATCCAGCCGGGCCCAGGCGGCACGGCTAGCGTCGTGTCCACCTACACCCAGTCGGGCCTCACCGGTGGTAGCAGCCAAGGTCACTTCGATCAGGCGACCGTCGACGGTGCCGGACATCTGTTCGTCGCGAGCAACGGTGGTCAGCTGCTGTTCATCGACTACAGCGGCTCCGGCCAGGTGGGCGCAGCGAACAACTTCACCAGCTTGCAGTTCTTGCACTCGAACCTCGACGACATCGTCAACCGGCTGCCGGAGGTTCCCTACGCGGCAGCGCTGCCGCTCCTCGCGGTCCCGGCGCTCCTCTGGCTGCGCCGCCGCCGCCGCTTCGCAGGCGCTGCGGCCTGAGCCGCTCTTCGAGCACCCGGAGGCCCGCCGGCAAGGTCGGCGGGCCTGTGCTAGGACTACAGCGTGCCGAGCAGTGACATGAGCCACGGTGCGGCGGCCAAGGCGATGCCCTCCAGCAGCAGCAGGCCGGCGACTGCGGTGAAAACGTACGGCAGGTACGCGACGGTTCGGTCCGCCTCGTGCGCAGCCTCGCTCAGCCAGTTGCGCCGGTAGCGCGCAACCGACGCCGCAAGCGGTAGCCCCAGCTGCGCGTCCCGCGAGAGGAGACCGATCAAGCGGTCGGTCTGCGGCGTGCCGAGGTCGCGGCGCAGCGCCTCCAAGGCCTGCGCGACGCTCGCGCCCGCATCGACGCGGCTGCCGAAGCGTTGGAGCGCCGCGGCGAGCGGGCCATCACTGTAGTCGGCGGCGTCTCGTAGCGCCGCGTGGAGCGGCTGCCCCGCCTCAGCGGCCATCCCGAGATCGGTGAGCAGCACCGGTACCCCCCTACGGACTGCATCCTCGGCTGCAGCCGACCCGATGCGCCGCCACGCACTTCGCACGGCCGCGCCGGCCGGTGCCCAGACCCCTGCCGCCAGCAGGGCAACCGGCCCGAGCAGCGCGCCGAGCGCGTACGGCACGATCTGCCCCCTGCGCCGTCCGCCGGCGATCCATGCCAAGACAGCCACCGGCAGCAGCCAGCCGGTCATGGCAGCAGCCGCGCCGTCGCCAGGGGTATGCTCCCTGCGGTCAGGAGGGCGGCGATGGCGATCCAGTGGTCGGCACCTACACCCGCCGCAAGCGCCCAGACCGCGGCTGCGAGCACGATGCCCGCGAGCGCCGCCGTGGCGGCGAAGTACGGGAAGGTCTGCGATTCAGCCGCCCGGCGGCGGCGGCGGTCCTCCGCCGCATCCTCGAGCAGGATCGCGAGGTGGCGCGCCAGCGGCGTTCCATTGCGTCGGCTGAGGGAGAGCGCGCGGCCGAGCTGGACGAGCAGTGGAAGGCCGTGCGCGCGCCCCACCTGTCGGAAGGCGTCCTCGCTGGCGCTGCCGCGCAGCCACTCGGCCAGCGCGCGCTGCCAAAGGAGCCGAAGGCGTGGGCCGCACGCCGGCAGCGCGGCGAGGGCGCAGAGTTCCGCGCTGCCGAAGAGCGACGCCTGCTCGAACATCGCCTGAATCGGCTCCTCGGACGCATCGCGCAGTCGTTCGAGGCGCCGGCGGCGCCCAAGGAGCGTGAGCGTCTCCTCGAACAGGCGAACCGCCACGGCCGCGACGACCCCGCCGAGCAGTCCGGAGCGCACGGCAAGCACGAGGGCCACGAACGGAGCGGCGGTACGCATCACACCCGACGGTCCAGCGGTACGCCACTGCGCGGCGAGGAACGCACCCGCGGCGATCCATGCGGCCGGGCTCACGGCCATACCTCCCGCATCCGACCGCCGTCGACGGCCACGATCTGCGTGGGACGCCTCCGCGCCCCGTCGCGGGCGAGGTGGACGACGCCGCCGACCAGGGAGAGGACGCGCTGGCGCAGGAGCTGGGCCGGCAAGGCATGGGCGAGCGCCATCGCGGCGACCAGGCGCTCCGGCACGTCTTCCGCCGACATCGCGTGGAGCGTCGTCAGGCTGCCCCGATGTCCCGTGTCGAGGGCCCCGAGCCAGTCGTACGCCTCCTTTCCGCGGATCTCGCCGACGATGATGCGGTCGGGGCGCATGTGCAGCGCGAGCCGAACGAGGTCCTCCAGCGTGATCGCGTAGAGGCCCGCGCGATTCGCCGGGCGCGTCTCCAGCGCGACGACGTGGGGATGCACGCGGGCGAGGTTGAGTTCCCGCGTCTCCTCGATCGTCAGCACGCGCTCACCGTGCGGGATCTCGCGCGCGAGTCGCCGCAGAAGCGACGTCTTGCCGGTGCCAGCGGCCCCCGCGATCACCAGGTTGCGGCCTTCGCGCACCCACGCGCGCAGGAGCGAGAGCGGCCGGCCGTCGCCGTCGAGCGCCGCCTCCCATGCTTCCCCAAGGTCCATCGCGACCTCCTTGCGCAGGCTGAGCGTCGGCGCGTCGGTGAGGGGCGGCACGGTCGCGGTGAAGCGGGTTCCCTCGCCCAAGTGACCATCAGCGAACGGTTGGGCCTGGGTCAACTCGCGGCCCAGGGGAAGGAGAAGCCGCTCGATGACTTCCCGGAGCGCACGCCGGTCTGGAAAGCGCGCTTGCGTCGGATGGAGCGATCCATCGCGTTCGACGAACACGCGGTCGTGGTCGAGGACCATGATTTCGCTCACCGCGGGATCGGCGAAGAGCGGCTCGAGCGGTCCGAGCCAGTAGCCGAGTTGGGTTTCAGCCTGCGTTGTCCCCACCTCCCTCCGCCCAGATGACGGCACCCATGTGCGCTGCCTTGGCCGGACGCAGCCCCACCCCACGGGCGACCACCGCCCGCGTCCTTGCCCTCGGCGCCAACTGGGTGATCCAGCGGTTGTACTGCTCCTCCGCCGTCGCCGAGCAGAGCAGGACGTCCGTCGCGAGCGGCAGCGACGCGATCAGACCGCGATCCCCAAGGTTCGCGCTGGCGCGGATGACGACGTGGGAGATCCCGATGCGCTCGCGGATGCGCTGCGCCAGAGGCTCCATGCCGTACTCCAGCAGGAGTTCGGGTTTAGAGGGCGCCGCGACGAGCGTTAGGCCCTTGGGCCATGCGGGCCGCCGCTCGCCGACCGAGGGCTCGCCCTCGAGGAACTGGGCGAGCGTCGGTCGGATGCGCAGCGCGCGGGCGTACACGGGCTCCACCGTGTCCGTCTCGAGCAGGAGAGTGTCGCGCTCGCGCGAGAGGTGCGCGGCCACCGCGAGGGCGCACGATGCGCCCGACGCGGCGTCGGATGGTGCCACGACGACCGCGCAGTGTGGGGTGTTCGGCTCGCCATGCTCCTCGCCGCGCAGCTCCCGTACGATCGCTTCGATCGACACGCCGCGGGGACTCGCCATGGCGCGCACCCAAGCGATCTCCGTGTCGGGGTGCGTGGCGCAGATCCGGCGCAATGCGCGCTGGGCATCCGGCGTGCGGCAGAGAACGGGATCGACGACGATCCTCGGGTACTCCTCGCGCGAGAGGCGCTCCTCCGTCTCCGGTAGCGACAGCGCGAGCGGCTGGCCGTAGAGCACGGCACCGCGCTCGTGGAGCTGCAGTACGGTGTCCGGGTGCAGTGCGTAGAGCGATCGCAAGGCGTCACCTCCTCCCTAGTTGGGGTGTGCGACCACGATCAGGCGTTCCGCGCCCAGGGCGTCGAGTACGCCCGTGAGCGATGCGGGCGGCACCGCCAGCACGAGGGTCTGGGATGTCGTGCCAGAGGCGACGGCCGCGTCCGGACAGATGAGCTGCGGCATCGATCCCTGGGCCGCGGCGTAGATGGAAACCGGAGTGCCAGGGGCAGCGGGTGGGGCGCTCAGGAGCGACGGGCCAGGGATCGCGACCAAGGGACGCGCGAGGGCGACAGGACGCACAGCGCCTCGCCCGACCTCGTTCTGCAGCAGCGGGAGCCCGGCCGGCGCCGTGGAGACCAGCGTGCCGCTTGTGGCCTGCAGCGGTGCGGAGGGCAGTTGGCCGCTCCAGCGCTCCGCATGGACGAGCCCTGGTGTGATCGGCGTACCGGCAGCCAGCGTGCGAAGCGGCACGAGTACTTCCCGCGAGGAGGCGAGCGAGGCCGCCTGCCAGGCGAGGAATGCCGCCGCAGCGCAGAGCACCGGCAGCCAAAGGGGATCTCGTAAGCGGTCAAGGATGGCGCGCGAACGCGGGGCGTGTGTCGACAAGGTGGAACTCCTCCTCCGAGAGCGCGATGCGCAGGGGGACGAGGCCGTGCTCGTCGAGCAGAAGCGCCTCCCCCGGGCGGAAGACGCGCAGCTGATCGAGGGCGCGGTCCGAGAGATGCAGCAGTTCACCGAGGCGCGGCAGGTCGGTAGATTGCTGGTGAAAGAGCACGACCCGGCCTGCGTTCGCGAGCACGAGTCGACCCGCGTCGCTCTGGGTGAAGTCCCCGACGTTCTGGCTGATCAGCGTGACGATCAGGCCGCGCTTGCGGGCGCGCTTCGAGAGATCCACCAGGGCGTCACGCTCCGCCGCTGCGGCGAGCCAGAGGTGCGCCTCGTCGAGAGTCAGCCAGAGCGGGTGCCTACCCAGGAGGAGGTCGGCGGAGCGCAGCGCCCAACGGGGGACGGCCCCGAGGTCCCGGTGCTCGGAGCGCAGGTCGAGCGCGATGCGCATCGGCTGCTGCTCTTCCGGCGGAAGTCGGGAGACCACCGCGCCGCCCATCGCGCGTACGACCTGTGCGTACTCGCCCTCCGGATCCGCGACGCAGAGCGCCTGCGGCTGCACCCGCAGCAGTTCCGCCTTCGCGAACGCCGACTTGCCGTGTCCCGGGGTACCGAGCACGACGGCGAGCGGATTCGCGCTGGCCGTGCGGTCGCGCTCCACGCGGGAGGCGTCGCGCAGGTGGACGCCGAGGGGATCTCCCGCCCGCTGCGGTGCCGCAGCGGGGAGCAGGGAGAGGCACGAGACGGTCGAGGCGCTCATCAGCCGGGCCGGCGGATCAGGGCCGGCGCCCTCGGGGAGCAGCCAGTCCGCAGCCTTGCGCTGCAGGCCGAGCTGTACGCGCAGGCTGAACCCCATCTCGGCGAACAGTTCGCGCAGGCCGGCCGCGCGGGCTTCACAGGTGGCTTTATCGGGCCCCTCGGCAGCCACGAACCACGCGACGGCCATCAGCCGTTCCCGTCCCTCGACGAGGGCGCGGCGCAGGGTCTCGGCGTCCTCCTGCGCCCTCTGCACCTCGACGTCTGGAAGATGTCCGCGTTGACTGCGAAGGAATGAGCCGGCGTGTAGACGCACGAGGTGGCGGTCGATCAGGCGCTGCGCTGCGGCCGCCCCGAGCGGCTGCAGCCGCAATGCGACGATCATCTCCTCCTGCCGCCACCAAAGGCGCTCCAGCGTCAGCTCGTCGAGCTCGGCGGGGTACCCTTCGATCGCCATCAACTGGCGGAAGCCCGTCCCCGCTTCGAGGATCCGTAGGTGCTCTCGCGGGACTACGGTGCGGGTACGCGGAGCACCGCTGCGCGGGCTGAGTGGAACGCGGCCTCGTGGCTGCGCAACCGGGGGCAGGCCTGGGTTCTCGATCTGCGAGCGCAGCGTCGGGGGGCTCTCAGCGCCGAGCGGCCGCACCCCGACTCCGAGACGGGCAAGCGCCTGCGCGTTGCCCGCGTCGCTGCGCAGCCAGAGGTAGAGGTGGCGCTGCTGTGCGCGTACGCCGAGCGTGAAGCGCAGCGGGCCTTGCACGGCGAGGAGGAAGTCCCGAAGGCGAATCTGAACGGCCGACCGCTCCGGCTCCGGCAGCAGGGAGTACTCAACGCGGCCGAGTTCGTATACGGTTCCAGAGATTGGGGCCTCTGCGGCGCTGCGGTACGAGCCAAAGCGGATCATCGCCACTCGACCTCCTGTCGTCGGCGAGCGTGAGCAGGTAGGAGAGAAGGCGCGGCGTCAAGCGGTGCAGCGGGATGCCGTCGATGTCCAACAGGCCGAACGCGAGGCAGAGCGCTGCGAGGAGGAAGCCGACCACCGCCGGCAGGTCGCCCGAGATCGCGGCGAGGGTGCTCAGACCGGCGCTGCCGAGGCCCGCGGCCTGGGTGACGTCGAAGTTCCCGAAGATGCGTGGGACGACGCGCAGCAGGTCGACGGGCACTTGGCACCTCATCGCTCGAGCCAGCGGCGGCTGCCGTGCAGGAGCGTGAACGGCAGCCGGACCATCACCGCGAGCAGCACGAGGCTCAGCAACATGTCGGAAGCAGGTACCGCCAGCGGCAGCTCACTGCCCAGACCGCGCACCAGTACGAGCACCAGCCCCTCGGCGGCTGGCATCAGCATCCAGGCGGCGAGCTCGTACACCCAGAGCAGCGGGAGCCGACGCAGCGCCTGGTGGGTGGAGAGCAGCCAGGGCAGCGGGGCGATCGCCGCGAACAGCGCGATGGCCGCGAGCCTGGCCACCAGCAGCAGGGCGAAGCCGAGCAGCAGGAGAAGGTAGGGTATGCCGAACACGAGGTCGTCGATCAGGCTGGCGTACAAGGACGGGGGCGGCAGTGGGTGGCGCCCGGCCAGCACCGCGATCGTCGCCAGTGCGGCGCCGTTCAGCTGCCAAAGCCAGCCGATCACCGTCCTCGCCGCCACCACCCCCGCGACGCCGGCGGCGAGCCTTCTGAGCGCCATCGCGGTGCGCCCGGAGCCGGCCTCGACGATCAGCAGGAGGGTCGCGACGGCTGCTCCGAGCAGAAGGGAGATGTGGAAGACCTGCCACGTCGCGGGTCCCAGCGGCGGGGGCCCCTTCGCCCAGAGGAGACTGCCCACCCAGCCGTAGGCACGCCGCATCTCGGCGGTCAGAACGGCGCCGACAGGCCAGCCCACTGGAAGATCTCCCGGACGATGTCCTTGGCGAAGATGACGACCAGCAGCCCCGCCGCGACGGAAAGGATGTGCTGGTAGGCGCGGGAGCGATGCTGTGGGTTGTCGCCGCTGCTCCAGAGGAGGTACGCCCCGTAGAGCAGGGCGATGACGGCGAAAGCGGCGAACCATCCCTGCAGGGTCGAGACCGCGTTGAGTACGAACTTCGTGAGCGGCATGTCCCGCTAGGCTTCTTGGGCGGTGACAGACTCGCCGGGCGGCTCGTCGTCGTCGCCCACGACGAGCGGGGGGTCCAGGAAACGCAGCCGATCCGCGATCACCTCGATCACCCGGCGCTTCTCCCCCTCAGTCGTCTCGAAACTGCGCGCGGAGATCCGCCCCTCGATCCCCACGAGCCGCCCCTTGTGCAGGTACTTGGAGGTCGACTCAGCCAGTTTGCGGAAGACCACGATCGGCAGGAACTCGTGGGATCCGGCGCGACCCAGCGCGATCGAGAAGGCGGAGATCGGCAGGCCGTCGCGCGTGTACCGAAACTCGGGGTCATTCGCGAGGCGCCCGACCAGAACGACGCGGTTGATCACCGTAGCAGTCCTCCCTTCGACATCCGACGACTACGTTCGCGCCCGTTCATGGCAGATCCTTCCAACAGATGTTCGCTCTGGATGCAAACGGAAACGGGGGAGTCGTGTTGTCCGACACGCAATGGACCGCAGTCGACCGTTACTTGACCGAGCTGCTGGTGCCACAGGACTCGGCGCTGGAGGCGGCGCTCGACGACAGCGCCTCGGCCGGCCTTCCGGGCATCAATGTCGCTCCGAACCAAGGCAAGCTGCTGCACCTACTGGCCCGGGTGCGCGGCGCGCGGACGATTCTCGAGATTGGTACCTTGGGCGGTTACAGCACCATCTGGCTCGCGCGCGCCCTGCCGCCGGGCGGTCGCCTGGTCACGCTCGAGGCCGATCCCGCGCATGCCGCCGTCGCAACGCGCAACATCGGCCGTGCGGGTCTCGGGGACGTCGTGGATCTGCGCCTCGGACTGGCCAACGAGAGCCTGCCGCGCCTCGCGCAGGAGGGGGCGGGGCCCTTCGACCTCGTGTTCATCGACGCCGACAAGCGCAGCATCCCCGAGTACTTCGACTGGGCGCTGCGGCTCGCGCGGCCCGGCAGCCTGATCGTGGTGGACAACGTCGTGCGCCGCGGGGAAGTGGCGAACGCGGCGACCGAGGACCCGGACGTAAAGGGAGTGCGGAGCTTCCTCGAGCTCGCGTCCCGCGAGCCGCGGGTCAGTGCCACGGCGATCCAGACCGTTGGGAGCAAGGGCTACGACGGGTTCGTGATCGCGCTTGTGACGGAGGCGTAGTCCTGGCGTGGTGCGATTGACAATCGCTCCCGAGGCCGCTAGGCTAAGGCAATAAGCAAACGCGACGATGGAGTGCGCCAGCGCGTGAGCCGCCAAAGAGCGAGCCGGGACGGTGGAAGCCGGCGGGCGGTGCGGTGGGCGATGACTCCGGAGTGCGCGGCCGAACCCTTCGGGCTGTAGGCTGCGCCGGTGCCACCGTGATCGGCAAGAGTTCAGTTGCCGTCGGGCAGCTGGAGAACAAGGGTGGTACCGCGACCCGTCGCCCCTTCTGGGGTGGCGGCGTTTCATTTTAAGGAGGAGGGTTCAGGCATGGCCGAGCGATTCACCGTCACGACGCCCATCTACTATCCGAACGACCGCCTGCATATCGGCCACGCCTACACGACGGTGGCGGCGGATGCGCTCGCCCGCTACCACCGCCTGCGCGACGAGGAGGTCTTCTTCGTCACGGGCACAGACGAGCATGGTCAGAAGATCGAGGAGCGCGCGCAGCAGGCAGGCAAGACGCCGATCGCCTACGTCGACGAGATCGTGGCGGACATCCGCGACCTGTGGCAGCTCCTGCAGATCTCCTACGACGACTTCATCCGCACGACGGAGCCGCGGCACGAACACGTGGTGCAGGAGATCTTCCGCAGGCTCGAGACGACGGGGGACATCTACCTCTCGCAGTACGAGGGCTGGTACTGCACTCCGTGCGAGTCCTTCTGGGTCGAGGGGAAGCTCGTGGACGGGAAGTGCCCCTCGTGCGGTGGCCCCGTGCAGCGCCTCAACGAGGAGAGCTACTTCTTCCGGCTCTCGCGCTACGCTGAACCGCTGCTCGCGCACATCGAGGCGAACCCCGGCTTCATCCAGCCCACCTCGCGCCGCAACGAGATGATCTCCTTCATCCGACAGGGACTCGAGGACATCTCCGTCTCCCGCACCAGCTTCACCTGGGGCATTCCGCTGCCGCAGGACCCGCGCCACATCGCCTACGTCTGGGTCGACGCCCTAACGAACTACATCACCGCCTGCGGGTACCTGCAGGACGAGTCGCGCTTCGAGCGCCTGTGGCCCGCGGACGTGCACCTCGTGGGCAAGGAGATCGTGCGGTTCCACGCGATCATCTGGCCCGCGATCCTTCTGGCGCTCGGCCTGCCGCTGCCGCGCGCCGTCTACGGCCACGGCTGGCTGCTTTTGGGCGAGCAGAAGATGTCCAAGTCGCGCGGCAACGTGATCGACCCGCGCCAACTCGTGCAACGCTACGGCCGCGATGCGGTGCGCTACTACCTCCTGCGTGAGGTGCCGTTCGGCGCGGACGGCAACTACACCGAAGACGCCCTGATTCTGCGCACGAACGTCGACCTCGCGAACGACCTCGGCAACCTTCTCTCGCGCACGACCGCCATGATCGAGCGGTTCACGGATGGCGTCGTCCCCGCTCCGACCGGCAAGAGCGTGCTGCGCCCCACGGCCGAGGAGGCAGTGAAGAAGGCGGTGCGCAACCTCGATCGCCTGCAGGTCTCGGACGCCGTCGTCGCGGTCTTCGAGCTCGTGCGTCGCGCCAACAAGTTCATCGAGGAAGCAGCGCCCTGGCAGCTGAACCGCACCGGAGACCCGAGGCTCGCAGATGTCCTCTACGACTTGGCGGAGAGCCTGCGCATCGTCGCGGTGCTGCTGAAGCCCTTCCTGGTCGACGCGCCGCACGCGATCTACCGCCAGCTCGGCCTCGACAGCGCGGACGCCGCGCGCCTGGCCGATGCGGCATGGGGCGGTCTGCCCGCAGGTACCAGGATCCAGCGCGGCGACCCGATCTTCCCGCGCATCGATGTGGAGGACGCCGCCGTCTCGGACCCGGCGCAGGCGCCCGAGGGCACGCCGGAGGTCTCGGTCGACGACTTCGCCCGGCTCGACCTGCGCGTCGGTACGATCCTCTCGGCGAGCAAGGTGAAGGGGGCGGATCGCCTCCTGGAGCTCACGGTCGACGTGGGAGAATCGGAGCCCCGTACGCTCGTCGCCGGGCTCGCCGAGCATTACCAGCCGGAGGAACTGCCGGGCAGCCAGGTGGTCGTCGTGGCCAACCTGCAGCCGGCGAAGATCCGCGGAGTCGTGTCGCGCGGGATGATCCTCGCCGGCAAGACGCAGAGCGGGATGCAGATCGTCTCCCCGCGGCAGGCGCTGCCGCCGGGCACGAAGATCAAGTGAGGGTCATCGACACCCATGCGCACCTGAATCATGAGGACCTCCTGCCGCACGCGCCGGAGATCGTTCGGCGGGCGCAGGAGCGTGGGGTCGAGGGTATCGTCGTCGTAGGCTACGATGTGCCGTCCTCCGTCGCCGCGATCGAACTCTGCCACCGCCTTCCCGGACTCGTCGCAGCGGTTGGCCTGCACCCCTACGAGGCGGCCACCTGCGGCGAGGCCGACGTCGAAGAGATCGCGCGCCTCGCCGCCGACCCGAAGGTTCGTGCGATCGGTGAGATCGGACTTGACTTCCACGGTGAGGAGCCAGCCCCGCCCGCGCGGCAGGACTGGCTCCTCCGCCGTCAGCTGGAGATCGCCCGGCAGCTGGGGCTGCCGGCGACGCTGCACCTGCGCGATAGCGGCCTCGAGGTGCTCGCGGCACTCGACGACTTCCCGCAGGTACGGGTGGTCTTCCACTGCTTCGCCGGCGATCGTGAGGCGATGCGCGAGGGTCTCGCGCGCGGGGCGTACATCTCATTCGCCGGCCCGCTGACGTTCAAGAGGAACGAGGAACTGCGCCAGCTTGCCGCCGAGATTCCCGCGGACCGCCTGCTCGTCGAGACGGACTGTCCATACCTCGCGCCGGTGCCATATCGTGGGAAGCAGAACGAGCCGGCCTACGTCCTGGAGACCTTGATGGTGCTCGCGTCGGCCCGTGGCGTGGAACCTTCGGAGATGGCGGAGATTGCCTACGCCAATGCCCAATCGGTCTTCGGGCCATTCTGAGCGGACGCTAAGGAAACAGGGGAACCGCTACATAACTGTTTGAACCCCACCAAAAGTAGGTGATATGATACGGCAGGCCTGCAACTTCCTCCTGAGAGAAGGTTGTAGGAAGAAGGGGGTATCCCGTGCAGCACCTTTGGAAAGCAGGATGGCGCGTACTGGCTGGCATCAGTTTCGCGCTGCTCCTCCTGCTTGCGGGACTTTCATCCCGCACCCCGGGGATCGTCACCGCGGCCCACAAGCCGCAGACGTCGCTGGGCGTCGTCCACCAGGCACTGCCGCTGCCTACCATCGGCGCCGTACTTGATGACCCGAACCCCGCGCCAGGGCTGACGAACGCCCTATGGAGCGCGGGCATGGAGAACGAAACCGTCCTTGCATACGCGCGCCTGAACGCGGTTCCCGTGCCGCTTGCATACCATGTCCAGACCGTTCTCGACCCGAAGCTCGCACTGGGCGAAAGGGCCATCGCGCACGTCGGGGCCCAAGGGCAGGCCATCGAGACGGTTCGACACATCTACGAGAACAACCGGCTCGTCGCGGTGGGCGTCGTTGGCGAGCGTGTCGTCAAGGCGGCCCAGGACGAAGTGGTCGAGGTTGGCGCGATGCTGCCGGAGGTCTCGCGCGGTCAGCTGCTCGGCCGGGTCGTGAAGTCCCTGAACGTTGTCGCGACCGCCTACTGGGCGGATCCGAGCTGGTCGAACGGCAACACCGCCACCGGTGTTCCTGCGCGCTACGGCGTCATCGCCGTGGATCCCAGCGTGATCCCGCTCGGCACGCGACTGTACGTCCCAGGCTACGGCTACGGCGTGGCGGCCGACACCGGCGGAGCGATCGTCGGGAACCGCATCGACCTGTGCTTCGACACAGGACAGCAGGCCATGAACTACGGAAGACAGCCCGTTACCGTCTACGTCCTCTCGTCCAACTGAGCGCAGCGCGCGACCGGCCGCCCCCAGGGCCGGCCGCGCGTTTTTTCGTTCCTGAACGACTCATGCTACAATTGCGGCGATGGAGCCCAAACTGACTTCCCCCAGCGTCGTGCGCGGCGTCCTCCAGGAGCTCGGGCTGCATCCGAAGAAGCGCTTTGGGCAGCACTTCCTGGTGGATTTCCACGCGCGCGAGCGCATTGTGGACGCGTTGGAGCTGAGCCCCGCCGATCGCGTAGTCGAGATCGGGCCGGGACTCGGCGCGCTGACGCAGCGGCTTGTCGAACTCTGCCGAGACGTGCGGGCGATCGAGATCGACAAGGCGCTCGCAGCGCACCTGCGCGAGCACTTCGGCGACGCCCTCGCGCTCTACGAGGGGGACGCCCTCGAAGTGGACTTGCCGCAACTGCTGGGCCCCACGGGGAAGCTCGTCGGGAACCTGCCCTACAACATCTCGACCCCTCTCGTCGTGCGCATTCTCGAAGCGGCGCCGCCGCTTGCGGTGCTGATGCTGCAGACAGAGGTGGCGCAGCGGCTCGCGGCCGCACCCGGGACACCGGAGCGCGGTGCGCTCAGCGTTCTGCGGGAGTTCTCCGCCGACATCGAGACGATCGGACGGGTCGGCGCGCAGCTCTTCTACCCGCCGCCGCAGGTCGGCTCGACGGTGATACGCCTGCGCGCGCATTCGCCGCAGACGAGGTCTGGCTGGGCCGAAATCCGGCCGGTCGTTCGCGCAGCATTCGGCTTCCGCCGCAAGACGCTTGAACGCGCACTTGCGGAGGGCCTTGGGATCGCGCGTGAGCGGGCCGCCGCGGCGCTTTTGGCCGCTGGCATCGATGGAGGACGACGGGGCGAGACCCTGTCGCTCCTGGAGTTCGATCGGCTGGCCGTCGGGCTCGCCGCCGCGGAGGCTGTCCAGTAGGCCGCCTGTGGGCCGTCCCGGAGGGGGATGAAGCGGTGCTGTTTCGCAGCCCGTCGCATGGCTTGATGGACCTTGATCAGGTCTTCGCGGACATCGTGTCGTTCATCCGCGAGGATCCGCAGGCGCAGCACAAACTGATCATCGGCACGGATTCGCAGCCGCGAGACGAGGTCACGTACGTGACTGCGATCATCATCCATCGCCTGGGCAAGGGCGCACGCTACTACTACCATCGCCAGGTGCAGCGCCGCGTGGCGACGCTGCGTCAGCGCATCCTGCTGGAGACGTCCTACAGCCTCGGCGTTGCCAGCCGGCTGACGGAGATGCTGTCCCGCCGCGGCCACCAGGGCTTCAACATCGAGATCCACTTGGACATCGGGCAGAATGGCGAAACCCGCGACCTGATCCGCGAGATCGTCGGCATGGTTTCCGGCAGCGGATTCGACGCGAAGATCAAGCCGGACTCCTTCGGTGCCTCGAGTGTGGCCGATAAGTACACGAAGTGAAGCGGATTGCTCCTTGACACGTTTTCGAAGTGTCTGCTAAACTGCAGGATTCTTGACATGCGGCCCGATAGGTGGTAGGCTGGGTGAGGACTAGGGCCGGGTCAGGAAGGAAGTGGGGCGTTTGGCCGCTAGGCGTGTCTTGTCGGACATCAAACGCGACTTGGACGGAATGATCGGTGAACGGGTCCGGCTGAAGGCCAATCGCGGCCGCCGCAAGGTGGACGAGCGCGAGGGAGTCCTCGAGAAGACCTACCCGTACATCTTCGTCGTCAAGATCGATGACGAACCTTCCGGCGCCCGTCGCGTCTCGTTTAGCTACGCGGACGTACTCACGGAGACGGTGGAACTGGAAGTCTCGTCGGATGGAGAGTTCCACAAGGTGCTCGTGAACTGACGCATTCGATATCGTTGGTTGGAAGACCGCGCAAGCGGTCTTCCTTGGTTTAAGCCCCGCCTGTCGGCCTCGCGGGGTTCAGCCGTGTGGACCCCGTCTCCGCGCGCCTCCTCTCGACCGACGGACGGCACTGTCACGCATGCGGCCGCGCCCCCCTGGGCACATGAACCCCGGGGGGATTCCATGGGGCCGCTGCTGCTGATCGGCGGACACGAGGAGCCGCGCGGCGATGTGCTCGAGGCCTTCGCGGCTGCAGCCGGCGAGGGCGGCCGCATCGCGCTCCTGACGGCGGCGACGACGGAGCCGGAGGCGGCGCTTCGGCGCTACCGCGAGACGTTCGCGCGCCTCGGCATGGGTGAAGTGGCGCACGTCGCCGCGCAGCACCGTTCGGATTGTGCCCTGCGCGAGGCGGCCGACGCCGTCGCGCGTGCGGACGGGGTCTTCTTCACGGGTGGAGACCAACTGCGGATCACGAGCCTCGTGGGCGGCACCGCGGTCGAGGCGGCGCTGCGCGCTGCACTGGCCCGCGGAGCCGTCGTCGGCGGCACCTCGGCTGGCGCTTCCGCGATGACCGACACGATGATCGTCGGCGGACACGACGAGGAGGCGGCGCGCAGGGCGTCGATCCGCATGTGCCCGGGCCTCGGGCTTCTGCGCGCAGCCGTCGTCGACCAGCATTTCGCGCAGCGCGGCCGGATCAACCGGCTCGTGTCGGCCTTGGCGCAGAACCCGGGCGTTCTGGGCATCGGCCTCGACGAGAACACCGCGATCCTCGTGCGCGACGAGAAGCGGCTGGAGGTGCTGGGGGACGGGACGGTGACGATCCTCGACGGGCGCGGCGCAGACCTCGTCGAGGCGTCTGAGCTGGACGTGGAGAGGCCAGTCGCGCTGGGCCCCGCGGCGCTCTGGGTCCTGCGGCGCGGCCACGCCTTCGACCTCTCGCGGAGAACTGCGCTGCATGCTCTCAGCCCAAGCGGGTAGACTAGTGCGGTCCCGCGTCCGCTGAGGAGGAGACTTCCCGCTTGCAGATCACGGAGTGGCGGTACTTCGAGGGACCGAACCCGCACTGCCACCGCCCGATGCTGGAACTTTGCCTTGACCTCGGTGAGTACACCGAGGTCACCACCGCGAGCCTGGCGGCGTTCACACCGAAACTGCTGTCCGCCCTGCCGGGCCTCTCGGACCATTCCTGCGGTCTCGGGTATCCCGGCGGTTTCGCCGTGCGCCTGCGCGAGGGCACGCTGCTGGGGCACGTGCTCGAGCACACGGCGCTCGAGCTCTTGCACGAGACCGGCTTCGAGGGCAACTACGGCAAGACGCGCCAAGTGCGCAGGACGTCCGTCTACCGCATCGCGTTCGAGTCCCCGGACGGCGCAGTCGGCAAGGCGGCGGCCGACGCCGGGCTCAAGATCCTTCACGCCCTGCTCGCCTCCGAGGAACTGGCGCTCGACGAGGCAAGGCGCAGTCTGAGAGAGATTTGCGCGCGGCGCTGCCTCGGACCCAGCACCGAGGCGATTCGACGCGCCGCGATCGCCCGGGACATCCCGGTCAGGCGCCTCCCGGAGAGCAGCATGCTGGAGCTCGGCCAGGGCAAGTACCTGCGCCGCGTGCAGGCCACCCTCACCGACGCCACCTCGACCGTGGCGGTCGACATCGCGCAGGACAAGCAGCGCTGCAAGGCGCTGCTGCAGGAGCACGGCATCCCCGTGCCGGAGGGCATCGTCGCGCACTCGGCGGAGGAGGCTGCGCGCGCCGCCCTCAAGATCCCACTGCCGCTCGTCGTCAAGCCGGTAACGGGCAGCCAGGGTCGGGGCGTCTCGGTGCAGCTCCGGCGGCTGCGCGACGTTCGCCGCGCGGTACCGCTCGCCCAGGCGATCTCGGGCGACGTGCTGATCGAGCGCCACGTGTACGGCGCCGAGTACCGCCTGCTCGTCGTGGGCGGGCGCGTCGTCGCGGCCGCGGAGCGCATCGCGCCTTCGGTCGTGGGAGACGGGCAGCGCACGGTGGCGGAGCTCGTCGCGCGGGAGAACCGCAACCCGCACCGCGGGGATGGCCACGAGCGACCGCTCACCAGGATCGCGCTCGATGACATCGCGCGCTACTGCCTCGCCGGCCAGGGGCTTACGCCGGAGTCGGTGCCGAAGGTGGGGCAGCGCGTACTCCTGCGCGACTCGACCAACCTCTCGACGGGAGGGACCGCGCGGGACTGCACCGACGAGATGGCGCCGCGCGTCCGCCGACTGGCCGAACGTGCGGCTGCCGTCGTCGGGATCGACGTGGCGGGGGTCGACGTCGTCACCCGCGACATCCGCGACGACGACGGGCCCATCTGGGTGCTCGAGGTGAACGCGGCGCCAGGCATCCGCATGCACCACTACCCTAGCGACGGCCGTCCGCGGGACGTGGCGGGCGCGATCGTCGAATCGCTCTTCCCGTCCGGCAGCCCGTCGCGCGTGCCGCTCGCAGCGATCACCGGCTCGAACGGCAAGACGACGACGGTGCGGATCGTGCGCGAGATGCTGCGCCGGCGCGGGCTCGTCGTCGGGTTCACCTCTACGGACGGCCACGGCGTGGACGACGACTACATCGGCCGCGGCGACGACGCGGGGCCCGCAAGCGCACGGGCCGTCCTCTCGGACAAGAGGGTGCAGGCGGCGGTCCTCGAGGTGGCCCGCGGCGGCATCTCGCGCGGCGGCCTCGGATACGACGCCGCCGATGTCGGCTGCGTGCTGAACGTCACGGGGGATCATCTGGGTCAGGACGGCATCGACACCATCGCGGAACTCGCGCACGTCAAGGCGCTGGTCATAGAGGCGGTGCGGCCCCAGGGTCGCGTGGTGCTGAACGCGGACGATCCCGTCGCGCTCGGGCTCACCGCGCGGGCGCGCGCGCCGATCGTCTACTTCTCGACCGCCCAGGACCACCTCGCAGTCCGCCGGCACATCACGGCGGGCGGAGAGGCGATCGTGGCCACGGGGAACGACGTGCTCCTGCACGCGAAGGGCCGCGTCGAGCGCATCGCGTCGCTCGACGAGCTCGAGTTCACCCAGGGCGGCCGCCTCGCCCCGATGCTCGAGAACGCGCTGGCAGCCGCAGCGGTCGGATACGGGCTCGGCCTGCTGCCGCAGGAGATCGGCGAGGGGCTGCGCGCCTTTCGCAGCGATCCGGAGCACAACCCCGGCCGCATGAACGTCTACGAGGTGCGTGGCGTGCGCGTCGTCGTCGACTACGGGCACAACGCCCACGCCCTCTCGAGCGTGGCGCCGTCCCTGCGCTCGCTCGCTCGCGGCAGCTTGCGTGGCGTGATCGGCATGCCGGGCGACCGCCGCGACGAGGACGCCTTGGAGCTCGGCACCCTCGCGGCACAGCTCTTCGACCACGTGTACTGCAAGGAGGATCGCGACCGCCGGGGCCGCCCGCAAGGTGACATGGCCCTGCGCATCGCCCAGGGCGTACGCGCCGGCGGCGGTCGTCCAAGGGTGGTGCTCGACGAGTGCGAGGCGCTGCGCGAGGCGCTGCGCGAGAGCTCGCCCGGCGACGTCGTCGCCGTCTTCTACGAAGAGCTCGGCCCGGTGCTGGAGGAGATCTCGCACCAGGCGTGCGGCGCGAAGCCAGAAGCGGACGCGCTCGGGCGGGTCTGACGCTTGCACCCTGCACCCCGGGCGGCTACGCTCGCTTCGGAGGTGCGGCCTCATGCGCTTCTTCGCGCCGGCCAAGCTCAACCTCAGTCTGGACCTCGGTCCGCTGCGGCAGGACGGCTACCATGAGATTCGCACGACGCTGCAGGCGGTTTCCTTCGGGGACCGCCTGTTCTTGACGCCCGCGGAGCGCTTCGCGGTGGTGAACCCCGCCGTCCCGCAGGGAGACCTGGTGCGCAGGGCGGGTGAACTCTTCGCGCGCGCGGCCGGCGTGGCGGTGCGCGCCGAAGTCCGCGTCGTCAAACGCATCCCGATCGGCGCCGGCCTCGGTGGCGGGTCGAGCGACGCCGCCTGCGCGCTACGGGCGCTGCGGGCGCTTTTGCGCCCGGACATGCCGGAGAAGGAACTCTCCGCCCTGGGGGCGGAGATCGGCAGCGACGTACCGTTCTTCCTCGGCCCCTCGCCGCGCGCGCTCGCCGAGGGCCGTGGCGAGGTGCTGACGCCGCTCGCGCCGCGCGCGGTGCGCTTTGTGGTCATCGCGTGGCCGGGCGAGGCGCTCTCGACGGCCGACGTCTACCGGGAGAGCGCAGCGGGACGCGGCGAAGCGACCAAGGAGGTGCTCTCGGGCGCCGAACTCGCGGGCAACGACCTTGCCGCTGCCGCCGCCCGGCTCTCGCCCGCGCTCGCCGAGATGCTGCGGGCGGCGGCCGCAAAGGGCCTGCACCTGCAGGTGACTGGCAGCGGAAGCGCAGCCTTCTCGCTGCATGCGGATCTTAAGGACGCGGTCCACGCGCTGCGGGCAGCGCGGGCGACCGCGTCGCGCGCGGTGCTCTGCACGACGCTGGGCGAATGGCCCTGGCAGGTGAATCGGCACACTGGCAACGAATAGCAGCCGAAGTGGAGGTGCTCCCTTGGTCGATGTCGTCGTTCTCGCCGGCCGCAAGAACGAACGCCACCTGCGCGAGGTGTCGGACGCCCAGTGGGAGGCGCTCGTGCCGATCGCTGGCCGCCCGATGGCATCGTGGGTCCTGGGTGCGCTCAAGGCATCCGGCCTCTGCGCGCGGCTTGTGGTCGTGGGACCGGAGGAACTGTGGTCCGAGGTCGGGGAGGGCGGGTCCGTCGTGACGCCGTCCGACGACCTGATCGAGAACGTCCGGCGCGGGGCGCACGCGCTCTCGGGCGACCATCCCATCCTCGTATGCACGAGCGACATCCCGATGCTGACGCCCGAGGCCGTACAGGCCTTCGTGGCCGATGCGCAGGCGATGCAGGCGCAGTTCCACTACCCGATCATCCCGCGCGCGGAGGTGGAACGGCTGTTCCCGGGAAACAAGCGCACGTACGTGCGCCTGCGCGATGGGACCTTCACCGGGGGAAACTTCGTGCTGCTCGATCCGCAGTCCGCCCGCCAGGCGCTCGGCGTCGCGGCGGAACTTGTCAAGCTGCGCAAGAAGCCGTTGCGCCTCGCGCTCCTCGTAGGGTTCGGTTTCGTGGTACGCTTGATCACTGGACGAGCTACCGTCGCAGAAGCGGAGAAACGCTTCTCCCGGCTGCTCGGCGTCCAGGGCAGGGCAGTCCGCCTGGCCTTCCCCGAGGTAGGCGTGGACGTTGACCACCCCGCGGACGTACCATACTGCGAACAGGAGATTCGCCGTCGCCAAGGGGGAGCGGGATAGCGCGTTGGCAAGGGAAGCGCGGTACGCGCGCGTTCGGCGCATCGTAGGACTCACACGGCGCCTCACAGCCGCGCCCGGACGGCTGTACTCCCTCGCCGAGCTGGCCGAAGAGACCGGCGCGGCGCGTTCCACCGTGTCCGAAGACGTTGCGCTGATCGACGAGGTGCTGCGCGAGGCCGGCCTCGGCGCGGTCGAAACGGTCACGGGCGCGGCCGGCGGCGTACGCTGGCTCGACACGGTCTCCCGGGAGCGCGCGCGCGAGCTCACGCAGGCGCTGATCGTCGAGCTTTCGGACCCCGGTCGGCTCATTCCCGGCGGCTTCCTCTACATGACCGACGTAATCTTCTCACCGTTCTGGGCGGAGCGGATCGGCGCGCTCTTCGCGACGCGCTTCCTGCCGCTCGGACCCGACATGGTGCTGACGATGGAGACGAAGGGCATCCCGCTGGCGCTGGCGACGGCGCGGGCGATGGGGCTGCCGCTCGCCGTGGCGCGGCGGGAGAGCCGCGTCACCGAAGGACCGTCCATGAGCGTGAACGTCGTCACCTCGTCGGGCCGCATCGGCGCGATGTCGCTGCCGCGGCGCGCGATCCCCACAGGCAGCCGCGTCCTGATCGTCGACGACTTCATGAAGGGGGGCAGCACGCTGCGCGGGCTCGAGGACCTCTGCCGCGAACTTGGCGCGCGCGCGGTCGGCTGCGCCGCCCTGTGCGAGACGCTCGCGCCGCAGCAGCAGCGGCCCCTCGACTACCTGGCGCTGCTGCGGCTTGAAGCTGTGGACGACGCGAGTCGCATCGTCGGGCTGTCGCCCGCAGAGAGTTTCATCCGCTACCTCGAGGAGGCCCGAAGCGATGCTTGAGAAGATCCGTCCGATCGTGCTCGCCGCCGGCAAGGGGACACGCATGCGCTCCGACCTGCCGAAGGCGCTCCATCGCTTGGCCGGACGCCCGATGCTGAGCCATCTTCTCGACGCGCTGCAGAGCGCAGGGTACGGTCGTCCGATCGTGGTCGTCGGCCACGGAAGTGAACTCGTTGAGGAGCTCGTACAGGGCACCGCCGACTGCGTCTACCAGTCGGAGCAGCGTGGCACCGGCGACGCCGTGCGGACTGCGCTCGGTGCCTTCCCGGACCTCGGGTTCGCGCTGATCGTCAACGCGGACCTCCCGCTGCTGCAGGCAGGAACGCTCGCGTCGCTGGCTGAGGGCGAGGGCCGTGGCGCGCTCCTGACGGCCGAGGTTGAGGATCCCAAGGGGTTTGGACGCATCGCCCGCGACGAGACCGGGCGTTTCCAGCGGATCATCGAGGAGGCGGACTGCGACCCTTCGCAGCGGGCGATCCGCGAGATCAACGTCGGCGCCTACCTCCTGCCCGCGAGCGACCTGCAGGTCGCGCTCGATCGTACCGGCAGTCAGAACGCCCAGGGTGAGATCTACTTCGTCGACGCCGTCAGCGAGCTCGCGCGCGAGGGCGAGATCCGCACCGTATCCTGCGCGGCGTTGGACGCGGGCCAAGTCAACGACCGCCGCGAGCTGGCGCAGGCCGAGGCGGTGCTGCGCCGCCGGCAGGTGGAGCGCCTGATGGACGGCGGTGTGACGGTGCTGGATCCCGCGACGACCTACGTCGATGCGACGGTCCAGGTCGGGCCCGACACCGTGCTGCGCCCGTTCACTTTCCTGGAGGGAGAGACGACGATCGGCGCAGGCTGCGACCTTGGCCCGCAGACCCGCATCGTCGACAGTTCGCTCGGCGAAGGCTGCCGCGTCGAATTCTCCGTGCTGGAGGAGGCGACGCTGGGCGACGGAACGTCCTGCGGGCCGTTCTCGCACCTGCGCGCGGGAACTCACGCGGGCAAGCAGGTGTCCATCGGGAACTTTGTCGAAGCAAAGGCTGTCCGCATCGGAGACCAGACCAAGGTGCGCCACCACACGTACCTAGGGAACGCGGAACTCGGCCGTCGCGTGAACATCGGCGCTGGTACCGTCATCGTCAACTACGACGGCAAGCGCAAGCACTTCACGCGAATCGGCGACGGGGCGTTCATCGGCTGCAACTCGAACCTCATCTCACCCGTGGAGATTGGTTCCCAAAGCTATGTCGCGGCTGGTTCCACCGTCAACCAGGACGTGCCGCAGGGAGCGCTCGGAGTCGCGCGGGAGCGCCAGCGCAACATCGAGGGCTGGGTGGCGCGGCGACGCGAACAGGAGGAGTAGGGAACTGTGGGGTACCGAGAGGGAGAACTGAAGGTCTTCACCGGCAGCGCGCACGTTTCGCTCGCTGAGGCGATCGCGGCCCAGATCGGGGTCGGGCTCGGCGACATGCAGGTGGGGCGATTCTCGAACGGCGAGGTTCGCGTGTTGATCCGCGAGAATGTGCGCGGCTGCGACGTGTTCGTCGTCCAGCCGATCTGCGATCCCGTCAACGAGAGCATGATGGAGCTGCTGGTGATGCTCGACGCCTTCCGCCGGGCGTCGCCGCAGCGCGTCACCGCAGTCATCCCCTACTACGGCTACGCGCGCCAGGACCGCAAGACGAGCGGTCGCGAGCCGATCACGGCGAAGCTCGTGGCGAACCTCCTGACGACCGCCGGTGCGGACCGCATCCTGACGATGGACCTGCACGCCCCGCAGATCCAGGGATTCTTCGACATCCCGCTCGACCACTTGCAGGGCGTGCCGATCCTCGCGCGCTACTTCGAGGAGAAGGGCCTTGAGGACGGCATCGTGATCGCCCCCGACGCGGGCGGCGGCAACCGTGCGCGCGAGCTTGCGGAGCGCCTGAACCTGCCGATCGGCTTCGTCGACAAGCGGCGGCCGGAACCCGGTGTCAGCGAGGTCATGCACATCATCGGCAAGGTGCAGGGCCGAAGCTGCGTGATCGTCGACGACATGATCGACACCGGCGGCACGATCTCCGAGGCCGCGGTGGCGCTGCTCGCGCGCGGCGCGAAGGAGATCTACGTCGCCTGCACCCACCCCGTGCTTTCGGGCCCTGGCGTCGAGCGCCTCTCCCGCGCGCCGATCCGGGAAGTCGTCGTGACGGATTCGATCCCGCTACGCCCGGAGGCGAACGGGCGGTTCCGTGTCCTCTCGGTCGCACCGCTGCTCGGGGAGGCGATCACGCGCATCCACGAGGACGAGTCGGTGTCCCTGCTCTTCCAGTGAGCACGGGCCCACGCCTGATGGTGGGGCTTGGCAACCCAGGGCTCGAGTACCACGGCACGCGGCACAACGTGGGCTTTCGGGTGCTCGACGTAATGGCGCACCAAGAGCACCTGCATTTCCGCCGCAGCTCCTCCCAGGGCTACCTCGCCCGGCGCGGCAGCGGCAGCGAGGAACTCTTCTTGCTTAAGCCGACGACCTTCATGAACCTTTCCGGCCGCTCGGTGCGCGCGGCGCTGCGGGAGCTGCGCCTTGCGCCCGCGGATCTCCTGGTCGTGTGCGACGACCTGGACCTGCCGGTCGGGAGGATCCGTCTGCGTGCGGAAGGCAGCGCGGGCGGCCACAACGGCCTCAAGTCGGTGATCGGCGAGATCGGCACCGAGGGGTTCGCGCGCCTCAGGATCGGCATCGGGCGCCCGCCAGACGACGACGTCGTCCGATTCGTCCTCGGATCGCCGCGCGGGGAGGAGGCACGTCTCTTGCATTGGGCGGTCGAGAACGCCGTAGCCTGTCTGCAGACGGCCATGGAATCGGGCGTAGCGGAGGCGATGAACCAGTTCAACGGGCGGACCGCCCCCGCATAGAGTTGCAGAACGCGTAGGCACCCAGAAGGCTTTTGGAGGTTTTGCTGGTTGGAGCTGACGGCACTGTGGCACGGTGCCCCGGAGTACCGGGCGCTGCGTCAAGGCCTCGCGGGGGCAGCCGCTGAGCAGCTCGTCGTCGGGCTGCAGGGCAGCGAGCGCGCATACCTCGCCGCCGCGCTCCTGCGCGAGCGCGGCGGGGCAGCCTTGTGGCTCGCTCCAACGCCGAGCCAGGCGCAGCGCCTGCACCAGGATCTCTCGGCGTTCCTGCCGGAGTGCGACGTGCTCTACTACCCGGAGCGCGAGGTGTTGCCGTTCGAGGTCGTCGCGGAGTCGACGGAGCGCATCGCCCAGCGCGCGCGGGTGCACGCGAAGCTGCTGCTCGGCGAGGGCCCGATCGTCGTCGCCCCGCTCGAGGCGGCGCTCGGTCGCCTGACGCCTGCCGCATCGGTGCGCGCGGCGATGGTGCGGTTTGAGCGCGGGAAGCGGCTCGATCTCGGTTCCTTGCCGAAGGCGCTCTCGCGCCTCGGCTACGTGCGCGAGGAGCGCGTCGACGCGCCGGGGCAGTTCGCGGTGCGCGGCAGCATCGTCGACGTGTACGGGCTCGGCGACGACGCACCGGTTCGGGTGGACCTCTTCGACGACGAGATCGACGCGCTGCGACGCTTCGACCCCGAGACGCAGCGCTCCCTTTCCGACGAGAACGTCGTTGTGATCGGCCCCGCGAGCGAACTGGTGCTCGACGACGCAACGGCGCAGAGGGGCATCGCAGCCGTGCGCCGGGAGCTCGGCCTGCAGATCGCCCGCCTGCGCCGCGCGGAGCGCGTCGACATCGCGAACCGCCTCGAGGACCGGATCGGCCGGGTCGTCGAGACCTGGGGAGAACTGCCGGCCGGCCAGGGCGCGGAGCGGTTCCACGCCTTCTTCTACGCGCAGGCGGAAAGCCTCGTCGACTACCTGCCGGAGGGCGCCCTGACGCTGCTCTCGGACCCCGAGCGCTCGTGGGAGGCCGCGCGGGCAGCCCACCGCCTGGCGCAGGACCGCTCGCTCGCGCTGCTCGGCGAGGGTGCCATCCTGCCGCGCCAGGGCGAGGTGCTCCTTGCCGAGAGCGCTGTGGAGGAGGCGCTTCACCGGCGCGCTCGCGTCCATTTCACCATCCTGCCGCGGCGGCTCGGGGCATCGACGCTTGGCCGCGTCGTCTCGATCGCTGCGCGGCCTGTCGAGAACTTCCACGGGCAGTGGAGTCTGTTCCACAAGGAACTCCAGCGCCACCGCGAGGGCGGACACCGCGTCGTGCTGCTCGCGGCCACCGAGGAGCGCCGCGGGCGCCTGCGCCGGGAGTTGCGCGGCGAGGGAGTCGCGGTGCGCGAGGACGTCGAAGGCGTGCCCGAACCGGGCGAGGTGGTGCTCGCGCTTGGGGAGCTGCAGGGTGGCTTCCACCTGCCGGGCATCGGCCTCTGGCTGCTGACGGACGGAGAGGTCTTCGGTCGGGAGAAGCGGCGCGCACCGCGCCAGAGGACGCCGGAGGAAGGCCGCGAGCGCCTGCGCAGCACGGCGGAGCTCAGGCCGGGCGACTACGTCGTGCATGTCCACCACGGCATCGGCAAGTACCTCGGCATGCGGGCGATGGAGATCGAGGGGGTGCAGAAGGAGTACCTGCACCTCTCCTACGCGCACGGCGACAAGCTCTACGTTCCCGTGGAACAGATCGACCTCGTGCAGAAGTACGTCGGCCAAGAGGGCCAGGAGCCCCACCTCTACCGTCTGGGCGGCAACGACTGGCAGAAGGTCAAGGCGCGCGTGAAGGCATCGGTGCGCGAGATGGCGGAGGAGCTGCTTCGGCTCTACGCGCAGCGCGAGGCGACGCCAGGCCACGGCTTCAGCCCGGACGGCGAGTGGATGCAGAAGGTCGAGGACTCCTTCCCCTACGAGGAGACGCCGGACCAGCGTCGCGCGATCGAGGAAGTGAAGCGCGACATGGAGCGCCCGCACGTGATGGATCGTCTGCTCTGCGGCGACGTGGGCTACGGCAAGACGGAGGTCGCCGTGCGCGCCGCGTTCAAGGCCGCCATGGATGGCAAGCAGGTCGCGGTGCTCGTGCCGACGACGATCCTCGCGCAGCAGCACTTCGCTACCTTCCAGCAGCGGTTCAGCGGGTTCCCGGTCGAGGTGGACCTCCTGTCGCGCTTCCGCAGTCCGAAGGAGCAGGCGGATGTCCTGCGCCGTCTCCGGTCCGGCGCGGTGGACGTCGTCATCGGGACGCACCGCCTGCTCGCGCAGGACGTGCGCTTCAACGACCTGGGCCTCCTGATCGTCGACGAGGAGCAGCGCTTCGGTGTGCGTCACAAGGAGAAGCTCAAGGCGATCAAGACGTCCGTGGACGTCCTGACGCTGACGGCGACGCCAATCCCGCGCACGCTGCACATGGGCCTTGTGCACCTCCGGGACATGTCGACGATCGACACGCCGCCGGAGGACCGCTTCCCCGTCCAGACCTACGTCGCAGAGTGGGACGAGGAACTGGTGCAGGACGCGATCCGACGCGAACTCGGGCGCGGCGGACAGATCTTCTACGTGCACAACCGCGTGCAGTCGATCGAGGCGGTGCAGCTCCTGCTGGAGCGGCTCGTCCCCGAAGCCCGCGTCGCCGTCGCGCATGGTCAGATGCCCGAGCAGGTGCTGGAGAAGACGATGCTGCGTTTCCTCGAAGGCGAGTACGACGTGCTGTTGTCGACGACGATCATCGAGTCGGGGCTCGACATGCCGCGGGTGAACACCCTGATCGTCGAGGACGCCGACCGGCTTGGCCTGTCGCAGCTCTACCAGCTGCGCGGCCGCATCGGGCGGTCGAACCGGCTCGCCTACGCCTACTTCACCTACCGGCGCGATCAGGTGCTCTCCGAGATCGCGGAGAAGCGGCTCGAGGCGATCCGCGAGTTCACCGAGTTCGGCGCCGGCTTCAAGCTGGCGATGCGCGATCTCGAGATCCGCGGCGCCGGCAACATCCTCGGACCGGAGCAGCACGGCTTCATCATCGCGGTCGGCTTCGACCTCTACACCCAGATGCTCGACGACGCGGTGAAGGAGCTGCGCGGCGAGGCCGCACCGGAGCGCCAGTTGCCTTCGGTAGACCTGCCGGTCGACGCCTTCGTTCCTGCCGACTTCGTTGCAGACCCCAAGCAGAAGATCGAGATTTACAAGCGCCTTGCGGTCGCCACAGACCCTGCCGACGTGCAGGACCTGATGGACGAGGTCGAGGACCGCTTCGGCCCGCCGCCGAAGCCGCTCGAGAACCTCTTCCGCGTCGCGCGGATCCGGCTGCGCGGAGAGGAGATGGATGTCGCGGGCATCCGCAAGGAGCGCGACCAGCTCACGGTCAACCTGCATAGCCTACAGCACCTCTCGCGCGAGCGGCTCAAGGAGATGCCGTCGCGCTACCGCGGGCGGGCGACGATCTACGCGGGCCAGAGCCCCTACGTCAGCCTGCGCGTCCATGGCATGACCGGCGGGGAGATGCTGGAGGCCGTCGAGGAACTGCTGGATTTCCTGCATGCCGAGGCGGAATCTGCCTGAATTTCCGGCGACCCCATGAAACCGGAAGCGACTGTCGAACGTTGTAGATGGATAGGGAGACCACGGCGTGCGGCCCCACGCCGGGGGCCTTCCGTCCCACCCCCCAGACACAGCGCTGGCGGCGCGGGGAACGCTCCCCGGGCCGCCGGTCGCTGGAAAAATCCTGCATACGCAGAGCGGGGGCTAAGTATACTACGGTTGGCAAAACTACCGGCCGAGGGGGGAATAGCGTGAAGGCAACCGGAATTGTTCGCCGCATCGACGATCTCGGCCGGGTGGTTATCCCCAAGGAGATCCGGCGGACACTGCGCATCCGGGAAGGCGACCCGCTGGAGATCTTCGTCGATCGCGACGGAGAGGTAATCCTCAAGAAGTACTCGCCGATCGGAGAACTGGGCGAGTTCGCCAAGGAGTATGCGGACTCCCTGAGCGAGGCGGTAGGACACATCGCCGTCATCGCGGACCGCGACGCAGTCATCGCCGTCGCCGGAGCACCGAAGAAGGAGCTCTTGAACAAGGCCGTGGGCTCACTCGTTGAGCGGTGCATGGAGGAGCGACAGCTCTACATCGGACCGCGCAATGGGGAGAAGCCCAAGGGCGCGCTGATCGGTGACGAGGAGGAGGAAACCCGTTTCACGTCGATGGTGGTGGCGCCGATCATCTCGGAAGGCGACCCGATCGGCGCGGTGATCCTCTGCACGAAGGAACCCGGAGTCCACATGGGCGACATCGAGCGCAAGCTCGCGGAGACCGCAGCGGGCTTCCTGGCGAAGCAGATGGAGCAGTAGCGCAGGAGTGCAAGAAAAGGGAGCCGCGCCGCAAGGCGGGGCTCCCTTTGACTCTCTGCCGAGACAGACGTGAACAGGAGCCACAGCCGACGGCGCATGGGTGCCAGGGCTCTGCCGCACCCTAAGCCGGCGGGAGGGGAGTGGCACGGACATCGGTTCCATCGAACGTCAGGGGCGACGCATCCAGGGTCTGATCTCCCGAATGCAGCATCGACTCGACCCCGCCGGCATCCGGCTGATGCGCCCCGGCGTGCTGGAACTCTCCGTGTCGCGACCGGACGGGGATCAGGTGAAGATCCTACAGTTGCCGGACCTCGTGGACGGTCAGCGCCTACAAACCGAGCTCGTATCCGCGCTCGCAGGATCGACGACTCCTGTCCCAGCACTGCTCGCGCGAGCTGCGCGGGTGTATACGCCCGATGACGCGGATACACAGCTTCTGGCTGGCTCCGTCCTCGTGTTCCACGGCCGCCACGTCTACGCGCTGCAGCTGGGGAAGCTTCCGACGCGCTCGGTGCAGGAGCCGTCGACGGAGCGGGCGGTATTCGGTCCGAAAGACGCGTTCGTAGAGCCGATCGAGCAGAACATCGCCCTCGTGCGCAGCCACCTTCAGGCACCGAACCTTCACGTGAAGAGGCTCACCCTCGGATCCGTTGCCCCGACGCAGGTCGCGGTGCTCTTCGTGGAAGGCAGCACAGACTCCAGGGAGCTTGACGACCTCGTCACGCGCCTAGAGAGCTACCATCCACCCCGCGTCGGCTTCGTGAGCTCGCTCCTGCGGCCGATCTTCGGAGCGCTCTGGTCACCGTTCCTGCCGGCGGACTTCACCGAGCGTCCGTACCGGGCCGCGGACTTCCTCTTCCGCGGCCGCTTCGTCATCCTGGTCGACGGCTCGCCGTACGCACTGATGGTCCCGGTCACCTTCATGGAACTCTTCATGGATGAGGAGGAATACCTGCAGTCCACCTCAACGCGCTACTTCGTGCGCGCACTGCGCCTCCTCGCCTTCGCCATCGCGCTCCTTGGCCCCGGACTCTACATCGCGATCCTCACCGTGAATACGACGGTGATGCCGGGCCTTCTCGCGATCGCCGTCGCTTCGAACCGGCAATCCCTCGCGTTCCCGATCCTCACGGAGACCACCCTCATGTTGATCATCCTCGACATCATGGCGGAGGCGACGACGGCGATGAAGGGCGTGCTGGGTCCCGCCATCTCGATCGTCGGCAGTCTGATCGTCGGCCAGGCCGCCGTGCGCGCGAACCTCGCAAGCAACCTCGGCGTGATCCTGCTGGCGCTGACGGCCCTCGCGACGTTCATCACGCCGCGCTACCAGGTCACGTACGCAGTGCGGGTGTGGAAGTACATCTTCCTCCTCGTGAGCGGCGTCTTGGGTCTTGTGGGGTGGTCTGCAGGCATCATCTGGCTGACGGTCAACCTCTCGTCGAAACGAGAGCTCGGGGTCTCCTACCTCGCGCCGCTCGCGCCGTTCTTGCCGGGAGCATGGGACACCACCTCACCGGAGCAGCAGCGCGGCCTTGCCGGCGTTCCGTCCTACGTGCGGCGGCTCCCGCCGCGGCGTCGATGAGCCGCTGGCGCCCCGCGATCGCCCCGTGGTCGATCGGCGGCATCTGTTTCATCGTCAGCGTCTGCATGACGCCCGTAAGCCTGGGGCGTCTGTTCCTCGAGTACGCGGGCTACGGGACGCTCCTCTGGATGCTCCTCTCGTACGCGACCTCGTTCCTCGGGACGTACATCACCCTCACGTTCATCTCCGTCCCGCTCGCTCCCTGGGCGGACGCGGCGCGGTCGTGGCTCAACTACCTGCGGGCGCCTTTCTTCCTCACGGGCGCTGCGGCGATGCTGCACACCTGGGTCAACATCCTCGGCAGGACAGAACTTCCGAGCACGCCGCGCATCGTCGTCGCAGCGCTAACCGCCGCTCTCGCGCTCTACGCGATCCGTCTCGGGATCGAGAACGTCGGGCGGACGATCGGGGTGCTCGCCCTGCTCTCCATCGTACCGCTCTTCATCTTGATCATCGGCGCGTGGCAAAGCGTGGAACTGCGGCGGCTGATGCCGTACCCCTTCGGGACCGGGATCATCCCCTGGTTCTGGCCGACGATGCTCTTCGCACCGCGCGGATACGACATCCTGCCGATCTTCGCCCCACTTGCCAAGGGGGACGTGCGCAGGCCGGTCTACTGGGGCATGGCGCTCGCCGGGCTCTACCTCGTCGTGTCGATGGTCGAGCCGCAGCTCGTGTTCGGCCTCACGGTCGCAAGCCAGCTGCCAAGCCCATTCCTCAGCGTGGTGGAGACGATCACGTCCCTCTTCCTCCCCTTCCAGCGCATCGCCTTCCTCTCGATCATCATCTGGCAGATGGTCGTCTTCTCGATCGTGACGGCCTACTCGACGGCCGGCATCGCAAGCCTCGGCATCCGCGTCTTCCCTCTGACCCCGTGGGCAGCGACCGTGCCCTGGCTCGTCGGGGTGGTGGCGATTTCGGTCGTCATCCTGCCGGAGGACATCTTCAGCGTCATCAAGAACGCCTGGTCCCTCTACGGGCTCTTCCTCTACTTCCTCGTACCGGCTGTGCTGCTCGCGCTCGGCCGCAGGCGCGCCGTGCGGCAGGCGGCGACGGCGTGAGGGCGCGCAGGGCGGCGCTCTTGTCGCTGCTGCTCGGCTGCGGGGTCCTGCTCTCCGGCTGCTGGGACGTGAAGGACATCAGCGATCGCACCCCGATCATGGCGATGGGCTTCGACTACCTGCCGACCGGCAGGTGGCGTACAACCCTCTCCGAAGCTGTGCTCGCGCAGGGGGGATCGGCGTCCTACAGCGGCGCGATCCACTACGGCGACGGCCCAACGCTCACCGAGGCGATCGAGGACCTGCGCACCCACCTCTCGCGCCGCTTCTACCTCGGCTCGACGAAAGTCTACGTGTTGGGAATGGGCGTGCTAAGAAGCCACTCCACGGAGGCCTTGCGCATGCTCCTGCAGCGCAAGGAGGTGGACCAGACGGGGTTCGTGCTCGGGACCCGCGGAACGGCGCAGGCGCTTCTCTCACACCCTGACGGCGTGATGGGCCTCACGGGCGTGCGACTCCTGAAGGAGTTCGAGTCCGAGCAGGAGTCTCGCGACGGGCACATCAAGGAGCCGATCTGGAAGGCGGTCTGGGGAGTGCTCGACACGAGCGACACGCTGCGCATCTCGACGTTCGACGAACTCCCGGAGACGAGCGTCAAGGCGACGGGCACTGCGCTCATCTACAATGGCACGCTTCGGACGATCCTCGACCGCGAGGAGAGCGTGACGCTGCGCTGGCTCCTCAACCTCCGCGGCCGCAATGTCCTTCCCCTGGACCGTCCGTTCGGCGGGTACGAACTCAAGACGACGACCGTGCACTCCTCCACGCGCTACGACGGGAAGGCAAGGCACGTCTCGGTCCACATCGCGGCGAACCTCGAAGTGTACACCGCGCCCTCCATGATGTTGCCGGCTGACCTCGACCAGCAGCTCTCGCAGGCAGCCGCCGAGACGATGGTCCGCCGCATCACCGCCCTCACCGAGAAGATGAAGGCGGCGGACGCGGACGGTGCGCTCTGGCGCAGCGTCGCCATGGAGGCGGGCTACTTCGACTTCGACCTCAAGCGGACCTCGGTCTCCGTGACGGTCACGACGCGCGTCTCTCCCCAATTCTCACCGAGCGTATAGTGCGCAATTGCCTAAGGAACGGGAGCGGCAGCCCAGGCGGGCGGCCGCTCCGCGCTTGCCGTCTACGCGTCCTTCTTGGCCCACTCCATCTGCCGCAGCTCGACGCGGCGGATCTTGCCGCTCGTCGTCTTCGGCAGAGACTCCACGAACTCGATCTCGCGCGGGTACTTGTAGGGTGCCGTCACCCGCTTGCAGTGGTCCTGCAGATCCTTCGCAAGCTCTTTGCTCGGCGCGATCCCCGGGCGCAGGGTGATGAACGCCTTGACGATCTCGCCGCGGTCCGGGTCCGGCGACGCGACGACCGCCGCCTCGAGCACGGCCGGGTGCTCGACGAGCGCGCTCTCCACTTCGAACGGCCCGATGCGGTAGCCCGACGAGATGATGATGTCGTCGGCGCGCCCGACGAACCAGAAGTAGCCGGCGTCGTCCCGGTAGGCGCGGTCACCGGTGACGTAGTAGGCGCCGCGGCGCGTCTTTCGGGTCGCCTCCTCCGCCCCCCAGTAGCCGGCGAAGATCGAGGGGGCGTCATCCCGCACGGCCACGTCGCCCACCTCGCCCGGCGGCTGCTCCGTGCCGTCCTCTCCGAGGACGCGGACGTCGTGCCCCGGTGTCGGGAGACCCATGGATCCCGGTCGCACCGGGAGCTCTGGATGGTTCGCCACGATGCAGACGGTCTCGGTCTGCCCGTAGCCGTCGCGGACCGTGATGCCGGTCGCCTCCTGGAAGAGGCGGATCACCTCCGGGTTCAGCGGCTCCCCGGCGGCGACGGCGGTGCGCAGGTTGGGCATCGGGTAGCGCGAGAGGTCCTCCTTGACCATCAGGCGGAACTCCGTCGGCGGGGCGCAGAGCGCCGTGATCGGCTGGCTTTTGAGGATCTCCAGGTGGCGCTGCGCCTCGAAGCGGCCGCCGTACATGAACGTAGGCACGCCGAGTTCCCATGGTCCGAATAGGACTGACCAAGCCGCCTTGGCCCAGCCGGTTGCGGAGGTCGACCAGAAGAGGTCGCTCTCGTCGAGCCCGATCCAGTAGCGCGCCGTGACGCGGTGGCCGATCGGGTAGCGATGCAGGTGCATCACTGCCTTCGGCTCGCCCGTGGTGCCGGAGGTGTAGTAGCAGAGCGCCGGCTCGTCGCTGCGCGTTTGCACGGCGGGCGAACCGCCCGGCGCCGCCGCCATCGCCGCGGAGAGGTCCATGAAGCCCTCGCGCGCGGACGTCGCGAAGAGGTGCCTTAGGTGCGGGGCGCGCTCCACGATCGCCAGGGCGACCGCGGAGAGTTCTGGCGTCGTGATGATCGCGGTGGCTTTCGAGTGGTTCGCGCGGTAGAGGAGATCGCGCTCGCGCAGCATCTCGGAGCAGGGGATGGCGATCGCGCCGATCTTCAGAACGCCGACCATCGCCTGGTGCCAGATCGGGAGCTTCGGCAGCACCAGGAGAACGCTGTCCCCCCGGCGCACGCCGGCTGCGAGCAGCGCGTGCCCCAAGCGATCCGACGCCTCGGCCATCTCGCGGAACGTGTAGTCGCGCACGTCGCCATCCTGGGACATGTAGCGCAGCGCGAGCCGACCGGGGTCCTCGGCGAGTCGGTCGACGACATCGGTGCCGAAGTTGTAGAATTCGGGGATTTCCCATCGGAACGAAGTGAAGTCCTGCGCGTAGTCTGCCACGGCCATTTCCCTCCCAGTTTCAGGATGCAAGATGGGGAGGGATTCAAGGCGCAACGGACGATCCCTGCGGGCCCGCGGGCCCATTCGTTGACATGGTTCGCCCGGCCCGCGCAAGATGAGTCTGGTACCGTGGTGGTACTTTGAAAGGGGTGGAGCAGTGGTACTCTCCCCACAGGAACAGCTGGATCGGCCTACCCTGCAGGCCTTGCAGAGGGAGCGCCTCGGTTGGACGGTACGCCATGCCTACGACCACGTCCCGTTCTACCGCGGGCTCTTGGACGGGGCCGGCGTGGACCCGCTTGCCGAGACTCTTCCCGAGGACCTCGCGTCGCTGCCGTTTACGCGCAAGGGGGATCTCCGCGACCAGTACCCCTTTGGGCTGTTCGCCGTCCCGAGGTCGGATGTGCTGCGGGTCCACGCATCCTCCGGCACGCGCGGCAAGCCGACGGTCGTTGGCTACACGCGCGGCGACCTCGAGGTCTGGGCGGAGTGCTGCGCGCGCTCCCTGGCGCTCGCGGGTGCGCAGCCGGGGGACCTTTTGCACAACGCCTACGGCTACGGCCTCTTCACCGGAGGCCTCGGCCTGCACCAGGGGGCGGAGCGACTCGGACTCACCGTCGTTCCCGCATCGGGCGGCGCGACGCAGCGCCAGGTGCAGCTTCTCGCGGATTTCCAGGCCGACGGCATCGCCTGCACGCCGAGCTACCTGCTGAACATCGCCGACGCGATCGACGCGTCGGGATTGCCGCGCTCTGCGTTCAGGCTGCGCTACGCCGTGCTGGGCGCCGAGCCCTGGACCGAGTCGATGCGCCGGCAGATCGAGCAGCGCCTCGGCGTCGACGCGATCGACATCTACGGTCTCTCCGAGGTGATCGGGCCAGGCGTGGGGTGCGAGTGCCGCGAGGAGAAGGACGGTCTGCACCTGATGGAGGACCACTTCCTCGTAGAGGTCGTCGATCCGGAGACGGGGGAGGTCCTTGAGGACGGGACGGTCGGCGAGCTCGTGTTCACGAGCCTCACCAAGGAGGCGTTCCCGATCCTGCGCTACCGCTCGGGCGACCTCGCGTCGATCGACCGCAGGCCGTGCTCGTGCGGCCGTACGACGGCCCGCATGTCGCGGATCAAGGGACGAACGGACGACATGCTGATCATTCGCGGCGTCAACGTCTTCCCGTCGGAGATCGAGGCGGTGCTCCTGCGTCAGCCAGACATCGCGCCGCACTACGAGGTCGTTATCTATCGCGCCCGCAACCTCGACGTGCTGGAGGTGCGGGCGGAGCTGACGACGGAGTTCGTGCAGCGCCACCGCGTCGACTCCGAGTTCGCGAGGCTGCTCGCGTCCCGGGCGGCCGAGGCGATCCGGGGCGAGATCGGCGTCGCGGTGGAGGTGCAGCTGATGGCACCCCACAGCGTGCCGCGCAGCGAGGGCAAGGCGAGGCGGGTGCAGGATCTGCGCAACGCGTGAGACGGGAGGCGCCGACATGGTCCAGTTGATCGCGCTCTACCGGAAGCCGCCGGATCCAGAGGACTTCCTGCGGCGGTACCGCGGCGAGCATCTGCCGCTCGCGCGCCAGATGCCCGGGCTTCTGAAGATCGAAGCCGGTCTCCTCGAGGGGGTCGGCTCGGATGCGCCCTACTGGTACATGGCGACCCTTTCGTTCGCGGATCGCGCGAGCCTGGAGGAGAGCCAGCGCGCTGACGTCAGCCGCCAGGCGGCGAGGGTACTCTTCTCGTTCGCCAAGGGTCTCGTGGACTTCACCGTGCGGGAAGTGGAGGAGTGACGACTACGCAAGATCCAGAGCAGCAGGTGCTGGTACACCGCGCGCCGCCCGTCGCGACGGTGACGCTGAACCGGCCGGACGTGCTGAACGCCCTCTCCCGGCCGTTGATGGACGAACTGGCGCAGCGGGTCGCGGAGCTCGACGCGGATGATGATGTTCTGGCGATCGTCGTCACGGGCAGCGGGCGGGCGTTCGCAGCCGGTGCCGACATCGCCGAGATGGCCGGCGCGGGCGCGGCCGAGATGCTGGAGGGTGACCGGTTCGCAGCCTGGCAGCGCCTGCGTGGGACCAAAAAGCCCCTGATCGCCGCGGTTTCGGGCTACGCGCTCGGCGGCGGCTGCGAACTCGCGATGCTCTGCGACATGATCATCGCGGGGGAGGATGCGCGCTTCGGACAGCCCGAGGTGCGCATCGGCGTGATGCCCGGTGCGGGCGGGACGCAGCTTCTGACCCGCGCACTCGGGAAGTGGCAGGCGATGGAACTCGTCCTGACGGGGCGGATGCTCTCGGCTCGCGAGATGTACGAGCGCGGGCTCGTCACGCGCGTCGTGCCGCAGGGGCTGCACCTGCACGAAGCGCTGCGGCTCGCGGCGGAGATCGCGAAGCAGCCGCCTGTCGCCGTACGCCTGGCGAAGGAGGCAGTGCAGAAGGCATTTCTTGGTACGCTCGAGGAGGGACTGCCGCTCGAGCGCAAGAACTTCTACCTGCTGTTCGCGACGGAGGATCAGACTGAGGGCATGCGCGCCTTCCTGGAAAAGCGCGCGCCCGTGTGGCGGGGGAAGTGACGAGGTGAGCTACGAGACCATCCAGACGGCGGTCGAAGGCGGCGTGATGGAGATCCGGCTCAGCCGGCCCGAGACGCTGAACGCCTTGAACCGCAAAATGAAGCAGGAGATCCTGGCCGCCTTCAGGGAGGCCGCGCGCCTTCGGGAGGCGAGGGTCGTGCTGCTCTCGGCGGAGGGGCGCGGGTTCTGCTCCGGCGCCGACCTCAAGAGCGGCGAGGAGGACGACGCAAGGTCGTTCGGGGAATCCTTGCGTACACTCTACAATCCGATGGTGCAGGCGATCATGGCGCTGCCAAAGCCGGTCGTTGCCGCTGTGCAGGGGGTGGCGGCCGGGGCGGGGATGAGCCTCGCGCTCGCCTGCGACATGCGCCTTTGCGGCGAGTCCGCCCAGTTCATCTGCGCCTTCTCGCGCATCGGACTCGTGCCGGACTCCGGCCTCTCCTACTTCCTGCCGCGGCTCGTCGGGCTCGGCAGGGCGATGGAGCTCGCGATGCTCGCAGAGCCCGTCCCGGCAACCGATGCCGTGCGGCTCGGGCTCGCGAACCGGCTCTTCCCGGACGCGGACCTTCCCAACGCGGCGAGGGACTTCTGCCGGCGGCTCGCCGACGGGCCCGCCTACGCCCTCGGGCTGACGAAGCAGGCCCTGCAGCGTGGATCCGAGCTGACCGTCGGCGAGACGCTCGAGTACGAGGCGGGCCTGCAGGAGCTCGCCGGCCGATCTGGAGAGTACCGTGAAGGCGTGATGGCCTTCCGTGAGAAGCGCAAGACGAACTACCGCGTGACGTCCGCTGATGCAAGCGGCGGAGGAGGTTTCTGACGTTGGTGCTTCAGAACCCAAGCTTCAAGTCGGTGGGGATCGTCGGGGCGGGCACGATGGGCCAGGGGATCGCCCAGGCCGTTGCGCAGGCCGGTGGCGACGTGCGCATCTACGACAAGGGCGCAGGGCGAGCCCAGGAGGGCGTGCAGCAGGCGCGCGCCTCGATCGAGCGCCAGGTGCAGCGCGGCCGCCTCTCGGAGGAGGACGGGGACTTCGCCCGGCGGGCGCTGCATCCCGTCGAGTCGCTCGCGGAACTGAAGGACTCCGAGATCGTCATCGAGGCGATCTTCGAGAACATGGTCGCCAAGCAACAGCTCTTCCGCGAACTGAGCGCGATCACCCAGGGGGTGCTCGCCAGCAACACGAGCTCCCTCTCGATCACAGCGCTCGCGGCCGCGTCCGGCGCCCGTGAGCGAACACTGGGCGTCCACTTCTTCAACCCGGTCGCGAGGATGCGACTCGTCGAGGTGATCCGTCACGAGGACCTCGATGAGAAGGTGCTGCGCCGCGTGCTGGGGTTCGTCGGTGAACTCGGCAAGGAGGCGGCGCTCTGCGAGGACATCCCCGGGTTCATCGTCAACCGCGTGGCGCGCCCGTTCTACGGTGAGGCGCTGCGCCTCCTGGGAGAGCGCCTGGAGGAGCCGGAGACGCTCGACCGCGCGATCCGCGACGGCGGGTTCCGCATGGGGCCGTGCGAGCTGATCGACCTGATCGGCGTCGACGTCAACCTGAGCGTCACGGAGGCCATGTTCCAGTCCTACTACGGCGAGCCTCGCTACCGCCCGCACCCACTGCAGGCTCGGATGGTGGCGGCCGGCAGGCTGGGCCGCAAGACCGGCAGGGGGTTTTACACGTATGAGCAGCCCTGACCTCGTCATCGGCGGCGAGTCGGTGCTCGGGCTGGAACTCGCGCAGCGCGCGGCGGAGCGCGGCCTGCAGGTCTCCTACCTGCGTCCTGGACGCATCCAGCCCTTCCTGCCGCCGGGCCTGACGGTCGTGCGGGAGCCGACGTCGCTGTCGCGGGCCGAGACGTTCGTCGTCACGGCGGTCCACCCGCGCCGCTCCTTCATCGCCGGGCTGCAGTTCCTTGAGACGCAGATCCCGCCGGACGCCACGATCCTCGTCTCGGGGTTCGGGGCGGGTCCGACGGCGCTCGGCGCGTACCTGAACCACCCCGGCCGCCTCTTCGCGATCGGGGCGGTGCCGCCGCTCGACCGCCTGAAGGGCATCGCGGTCGCGAAGGGCCTGCTCGGACAGGAGCTCGCGTACGAGCGGGCGCTCGGCCTGATGGAGCAGATCTTTGGCGCGAGCTACCCTGGGCCCGACGCGCCGGGCATGACCCTGCCGCGCGTCGTCGCGACGCTGGTGAACGAGGCGGCCTTCGCCCTCGGCCAGGGTGTCGCCCAGGCGCCGGACATCGATCGGGCCATGCTGCTCGGGGTCAACTACCCCGAGGGTCCGCTCGCTTGGGGAGACCGGATCGGGCTCGACGAGGTGCTCGGCTGCCTTCTGGCCCTCTACGACCACTACGGCGAGAACCGCTACCGCCCGGCGCCGCTCCTGCGGCGCCTCGTGCAGGCGCACTTCGACGGACGGCTGCAGGGCAGGGGCTTCTACACGTACGAGGGGGCGCAGCTCCATGGCTGAGGCGTACATCGTCGACGCGCTGCGCACGCCGGTCGGGCGCTACGGCGGCAAGCTCGCCGGAGTGCGCCCGGACGACCTGATGGCCGGTGTGCTGCGCGCGCTGCTCCAGCGCACGCCCCAGGTGCCCCCCGCGGAGATCGACGACGTGATCATCGGGGCGGCGAACCAGGCCGGCGAGGACAACCGCAATGCGGCCCGCATGGCGCTGCTGCTCGCCGGGCTGCCCGACTCCGTTCCCGGCATGACGGTGAACCGGCTCTGCGCCAGCGGCCTCTCGGCGGTGATCGCCGCGGCGCGCAGCGTGCGTGCCGGCGAGGGGGACCTCTTCCTCGCCGGGGGCGCGGAGTCGATGTCGCGGGCGCCGCTCGTGACCGTGAAGCCGGACGCCGCCTTTCCCCGCGGGGATCGCACGCTCCATGACACGACGCTCGGTTGGCGGTTCGGCAATCCGCGACTCGCGGAGCGCTTCCCCCTGGAGAGCATGGCCGAGACGGCCGAGAACGTCGCGCAGCACTACGGCGTCTCGCGCGAAGCCCAGGACGCCTTTGCCCTCGAGAGCCAGCTCCGCTGGGCGCGGGCGGCCGCAGCCGGTCGCTTCGACGACGAGATCGTCGCGGTGGATGCGCCGCAGGGCAGGAAGAAGGTAGAGCGCGTCTCGGTGGACGAGCATCCGCGCCCGGACACGACCGCCGACGCGCTCGCGGAGCTGCGCCCGATCGTGCGTGAGGGTGGGACGGTCACTGCTGGCAACGCGTCCGGCATCAACGACGGTGCAGCGGCGCTCCTGATCGCGTCGGAGCGCGCGGTGGAGCGTTTCGGCCTTCGGCCGCTCGCGCGCTTCGTCGCCGCCGCCGAGGTCGGCGTCGACCCGCGCTACATGGGCATGGGGCCGGTACCGGCGATGCGCAAGGCGCTCAAGCGCGCCTCGCTGCAGATCTCGGATCTCGGCCTCGTGGAGCTGAACGAGGCCTTCGCCTCCCAGAGCGTAGCCTGCATCCGCGCGCTGGGGCTCGACCCTGCGATCGTCAACCCGAACGGGGGTGCGATCGCGATCGGCCACCCGCTCGGCATGACCGGTGCGCGGCTTTGCACCACGCTCACCCATGAGCTGCGCCGCGGCCCGGTCCGCTACGCGGCGGCCACTCTCTGCGTCGGCGTCGGGCAGGGCGTCGCCGCGATCTTCGAGAACGCTCGGTGAAGGCGGCGCCCTCGCGCGGACACGCGCCGAGCGGCGGAGGAGGAAGGACATGGACATCTTCCGCGCCATGGCAGAGAACGGGCACGAGCAGATGATCTTCAACTACGACGCGGCGTCGGGACTGCGCATGATCATCGCGCTGCACGACACCACGCTGGGACCAGGCCTCGGAGGGATGCGCAACTGGCGCTACCAGAGCGAGGATGAGGCGATCGCGGACGCGCTGCGCCTCTCGCGCGGCATGACCTACAAGAACGCCTTCGCCGGCATCGACTTCGGCGGGTCGAAATGCGTGATCTTCAACGACCCGGAGCAGAAGTCGGATCTCCTTCTGCGCGCCGCGGGGCGCTTCGTCGAGATGCTCGGCGGGCGCATCTACACCGGAGAGGACGTGGGCCTCACGCCGGGCGACGTCGAGGTGATGGCGCGTGAGACGCACTACCTCGTCGGTCGGCCGCACAAGAGCGGGGATCCCTCGAAGGCCGCGGCGCTAGGGACCTACTCGTCGATCCGCGCCAGCCTGCAGCACGTCTACGGCTCGCCCGACCCGAAGGGCCGGCATGTCGCGATCCAGGGTGCGGGCAACGTCGGGTCGGAACTCGCGCGCCTACTGGCCGCGGACGGCGCCCGGCTGACGATCTGCGACCTGCGCGACGATCGGGCGCATGCGGCGGCATCCGAGACGGGCGCGCAGGTCGTGCCGAGCGAGGCGATCCACGACGTCGCCTGCGACGTCTTCTCCCCCTGCGCCCTCGGCCTCGTGCTGAACGCGAAGACCCTGCCGCGGCTGCGCACCCGGATCGTCTGCGGTTCTGCGAACAACCAGCTCGCTACGCCAGACATCGCGGAGGAGCTTCGTCGCCTGGGCATCCTCTACGCGCCGGATTTCATCGTGAACGGCGGCGGAATCGTCAACATCGCGGACGAGTTCGAGGATGGCGGCTACCGGCGAGAGCGCGCCTTCGAACGCGTCGCGCAGATCGGCCGGCGTTTGCTGGCCGTCTTCGAACGGGCGCAGGCGGACGGCGTGACGACGGAAGTCGCGGCCGAGCGCATCGCAGAAGAGCGGATCGCCGCCGTCGCGCGCCAGCAGCGCCACTTCGTTCCGCAGCCGCAGCCGCACGCCCTGAACGCGTAGAAGCGCCGGCGCCGACAGGAAGAGCCGCCCCGCGGCAGGAAGGCCTGCGGCGAGGCGGCTCTGCGATGACCGCTACTGCGACTCTTCGCCGCTGCCGTGCGCTGCCTCGAAGCGGGCGATGAACGCCGCAGCTTCCGAGCGCCGCGCGAGTCCGAGCTTCTGCAGGATGTTGGACACGTAGTGCTTGACCGTTTTGTCGCTCAGGAAGACTTCCTTCGCGATCTCCTTGTTCGTCTTGCCGTCGGCGATCAGGTGCAGGATGCGACGTTCCTGCGGGGTCAGCGTCGAGATGGGGTCGTCGGGCCGCGCGGTCGTCTGACCGCGCAGGCGCTCCAGCACGCGACCGGCAACCAGCGGATCGAACAGCGATCCGCCGCGGGCGACCGTCGTTACGGCTTCGACCACGACGCGGCCGCGGGTCTGCTTGAGGATGTACCCGGAGGCGCCAGCCATGATCGATGCGAAGAGTGCTTCGTCGTCGGAGTACGAGGTGAGCATGATCACGCGGGTGTCCGGGAGTTCGGAGCGGATCTCCCGGCACGCCTCGACGCCGCTGCCGTCGCCGAGGCGCACGTCCATCACGACGACGTCCGGCTTCTCTGTGCGCACGACGTCGTACGCCTCCTGGACACTGCCGGCCTGACCCACGACCGTCACGTCGCCGTGGCCCTCGAAGAGAGAAGTGAGCCCCATGCGCACGACTTCGTGGTCGTCGACGATCACGAGACGAATCTCATTGGCCATCTACTCTGCGTCCTCCTCTGATGCAGGATTCTCCTCGGGTCGGAAACGCACCTGCACGGTTGTACCGGAGCCCCGCTCGGAAAGAACCTCCACCTCGCCCTGGTGCTCGCGCGACCGCAGCACCATGTTGCGCAGCCCGTGATGCGACTCGTCGAACGTCTGCCCCGTATCGAAGCCGCTGCCGTCATCGTGGAAGGTGATCCGCACCTCGCCGCTCGCGTCGCCTCCGATCGAGATGACGATGTGGTCGGGATGACCGTGACGCGAGGCGTTGCTTAGGATTTCCCGGGCGATGTGCCAGAGCGCGGTCGTCTGCTCGCGCGACAGGTGGGACCATGCGTCCGACTCCACCTCCATCCTGGTGATGTCCGCAACGCCGAGCTGCGAAGAGATCTGCATGAGTGCCTCGGGCACGGTCAGGCTGGAGGAGTCGGTGCTGAGGTCGAAGACGTAGTGGCGGATGTTCGCGATCGTCTGATTGAGCTGGTCGGCGAGGCGGTCCAGCCGCGCCCTCGCCGCCGCGTCCTCCGGGTTGAGCATGTCGATCACCGATTCGAGGGTGAGGCCGATCGCGTAGAGCTGCTGGATCGTGCCATCGTGCAGGTCCATGCCGATCCGCTGCCGCTCCTCCACCACGGCGAGCCGCTGCACCTGTGAGTAGAGGCGAGCGTTTGCGATCGCCACGGCCGCGTGCGCCGCGAAGAGGACGGCCATCTCGTGGTCGGAGTCGGTGAAGAGATCGCCGGACTCCTTGTCCGTCAGGTAAAGGTGGCCGATCGCCTGGCCCTGGTAGGTGACCGGCACGCCGAGGAAGGTTCCCTGGGGCCGCTGGAAGGGCGGGTTGCCGTTGAACTGATCCGGGCGGTCCGAACTGTAGATGAAGCGCTGTGTCTCCCCGTCCTCGCCGAATACGCCCAAGGCGGCGTAGCGAGCTCCGATGATGCTGCGCGAGAGGTCGACGACCCGCTGCAGCAAGCGGTCGAGGGCGAGGTCGGAGGCGAGGGCGACGCCGGCCGTCTGCACCGCGGCGAGGCGGTCACGTCCCGCCGCAGCGTCCGCGTAGAGCTTGGCGAGGTCGTTCTGCAGTCGCTCGAACACGTTGACGATCACCAGGGAGAAGATGATGGCGAGTACGACGAGGATACCGGTTTCCACGACCCAGCGGTACGGTGCCGCTACGGACGTATCGATGACGAAGTGCCGGAACAGGCCGAGCAGAATGAGCCCGGTCACCGGGACGAACATCGCCAAGAACCGTACGCGCCGCACGAGCCCGCACCTCCCGCAGAAAGCATAGCGTATGCCCGCAAAGAGCGCATCGAATCGTGTCGATTGGTCGAAAGCAAGTTCACGAAGAAACAAGGAAGGAGACCCCAAGGACATGGGCGAATACGGCTTGGCACGCAAGATCTTGGTTCCCATCTCCGCTCTACCACTAGATGTAGTGGTAGAGCGGGGTGCGGGCGATTCTCGCGAACCGTGTCGAACCCATAGCCGCAGGACGTTTCGAAGGGGGCACCGCGTTGCAGACCGAGAGCGACGTGCGGAAGACAGGACTGACGATCCGCCGCGTCTTCACGCGCGAGAACGAGGACCCGTACGAGACCGTCGTATGGGCGAAGCGCACATCCAGGATCACCGACCCCAACGGCAAGGTGATCTTCGAGCTTAAGGATGCGGAGATCCCCGCGGACTGGTCGCAGGTCGCGGTGGACATCATGGTCTCGAAGTACTTCCGCAAGGCTGGCGTGCCGCAGATGGCGCCGGACGGCGCACCCCTCCTGGACGAGCAGGGCGAGCCGGTCTTGGCCGGGGAGACGAGCGCGCGCCAGGTCGTGCACCGCCTCGCCGGGACGTGGCGGGAGTGGGGGGAGCGTCACGGCTACTTCCGCTCCGCCGCGGACGCGCAGGCGTTCTACGACGAGCTCGCGTACATGCTGTTGCACCAGATGGCCGCGCCGAACTCGCCGCAGTGGTTCAACACCGGGCTGAACTGGGCGTACGGCGTCACCGGACCTGCGCAGGGACACTTCTACGTCGACCCGGGCGACGGCGTCCTCAAGGAGTCCCAGGACGCCTACTCGCGTCCCCAGACCTCCGCCTGCTTCATCCAGTCCGTGCGCGATGACCTCGTCGGCACCGGCGGCATCATGGACCTTTGGATGCGCGAGAGCCGCATCTTCAAGTATGGCTCCGGTACCGGCACGAACTTCTCGAACATCCGCGGCGAAGGTGAGCGGCTCTCCGGCGGCGGGACGTCCTCCGGACTCATGTCCTTCCTTCGCATCGGCGACCGCGCCGCAGGCGCGATCAAGTCCGGCGGGACGACGCGGCGCGCCGCCAAGATGGTGGTCGTCAACGTCGACCACCCCGACATCGAGCAGTTCATCGACTGGAAGGTCGGGGAGGAGCGCAAGGTCGCGGCGCTGATCGCGGCCGACTACTCGAGCGACTTCAACGGTGAAGCGTACGCCACGGTCTCGGGCCAGAACTCCAACAACTCCGTGCGCGTCGACAACGAGTTCCTGCGCGCCGTCTCGGAGGACAGGGACTGGCAGCTCACCTGGCGCACCGACGGATCGGTGAAGAAGACACTCAAGGCGCGCGGGCTGTGGGAGAAGATCGCCCAGGCGGCATGGGCCTGCGCTGACCCCGGCGTCCAGTTCGACACGACCACGAACGAGTGGCATACCTCTCCGCAGTCGGGGCGGATCAACGCGTCCAACCCCTGCGTCACCGGAGACACCCTGATCGCCACGGCGTTCGGCTGGCGGCGCATCGACGACCTCGTCGGAGAGCACCCGTTGCTGCGCGTCGGCGGAGGCCAGACGGTCGCGAAGGCCGTGTTCCCGACGGGCGTCAAGGATGTCTTCCAGCTCACCACCAAGTCCGGGTATAGCTTCAAGCTGACGGCGGATCACCCGGTGTTCACGGTGAACCGCGGCGACGTTCCCGCCTCCGAGCTGCAGCCGGGTGACACGCTCGTGCTGCAGGGGGCCGGCTTCGGCCGCGAGAGCGTCGACGCGGAGGTCGGGGAGCTGATCGGCCTCTCGCTCGGCGGGGGCTGCGTCACCGACGTGAACGGGCAGCGCCGCGTCTACGTCTCGGTGCCGCGCAGCGAGCCCCAGCTCCTGGAGCCGTACCTCGCCTACCTGAACTCCCGCAAGCCGGAGGGACACCTGCGAGGCGTCGTCGCGACCGCGACGGCGAGCCGCCTCGGGACGAGCATGCCGCAGGTGCTGGCGGAGGTCGAGCGCTACGCGGTGCTCGACCGTGGCGCGACGGAGTACGCCCTGACCGAGGAAGTCTTCACCCTCGACCAGCCGTCCGTCCTCGCGATCCTGCGGGGCCTCTTCACGGCGAGCGGCGAGGTGTCGCGGCCGTCCGAGAAGGGCCACCACGTCTCGCTCGACTCCGCGTCGCTCGAGCTCTTGCGGCGCGTGCAGCTCCTGCTCCTGAACTTCGGCATCAAGTCGCGGATCGTCCAGGGCAAAGGGGCCCAGCACAGCCTACGCGTCGCGAGGACGTCGCGGATCGGCTTCGAGCAGCGGATCGGGTTCCTCGCGGGATCCGCGAAGGCGGCGAAGCTGAGTGCGCTGAACTCGGGCGTCTCGACGCTCGTGGAGACGACGACCCAGATGTACGGCGGCGCCTTCACCGACGAGTTCGCTGCGCTCCGCCCAGCGGGAGAGGCGGAGGTCTACGACCTCACGGAACCGGTCACCGAGCACTTCGTCGCCTCGGGCGTCCTCGTGCACAACTGCTCGGAGTACCTGTTCCTCGACAACTCCGCCTGCAACCTCGCGTCGCTCAACCTGATGAAGTTCTTCGACGTCCAGGAGGCCGCACTGCGTCTGCCCGAGTACAGCCACGCCGTGCGCCTGTGGACGATCGTGCTCGAGATCTCGGTGCTGATGAGCCAGTTCCCGAGCCCGGAGATCGCCCAGATCAGCCACGACTTCCGCACGCTTGGTCTCGGGTACGCCAACCTCGGTGCGGTGCTCATGGTGTCGGGACTGCCGTACGACTCCGACGCCGGGCGCGCGGTCGCGGCCGCCATCACCGCGGTGATGACGGGCGAGGCCTACGCGACATCTGCCGAGATGGCGGGAGAGCTTGGGCCGTTCCCGCGCTTCGCCGAGAACCGGGACGACATGCTGCGGGTGATCCGCAACCACCGCCGTGCGGCCTACGACGCGGAGGTGTCCGAGTACGAGTCGCTCGAAGTTGCCCCGCAGGGAATCGACGCGGGCGTCTGCCCGCAGCCGATCCTCGCGGCGGCGCGCGAAGCTTGGGACCGTGCCCTCGCGCTCGGTGAGGAGAACGGCTACCGCAACGCGCAGGTTTCGCTGCTCGCACCGACCGGTACGATCGGCCTGTTGATGGACTGCGACACGACTGGTGTCGAGCCGGACTTCGCGCTCGTCAAGTTCAAGAAGCTGGCGGGCGGCGGCTACTTCAAGATCGTCAACCAGTCGGTGAAGCCCGCGCTCGGGCACCTCGGATACGCGGTCTCGGAGATCGAGGAGATCCTGCGCTACGCCGTCGGCAGCATGTCACTCAAGGATGCTCCGAGCATCAACCGTGAGTCGCTGAAGGCGAAGGGCTTGACCGACGAGGACGTCGACCGGATCGAGGACGCACTGCCGGGTGTCTTCGAGATCGGCTTCGCCGCCGCCCCCTGGGTGATCGGGGAGGATGGCCTGCGCCGGCTCGGCGTGACCCCGGAGGAGGCGCACCGCCCCGGCTTCGACCTCCTGCGGCGTCTGGGATTCACTCCAGAGGAGATCCAGCGCTGCTCGGACTACACCTGCGGGGTGCAGACGGTTGAGGAAGCCCCGCACCTCAAGGACGAGCATCTGCCGGTCTTCGACTGCGCGAACCAGTGCGGACGCATCGGCAAGCGCTACATCCACTACCTCGGCCACATCCGGATGATGGGGGCGGTGCAGCCGTTCCTGTCCGGCGGCATCTCGAAGACGATCAACATGCCGCGGGATGCGGGCATCGAGGACGTCAAGCAGGCCTACTGGGAGAGCTGGCAGCTCGGGCTCAAGGCGATCGCGATCTACCGCGACGGATCAAAGCTCTCGCAGCCTCTCTCCACCTCCGCGGAGGACAAGGAGACCAAGGAGGAGCCGAAGGCGTCGGCCGCACCCGTCCCCGCCATGGCGGCTTCCGCGCAGGCCCCGGCGGTGCGCCGGCGGCGCCCGCTGCCCGCGAAGCGCTTCGGTTTCACCCAGGAGGCCCGCATCACCGGCCACAAGCTCTACCTGCGCACCGGCGAGTACGAGGACGGTACGCTCGGCGAGATCTTCATCGACATGCACAAGGAGGGCGCCTCCTTCCGCAGCCTCATCAACATGTTCGCGATCGCGGTCTCGAAGGGTCTGCAGTACGGCGTGCCGCTCGACGAGTTCGTGGACACCTTCACCTTCACGCGCTTCGAGCCGCAGGGCATCGTCGAGGGTCACCCCAACATCAAGCTCGCGACATCGGTAATCGACTTCGTCTTCCGGGTCATCGGCATGGAGTACCTCGGGCGCACCGACTTCGTTCAGGTCAAGCCGATCGACGACACGGGTTCCGACGGCGGCGAGAGCTCCTCGCATGTCCACGTACCCGCAGCGAACGCCGCTGTCGTGGAACGGGCTGCGACCCCTACCCCGAAGATCGACGCGGCCTTCGAGCTAAGGCCCCGCGACGCGATGGACGAGCAACTCTCGCAGATGATGGGCGATGCACCGATCTGCGAGAGTTGCGGCCACATCACCGTGCGCAACGGCTCATGCTACAAGTGCCTGAACTGCGGCAACTCGATCGGCTGCTCCTGAGCCGGACTCCGTCCGTCGACACTGGTCGGAGCGTGAGGGTCGCAGCGAGCGACCGTGCCGGCGTGCGACCTCCACGGGTCAGGAGGGGCGAGAGCATGGCGACGCAGTTCGATGAGATCCAACCCCGGCACGAGGAGTTCATCCAAAGCCAGAGGGTGTTCTTCGTCGGATCGGCGCCACTCTCCGGCGGACACGTCAACGTGTCGCCGAAAGGATACGACGCGCTTCGCGTGCCCTCGCCGTCGGAGGTCGTCTACCGTGATCTGACGGGGAGCGGCAACGAGACGAGTGGCCACATCCGGGAGAACGGCCGCATCACTCATGTTCTGCGCGTTCGAGGCCCCGCCGCTGATCCTGCGCACCTATGGCAGCGGTGTCGTCTTGCCGACCGCACTCGAATGGGACTAGCTCGCATCGCACGTCGGCTCACGCGGCGTCGCGGTCGACCCGTCGCTGAAAGACTACGCCATGGAGGGAGGTGACGGCGTCGTGCGCGAGGACGAAGCGCAGTGGCTTGAGGAGCGACTGCTCGCGGCGAACCGCCGCTACCTTCGGGGACGCCCCGCCATCCCAGAGGACCCCGCGCCGAGCCTGCGCATCGCCGTGCTGACCTGCATGGATGTCCGCATCGACCCGTTGCCGCTTCTCGGCCTACAGCTCGGCGAGGCGCATGTGCTCCGCAACGCCGGCGCCCGCGTCACGGAGGACGTCCTCCGCTCGCTCGTGATCTCCCAGCAGGCGCTTGGCACGAACGCCGTCGTGCTGATGCCGCACACCCGATGCGGCGTCCTCGGACTCGACGCGGCCGCGCTGCAGCCGCCGCGCAGTGCCAGCTTCGGTACCCCGGAGCCTCTCGACTTCCACGCGATGGAGGATCTCAGAGCGGCATTGTCGGAGGATCTAGAGAAGCTGAGGGAGAGTCCTTGGATGCCGCAGGATGTGCATCTCCTGGGACTCATCCTGGATATCGACAGCGGGGCGCTCGCGGCACTGCGAAAACCCGCGCGCGAGAACTGACCCAAAGCTGCCGGGCGGCGCGGGCCGCCCCGCGTTCCGCGACTCATCCTCACGCCCTTCGAACTAGACCGCTACGGGAGATGTGTACCTGGATGCATGAGTTCTCCTCGGATCTCAGCTGGAAGATATTCCTCGACAGATATGCGCTGAAGGATCTCGAACGTCGCTTTGCGCCGGGAGATCTTGCCCTCGTCGTGATCGAGTCGGACCCCAGATGGCCGAAGAAGGACATCGGCCGCGTGGAGGAGATCCTCGACGACGGCAGCTACCGAATCAGGATGCTCACAGGCCCGCTTTCGGGCGAAGAGCTCGAGCGCAAGGCGGTGGAGTGCGATCGGCCGCTCGAGACGACGCTCGCGCAGGCGGCGCGACGCATCGCGGGCGGCGTGGCATCGGTCGAGCCGGAGGCGCAGCGCGATGCCGTCACCGAGGCGTTCGCCGAGGAGATGACCTCGCTCCGCTTCGTGCCGGCGGGCCGTATCTGGACCGGCGCGGGCACCGACCATGGCGTCACGTTCTTCAACTGCTTCGTGATCCCGTCGCCGAAGGACAGCCGCGAGGGCATCATCACCACCCTCGGCCAGATGATCGAGATCATGGCGCGCGGGGGTGGCGTCGGCATCAACATCTCGTCTCTGCGGCCGACGCGCGCGCCGGTGCGCGGCGTCAACGGCCGCTCCTCCGGTGCCGTCTCCTGGATGGACCTCTACAGCCGGGCGACCGGCCTCGTCGAGCAGGGTGGCAGCCGCCGCGGCGCGCTGATGCTGCAGATCGACGACTGGCACCCCGACGTCCTGCGCTTCATCAACGCGAAGCGCACGCCTGGCATGGTCGAGAACGCCAACATCTCCGTGCGCGTGAGCGACCGACTGATGCAGGCGGTAAAGGACGACGCCGCGTGGGATCTCGTCTTTCCGGACACGGCGAGCGACGGCTACGACGCCGATTGGGACGGAGACCTAGAGCGCTGGGTCGAGGCTGGCCGGCCGGTCGTCCGGCACGAGACCGTGAGGGCCCGCGAGATCTGGGACGCCATCGTCGAGAGCGCCTGGGCGTCGGCGGAGCCGGGCATCGTCTTCTCCGACCGCGCTGAGGAGCAGTCCAACAGCTGGTACTTCAACCGCCTGATCTGCACGAACCCGTGCGCAGAGCAGCCACTGCCGGCCTGGGGCGTATGCACGCTCGGACACATCAACGTCGCGAACTTCTACCGCCCCGGCGACATCGTCGACCGTGCGCAGCTCGCCTCCTCCGTGCGCACCGCCGTCCGCTTCCTCGACGACGTCGTGGACGCGACGCCCTACTTCTTCGACGCGAACCGCCAGAACCAGGTGCGCGAGCGGCGCATCGGCCTCGGCACGATGGGGCTCGGCGAACTCCTGATCAAGGCCGGCTTGCGCTACGGCTCGCCGGAGGCCGTCGCCTTCGCCGAGGAGCTCTACCGCTTCATCGCCGAGGAAGCCTACAAAGCCTCGAGCGCCCTCGCGCAGGAGAAGGGTCCGTTCCCGGCGTTCGACGCGGAGAAGTTCCTGCGCTCGGGATTCATGCGCGGAATGCCCGACGAGGTGCGGAGCGCGGTCTCCTCGTACGGCATCCGCAACGTCACCCTGCTGACGCAGGCTCCGACCGGAACAGTCGGGACGATGGTCGGCACCTCCACAGGCATCGAGCCGTTCTACGCGTTCAAGTACGTGCGCCAGTCGCGCCTCGGGCTGGACGAGCAGTACGTGCCGATCGCCCAGGAGTGGCTCGACGCCCACCCCGGCGAGGCCCTCCCCGACTACTTCGTCGGCGCGATGGACCTGAGCCCCGAGGAGCACATCCGCATCCAGGCCGCCGTGCAGCGCTGGACCGACAGCTCGATCTCCAAGACGGCGAACGCGCCGGAGTCCTACACGGCGGAGGAGACGAAAGAGCTCTACGAGCTCGCCTACGATCTCGGCTGCAAGGGCGTGACGATCTACCGAGACAAGAGCCGGCACGAGCAGGTGCTGCACATCGAGCAGGTCGCGGACGTGCCTGCGACGGCTGTCGGACCCGAGGTCAATCCCGTTCCGGCGGTGATCCAAGGGCACACCTATCGGGTGGACACGCCCGCTGGCACGACGCGCATCGTGATCAACGAGTCGGCCGGGGAGCCGTTCGAGGTCTTCCTTCTGCTGGGCCGGGCCGGCTCTGAGGTGCAGAGCTTCATGGAGGCCCTCGGCCGGATCATGAGCGTCTTCCTGCGCACCGACAGCCGCGTCGCGCCCCGCCGTCGCCTGAGGCTGCTCGCCGATCAGCTGCAGGGGATCGGGGGAGCCAACCAGATGGGTCTCGGACCAGGTCGCGTCCTCTCGGTCGTCGACGCACTGGGCCAGGTGCTCTTGCGCCACCTGAACGGGCAGGCGGCCCCGCAGCAAGGGCAGGTCGATTCGTCAGGCGTGGCGGCCGCAGCGGACGGCGCGGACCTCTGCCCGCAGTGCGGGTCGCCGAGCTTCATCCACGAGGAGGGCTGCGCCCACTGCACCTCCTGCGGCTACTCGAGGTGCTAGGATCTAAACTGAGCGATGGACCGCCGCCCCGTCGTTCGTCGGATCGGACAAGGCGCAAACGGACGCACGAACCCAGATCGGATCACGCAACTACCTGGCAAGTCTCCGGAGCACATCCTTGTTCACCCTCATGATGGTTTCGGCGCGGTCCATCTGCTCTGCTGTTTCAGCATTGTACGGCGTCAGTAGAATCCCGTCAGGGGCCTCGCTCACGTACAAGTCTGTCCCCCTTGTCCACCCGGAGCCTTGCGAGGATCTCCTTTGGAAGGACGACCCCAACTGACGACCGCCACCCTTACAACGGAATTGTAACCAAACCTTGGTGGGGTCAGCAGGCGCGCTGGAGCGCGCAGACAGGAAGGAATTCAGCTACCATTACCCAGCGAAGCCACAATTGTACTGCCGAAGATTGGTCAACACGACCATGTCCTTCGTCATTAGGACATAATCGCTGACCATTTAACCCGGACAGATTCGAAGAGCAACAACGCCTGTCGGAATTGCTCTTGTCTGCGGTCGAGGAATGGTAAGTTGGGGCGTTACCGGACGGGAGGTGGATCAGCCTGGGCGACGACGCCAGTCTCCTGTTCCAGATCCGTGTCACTGGCGTGCTCGTAGAGGATGGCCGCCTGCTCATCGTGCAGCAGCAGGTTGCGCCGCAGAGGGCCTGGTCTCTGCCCGGTGGAAGGGTGGAGCTAGGCGAAACCCTGGAAGCGGCGATGATCCGGGAGATGGGCGAGGAGACAGGGCTAGCGACGCGCGTCTTGAGACTGCTCTACGTCTGCGACACGAACGCCGCAAACCCACCCCTGCTCCACGTGACGTTCCTTCTGGAGAGAGCCGGCGGCAGGTTGCGGTTGCCCACGAACGAGTTCGATCACAATCCGATTCGCGATGTGAAGATGGTCGAGATCGGTGTGCTGACGGAGTATGGCTTCTCGGACAGGTTCATGGAGTTGGCGCGGGCGGGCTTCCCGGATGCCGGCAGGTACGCGGGGCTCAAGTCGGCGATCGGCCTCTAGGAGGCCCGCCGCCCGCCGAACGAGACGCTGCTCGACGTCTCGGGTGGGGATAAGCCACACAACCCGGGTGATCGAGCAGAACGTAGTGGGGAATGCCGCTCTCCAAGATCTCGAAAGACCGCTTCATCCCGTGTCGTTCGGTCACCCGGATGGACGGGCTACTGTTCAAATTGATGAGAGACACGAGCCGCGCTACGCCGAGGTGCTCGGCTCCCCAGTCGCGGCATGCCCTCGCTGCCTCCGTGGCGTATCCCTTGTCCCCGAGACCTTTGGAGCAGGTCGGGATCGTTACGGTGCCCTCGCTGGTGAGATGTTCTTCGAAGGAGAACCCGGCGCCGTGCCCGGCGCGGTCCGCGTTCGCCATGCTGTTTGACAGACGCGGTACAGGTTGAAACGCCTCTCTGTATCAGAGAATCCGATAAGGGGTGACGTGGGTGACAGAGGACCCCTACAGGCTGAGGCGGTGGGCTCCGTGGACCGCCTGCAGCGCGTTCGACCCCTTACGCTTGACGTGTAGAACGAGGCGTTCTACACTGGAGGCATGGAACAGCAGATTCCCGTTCGGGAGCTAAACCAAAACACCAGCAGTGTTTTGCAGAAGGTCGCTCAAGGAGCGGCTGTGATCATCACGCGAGATGGGAAGCCGATCGCCCGTCTCGTCCCCGTGGCCGGGACGTCGGAAGGGCTCGACCGCTTTGTTGCCAGCGGCCAGGCCATCGCCCCGACTGTTCCTGGTCCAGTTGTGCTGCCGCCAAAGTATGGACATGATCCGGATGTTGCGAAGCGGCTTGCCTCTGACAGAGAAGAGGAGCGCACGTGATCTACCTCGACTCGTCGGCCGTTGTGAAGTTGGTTCGATGGGAGACGCACACGGAAGACCTCGTGGCTTGGCTCGAAGAGCGGAGGAACTCCGCACTGGTGTCATCTTGCCTTGTGGAAATAGAAGTACCCCGTGCCATACGCCGCTACGATCCGTCAGCCTTGCCTTCGGTTTCCCCGACGATTCGTCGGCTGTACCGTGTAGAAATCAATGCAGAGGTTCGAGAGCGGGCGGCGTCCTATGAAGACCCGCAGCTTCGCAGCCTAGACGCAATCCACCTTGCCACGGCGGAGATGCTTGCGGGTCAATTAAACGAACTCGAAGCGGTCGTCGCTTATGATGAACGGCTCCTAACAGCGGCGGCTGCTCGGGGTTTGACGGCATTGGGTCCTGGTTTTTGGAATGAACGGACGTAAGGTAGCAAGCCCCCTCGGCCGCGCTGGAGCGTGCCGACACCGAATCAATCGGGAATGTACCCACCTTACCAGTCACCTGACCAGCAGAGAAGAGCCTCCCTCCCGTCTCTCCTCTCTAGCCGCAGTTCGGGTAGGGCAACAGCCGATTGACAGAGCTTTTGCTCCTACCATCGCTTCTGCCAGTACCTGTCCTCCGCAACCCATGCTGGAAGTGGAAGACTAGGAGGCTTTGTTGAACAGGTGCGCATTGGCTATTCCCATGCGCACCTGTCAGATACGACGACGGGGGTTGAAGTGAGGTACGGCGTCGGTGTACTCCGGTCCCACGAAAAAAGGCCCCGGACCTCCTGCGGCTGCCATGGGCGCCGAGTCAGTTCACCGATACAGGGTTCGAGTGGATGAACGGCCACGGGTTCACGGGGATTCCGCGGTACTCGATCCCAAAGTAGACGTGGGGACCGGTGGAGCGGCCCGTTTCGCCGGAGAGCGCGAGCACCTGCCCGCGGTGGACTGTCTCGCCGACGTGCACGATCACGCTTGAGTTGTGCGCGAAGTAGCTTTGGATGCCGTAGCCATTGTTCACCTGGACGTAGTAGCCGTAGCCGCCCGCTTTCCAGCCGGCGTAGTCCACCACGCCCGCACCGACCGAGAGGACCGGCGTGTCCATGGGCACGGCGATGTCGAGCCCCGGGTGGAACTCCCGTCCCGTGCCGGTGAAGGGGTTTGGCCGCCAGCCGAACCACGAGGTGATCGGTCCGCTCACGGGCAGTTCGTCGGGCTTGTGCGCCAAGTACGTCGCGCGCTGCTCGGCAGCTGTCAACACGACGGGAAGGTCCTTCTTGATCGACTTCAGGCGTGACAGCAGGTTCGGGAGCGCGGTGCCGGTGCTGGCCAGTTGCAGGTTCAGGACTCCGGTGACGTGTTGGAGGTCGGTCGAGATCGCCTGCACCTGGGTCAGCGTCTGCTCTTTCGCCAGTTGGTCCGCCGCCAGGCGCCGTTTCAGGAGCCGGTTGTGCACTTTCGTCTGCAGGGTTGCGCTGAGGTCATGCCGCAGCTTGGAGACGGCTGCGACGTCCTGGAACGAGATGATCAGAATGTAGATGAAACTCGCGATGACAAACGCAGCCGCCACGCCGCCCAAACTGAGCCAAACGCGGTGGTGTCGCGCAAATCGCCACTCTTTGGCACTTCCACCATGCTCCGGGAAGACCACAATGCGCATATCAGACGCCAACGGCCGCCGCCACCCCCACGAATAATCCCATGATATTCCGCGGCGCGCCCGCCAGCAACTTCAGCACGTGAGGAAGTCGTGAGCCTTGCGATCCAAAGACCATCCCGCTCCGGGCATGGGGAGCGCACCGCCGGGGGACGTTTGCATCAGGTGGTGCTAGATGCGGGGACCCGTGGGCAGATTGGTCGCGGCTGCTGCGCTGGCAGTCATGGCTTGCGGCTGCAGTGCGTCCGGTGCAGAGCAGCCGCCGCCGTCGGTACCGCTGCCTTCACTCTCGGCGAAGATGAAGGGCATGACCGAGGCGGGCTACACGCCGACCGTCTTCGACCAGAAGGCGGTGACCGGCGAACTTGCGCGGCTTCGCGGCGACGGGGTCACCTGGCTCGCGATTCAGGTCGCGTGGTTCCAGGAGAAGAACACGTCCGTGAGCATTGCGCCGAGCGCCAAGAAGACACCGACCGATGCCAGCGTGACGCGCTTGATGACGCTCGCGCACCGGTCAGGGCTGCGGGTGTTCCTGAACCCCTTCGTCAACTCCCTGGAGGGCAGCGGGTGGCAGGCGAACTTCCACCCTTCCTCCGCCAAGGCGTGGTTCGCGAGCTTCGACCGCTACCTTGCGCACTACGCCAGCCTTGCGCAGGCGAACCACGTGGACCTATTCGCGATCGGTGACGAGTTCGACTCTCTGGATGCCGTGGCCCAGTACAAGCCGTACTGGCTGCAGGCGATCGCCACCGTGCGGCGCTACTACTCTGGGCCGATCGTCTACGGGGTGGACTACCCGCACTACCAGCAGGTCACGTTCTGGAGCGCGCTGGACGACGTCGGCATCGACGCCTACTTCCCGCTCACGACTGTCGCGAACCCGAGCCTGGCGCAACTCGAGGCCAGCTGGCGCTCGCTCGACGCCGAGATCGACGCGTGGCGGCAGCGGGCCGGCCTCACGGGCAAGGGCTTCGTCGTCACGGAACTCGGCTACCCCTCCGAGGACGGCGCAGCCGCCACGCCGGGAACCTGGTTCCCGCACCAGCCAGTGAACCTCGCCCTGCAGCAGAAGTGCTACATCGCGACGCTGCAGACCCTCTACCAGGAGCCTTGGGTCCGGGGCATCTTCTTCTTCTGGTGGGCGAACCCGTCAAACCCCGACTGGCAGGGCGGCCCAAGCGACAACGGCTACACGCTGCGGGGCAAACCCGCGGAGGTCACGCTGCGTCGCTTCTTCAAAGGTTCTACCGGCACCGTGCTGAAGCGTCAGGGCTGAGCGGCTGGCGCCACGCTCTCAGGTGCTCCGCCTGCCGGCACTGTCTTGCCGCGCACGTGGCCCTTTCCGCGGACGACGTACTTGTAGCTCGTCAGTTCCCGAAGGCCCATCGGTCCGCGGGCGTGCAGCTTCTGCGTCGAGATGCCGATCTCAACCCCGAATCCGAACTCGAAGCCGTCGGTGAAGCGGGTCGAGGCGTTGTGGTAGACGGCGGCCGCGTCCACCCGGGCGAGGAAGGCCTCGGCCGCTGCGCCGTCCTCGGTGACAATCGCCTCCGAGTGGCGCGTGCCGTAGACCGCAATGTGCTCGAGCGCGGCCTCCAGACCGTCGACGACGCGCACGGCGAGCACCGGGGCGAGGTACTCCGTCTCCCAGTCCTCCTCGGTCGCCCGCAGGACCTCTTGGGGGCGCTCCCCTCCCAGGATCTCAAGGCCGTGCTCGCAGACGCGCAGGGCGACGCCGCGCTGCGTGAGCTCCGTCGCGATCCGGGGGAGCCACCGCGTCGCGACGTCCTCGTGCACGAGCAGCGTCTCCATCGCGTTGCAGACGGATGGGCGCTGCGTCTTCGCGTTGATCACGATCTCCTCGGCCATATCGAGGTCGGCCGCCCGGTCGACGAAGACGTGGCAGTTGCCGACGCCCGTCTCGATCACCGGCACCAGCGCGCGCTCGCCGACGTAGGAGATGAGGCCAGTCCCGCCGCGCGGGATCGCGAGGTCGACGACGCCCTTCGCCCGGATCATCAGGTCGACGCTCTCGCGCTCGACGCGGTCGATGAACTGGACCGCCTGCACTGGCGCGCCCGCCGCCGCGAGTCCAACGTGGATGGCCGCTACGAGCGCCGCGTTCGAGTGCAGCGCCTCGCGTCCGCCGCGCAGGACGACGGCGTTGCCGGTCTTGAAGGCGATCGCTGCGGCGTCGACGGTGACGTTCGGCCGTGACTCGTAGATGATCGCGACGACGCCGATCGGCACACAGACCTTGTCGATGCGCAGGCCGTCAGGCCGCTCGATCCGATCGAGCAGCGCGCCGATCGGGTCCTCGAGCTGCACCAGCACCTCCAGGCCCTCCTGCATCTGCCGGATACGCTGCTCGCTCAGCATCAGGCGGTCGATCCGCGTCGGGTCCATGCCCTGGCTGCGTGCGGCAGCGAGATCGGCGGCGTTCGCCGCGAGGATCCGGCCGCGCTCCTGCCAAAGCGCCTCAGCCACCGCGCGCAGCGCGGCGTTCTTCGCCTGGGGCGACATGCCAATCAGCGAGGGCAGTGCAGCGCGCGCCGCAAGAAGTCGCGCTCCGACGAACTCCTCAAGACCCTGGACCGACGACTCCGATGCCTGCGTCGACTGCTGCATCGCGTGAAACCTCCCTCTCGACCGACATCTCACGGTGGTGCACGACCCGCAACTCGCGCGCCCGCCCACCGGCGGAGCGCTGCGCGAGCCATCCCTGCAGCTCCCAGGAGGAGTGGTTGACGATGCCCTTCGCGATCACCCGCCCGGACGGTGCGGCGAGTTCCACGACGTCGCCGGCCTGGAATGCGCCCGCCACCTCGACGACTCCGGGCAGCAGGAGACTCGCGGACCGCGAGAGCACCGCGTCGACGGCCCCTTCATCCAGAACCACCCTCCCCGCCGCGCGGGAGCCATGGATCATCCAGAGTTTCTTGCGCGGCGGCGGGTCCTGCCGCGCGTGGAAGGTGGTGCCGAGCTGCTCTCCCGCGATCGCCCGCTCCAGCACCCGCGGCTCAGCCGACGACACCACGAGCGTGTCGATGCCGGCGTCCATCGCGATGCGCGCGGCGGCGAGCTTCGTTCGCATGCCGCCAGTACCCATCTGCGAGCCGGAGCGCCCGGCCATCTCCGCCAGCGAATCCGTCACGTCCCACACGTCCGGGATCCTGTGGGCTTCGGGGACACGCTTCGGGTCCGCGTCGTAGAAGCCATCCGTATCGGTCAGCAGCACCAGAAGGCCCGCGTCCGCAACCATCGCCACGAGGCCAGCCAGGGTGTCGTTGTCGCCGAAGCGCAACTCCTCGACGGCCACCGTGTCGTTCTCATTGACGATCGGCAGTACGCCATGGCGCAAGAGCGTTCCAAGCGTGTTCCTGACGTGCACGTAGCGCCGGCGGTCCTCGAGGTCCGAACGCACCAGGAGGATCTGGGCGACCTCGATGGCCTGCGGGGCGAAGAGGTCCCGGTACGTTTCGATCAGAAGCCCTTGACCTACCGCCGCGGCGGACTGGCGCTCTCGCAGCGTCACCTCGCTGTGGCGCCATCCAAGCCGCGCGAGGCCTGCCGCAACCGCCCCCGACGAGACGAGAATCACCTCGGCGCCACCACTCCGCAGCGCGGCGACCTGCTGCGCCAGCGCGCGCATGCGTGGGCGCGAGAGCAGTCCGTCCGTTCCGGTGAGGCTGCTGGATCCTACCTTGACCACGATGCGCCGTGCCTTCACCAGAGGAACCTCCGATCTCAACCGCAGAAGGAATGCATATTATGCAGAATTATACACGGATGCCGCTCTGCCGTCAACGTCCACCCATGCACGAGAGTGCGTTTGGGATAGCGCGCCGAGCAGCATCTTGGCGGGTGCAATGCAAGGTTATGCGTAGGATCGGAAGCGGCAGAGGAGCGCTCCAAGGGCGGAGCGGCGTGGATGTGCAACCACGCCGCGCAATGTTATGGTATGGGAAACCGGGCGGGGGGAAACGGTAGTCCGCTTCCCCGGCCGCCTACGCAGCCACAGGTGGCGCGCGGTGTGATGGAGGAGAGCGCAATGCAGACGATTCTGCTGATCGGTACCGCGAAGGGACTCTTCGTGTTCCAATCCGAGGACCGCGCTTCCTGGCGGCGCAGAGGGCCGGAGTTCGCCGAGACGCCAGTCTACGCAGCCGTGTTGGATGAGCGCAGCGGCACCATGTACGCCGGTGTCAACTCCGAGTTCTACGGTGCCTCGATCCGGCGTTCCAAGGATCTCGGGCAGACCTGGGACACCGGCGGGGAGGGCCTCGAGTACTCCGCGCAGGACCCTGAGAAGGTGCGTCGCGTCTGGTCCATCGTCCCGTCGGGAGCGAAGGAGCCGAACGTCGTCTACGCAGGTGTCGAGGCGAGCGGCCTCTTCCGATCCAACGACGGCGGCGACACCTGGTCCGAGGTCGGGGCGCTGCGCGAGCACCCGACCCATGAACTCTGGGGACCCGGTGCCGGCGGCAAGTGCCTGCATACGATCGCAGTAGACCCCGCCGACTCCTCGCGCCTCTACATCGCCTGCTCCGCCGGCGGCTTCTACCGGAGCGACGACCAGGGCGCTTCCTGGACGCCGCGCAACGTCGGCCTCGAGGCCGAGTTCATGCCAGAGGACCAGCGCTTCCCCGTGGCGGGGCAGTGCGTGCATAAGTTCTCACTGAGCCCGACGCGGCCCGGACGAATCTGGCTGCAGAACCACGGTGGGGTCTACCGCTCGGACGACGCCGGGGAGACGTGGATCGACGTCGGGGCGGGACTGCCCGCCGACTTCGGCTTCCCGGTGGTTGCGAATCCCAGGAACGAAGACGCGGCGTTCGTCATCCCGCTGCAGGGAGGCGACCACCGCTGGGCTCCCGGCGCACGGCTCGCGGTGTATGCGACGGAGGATGCGGGCGAGACGTGGCAGGCGCGCTCAGAGGGACTGCCGGCGGAGGCCTACACCAGCGCCTTGCGCGACGCGTTCCGCGCGGACGGCGCGGACCCGCTCGGCCTCTACCTCGGGACCACTTCGGGCAGCCTCTTCGCCTCGAGAGACGCCGGGGCGCACTGGACCGAGATCGCACACCATCTGCCGCGCATCCACTCGGTGACCGCATGGAGCCTTCCCGCGTGATCGAGGTGCACCTGCCGCGGGATCTTGCCCGCGAGGTCGGTGCCGAGGCGGTGATCGCGGCGCCGCCTCAGGCGACGCTGGGGGAACTCCTGCGGGCGCTTGAGCAGAGCCATCCAGGACTCTTGCGGCGGATCACGGAACCGGGCGGCAGCCTGCGCCCACACATCAACGTGTTCATCGGCGAGCGCCTAGCGCGCGGCGCCGAGGGACCCGCGCTACCACTCGCCGACAGGGACGAGGTCTGGGTGATCCGGGCCATCTCCGGCGGCTGATGAACGTTCCCCACTGACGCCAAGGAGGGCCCCGCGCTGCGAAGTCCCCGCTACGCCGTGATCTTTCTTGTGCTTGCGAACCTCTTCTGGTCGGGCAACTACGTCGCGGGGCGCTTCCTCTCGACCGCCATGCCGCCGCTCCTGCTCAACGGGATCCGCTGGACGGTCTCCGCCGCGATCCTGCTACTGCTCGTTCGCGCGCGGGGGGGTCGCACGCCGCTCGTACGGCATGCGCCGCTGCTCGGGCTCCTCGGGCTTGTGGGCATGTTCCTCTTCTCTGCGCTGACCTATCTCGGGCTGCAGCAGGTCCCCGCCGCCCAGGCCGGCATGATCTCCGGCCTGATACCCATCTTCATCATGCTGTTCGGTGCCGCGCTCACCGGAGAACGGCCAACGGCGCAGGGCGTCGTGGGCACCCTTCTGGCCGTCGTCGGCGTACTGGTGCTGATGGCAGGAAAGCTCGGTCATGGCGCGATATCCGGAACCGGCGCCCTCGAGCTTCTCGTCGCCGCGATCTGTTGGGGAGCCTACACCGCCCTCGGACGACGGTTCAAGGACCGGATGGGACCGCTCGAGATGACGGCCGGTGCGGCGGTCTTCGGCGCGATACCGAGCATCGCGGCGGGTGCCCTGTCGCTGCAAGGCGCAACCTTGCACATGACGCCCGTCGCGTGGCTCGCGGTCGCCTACGTCAGCACTGTTGCGTCGGTCGTCGCGTACCTCGCGTGGAACAGCGGCGTGGCGGCGGTGGGCACCGTCCGCTCCGCGCCCTTTAGCAACCTACTGCCTGTGTTCACCGTGGTGCTCGGCATCCTTCTGCTGGGAGAGCGGGTGACGCTGCTCGAGGCACTGGGCGGCGCCCTGACGGTCGTGGGTGCGCTCCTCTCGCAGACAAGGAGGAGCGCTGCCGGTCCGCCGGTGGCGCCGAAAGAGCAGGTCGCACCGTGACGTCCTACGCCGCGCGCAGTCTTCGGGTCGCGCGGGCGTTGTCTTCGGCGTGCTGGTCACAAGTGGCCTGTTCAGCTCTGGCGACGCCATGGAAATCTCGCAGTATTGGCTCGCCCAGTGGTGTCTACCAGTCTTACACTGCACCAGCAAAAGGCCGGACGGCATCGGGTCTTTCCCGTCGTCGCCCGCCTCCTCGGTCGTCTGGGTCGTGAAACCCATCGCGCGCAGGAGGTGGGCGCACTTCTGCTCGAAGGCGATCCCCTGCTGCGGTGGAGGCGTCGAGGCGGGGAATGATCTGTCCCCGGTTCGGAACACCCGGAACCGAGCCAGGACTCGCAGGTTCATAGATCGATTGCAACCCACTCGCAGGTCGCTTTCACGTACCTCCCATCCCGTGGATGGGTCTAGCCCCCGGCCATCTTGGCGTCGCCTCCGGACATTCGCTCGAACGCGCGGCGGAGTGCCCTTGCCCCTTCGACCATCTCTTCAGGGGTGATGCCAGCAAACCCGAGTACAAGCGCACCTTCATCCTGCGGCAGCTCAGCCATCTGGGAAAGTGGGAGGGTACATACGCCGCAATCCATGGCCGATTTCGCAAAATCTACGTCGGAAACGCCTTTTGCCAGCCGCCCTACGAGGTGCAGGCCAGCGTCCGGGGACGCGACTCGAAACAGGTTGCCCGTTTCGGATGGGAGTATCAGCACGAGTGCGTCCCGTCGCTCGGCGTAGAGGGATCGCAGTCGCCGGATGTGCTTTTGGTAGCGTCCCTCGCGCATGAACAAGGACAAGGCTGACTGTAGGAGCACGGGCGACCCACGATCGTGGAAGCCTCGCAGCGTTCGGAACGCCCCCACGAGTCCCCGCGGAACGACCATGTACCCGAGCCTCATCCCGGAGAAGAGCACCTTGCTGAACGTGCCGACGTGGATCACGCGCCCCGAGTCCGTCAATGTGTAGAGTGGCCCGAGAGGGCGCCCGGTATAGCGGAACTCGCTGTCGTAGTCGTCTTCGAGAATCCATGCTCCTTGACTCTCGGCCCACGCTACGAGCGCGAGCCTTGTGCTAGGCTCATCTTCACTCCGAGTGGGTATTGATGGGACGGCGTGACGTGTAGAAGCCGCGCGTGCGGGTGGGGCTGCCGGTTGGTCGAGCGCGCTCATAACGGTCGGGCGAGACACCCCGAGCGTTGCCGTGAGCGTCCGAGAGGAAGGGATGCGGAGATTGGGTCCCCGGCGACATCGGATCGGAAGTCGTTTCGCCAAGGAATTGTCGTCGGCGTCTCAAACCCGAAGACGGTGGTGTTCATGGCGGCCATCCTGCCGCAGTTCGTCACGCCTGCCGCAGGGGATGTGGCCGCCCAGATCCTCCTTCTAGGACTCGTGTTCTCCGTGGTCGCCATCATGATAGACACGGCTTGGGCGTTGGCGGCCGGCGCATTCAGGACTTGGTTTGAGCGCTCTCCTCGGCGACTTGAGACCATCGGAGGGGCTGGCGGGGTCGCTATTGCCGCGGTGGGGGCAGTCCTTCTTGCACCGGGGCGCCACCATGGACGCTCGTTGAAGGTTCGGCAAATCCGCCGATGGATGACGCCAGGCACTGTCCCCAAGGGTCGTCGAGCGCTATCGCAGGGAGGTCCCGATCTACGACACAGGGCCACGACCGCGAGTGCAACGTATCGTGCTGATCGATGTGCTGGGTATCGGGTCGCGCTGGCGTGGTCTTCGGCGTGCTGCGCACAAGTGGTGCATCAGTAGTCCTGCGCGAGATGCCGCCGAATCCACGGGACGGCGAAGTCGACGAGCGCCGGCATCTCGAGCAGTAGGCATGTCGCCGAGCCGACCGGTCCGGCGCGGTACGGGTTCTCGGCCTCGTAGTCCGTGCCAAGTGCCGGGAACACCTCATCCGTATCGAGATGCTCCAAGTCGGAGTAGGTCACCCAGCGGCGCAGGCCATCGACCATGACGGACGCGCCCTGCGTGCAGCGCGACGCGACTGGTGCGCGGTACTCCGCGAGGTGCAAGGACGTGTTGGACTCATGCCCGACGCCCAGCAGAAGGATCCGCGCACCCATGGTGTACAGGCGCGCGAGCGGCGAGTGCTCCCCCAGGCCGTCGTCCAGCGCGTGGGGGGAGATGATCGCCTCGGCGCCCGGCCCGAGCGCGGCGAAGGAGTGCGCCGGGTGGGCGCTGCGCAGGACGCCCGGCCAGGTGCGGAAGAGTTCCGGGATGCTGCCCATCCCGCGGGTCGGGGTGCGGGCGGGATCGTAGGCCGGCATCTCCTGACGGATGACCGGCCACCAGCTCGCGGGGACTGGCGGGTCGATCCAGTCTGCGGGATCGGTGTTGCCCGCGGACTGGGTTGGCATCACGAGGTTGCCGCGTTCGCCGAGCACGTCACAGAGCGCCTGGATCACCGCGACGGGCCCGCCAGCGACCCAGCCGATCGCGCTCAGAGAGGAATGCACGATCACTGTGTCGCCGGTGTGCAGGCCCAGGGCAAGCAGATCGGCCGCGAGGCTCCTACGCGTGCGCGGCGCTGCGATCCCTTCGACCGTTTCCCCTTCCGACATGGGCTCCTCCTTTTGCCAAGGGCCTAGCCACCCTTAGCGTAGCTGCAGGCGCCGGCTGGCCTCGCGCGTCATCTCCGGGAGCTGTGGCGTGAGGGCTGGAAACTCAAAGCCGATCTCCCGAGCGCGCGCCGCCGAGGTGCGCAGCGTCGCTCCCATCGCGTAGGGTGAGCGGCTCGCATCGTCCGGAGCCACCACGGCGAAGCGGGGAGTGGCGTCCAGCGTCGATCCGATCTCCGCGCAGATCGAGTGCACGCTGTGGGTGTCCTCACTCGCGCAGTTGATCGGGCCGACGAACGGCGTCTCGCTGAGGAAGTGAAGGAAATCTGCCGCATCCCAGGCCGTCACGAAACTGATCTCGTGTTCCTCCGCGTCGACGCCGATCTCCTCCCCGCGCGCGATGCGCGAGACGTGGAAGTCGAATCGGCCGGTGTAGTCGTCCGTTCCGGAGACCACCATCGAGACCCGAGCGGCGACCACCGGACAGCGCGCATGGCGGAAGAAGTAGGCCTCCGCCTGCCGTTTGCCCTCGGCGTACGTGAACTGGGCCGCGTCCAGGTCGTAGGGGTAGGCGTCGGGCGCGAACGCCTCCTCCTCCAGCGGTGCGTCCTGCGGCGTGTAGACCGCCATTGTCGAGGTGAAGACGTAGCGACCGACCCGGTCGCCGAGTGCGTCGAGCGCCGCCTTCGCCTCCCTTGGCGTGTAGCAGATCTGGTCGTACACGAGATCGAAGCGGCGACCCTCGAGCGCCGCGGCGAGCGCCGCGGCGTCGGAGCGGTCAGCGCGGATCCGCTCTGGGGCGTCCCCGAGATCGTCCCGCACCCGGCCACGCGTCAGGACCGTCAGGCGGTGCCCGTCCCGGAGGAGGCGACGCGCGAGACGAAGGCCGAAGAACCGGGTCCCACCGAACATCAGAACATCCACGTCCTGCCCCTCCTTTGGAACGGTCAGTCCACGACGGCGCCGAGCGAGCGCGCGAGTGCGATGGCTCCCTCGAGGTCGAGTTTGACGTCGGTCACCTGCACGGCACCCAGGTCGACACCGCCGAGCTGCGCGCCTCGGAGGTCGGCACCGCGCAGCCTCGCGCCGTGCAGGAGCGCCTGGCTGAGGTCGGCGCCGCGCAGGTCGACTCCTTGCAGGTTGCAGCCCTGCAGGTCCGCCTCGCGCAGACGCACTCCCGCGAGGCGCAGCCGGCGCAGGTCCAGTCCGCGCAGGGAGCAAAGCGACCAGTCGCCGCCCTCCACCTCGAGCCCGCCGAGGTTCGCCTCGTCGAAGCGGCTGCCCATCATCCTGCACTCGGTGAGCACGGCGGCGAGCGGAGCGGACGCGCCGCGGAAGTCGCAGGTCAGGAAGCTGCAGCCGCGCGCTGAGATCCCGTTGAGATCGCAGCCAAGGAACCGGCACTCGGAGAACGTGCAGTCCTTCAGTACCGCCTGCGAGAAGCGGGCTGCGCCGAAGTCGCACCGCTCGAAGGTGCAGGCGCGCAGGTTCGCCCCTTCGAAGTCGCGGCGCGCGAACGACTGGTCGACGAAGTGCTGGCCGTCAAGATCCACGCCGCATCGCCTCCATCCATGGGAGTGTTCCACGGCGAAGGCCGCGTTCCTACGGCGAGCTCGCGCAGGCGATCGGCCACCGCTAGGGAAACTTTGGGGTAGAGGGAAGGTTACTACGGAGGCGAGACCATGCAGATCGCTGCACTCTACGACATCCACGGGAACGTGCCGGCGATGGAGGCCGCGCTGCACGCTTGCCGCGCCGCGGGGCCCTCGGCAGTCGTGATCGGTGGCGACATCGCGGCTGGCCCAATGCCGTCCGACACGCTCGACATCCTGATGGCCCTCGGCGCGTGGGCGGTGCCGATCCAGGGGCCGACCGACCGGGCGATCGTCGAGGCGTACGACCTCCGGTCGGCCGGGAAGACGAAGGAACTGGCGGCGTGCGACCCGGTCGTCGCCTGGGCAGCGAAGGAGATCACCGGCCGACACCGCGACTTCCTGGCGAACCTGCCCGCCTTCGTCGTGCTGCCTGCCGACGGTCTTGGCGACGTGCGGTTCTGCCGCGCGGACGTGGACCCGAAAGCGGGGATCCAGGAGCAGGTCGATGCGCCGGGCCTCGCCGAGCGGTTTGACGGCGTCCGGGAGCGCGTCGTCGTGGTCGGCGGCAGTCATCGCGCGTCCTCGCGTACCGCAGGCGGCAGGCGCTTCGTCGACCCTGGCAGCGTCGGCCTCCCGTCGGAGGACCTGCCCGGCGCCTACTGGGCCCTCTTTGGCGATGAGGTGGAGCTTCAGCGCACGGAGTACAACGTCAAGGCGGCCACCCGGCGCATCGCACGATCGGGCATGCCGGGCGCACGCGCCTACGCCAGCTCCTTCGCGAGCCCTCAGTAGGTCACCGAGCCGGAGATCTCTCGCCATGTTCGCCCGCCGTTCGTCGTCGAGTACACATTCCGGCCGGCTAGCAGCCAGCCGTGCAGAGCGTCCGTGAAGCTCACGTCCGAGATCGCCAGTCGGTCCCCGAACGAGAACGTCTGCCAGCTTGCGCCATCGTTGGTGCTGAGCCAGAGCGTCGTTTGCGACCACATCCAGACGAGCCCGTTCGGGCCGGTCACGAGGCCCACGGGCGTCGGCTGGCCCTTCTTCCAGTGCGGGACGCGCACTGGCCACCAGCCGGTGCCTGCGGCGAACCACAGGTACGGGGTCCCGGGCGTCAGGGAGATCTCCTGCAGCTTGCCGTCCCAGCCGCGCTGCCAGATGGCGCGTTGGGCCGCGGTGCCCACCGCGATCGTCCTGCCGCCGGTATCGACCCCGACGGCGGACGGCGAGAACGGCGTTGGCACAGCGATCCAGCTGCTGCCGCCATCGGCGGTGGAGAACAGGCTGCGCCCCCTTCCGGGCTTGTACGCCACGAGGTAGCCGACATCGGCGTTGCGCATGCCGAGCGCGGCCGGGTAGTAGCCTGACGGCGGAAGGGCGGCGGCCCAGGTCGCGCCGCCGTCCTCCGTCCGGTAGAGGGCGTCTTGACCCAGCACGACGTAGCTACCTGGGGCGACGACCGCGAGCCCGGAGATCTGAACGGGCGCACGGGCGGCCATGGTCCAGTGCACGCCGGCATCGCTCGTCGACAGGATGAGCGTTCCGTCGTAGACCCAGCCCGCCCCGATGCCCGTGCTCGAGCTGCCGAAGCTGAGCGCCGCGGAGGGGCTGAGGGGTGGATAGACGACGGTCCAGGTCCGGCCGCCATCAGAGGTCGTGGAGAGCGGCGGCCCCTCGCCGTAGAGCAGCCAGCCGTGGCTTGGGTCGGTGAACCCGACAGAGAAGGCGTCATCCGCTCCTGGCGCGAAGGGCGGCTGCCATACCGCGTGCCAGCTGCTGCCCGCGTCGGTTGTCTCGAAGACGCCGCCGCGGTCGAGCCCGATCCAGCCCTGCTGGCCGCTGCGGAAGTACATGCTGCGCACAAGGCCCGAAAGAGGCAAGGAGTTGCTGCCTGCGATCGAGGATGGCGACGGGCCCTGGGGCAGGGAAACGGCGGTCACGAGCGACCAGTGCGCGCCTCCGTCGAGCGTGCGGTACAGCGATTTCGCCTGCATGTCCGTTCCAGTCGGGCCGCCGCAGAGTAGCCATCCGTCTGCGGCCGATTGGAAGGAGAGCGCCATGGACCCCGTGTCGCAGGGCAGCGCGTAGTCCGTCCAGACCTGCCCGCCATCGCCAGTGACCAGGAGGTCGCCGCGCTGTGCGCCTGACGTCGAGACGACCGTCCCTCCGACGTACCCGATCGACGAGGTGACGAAGCTGAGCGCCGCTCCGTTGAAACCCTGACCGCTGTAGGCGATGCTCCAGGTAACTCCGCCGTCATGGGTGACAGCGAGCTCTGTGGCGGAACAGCTCTGGTTCGCGCACGACGAGAGCATCACGTAGACAGTCGCCATGTTGGCAGCGCTCAGCGCGGTTGCGGGCGCCGGCGTGACGTAGACCGTCGTCCAGTTCCGGCCTCCGTCCGACGTGCGGGCGACGGCCGTACCGTGCAGCAGCTGCTCGATCGCCCAGCCGCTGCTCGGGCTGACCATCTGCACATCGGTCAGCAGGGGGTGCTCGACGAGCGCGGCCCGCACCACGTCCGGCGCGAGGGTAGGCGACGCGGCGACTGTGGCTGGCTGGGGCGGCGCCTTCGTCGCCACCTTCACCGCGGCGGGTGGCTGGGTCCGGCGGAGGCTCGCGTGGTTCGTGTAGCCGGCGAGTGCGATGGCCGCAAGCGCCAGCACCGCCGTCAGCCGCCTCGCCGAATGCTTCACGCCGCTCCCCCCGATGTCCGAAGTCTACCCGAGACGCGGGCGCCCTGCGTTAGGCGGGCCGTAGCCACGCAGTGATCAGCAGTCCAATCAGGACGAACGCTCCTGCGAGCCCGGCCGCCGCAGCAAACCCGCCGAGGTGGCCGATCAGGTAGCCGCTCACGGCGGGTGCCACGACCGAGGCCAGCATGCCGACGAAGTTCAGCACACCGAACGCCTGCCCGTAACCAGCCTCCGGCAGGCTCGCCGTCACCTCGCTGAGGATCAGGGGATCCATCACCAGCTTGCCCGTTAGGCCGTAGACGGTGAGCAGAGCCAGGACGAGGACAGGGCTGTGGACCGCACCGAGCGACACGAGCGAGAGGCCGGCGGCGAGCAGGAGGTAGCGCATGCGGCGTAGGCGAGACGCCCCCTGCGCGCTGCGTGCGCTCCAGATGATCGTGGCGGGCAGTCCGACCATCGTCGGCAGGGCCGCTGCGAGCCCGAGTTCGAGTCCATGCCAGGCGACGACGCCGGCAAGCGCGTAGGGTAGCCAAGCGAGCAGGAAGAAGAAGGCGTAGAGCGAGCAGAAGTTGAGGGCGAGCAGCAGCGCGAAGCGCGTTCTCGAGGCCTTGGCGGGCGGAGGCGCTGTACTCCCTGCGGTCGCCGCTGCGCCGGGACGCTGCACGTCCCGCGGGGTGATGGCGTAGAGCAGCGCCCCGACGCCGATGGTGAGGACGCCGAGCACGAGCACCGGCGTTTGCCACGAAGATTGCCCGAGGCCCGCCGCCAACAGGTAGCCGAGCACGATGCCGGCAGCCATGCCGGACGTGATCACCGCGTTGGCCAGCGTGAGTACGCGCTGGGGGATCCTCCTGGCGGTGACGGCGAACTGCGTCGGGTAGTAGACGCCCTGGAAGAGCCCGGCCAGCGCCGAGAACGCCAGGATGCCGTAGTAGCCGGGCGAAAACGCCTCAAGAGCGATGAACACTCCGAAGCCGATGTACCCGATGCCGAGGAGCGTGCGCGGTGAGACGCGGTCCGCAAGGCGGCCCGCAGGGATCTGGACGGCGGTGTAGGTGATGAAGAAGGAGGCGGAGAGCAGCCCGAGTGCGGCCGGGCCGACGTGGAAGAGGCGGCCGAAGTCTCGCAGCAGCGGGCTGAGGACCGCACGGTCCGCGTAGACGAACAGCCAGCCGAGTGCACCGAGCAGGGCCCATGGTAGCCAGCGAGTGTCACGGTCGCGCGTTGGCAAGAGCGGCACCTCGCACCATGTTTCCCGTTGACGGCGGCGATGTCCTCCAACGCGTCAGGCGCCGCCCTGTGGGCGGCGCCTGACTGTCAGCGGGTGACCTCAGCCGAGGGTGACCTCCGTGTCACCCTCCTCGTACGCGTAGTCGTGTGGAGCCGTGGCGTCCTGCCCGTTGTGCACCTTCGCCGCGTTGAAGACGAGGGTGAGGACGACGACCACGATGATGTTGGCGATGAGCGCCCAGATGCCCGCGTAGCCAGCCACGCCGCCCAGGGAGTAGAACGAGGACTTGAACCCGACGGAAGCGGTCATCGCCGTTCCAAGGATCATGCCCACGGCCCATCCGAGCAGGAGCGCGGTGCGGTGGAACCAGCGGGTGTACAGTCCTCCGACGATCATGATGATCGTCTGCAGGATCCAGATGCCTCCAAGCGTCTGGAGGTAGAGGGAGTACTGCACCGGGATGCCGAGCGCGAAGACGAGTGCGAGCACGGTGACGACCACGGACACGATCTTCGCGGTGGTGCCCACCTGCTGCGGCGTGGCGCCCTTCGCGAAGTACTCCTTGTAGATGTTGCGCGAGAAAAGGCTGCCGGCAGCGATCGACATGATCGCCGCGGGCACGAGGGCCCCGACGAAGATCGCCGCGAAGGAGAAGCCGACGAACCACTGCGGGAACATCTTCTCGAACAGCAGCGGCACGGCGAGGTTGTTGTTGCCGTTGACGTTGACGCCAGCTGTCAGGGCCATGAAGCCCAAGAGAGCGATCGCGCCGAGCAGGAGCGAGTAGAGCGGCAGGAACGCCGCGTTGCGCCGGATCACCTGGCGGGACTTGGTGGCGAACATGGCCGTGATTGCGTGGGGGTAGAAGAAGAGGGCAAGCGCGGAGCCTAAAGCAAGGGTGGCGTACGCGGTGTAGAGGCTCGGCGAGAGGTTGACGGAGTGCGGGATCGCCGCCGCCATCAACTTGGTGTTCGCGACGTGGAAGATGTGGCCGAAGCCGCCGAGCGCGATCGGGATCGCGATCACCGCGACGATCACGGTGATGTAGATGAGCGTGTCCTTCGCGATGGCGACCATCATCGGTGCCCTGAGGCCGGCCGTGTACGTGTAGAGGGCAACGACCGCAAACGCGATGACCAACGCGACGTCCTGCCCTGCCTGGCCCGCGCCGCCAAACCCGAGCGTCTGCAGCACGGCCTGCATGCCGACGAGCTGCAAGGCGATGTACGGCATGGTCGCGAGGATGCCGGTGAAGGCGACGGCCAGCGCCATCCCCCGCGAGTCGAAGCGACCCTTGACGTAGTCCGACGCCGTGATGTAACCCTTCGCCTTGGCCACCGACCAGAAGCGGGGGAAGACGACGAAGATGAACGGGTAGATCACGATGGTGTAGGGCACCGCGAAGAACGCGAGTGCGCCTGCGCCGAACGCCAGCGCCGGAACGGCGATGAACGTGTAGGCGGTGTAGAGGTCTCCGCCGATTAGAAACCAGGAGAGCAGCGTGCCGAGCCTGCGCCCCGCAAGGCCCCACTCCTCGATCACCGACATGTCAGCCTTGTGCCACCTCGACGAGTAGAACCCGATCAGGGTGACGATGACGAAGAGAATCAGGAAGACGATGACAGCCGTCGCGTTCAAAGAAGCGTCGCCTCCTTCACGTCGTGAGCTTCGTCGGCCGTCATACCGTCAGGTAGTGAACGAGAATCGTGAGAACGCCGGTGATCAAAACCCAAAGGAGCTGGTACCAGTAGAAGTACGGGATCCCCCCAAGCGTTGGGGTTGGGGACGCGTAGATCTGCGGGAAGAGGGTGAAGATAAATGGAATGACCAGGACGAGGTACCACCAGCGCCTACTGGCGCGACGGTTGGAATTCGGCTCACTTTGCAAGCCGCCCACTCCTTTCCTCACGCGCGTTGACGTCCATCTGGACCGCGTGATGTGATCTACTTGGCCGCGGCGCAGGAAATTCCTCCTTGATGTTGGACGCACAACGCACGGCGAGGAACTGCCCTCGCGAGGTGCATATGCCGCGGACCGAAGCGGCAGTCTGCAAGTGTCAAGTGGGCGAGAAGGGGTTTTCGCATTGGACCTGCGTGAGCAGCTGGCCTCGGAGCGGACGTTCCTCGCCTGGGTCCGCACGTGCATCTCGATCATGGCGTTCGGCTTCGTCGTGGCGCGTTTCGACTGGGTTCTGCACCGCAGCACCTCGACGACGGGCACCTGGATCGGCGCCCTGCTCACGGCCACGGGGGGACTCTTCGCGCTGCTCGCGGCGCTGCGCCATTGGCGGCACGCGCACCATCCCGTCGCGCCGCGGTCGCAGACCGGTCTCGCGGTGACAGCCGGGGGACTCGTCGCCCTGAGTGCGGTGCTGCTGACCGCATATCTGCTCGCGCACCGCCTAAACGTATAGGGAGAGTTTGCATGCAGAGGAAGACAACGGACCAATGTTGTGGTAAAGTAACTCGACGATACGGTAAAGTAGAGGTGAACCGGAATGTTAAAGTCCACGGGGATCGTCCGCAAGGTGGACGACCTTGGCCGCGTGGTGCTCCCGATCGAGTTGCGGCGCACCCTTGGCATCTCGGACAAGGACTCCTTGGAGATCTACGTCGACGGTGAGCAGGTCATCCTTAAGAAGTACGAACCCGCATGCATCTTCTGCGGCAACGCGTCCAACATGACGCACTTCCACGGCAAGAACGTCTGCGTAACGTGCGCAGCCGAACTCCACTCGATGAGCGAGCGTGCCGGCTGAAAGGACCAGCGCAGTAGAACGCCCCGGCGCAAGCCGGGGCGTTCTCGCGTAGTTCGGCCGACCGGCCGGGACCCGACTATACAGACGAAGTATCATGTGAGGAGACGGGAGAGACGGGGGGACGTTCATGCAAACGCTGCCGCCGCTCGCGGGGATCTCGATGAAGGGAACCCTTGGCGTCGTGCATATGCCGCGCATGTGGTCGAAGGCGCTCCTGCACGCCAAGGGACAGCTCGCGGACGGGTACCGCCCCGGCTGATTCTTCGACCGCACGGTGATGTCCGGTCTGGGCATCGATCCCGAGAAGGCACTCGACTACCTGATGCGGGAGCTCCCGAGCTACCAGGCGTTCGAGGAGTGGGTCCTGCGGGAGGCGGGCGGCCGCCTCGATCCCGAGGCGGTGGAGGCTGTCAACCGCACCATCCTCACCCACGAACTCGATGCCAAGAGCATGCGCGAGTTCCAGGAGGAGCTCGGTCTGCCGCCGGATACCAACATCCGTTCCACCGCGAGGCTCGACGAGCTCGACGACCTCGTGCAGTTCCACCGCATCCTCACGTCCGAGTAGCGGAGCCATCCGCGGCGCCGGCCTCCATGCAGTGGTGGAGCACGGCGCGCGCGGCGCGGCAACCTCTTTGGACGCAGGGAGGCGGCGGTCGGATGGCTCCGCGGCACCTCTTCGTGAGCGACATCCACGGGCTACGCTCCCGGGCGCGACCGCCTGCTGCTGCTCCGGGACTACGTCGGGCAGGATGGTCGATCCGCCGAGTGCCATCGCCTGGTCCGGGGCGACTGTGCGCGGAGGATGGCGCGATCGCCCTGCAGGGGAACCACGATCGCGCCCTTGACTGGCGCCAGACGACCCCGGAGGAGTGCACGACCATCCGCTCCCCCTTCTTCGAGCGCCGCCTGCGCGCCGCGCGTCGTCTTGTTCGGACACACGCCCTGCCAGCTGCTGCACGGTTCGCCCGCGGCCTGGTACGGCCCAGGGACGGTGGGCATCGATGGCGGCGCAGGCCGCGGGCAGCAGATCAACTGCCTGATCGACGACGGGCAGACCTTTCGGATGCACGCGGTACCCGTGCCACAGCCCGGGGCACTCTAGTGCCACCGCAATAAACGTTCGGCCTGGGCACGAACGGGCTACGGGCCGCGGGCGATGGCCACCCCCGTCGGACGTACGAATGAAGAACGAGAGCAGCGCGGGCAACACGGCCCGCCTGCTCTCGTTTCAATCCGCGACGCGCGGATCGGTTCGCGTTCTTCGATCCGCCGCCTGACCGTGCGGTCACGCTTCGCCGCGGAATTCAGCGCCACCAGAGGTCCCGCGCAGAGATCTCGCCCTTGGCGAACTTGGCCCCGCATTCCGCGAGCTGCGCCAGCCGCCGGCGTGCCTCGGCATCAATCATGCCAACATTTCAGATCACCGTCAGAAGACGCGCCATCTCAAGGGCGGTCCTCGCCGCCTCCTCGCCCTTGTTCTCCTTCAGTCCCACCCGCGCTAGGCCCTGCTCCACCGTGTCGACGGTGAGCACACCGAAGCCGACGCCGACCTTCGCGCCGAGCGCCACATGCTGCATGCCCTGGGCAGCGGCCTGGGCGACGACCTCGAAATGGTACGTCTCGCCACGAAGCACAACGCCCAGCGCGACGATCGCGTTCAACTGGCCCGTTTCCGCCAGCCGCTTGGCAGCCGCGGGCAGTTCGAACGCCCCAGGCACGCGAACGAGGACGATGTCCTCCTCCTTCACCCCGGCGTCGATCAGGACGTCGTGGGCACCGTCGATCATCTGCCGCACGAGCATCTCGTTGTAGCGGGCGGCGACGATTGCTACGCGAAAGCCTGTCCCCTGCGGTTTGCCGCGCAGTTCTCGCAAAGCCCTCTCTCCCTTGCCCGTCGTTCTACTCGGTCAGAAGGTGGCCGAGCTTGCTCCGCTTCGTCTCAAGGTAGCGGTGGTTCTCCGGCCGGTGTGCGATCTCGATGGGCACGCGTTCGACGATCTCGATGCCGTACCCTTCGAGACCCGCAACCTTGCGCGGGTTGTTCGTCAGAAGTCGCAGTTTGCGCACGCCGAGGTCCACGAGGATCTGGGCGCCAATCCCGTAGTCCCTGAGGTCCGGGGGGTAGCCCAGGCGCAGGTTCGCCTCGACCGTATCGAGGCCGCTGTCCTGCAGCGCGTAGGCTTGGATCTTCGGTGCGAGGCCGATGCCGCGTCCCTCGTGGCCGCGCAGGTAGATGAGCACGCCGCGCCCCTCGCGATCGATCAGCTCCATCGCCTCCGCCAGCTGGTCACCGCAGTCGCAGCGAAGCGACCCGAGCACGTCACCCGTGAGGCACTCGGAGTGCATGCGGCAGAGCACCGGCTCCCCGTCGCCGATCTCTCCCTTGCAGACCGCGAGGTGGGAGTTCCCGCGCAGGGCGTCCTCGTACGCGACGGCCCGGAACTGCCCGTAGCGCGTCGGCAGATCCGCCTCGCCGACGCGCTGGATCAGCCGTTCGTTCTGGTGACGGTAGCGGATGATGTCCGCGATCGTCACGACCTTCAGTCCATGGCGCTGCGCGAAGACCAGGAGGTCTGGGGTGCGAGCCATGGTCCCGTCGTCGTTCATCACTTCGCAGATCACGCCCGCAGGCGCGAGCCCCGCCATCCTGGCGAGGTCGACCGCCGCCTCGGTGTGGCCGGCCCGCTTCAGGACGCCGCCCGGCTGCGCCTCCAGCGGGAAGATGTGGCCTGGCTGCAAGAACCCTTCGGGTCCGACCTTGGCGTCCGCGGCGAGGCGCGCCGTGAGCGCGCGGTCGGCCGCTGAGATGCCGGTCGAGACGCCGCGCGCGTCGATCGAAACCGTGAACGCCGTCTCCCAGTGTTCAGTGTTCTGCAGCACCATCGGTTGCAGATGCAGCTGGCGCACGCGTTCGGGCGACAGCGGCAGGCAGATCAGCCCGCGCGCCTGCGTGGCCATGAACGTGATGATCTCCGGCGTCACCAGTTCTGCGGCAGCGACGACGTCTCCCTCGTTCTCACGGTCCGCGTCATCGACCACGATCACCATGCGGCCTGCCCGGATGTCGGCAACCGCGTCCTGCACACTCGCGAACATCGTTACGCCTCCTCGGGCCGGTGCAAGGATTCGAGGTAGCGGGCGACCACGTCGACTTCGATGTGCACCGAGTCGCCGGGGCTACGCGCCGCGAGGTCGGTGCTGCGGAAGGTGTGGGGGATGATCGCGAACGCCGCGACGCCCTCTGCGTAGTGCGCCACCGTGAGGCTGATGCCATTGAGCGTCAGAGCGCCCTGCGGCGCGACGTACCGCCGAAGGCCCTTGGGCACCGCGACCTGCAGGCGATACCCGTCGCCGTCAGGGGCGATCGACACGAGCTCACCGACCCCGTCGACGTGGCCCTGGACGATGTGGCCGCCCAGGCGATCGTGCGCCCGCAGTGCGCGCTCAAGGTTGACGGGAGCGCCGACGCCCCACGCGCCGAACGCTGTGCGGCGAAGGGTCTCCAGGCTGAGATCCGCCGCGAAGCCGACCCCGTCGCGCTCGACCGCCGTGAGGCAGCACCCCGAGACCGCGATGGACTCGCCGATCCCAAGGTCACTGCCAAAGGATGCTGCGACGAGGAGGTGTGCGCCTCCGGGCGTCAGATCGAGGGCACGGATCGCGCCCACTTCCTCCACCAGTCCGGTGAACAAGTCGATCAACCTCTTTCCACAGTGCCGCTGCAGTAGATGTCCTGCCCCAGTTGGCGCCACAGAACGTCCTTCAGGCGCACGCCCTCTGTGGGGCGCGCGGCCCCGATGCCCCCGACGGCCCCGGGCGCCTGCGCCCCGCCCAGCACGAGCGGTGCGAAGAAAGCGGCGACGCGATCCACGAGGCCGTCGTCGAACATGCGGCCGAGCACGGTTGGGCCGCCTTCGACCAGCACGGAGAGGATGCCGCGGCGGCCGAGTTCGCTCAGAACATCGGAGAGTGGGAGCTCCTGTGCCGCCGGCAGGAAGGCGAGCTCCGCGCGCTTCCCAAGATCCGCCCTGCGCCCCTCGGGCGCGTCCGCGGCCGCAAAGATCAGCGTGTCGCCCGGCGCTCTAAGGAGTCTCGCATCGGGAGGTGTGCGCAGGGTTCGGTCCAGGACGACGCGCAGCGGATGCTCACCCGGCGCGTCGCGTACCGTGAGCTGCGGATCGTCGGCGAGTACGGTCCCGATGCCGACCAGCACCGCGTCGTGCGAGGCGCGCAACGAATGGACCGCGCTGCGCGCCTCGGGGCCGGTGATGTACAGGCTCTCTCCGGTACGCGCTGCCGCGTGACCGCAGAGCGCGGCCGCCCACTTGGCCGTCACAAGCGGCCTGCCGGTCCTGCGCCAGGTGAAGTACGGCAGGTTCAGTTGCTCGGCGGCTTCAGCCTCCGCCCCGACGACCGTCTCGACGCCGGCCGCGCGCAGGTCGGCGATGCCCTTGCCCTGCTCAGCGGGGTTCGGATCCTCGATGGCGGCGACGACGCGAGAGACGCCGGCCGCGATCAGCGCGGCGGTGCAGGGCGGTGTGCGCCCGAAGTGCCGGCACGGTTCCAGCGTGACGTAGAGTGTCGCCCCGCGGGCGCGCTCGCCTGCCTCGCGAAGCGCTTCGATCTCGGCATGCGGCGTTCCCGGACCGCGATGCCAGCCCCGCCCGACGACCTCGCCACCGCGCACCAGCACAGCCCCGACCCGCGGGTTGGGCGACAAGCGGCCCCCTGCTGCGCGCGCGAGTTCCAGCGCCGTGCGCATGTGCTGTTGGTCGTCGGGCGAGAACATCCGATCACCCCTCCGAAGCAAAAAGTGAAAACCCAAGGGAGGCAATCCTTCCTTGGGTCATAGGGCATGACGTTCTACAGCCCCTTCTTCCATCCCGACTCTAACGGTCGGCCCCGGAATTTCACCGGATCGGCCCCAGTTGCCTGGGGTTCGCGGGCTCGGCCTTTCGGCCATCACCGCCGGTACGGAATTTCACCGGACCCTGAAGGAGGACGAGAAACTATGCAGTTGGTGCCTGCATCCTACCACCTCTGCGCGGCCGACGGCAAGCACCGCCGACCCCTCTGCCGGCTCTAGTAGCCCAGCGTCCGGAGAATCGCGCCCAGTCGGTGTAGTCGCTCTCCGATGAGCTCGTCGTCCCGGCTGAGCGCCTCCCTGAACAGTTCGACATCCTCGGCGACCCGATCGTTCTCCACGGCCAGGGCGATGTCCAAGGCTCCCCCCTGCAGCGGGATGCGATCGATCCCGGGCTTGGTGGGGCCTTCGGCCGGCTGCCGGTACGAGTCGGCGAAGTACTGCCTGGCGCGGCAGACGAGGATCGCAAGGTCCAGAACCCGGTGCAGGGGCAGCTCCTCGGACTGGCGAGACCACTTGGCGCCTGTGTGGCGCCACACCTTCGCCGAGATGTCGACCCTACCCCGGTCGTTCCACTGCGCGAGGCCCAAGGACAATCCTTTCGCGTCGCTGAGCGGGGAGAAACGACCGTCGACGCGATCGTAGTCCTGGGCGACGACCACCGGCTTGTGGCGCAAGGTCGTGGGGATCTTCATACGTGGCACCCCTGCCATCTACTAAATCAGTACGCTAGAGTCGCCGACCACCGACGATTTGTCAATCAGCCTTCGGCGTCGCCACGAAGTGCAGGCCGCCCAACCTCAGTGGGCCACGGGGGCGAGCGAGAGCTGTCTTGCCACCTCCGCGACCCGCCGCCCGAGAAAGATCGCGGCCTGCTCCTCGTTTGGTCCCATGTCGCGGTCGGAGTCTGGACCGCTCCATTGGGTCGCGCCGTACGGGGACGCAGCCTTGAAGTAGCTCGGATCGCCGTAGCCGGGTGGGCAGATCAGCATGCCATGGTGCATCATCGGTAGAAGAAGAGACCAGATCGTCATCTCCTGGCCGCCGTGCGGTGTCGAGGTGCTGCAGAACGCCGATCCGACCTTGCCGTAGAGCGCCTTCCTCTGCCACAGCTCGCCCGTCGCGTCCCAAAGTGCCTTCATGCCGTGCGTCATCACGCCGAAGCGCGTCGGCGACCCGGTGACGATGGCCTCTGCGGCCTCAAGGTCAGCGAGGCTGCACGCCTCGATCGGCTCGAACTGCGCGCGCACCCGCTCGTAGTCCTCGTCGCGTGGGATGATCGACTCGGGCTCTTGGGCCACAACGCGCCGCGTCACGGCCTCGCAGCCTTCGACCATCTTCACGCCGTGCGCGACCTGAAACGCCAGGTTCATCGTGTGTCCGAGGCGCGTGTCGAAGACGATCAGGACCTGCACAGGCTTTGCCATGCGCCCACCTCCCAAGGCGAGCGTCCCTCCGGGGGGTGGCCTTCATGCGAGACGCTGGCCGCGCTCCTGCCCACCGCCGCGGACGGCCTGCGCGTACTCGGAAAGGCGCTGAGCCGCGCGGGCGAAGACGGAGTTCGGTGCGTAGCCTCCCTCCTTGTCGTCTCCGGCGGCGACGCCTGTCAGGAGTTCAATCCCCTCCTCGATCGTGTCGATCGCGTAGACGTGGAACTTGCCCTCGCGCACCGCCTGCACGACCTCGCCCGAGAGCATCAGGTCGGGCACGTTCTGGCGCGGGATCATGCAGCCCTGCGTACCACTGAGACCCAGCGCGGAACAGACGGCGAAGAACCCCTCGATCTTTTCGTTCACGCCGCCGATCGGCTGGATCAGGCCGTTCTGGTCCACGGAGCCCGTGACCGCGATGTCCTGGCGGATCGGCAGGTCGGCGAGATCGGACAGGATGGCGTAGAGCTCTGTGGATGAGGCGGAGTCGCCCTCGATGCCGCCGTAGTTCTGTTCGATCGTCAGGCTTGCGGACAGGGAGAGCGGCTGCGAGCGGCCGAAGCGCCAGCCGAGGTAGCCCGAGAGCGTCAGGACGCCCTTCGAGTGGATCGGCCCAGACAGCTGGACCTCGCGCTCGATGTCCACGACGCCGGCGCCACCGGCGTAGGTCCGCGCTGTGATGCGCGCCGGAAGCCCGAACTCCTGTCCGCCTTGGGTCAGCACGGTGAGGGCGTTGACCTGTCCGGTCCGCGCGCCTCGCGTCTCGATCCGTATCGTTCCGAGCGCGATCATCTCGAGCATGCGCTCCTGGTAGAGGCCGCCGCGCCGGCGGCGCCCCTCCAGCGTCTCCTCGATGTGGATCGCGTCGATCGCGCTCGCGTTCCGCCTTGCCGCCACCGCGTCAGCCTCCACGGCGAGCTCGATGATCACGGCCATGCGCGTGGAGAGCAGCCGACGGCCGCCGGCGAGGCGCGCCGCTTCCTCGATCATCCGCGCCGCGCCGCCGGCCGTGAAGGGCCGCAGGCCATGCGATCGGCCGAGTCCGGTTAGGAACCGCGCGAGCGACGTCCGGTTCTCTGGGATGTTGGGCATGTCGGGCGCGAAGTCGACGCGCACCTTGAAGAGCTTGCGGAACTGCTCGTCCATCTGGCGCAGTTCGTGGTAGGCAGCCTCCGGCCCCACCAACACGACCTGGAGGTCGAGCGGGATCGGCTCGGGATCGAGCCCGAGCGTCGGCGTCGGCCGATCCTCCTGGCCGATGTTCTCGACGCGCGCGCTGCGCTGCGAGAGCGCCCGTTTCAGCCCCTGATACGCCAGGGGGTTCGTCAGCAACTCGCGGGCGGGCAGTAGAAGGAAGCCCCCGTTCGCCCGGTGGACGGCGCCCGGGCGGATGAGCGTGAACCCGGTGCGCAGACCGCCGCCGGCGGACGCCTCGTAGGCGATGTTTCCGAGCAGATTGTAGTAGGAGGGGTTCGGCTCGTACACGACCGGCGCGGCGTCGCCGTCGCGGGAGACGAACGCGTTCACCGCGAACCAGCCCGGGTCCTCCACCGTCTCCTGGCCGCTCGGCACGAGTAGCGGGAGCCACTCGGGGATCCGGCGGTAGAGATCCTGCAGGTGCCGAAGCAGCGGAGTCACTTCATACTCCTGCTCGAGCCGCTCGAAGAGTGGCCGGCAGGCGTAGCGGGCGACCTCGTGGGTGAGATCTCGCACCTTCTGCTCCGAAGCCCGCTGGAGCTCGTGGGCACGGCGCACGAACGCCTCTCCCAGCCGCTGCACCTGCTGCGCCGCGCGCTCGAGCGCCTCCCTGCGCTCCGGGGGGAGGGCGGCGATCGCCTCGGCTGAGAGCGCATGGCCATCCGCGATCGGCGTCGTCGTCAGTCCGGTCGGTCCGGGCTGCACGGAGAAGCCGAGTTCCTGCGCCTCGCGCTGGAACTGGGCGAACTCCGCGTCGGCCTGCGCGGAGAATTCCTGCGTCGCCTCATCCCGCGCCGCGCCGAACTCATCGGACGAGAAGGCCTGCGGCAGCAGGATCGCGCACTCGCGCTGCAGCTCGCGCAGCGCTTGCTGGAAGCGGGGCCCCATGCCCGCAGGCACCGCGACCGCCAGCGGCGAAGAGGGCTCACGGAAGTTCGGCAGGTAGAGCCAGTCGCTGGCAGGCGGCAGAGCGTCTGCTGCCTCGCTGAGCCGCCGGCGAGCGTACGTGGTTCTCCCGGTTCCGGTCGGTCCGGAGAGGTAGATATGGTAGCCGTGCGGGCGCAGCGAGAGCGCCAGCGCCATTGCTTCCTCCGCGCGGGGCTGGCCGACGAGCGACTCGGGGACGTCGAGTTCTGTCGTGTTGTCGAACGCGAGCTGGGACGGGTCGAGGGTCCAGCGCAGGACATCCGTCGCAAGCGTCTTCGGCGCCACTCGGACCACCTCGGCTCAAGGTTCGGAGATTGTAATGCTACTCCTGCACGCAAAGGGAGCGGAGCTGAGGACTATGGAAGCACAGATGCGGCGCGAGCTGCGTCAGATGGTGCGGCGCGGGGCGCGGGAAGGCCTGCTGCGAGGGACCTTCGGCAACGTCTCGGTGCGCCTCGGAGAGGAACTGCTGATCACCCCGACGGGCAGGGACTACCTGAAGCTGCAGGCCGAGGACTTCGCGGCGGTCGACGTGGTGAGCGGGAAGGTGCGCGCTGGCGATCCCTCGAGCGAACTGCCGCTGCACCTGGCCGTGTACCGCTTGCTGCCCCAGGTCCAGGCGATCTGGCACGACCACAGCCCCTTCGCGGTGGCCGCGGGCCTCGTGACCGATGAGGTTCCCGTCTACACAGGAGAAGGGCATGGGCTGATCGGCCTCGCCCTGCCCGTCGCGCCCTACCTGCCCTCGGGCAGCCGCTCGCTCGCCGATGCGGTCGCGGACGTCTTCGAGCGGACGGGCGCCGGCGCATGCCTGATGCGCAACCACGGCGCCGTCGCGGTTGGCGCGAGCCTGTTCTCGGCGTACTGCGGGGCGATCGCCCTAGAGGAAGCCTCCATGCACTACCTCGTGACCAGCGGACTCTCGCCTGCCGCGCTCCCTCCGGAGGAGGCGAAGGCGATCCGCGCAGCGTTCGCCTCCTACCGCATGCGTTAGCCGCCGCGGCGGCCGGAGGGCGCGGTATCTCTGCCTCTCACACCGGCATAGGATGCAGCGGGCATACCTGTGGCCGAGTTGCGGGAGGCGAGTGGACGGATGTTGGATCTGACGGGCCGCGTCGCGCTCGTCACCGGATCGAGTCGCGGCATCGGGAGGGCGATCGCCGAGCGCTACGCAGCCGCCGGCGCCCGCGTCGTCGTGCACTGCGCTCGCTCCGGGGAGGAGGCAGCGGCCGTGGCGCGCGGCATCGCCGGGCGCGGTGGAGAGGCCGTCTCCCTGCTCGCCGACGTCGCGGACCGCGGGCAGGTCGCAAGGCTCTTCGAGGAGATCGACGACACCTTCGGCCGGCTGGACGTGTTGGTGCACTGCGCTGGGCGCAACCGCGACCGACCGTTCCTTGAGATGACCGACGAGGACTTCCGCGTGACGTACGACAGCCAGCTGCGCGGCACGATCACGTGCAGCCAGGAGGCCGGACGGCGCATGCTCGCGCAGGGCGGTGGGAGCATCATCACGATCGGGGCGGCGACCGGCGTCAAGGGGCGCCGCAACGGCGCGAACTACTGCGTCGCGAAGGCGGGCGTGATGGTGCTGACGAAGGTGATGGCGCTCGAGCTCGCCCCGACCGTCCGGGTGAACTGCCTCGTCCCCGGCTACACCGAGACCGACGAGGTGCTCGAGCGCTTCGGTTTGCGCGACCCCCAGCGGCTCGCTGCGCACATCTCGGGCATCCCGCTCGGGAGGCTCGCAGACCCGCGGGACATCGCGGAGTGGGCACTCTGGCTGGCTGCCGATGCTCCCCACGCGACGGGGCAGTACTGGTTCGTCAACGGGGGGGCGTACATGGGGTGATCAGTCGAGCGTGAAGCCGCCGCGGATGGGGAAGTCGGCGGCGGGGAGCCGCAGGGGGGAGAGATCCCCCTCCTGCGCGGCGCCGAGGGCGACCTGGGCCGCGAGCTCGCCGATCGCCGGGCCGCGCATCACGCCGATGCCCTGGTCACCGCACGCGCAGAAGAGGGACGGGCCGACGGCGCCGACGAGCGGCCGCCGGTCGGGCGTCGCGCCGCACAGGCCGGCCCACGCCGAGCGCAGTCCGGCCGCATCCCCGAGCCGCGTCAGGGCGATCAGCCGCTCGGCGACGCTCTCGACGAAGAACGGGTCTCCCTCGCGTCGGAACGCGTCGGGATCGGACTCCTTGTACTCCGTCCCGTCTCCGGCGAGGATGTCCTGCGCACCCTCCGGCACGAGGTAGATGTCGGTCGGCAGGTGCCAGACGACGGGCAGTTCGCGGTGCACCGAACCGAGCCGCAGCGACGAGAGCTGCGTGCGGTAGGGGCGCAGTGGGATCTCCACTCCGCTCGGCGCGAGCAGCTTGCGCGTCCAGCAGCCCGCGCTGACGAGCACCCGCGCCCCCTGATGTACGCTTCCGTCCTGGAGTCGCACCTCGGCGCTCCCCACACGCGCCGAGATCCCAACGACCCGCGCACCCGTCCGCAGCGTGAGTCCGAGCCGCCTCGCCTCGCCGAGCGCCGCCTGGGCGTAGGCGGTCGGGTTGACGTGCCAGTCGTCGGGCGTGAAGAGCCCGATCGCGTCGTCCCCCAGCCGGTCGAGATCCGGGAAGCGTCGGCGCACCTCGCCCCCGTCCAAAAGTTCCGCCGTTGCTCCCTCGCGCTCAGCCTGCGCCGCCCGTCCCTCGAGCAGATCCCGCTCCTTCGGCCCACCGAGAGTCAGCATGCCGGTCCTTCGCCAGACCGACCCGTCGCCGCCCAGCTCGGCAGCCTCGCGGTAGAGCTCGCGGCTACGCTCGACGAACGCCCGGTCCTGCGCGTTCCAGAGGAGCGCGGTGACGATGCCGCCGGATTTCGCGCTGCTCTCCTCCGCCGCCCCGAAATTCGCCTCCAGGAGCAGAACGTCCCGCGCCCCCTGCCGCAGCGCCGCTAGTGCTGCCGACGTCCCCCAGACGCCGGCGCCCACCACGATGAGGTCGTACATCTTGCTCGCGCCTCCTTGCTGCCCGCGCTTCCTGTCGACTCGGCCCCGGCGGGAACCACCACGCGACGCCCGGCTTCGCGCCTTCGCGAAGCTAGGCGAACTGCGGCAGGTACTGCCGGTGCGCCTCGATCAGTTCGTCGATGCAAGCCTGCGCTGCGCTGCGATCGCCGATCAAAGGATGCACCTGCGCCGCCTGCAGGAGCATTTCGCGCGAACCGCTGACGGCCGCCTGCGCGCAGAGGACCTCGTAATCCTTCACGCTGCGCGCGAGTCCCCGTGGACCTGGCGGCAGCGGTGCAGTCGGGAGCGGGTGGGCCCCATCACTGTCGATGCGGCAGCTGAGTTCGCCCACTTCGTCCGGTGCGAGAAAGTCCGAGGCGCCTTGGCTCGCAACGTTCAGGACGAGCTCCGTGGGCGGGCCGCCTGCAAGCGCCGACATCGCCTTCAGCGCGAGCCCCTCGTAGCCTTCCTCGCGGAAGATCGTGTCGGAGGTGATGCCGCGGTCATGGCGCGTGTCGGTCACGTCCGACATGTAGCTGTTGCGCCGCTCCGCGAGCACCGCGCGGTAGCGCGCGATCGCCTCGTCCTCGCCGCCTTGGCCCAGCGCCTCGCCGACCTCGCGGTAGATCCGGTTGTTCCAGACCTTCACCTGTTCGCCGCGCGTGCGCTGCGCCGCAATCTCGCGGGCGAGGCCGGCGCGGCGGAAGTAGTAGTAGTAAAGGTACTCGTTCGGCAGGAGACCGAGCCCCTGCAGGAGATCCGCTCCGAAAAACCCCAGGGATCGCACCTCGGCGCAGAGGCGCGCCGCGTCCGAGAGCAACGCGCCCATGCGCTCACGCCCATCCACCGCGACCGACTGCACCCACCCCAGGTGGTTGAGCCCCTGGTAGCGCAGGGAGCAGCGCTCCTCCGGAACGTCGAGGAAGCGGCAAACCTCCGTCTTGAGGCCCGAAGGCGCGTCGCACAGCCCGATCGTACGGCGGTGTCCGCCGCGGTGCAGCGCCTCGACGATCAGCCCGGAGGGGTTCGTGAAGTTCAGAAACCAGGCGCCTGGCGCGAGCGCCTCGACGCGCTCCGCGAGGTGCAGGGCGAAGGGAATCGTGCGCAGCGCCATCGACATGCCGCCGATGCCTGTCGTCTCCTGTCCCAGGAGCCCGTGTTGCAGGGGGATGCGCTCGTCCTTGATGCGCCCGTCCGCGCCGCCGATCCGGACCGCGGAGAAGACGAAGGAGACGCCCGAAACCGTCGCGTCGAGCTCCTCGGTCGCCACGATCCGGACGGAGGCTCCGTGCCGCCTGCGCAGGGCCTCCCCGAGCCCTTGCATCAGAGAGACGCGAGAGGTGTCGACGTCGTGGAGCCGGATCTCCTCGAGGTCGATCTCCGCCGCGCGCCGCAGGAGTCCATTCAGGAGCAAGGGCACCCGAATCCCGCCACCGCCGATCACGGCCACGCGCCTTCCAGCAGACAAACCCGTCGCCTCCTATGTGCCGCTCCAGCAAAGGTCCGGGAGGGCGGTCCGCGCCGCCGCGAGGGTCGGCGCGGCGCTCGCGCCGCCAAGCGCGCCCACCGCGCAGCCCGCCGCGTACTGGCCGAGCCGGATTGCGCCCGCCTCTCCGAGGCCATGCACCCTCCCCGCCAGGTAGCCTGCGTCGAACACGTCTCCCGCTCCCGTGGCATCTATCGCCTCGCGTGGCGTCGTGGGGTGGATCTCCACGCCGTTTGGCCCGACGGACAGCACGCCCTCCGGTCCCAGCTTGACGAGTGCGCGCGGCACCACGTCAAGGAGCGCCGCCGCCGCGTCGCGTACCCCGTCCCTCCCCGTCACGAGCACCGCCTCCCGGGCGCTCGGCAGGTAGAGGTCCGCCAGCGAGAGCACGCGGCGCAGGGAAGCGCTCCTCAGCCACGCGGGGTCGGTGCCGCAGTCCATCGACACGAATCGTCCCTCGGCGCGGGCCATGCGCGCCAGATCCTCCGCGAACGGCCCGCGGCAGGAGAGATGCACCGCCTCGCAGTCGGGGTGGCTCTCCAGCGCGCTGCGGCCCGCCAAAAGGAGCTCCTCGTCCGTCGGGAACCCGGCGGTCAGAAAGCCTCGGTCGCCGCGAAGGTTCAGGGCGATCGTCACCGGCGTTCTTTTAGACCCGGAGCGCACAAGCGGTACGCCCTCGGCCTCCAGCGAGAGCGCGAGGAAGCGGCCCGCAGAGTCATCGCCGATCGGCGATGCGAGCGCCGCCTCCACCCCGAGGCGGCAGAGCGCGGTCGCTGCGATCGCGAACCCGCCGGGAGCGAGCGCGACCGCATCCGTGCGCAGCTCCTCGCCCGGCCCTGGCAGGCGTCCGACCGGTGCGGCGACCACGTCGAGAAACGCCGGGCCGATGACGAGGACTTGCACCCGATCGCCTCCAGCTAGATGCCGACCTCGAAGCGCAGCCAGTCTGCGAGGGAGTCGCGGCGCGTGGCCGGCCTTGCCACCCCATTGCGCACGAACACGATCGGCGCCACCGGAACTCGGTTGTAGTGCGACGCCATGCTGTGGTTATACGCGCCGGTGTCGAGCGCGACGAGCAGGTCGCCCGTCTCAAGGCGCGGCAGCGTGACGCCGCGCGCCAGAACGTCGCCCGTCTCGCAGTGCAGACCTGCGACGTCGACCACCTCGGCCTCGGCGTTGGAGTTGTGCGCGGCGCGCATCGCGGGGTGGGCGCCGTAGAGCGCCGGCCGCGGGTTGTCGGACATGCCGCCGTCGACCAAGAGGTAGGTGCGGCCGTCCCCGACGCGCTTGCGCCCGACGACGCGGTAGACCGTCACGCCGCATGGTCCGACCAGGTAGCGTCCGGGTTCGAAGATCAGCCGCGGCACGGGGCGATGCGCATCCTCCGCGAAGGGCGTGAGTCCCAGGCGGGCCTGCTCCGCCACCTCGCTCGGAGTCGGTGCGCCTTCCTCGATGCCAAGGCCGCCGCCCAGGTCGAGCTCCTCCGGCCACCAGCCGGTCTCGGCGAGCACTGTGAGGGCGAAGGCGCCGAGCGCCTCCGCCGCCTGGCGGAAGGGCGGCAGTTCGGTGATCGCGGAGCCGATGTGGGAGTGCAGGCCGCGCAGGGCGAGGTGTTCGTCCGCCAGTGCCTGCCGGATCGCCGCGAGCGCCTGGCCGTCGTCGAGCGAGATGCCGAACTGGCTGCGCGGCACGCTGGTGGAGAGCGACGGATGCGTATGGGGATCGACCCCGAGCTGCAGGCGGATCAGAACATCCTGCGCGCGGCCGGCCGTGCGCGCCGCCTTTGCGATGGCTGGGAGCTCGTCAAGCGAGTCCACCACTACCCTCCCGACGCCTTCCTTGGCCGCCAGGGCGAGCGCCTGCGGCGACTTGTAGACGCCGTGGAGTAGGATTCGCTCGGCGGGGAAGCCGACGCGCAGCGCGAACTCGAGCTCGCCCTGGCCGACGACGTCGAGCATCATGCCCTCTTCCGCGATCAGCTTGACGAGCTTTCCGACGAGCAGCGCCTTCGAAGCGTAGGCGACGTTCTCCGCACCGGCCGCTTCCTTGTACAAGGCGATGCGCCGAAGGAGTTCGTCCTCGTCCATGAGGTAGAGTGGCGTTCCGAACGCGGATGCAAGGTCCGAGATGCGGGCACCGGCGATCTGCGCGTTCCCATCCTGGTCGTAGGTAAAGCTTTGCGGTGGCAATGGGTCAACCTCCCTGGGGTTTCGGGCGATGCTCAGGTACCCTTCGGGAGTCGCCCGCTCCGCGCGATCTCCCCATATCGTCGCCCGCTTGGGCGCACCGTCCGGTGCTGCGTCGCGCGGTCGACTCCGATGATTCCGAACTGCGGCCGGTAGCCCTCCGCCCACTCGAAGTTGTCGAGCAGCGACCAGTACTGGTAGCCGATCACGGGCACACCCTGATGAAGCGCCTTCGAGACGGCCGCGAGGTGGTCGACGATGTACGCGAGGCGCTGATCGTCCTGGGCCGCCGCGATGCCGTTCTCGGTGATCATGATAGGTCTATCGTACGCCCGGAGGGCAAGGAGCGCTCGGTACAGACCCTGGGGCGAGATGGACCAACCCATCTCGGTGCGGGGCTCGTCCTCGGAAGCGAGCGGCACGCCCCGCAGCGGCCCGGTGACGTAGCGCGTGCTGTAGTAGTTGAGTCCGATGAAATCCTGCGCCTGACGCACTGCCCCGAGGTACCAGCGATTGAGCAGGTAGCTCTGAAGGCGGCTCCCGCCGCGGTGCAACGCGCGGTGCCCGTCGAGCGGCTGGAAGTCGATCCAGTGCTTCGCGACGCCGAGCAGCATGTCCGGATGGCGGGCGCGGATCCGGCCGTACGCGGCGAGGTGCCAGGAGACGAGTCGGCGCGCGGCGGCTAGGGCCGCAGTGGGGGAGCGTTTGCCGGGCGGCCAGACGCCGTCGACGTAGCCCATCAAAACGAGGATCATCGGTTCATTGATCGTGAGCACGTAGCGAGCAGCGCCCTCGAGGGCGTCGGCGGCGACGGCGCAGTAGGCGGCGAACCGCTCGGTGCTGCCCGGTGAGAGTACTCCCCCGTTCGCACTCAGCCATCGCGGCAGCGTGAAGTGGTGGAGTGAGACGATCGGCTCGACGCCGAATTCCCGGCAGCGGAGCGCCATGTCGCGGTAGTGCGCGAGTTCGCGCTCGTCGAAGCGGCCCGGCTCCGGCTCGATCCGGCTCCACTCCAGCGAGAAGCGGTACGAGTTGAGACCGAGGTCACGCGCCATGGCGATGTCCTCGGGGTACCTTTGGTAGTGCTCGCAAGCGCTGCCGGAGAGGTCCCTCGAGCCCTTGGCGAGTTCCCAGTCCCACCAGTCGCAATTGTCGTTGCCGCCTTCGACCTGGTGCGAAGACGTCGCCGCGCCGAAGAGAAACTCATCGGGGAAGTCGCGAACGGGCAAAGCGCTGCATCCTTCCGGGCGAAGACTAGGGGACACATTCCACGCCTTGGCGTCGGCACCTGCGCCCGCTCAGCCCTGGGTCTGGTACCCGCCATCGACGACCAGGGTGGAGCCGGTGACCATCGCCGAGAGGTCCGACGCGAGGAAGAGTACGGTCTGGGCCACGTCGAGCGGGGTGACCATGCGGCCCAGTGGGGTGCGGGTCATGGCGCCCTCGATCAGCTCGTCCCGGTTGGGGAAATGCTGCAGCACGTCGGTCAGCACGACGCCTGGCTGCAGCGCGTTGACGCGGATCCCCTGCGGTCCGAGCTCCACGGCAAGGTGGCGGCAAAGCGACTCGATGGCCGCCTTCGACGCACCCACTGCAGTGTAGTAGGGCATGGCCCGGGTCGCCCCGATGCTCGAGATCGCGACGATCGACCCGCCCCTGGGCATGAGCGGCGCCGCGAGCTGCGTGGAGTGCAGGAGGCCCCAGGCATTGATGTCCATCGTCCACTGGAAGTGGCGGCGGGTCAGATCCATCGCGCTCCGCTCCACACCGGACGCGGCGTTCGCAACCAGCAGGTCGATCGTGCCGAACCGCTCGCGCACCTCGTCGAACATGGCGGTGAGCGCGGGCGGGTCGGCCATGTTCGCCTTGATCGCGAACGCCTCGACGCCGCGGCTGCGCAGCTCCGAGAGCGTCGCGCCGGCCGCCCGGCGGTTGCGCAGGTAGTTGAAGGCAACGTCGACGCCTGCGTCGGCGAGCGCGATGGCGATCGCCTGTCCGATGCCGCGCCCGCCGCCTGTGACGACGGCGCGGCGGCCCTTGAGTTCCAGATCCATCGCATCGCCTCCGTTCCGTTGTACCCGGGCACTCGTTTCGCGCCGGGCCCCAAGGAACCCTCCGGGGGGAAGGCTACGGGTGCCGCGGCCGCCCGCCGGACCGACCAAGGCACGGCTGCGGCAGGATCCGGCGCCCTGCGGCCGAAGAGGTCAGGGGTCTAGTGCTCCTCTTGGAGGTGTGAGATGCGTATCCTTCACACAAGAATCCGCGTCCGTGATCTTGAGCGGTCCGTAGCCTTCTACCGGGACGTCCTCGGCCTCGAGGAGTCCGGCCGCAGCGACTCGCCGATGGGCAATCGGCTCGCCTACATGCGCGATCGCGCGTCCGGGCACGAGATCGAGCTCTGCTACCAGCCTGAGGGCCGCCCCTTCGCGTTTCCGGAGGACATCTTCCACGTCGCCTTCGAAGTGAGCGACCTCTCTGCCGTCGGCGAGGACCTCGCCCGCCGCGGGATCCCGTTCACCGACGGGCCCCACGTCTCGCGCAGCGGTTCGGCGCTCGCCTTCATCGACGATCCCGACGGCTACGAGATCGAGCTCCTGCAGCGCGCGAAGCCATGACCGGCCTCGAGGACGACGCCTGCGACGTCCTGCGCAAGGCGCGCTTCGGCCTCGGCCGCTCCGTCGACGAGGTTGCGCGCTCCGCCGGCATGGAGAGCGGACGCCTTCAGGAGATCGAGGCGGGAGCCGAGGCGAGCGTGGGGGAGCTCGAGCGCTTGGCGCGTGTCCTCTCGCTGCGCGTGGCGCCGCTCCTGGCGATCGCGACGGGTCGGTACCAGCCGCCGCCGGCCTCGCAGCGCTTCGGCGCGTGGACCGTCACGCCCGTCTTCGCCGAGGACGTAGGCGCGTACTGCTACGCGGTCACATCCGGGGTCGCGCGGTTCGCGGTCGACGCTGGCGGCGGTGCCGGGCGCATCCGCGACGCCTTGGGCGGTCCGCCCGAGGCCGTGCTGCTGACCCATGGCCACCGCGACCACATCGCGGCGCTCGGGGAGTTCTCGGCACCCGCGCTCGCCCACCCGGACCTCGCGCGGGAGGTGGGCGGACGCCCGCTCGCAGACGGCGAGGATGCGCTCTCGCTGCGCGCCCTGTACTGCCCGGGCCACAGTGCCGACATGCTCACCTTCGCGGGGCCCGGGTTCGCGTTCGTGGGCGACACGCTCTTCGCGGGATCGCTCGGGCGCGCCGTGTCGCCGGGCCGGTACGCGGCACTGATCGGGAGTGCGAAGCGGATCCTCGCCCTCCCGAAGGAGACGGTGCTCTTCTGCGGGCACGGCCCCGCGACGACGGTCGCGTCGGAACTGGAGCACAACGCGTTCCCGATCGATTCCTAGCTGTGGCACGTTGGAGGGAAGAGCGTGGAGGTCTGGCGCGGCGCGGCGGTGCGCGAAGCGGTCGGGCGGAGCCTCGGTCCCGAGGCGATCGTCGTCGGTCGCCCCGGCCGGCCCAGCCCGAGCTGGCTGGCGGGACTGCCGTTCGGTCCGGACCAGTTCTTCCTCGGGGGCACGTTCGGTCCGTGGGCCGGCCGCGACCTCCCGCAGCTCCTCGAGGCGATGCTCGGTGCGCTGCCGCCGGGCGTCAAGCGCGTGTACCACTACGATTCCACCTGGCTCGACGCGGCGAAGGAAGCGTTCGAAGGCGCGGGGTTCCTGGAGTTCGTGCATCGCTACACGATGGTGCGCGCACTGCCGGCGCCGGGCCTTCTGGACGCGCCGCGCCTACACTTCGAGGCGCTTCGCCCGGGCAACGAGGCGGACTTCGCTCGAGCCTACGCCTCCTGCC
>JAJYTE010000025.1:0-37846 GCA_021793215.1 Bacillota bacterium
GGTGGCGTCTAGCAGGAGAACCTTGCCGTGCCCGCGACTTGCCACGGCAACCAGGGGTGTTCCCTCCAGAGAGAGGGCACCGCTGCCCTCCGAGCAGCCGCGGATGCTGGCGATGTGGCGCCCCTGCGAACCATCGAGGATCTCGATGGTGTCAGCTGCGGTGTGCGCAACAAAGACCCGACCGCTCCCGGCATGAACGCAGGCGTGGTCGAAGCCGGCGCCCGGCGGCAGGGGTATTGAGCCGAGAAGAGCGATCGGCATGCTCGCGCGACCTCCTGTCGCTATCCTTGGACCTCGGCCTCACACCAACGGTAGAGGGCGTCGTACAGGGGAGTCTCGAGTTCGATCTTCTTGTGGTCGTCCTCACCTAGGACCAGCGCGAAGCCATGTGCTACGGCGTAAAGTCCGGCCGCCTCAGGTACGATGGCGCGATCGCTGGAGACATCCGCGCCGTGCACAATCTGCGCCAAGCGCTGAAGTGCCGGATCCTTAAGCCCGTACTTGACCATGATCGACTCGAAGCTGCAGCGTCCGTCCACGTGGCCCAGTTCGACCCCCTTGACATCGAATGGGGTCGCGCCTTCACGCTCGGCCACGGCCATGACCTCGTCGGCAGCCACGAACAGGAACTCCGCGTCCTTGTCGACGAAGTGCTTGATCAGCCACGGGCAGGCAATGCGGTCCACGTTGGCGTTCTTGCGGGTCACCCACTTCACCGGAAAGGCCCCCTTCCGTCTCGTCGACATGCAACTGTCGTTGCAGTCAAACTAGCATCGTTAGTTGCACTTGACAAGACTTGCGTAGCACGACATCACTGATTACACTGCAACCACTGTTGCACATGATCGCGAGGTGGGGTTACGGCGGAGTGGCTCCTCTTCACCTATCGACTACCTTCCGAGCCTTCCACCAAGCGCGTGCTCGTCTGGCGCAGGCTGAGACGCCTGGGTGCCTTGCCGCAGCCTGAGGGCGGCCACCTGCTGCCACTGACACCGCGGACCCTCGAGCAACTGCAGTGGCTTCAGGCCGAAGTGGGCGAGTTGGGCGGCGAGGCATCCCTCTGGCGGGTGGATCCCGTGCCGCCGGACCGCAGCGAGGCTCTGCAAGCGCTCTTCCGGCAGCAGCTCGAGGAGCCCTATGCCAGCGTCGAAGCGGCGGCACAGAGCGTCCTCGCGCGGCTGACACCGCTACCGCAAGCACAGGAGGAGATGCTCGCCTGTGAGGAGGACTACCAGGCAGCAAGCCGCAGGTATCTTACATTGCGTGCGGTGGACTACCTCGGGTGTCCGCGCGGGACGGCCGCACGGTTGGCTCTCGAGGCCTGCAGCACGGCCCTGCGCGCCGCGGTCGAAGGGCAACACAGCCCGGAGGCTCGGGGGGAGGATGCGCCATGATCTGGACAACATGGCAGGGGACCAAGATCGACCGTCTCGCTTGCATCTGGTTGATTCGCCGGTTCATCGATTCCGATGCGCGCTTTCGCTTCATTGCACCCTACGCGTCGCCGCCGGTAGACGCGATCCCCTTCGACATCCCCGGAGTTCGCTTCAGCCACCATGGCGGCGCTGCCAGCTTTCGGGCGATCTACGTCGGGCACGGCCTGCAGGATACCGTGCTTGAGCGCATCGCCGCGATCGTTGATGCAGCGGACGCCTCGGGTGACCAGACCCTTCATCCGGAAGCCGTCGGCCTGGATGCGGTCTGCTCCAGTCTTCGCGATGTCGTGGGCTCCGATGAGGAGGCCGCCCGCGTCGGCGGTGCGCTCTTCGACGCGCTCTATGTCACCCTCGGTGGGTTGGGCAGACCTGTCGTGGCACCAGAGACCGAGTAGGCGAGCCCTGTCACTGAGTCATAGTCCAACGCGTTCAGACGTGCTCTCGTCCGCCTTCCGACCGTAGAGGCGCCGCTGCAACACGGCGCCCCGAGGAGGACTTGGTCACTCCGCGGGGCTGCAGCTGTGTGTTCCCACCGTCCGTGAGCCTTCGCGCATCTTAGGGTGCGGATGCATGGTCCGGGGTCACCCGCCGTCACGCGCGGGACCGGGCTCCGGTGTCGAGACGAAAGAGGCGCAAAAACAAAGCGATCGGGCGGTCCAGCAGCCGGTGTGCTCGCCGCGTCAGGGTGGCGCTGACGGCGCCGATGACTAAGCCCGCAAGGATATCCGTCGGCCAGTGCACGCCGATGAAGACTCGCGCGACCCCTATTGCCGCCGCGAACGTCGAGAGCGCAGCGGCGCCGAAGCGCCTGACATGGCGACTGCCACTGCGAAGGCGGCGGTCGCGTGGTCCGAGGGGAACGAGGAGTCGGCGCCGTGGTGAACCATTAGGTGCACGAGATGCGGCATCGCGACGAACGGGCGCGCACGGTAGGTGAAGATAGCGATGACGTAGCAACTGCGGCCGCCACGGCTCCGTATACCAAGTGGCGACGGTCGTTTGATGCCCTGCGCGGCAACGCGAACCAGAGCACGACCATCAAGGGCCGCGAACGTGAACAGGCCGTACTGGCCAAAGAACACGCCCAAGGGCAGCAGGAGGTTGGGGGTGCCCCATGCCGTCTCCCGATCCGGTACCGAGAGCAGGCGGAGGACCTCCTCCTCGATCAGCGTCCGACGCGAGCGGATGCGTCGGAGCGGAGAGAAGCACGGTGTAGAGCGACTGGAAGCCGGGATACCCCATGATCGGATGCGTTTCATAGGACGGCTTGAAGTACATCGACGTCGAGCCGGCGGCGTCGATGGGTAGCTCGGTCGGCGCGAAGGCGTCCGTCAGCACATTGCTCGGGAGCTTGCCCATCGCCATCCGGATGATCGCGGGGAAGGGGGAGGCGGCGGCACTGGAAGGTGTCGAAGGCGAAGTCGGAGTGGACGGAGTCGTCGGCGCAGTGGGTGTCGAGGTTTGCCTCTGTCCCAGGAGTAGCCACCAGGGCCGGGGAGTCTTGGCCCATCCAGCCGAGGTGCGGTCAAGCCCTCAGCGCTGGAGGAGCCGGATCTCTCTCGTCAGTTGCGGCGAGATCTCCAACGCATCCCCGACGACACCGTAGTCGCATATCTTGAAGATCGGGGCTTCGGCATCCCGATTGATGGCGACGATCGTTCGGCTCGAGGACATCCCCGCAACGTGCTGCACAGCGCCGGAGATGCCGACTGCGATGTAGAGTCCCGGCGAAACTGTCTTGCCGGTCTGGCCCACCTGCTCGTGGTGCGGGCGCCATCCGGCGTCGACAACGGCGCGGGTTGCTCCGACCGCAGCGCCGAGGCTGTCCGCCAGCTCTTCGACGAGCGCGAAGTTCGCAGGTTCCCTGAGACCGCGGCCGCCTGCAACGACGATGTCAGCCTCGGACAGCTCTTGACGCCCGCTGGCTTGGCGACGCACCTCCCGGACGGCCGCACGCAGCTCCTTGGCGTCGACCTCGACGGTCAGGGTGCGCGTCCGCGCCGGTGGACCCTCCTGCGCCGCTGCGGGGAAGGCGTTTGGGCGCACGGCGACGACGGACGTTTCGGCCAGGCACTCCACTTCCGCGATCACCTTGCCGGCGTAGACCGGCCGACGCGCGGCGAGGTGCCCACCCTTCGCGAAGATCTCCGTTACGTCCATCAGCAGACCGGCAGCCAAGGTCACGGACACACGCGGTGCGAGGTCTCTCCCCAAGGAGGTTGCACCGAACACCACTGCTTGTGCCGAGGTGGACTCTGCGGCCGCCTGCACCGCAAGCGCGAACGCTTGTGGGCTATAGGCGGCGAACGCCGGTCCTTCTACGCAGAGCACTTCGTCGCAGTTCGCCGCCGGTACGCCTACAGCGGAGCGCTGCGCTTGCTGTCCAATGAGCAGTGCGCAGACCCCTCCCGCATGGAGGACCTCGTTCGCCTGCGCCGCAGCGGCGAGGATTTCATAGGAGATTTTCTTCAGCCCGCCGTCCTGCGCTTCAAGAACTGCCAGAATCATGCCTCATGCCCCCTCAAATGAGCTTGGCCTCCTCGTGCAGCAACCGGACGAGCTCCTTCGCAAGCGCCGCGGCGTCCATGTCGCGGAGGATAATCCCGGCGCTGCGCTCCTCCGGTACGTGTAGGGCGGTCGTACGCAGGACCGGTTCGCCCGTAACGGCGGCGTCGACCGCCACCTGACGGATCTCCTTGCGCTTGGCCTTCATGATCCCGGGCAGCGACGCGTAGCGGGGTTCGTTGAGACCCTTCTGCGCTGTCAAGACGGCTGGCAGCGAGAACTCCACCACCTCGACGCCGCCCTCGACCTCGCGCTCCGCGACCCCGCCCTCAGGTGAAAGTTCAAGTTCTGTTACGACCGTGACCTGTGGCCAATCCAGCAGCGCGGCGACCAGCGACCCTACTTGTCCCTGATCGTCGTCCACGGCCTGCTTTCCAGCGATCACGAGGTCTGGACCCAACTCGCGGACAACAGATGCGATGGCGCGGGCCGTCGTCAGCGGGTCCTTGGCGTCGGCGCTGACGCGGACCGCCTCATCCGCGCCCATCGCGAGCGCCGTCCGCAGCGCTTCGTCCGCCTTCTCCCCGCCGACGGTCAGTACCGTTACCTGACCTCCGTGCAGCTCCTTTACCCGCAGCGCTTCCTCCACTGCGAACTCGTCGTACGGGTTCATGACGTAGTTGACGCCTCGCGGGTCGATCTCTACGCCGCCTGACGACACCTTGATGCGCGTCGCGGTGTCTGGCACCTGCTTCACGAGAACGACGACGTTCACTCCCCATTCCTCCTTTTGCCTTCAAAGCAGTGTGGCGTCGACCACGGCGGTAGGCCCTTCACCCGAGCCGAGGGTCACGCCCGCTGGAGGATCGCGGCCACCCCTTGCCCCACGCCGACGCAGAGCGCCGCCGCGGCGTAGGTGACGTCCTGCCCCTGTAGCTCGTGCAGGAGCGTTGTCACGAGGCGTGCACCCGACATGCCCAGGGGGTGGCCGATGGCGATGGCCCCTCCGTTCGGATTGACGATCGATGGATCGAGATCAAGTTCCCGCATGCACGCAAGGCTCTGCGAAGCGAAGGCCTCGTTCAGCTCCACGACGTTGAGGTCCCGAACGCTGAGGTCGGTGCGCCCGAGTGCCTTGCGCAGCGCGGGAACCGGACCCATCCCCATGTAGCGCGGGTCCACGCCAACTTCCGCAGCGGACACGAACCGAGCCCTCGGCTGAAGGCCATACCGCCGCAGTCCATCCTCGGAGGCGAGCAGCACCATCGCCGCGCCGTCATTGATGCCAGACGCGTTGCCGGCTGTTACCGTTCCCTTCGGATGGACGATCGGCCGCAGTGCGGAGAGTTTCTCGAGGTTAGTGTCCGGCCGAGGATGCTCGTCGACGTCCACTTTCTCGCTGCCTGTGCTGATCGCCACGATCTCATCGGCGAAGCGTCCCTTCGCGTTCGCCGCGCGCCAGCGCACCTGGCTTTCCAATGCGAAGCGATCCTGGTCCTCGCGTGAAATGGTGTAGCGTTCCGCGACGTTCTCGGCGGTCTCCGCCATGGACTCAAGGGGGAACCGCGCGGCGAGGCGCGGGTTCTCGAAACGCCAACCGAGCGTGGTGTCGTAGGCGGTGAGGTCCCCGCGTGGGAAACTCGTGGCCGTCTTGCCAAAGACGAATGGGGCCCGCGACATCGACTCGACACCTCCGGCGAGGAAGATGTCGCCTTCACCGGCGCGTATGGCGCGGGCGGCAGTGATGACGGCGGAAAGCCCACTGGCGCACAGGCGGTTCACCGTCATGCCCGGCACGCTGTCGGGCAACCCTGCCAGCAGCAGCGCCATGCGCGCGACGTTGCGGTTGTCCTCACCCGCCTGGTTGGCGGCGCCCGCGAGCACGTCGTCGACCGCATGCGGCGGCAGGCTGGGGTGGCGCAGGAGAAGTTCGACGATCACGTGGGCTAGCAGATCGTCCGGGCGAAGTTCCGCGAGCTTGCCGCCGTAGCGGCCGACCGGGGTGCGCACGGCATCCACTAGGTAGGCGGCGGGCATGAAGCGGGCCCTCCTTCTTAGTCCAGCCGGGTCAGCGAGCGCTCCAGGCGCTCGAGGAGTGCATCGATCTCCGCGGGAGCCACTATCAGCGGGGGCGCGACCAGCACGTGGTCACCCAGGACACCATCCGGGCCTCCCGAGCCGGCATAGACGATGAGTCCTTCGTCGAAGGCGAAGTCGCTGAGACGCGCTGCGCGGGCACCGGGGCGCGCGTCCGTAGGCAGGACGAGCGCCTGCATCAGTCCAAGTCCCCGGACCTCGACCACGCTCTCCTGACGGGCGCCCAGTTCCTCGAGGCCTGCGCGCAGGAGGGCGCCCATCTCGGCAGCGCGGACCACGAGGCGCTCACGCGCGAGGATCTCGAGCGCCTTCGCCCCAGCGGCGCAGGCGACAGGGTGTCCGCCGTACGTGAAGCCGTGCGCGAAACGTCCGCTGCCCGCCCGCACCGCTTCGTAGACCCGGTCATTCGCGATCACCGCACCTAGCGGCGCGTAGCCGCCGGAGAGGCCCTTCGCAGCGGTGACGAGATCCGGCGCGACGCCAAAGTGCTCCATGCCGAGCACCCTGCCCGTACGGCCGAATCCGGTCATCACCTCGTCGGCGATGAGGAGGGCGCCGCACTCCGTGGCGATCCTGCGCACCGCTTCCATGTAGCCCGCATGCGGCACGAGCCCGGAGTTCGCAGAGCCGCCGACCGGCTCTATGAGGATCGCCGCGACAGACGCGGGCCCCGCACGCTCGACCGCAGCCCGCAGCGCGCGCGTGCAGTCGCATTCGCCGTCCTCGGCCACGCCGGGGCAGCCGGGATCCGGAGGCGAGAAGTGCGCGAACGCGGGGCTCAGCAGCGGTGCGTATGGCCTGCGCCGCATGATGTGGCCGGATGCGGACAGCGCCCCAAGGGAGTTCCCGTGGTACGACGCCCAGCGGGCCAGCACGCGGAAGCGCTGCGGCTCTCCGACCTCAAGAAAGTACTGACGTGCCAACTTAATCGCGGTCTCGATGGCCTCGGAACCGCCGGAAACCGGGTAGGTGTGACGCAGCCCGAAGGGCAGCAAGGCTGCGATGCGCTGGGCGAGTTCCTCCTGGGCCGCCGACGTGAAGCGCATTGTGTGGGCGAAGGCGATTCGCTCCGCCTGTTCCGCCATAGCCTGCGCGATCTCCCGACGCCCGTGGCCGAGGTTCGCGACGAGCGCGCCCGACGCGCCATCAAGGTACTGCCGGCCGTCGGTGTCCCAGAGGAAGACCCCTTCGCCGCGGGCGATCGTCGGATAGCGAAGCGCGGGTGCGCGGTAGAAGACATCGGTCACGGGTTCATCTCCTCCTGCCGGCGCAGTTCGCCCAGAACGCGCAGTTCGTCCGGCGTCGGCGGAGGGATCTCCTCGATCCGAGGCGCGATGCGCAGCGGCCAGCCGGTCTTCGCCCGCACCTCTTCGACCGTCACACCCGGATGGAGCGCGACGAGCCGCATCTCGCCGTCCTCGTCGTAGTCGAAACTCCCGAGGTCGGTGACGACGGTCGCAGGTCCGTTTGGTCGTCTTGCTCCAGGCGGGTGTCCCGGAGAGGTCACGAAGTCAACGTGCTCCGGGAAGCGGCGAAGGTCATGGGGCATTAGGACGATCGTTCGTCGCGCGAAGGAGGCGATGTCCGCCGCACCTCCCGATCCGGCGAGCCGAGCAGTAGGGCTTTCATACGGCCCGATCACCGTCGAGTTGAGATTGCCGCGCCGATCAATCTGCGCCCCGCCCATGAACCCAACGTCGATCCAGCCGGTCTGTAGGTACTGACTGAACAGGTCGTGGATCGGAAGCACGCAAAGCGACGTGCGGACGAGGTCCGGGTCCCCGATCGAGAGCGGCAGCTTCGGGGGAGCTGCATCGACCACGCCGGATTCGTAGATGAGGACGAGGCGGGGTGCGTGAAGTCGCTTCGCGATGTTGGCGGCCAGGTTCGGCGTGCCCACCCCTACCAGCACGCGCTCGCCGTCGCGCAGCAGCCGCGCGCCGCCGACCGCTAGTCTGCTCTGCCCGTCAACCGGCATGTTGGGCTGCCTCCTTCAGAGCCGCGAGGCGTCCCTTTGGCAGGAGCGCGGTGTAGGCGGCCCGGTCCGCGGTTCCGAAGACGAACCGCTTCAGCCACTCCTCGGTAGCGGATGGATCACGGGCGAGGGCGTCCCACTCTGTGTAGAAGGTCGTGTCCCGGTCGTACCGGCCGAGCACGTAGGAGGGGTGTGCTCCCCACGGCGCTAGGGAGACGCTTTGCACCCGAAAGCTCGGCAAGAGGAGGTGGTCGCGCTCGGCGCGCAGCGAAGCAGCCGACCGCACCTCCTCCACGGAGGCGATGACGACGTCGGCCGCAAGCGCCGCCTCCTTGATCTCGCCGAGGAGGCCCCAGGCGTAGAGGTTGCCGTCCTCATCGGCACAGTGGGCGTGGACAAGCGTCACGTCCGGCCGCAGCGGCGGCACCACGGCCACTTCTTCGTCCCCGAAAGGGCTGCGGACGTGCGGCCGCGGACGGCGCCGGCTGAGGTCGTTTTCCAGGGAGCGCACCGGCCAGAAGGGAAGGCCTGCTGCGCCGGCCGCGAGACGGGCGACGAGTTCGAAGTGCGTGTACTCTTCAATTTCGACTTCCCCGCTCTCCACGGCGCGGCGGAAAACCGGCAGATTCCCGACGCCGGGGTTCCCGGCGTAGCTGAAGACGACGCGGTCCGCCACGTGGGCCGCGAGCATCTGGTCGTACACCAGGTCTGGCGTGGCGCGGGACAGGGTAAGGTGTCGGCGCCCCTGCCGGATGATCTCATGACCGAAGGCGAACGGGATCAGATGCGTGAAGCCGGCGAGATAGAGGTGGTCGCCGTCGCGCACATAGCGAGCAACCGCGTCCTGGAGCGGGAGGAAGTCTGCCACCTAAGTCACTCCCAGGGGTAGCGCAGCTTCTGCGTAATGGTCTGGGCCTGCAGGAAGAAGCTCAGGTAGTCGGGACCGCCGACCTTCGGCCCCGTGCCCGACATCTTGTAGCCGCCGAACGGGTGGACGCCAGCCATGGCCCCCGTCGAGCTTCGGTTGAGGTAGAGGTTGCCGACGAAGAAGTGCTCCCGCACGTAGTCGAGTTCCTGCGGGTCGCGGGCGAACACCGCGCCCGTGAGTGCATACTCGACGCCGTTCGCGATTTCTACCGCCTCCTGCAGGGTCCGGGCGCGGAGGACGGCGAGGAAGGGGCCGAAGATCTCCTCTTGCGCGATCGGGCTGTCCGGTGCCACATCGTCGACGATGGTCGGGGTGATGAAGTGGTTGCCCTTGGCCGTCCCGCGGCGCACCATGCGGCCGGCGCCGGGCGCGGCGTCGATGTAGGACGTGATCTTCTTCTCCGCCGCGTCGTTGATCACGGGACCGAAGGCGCGATTCTCCGAAGCGTGCCCCGCGTCAGCGGCGATGCGGTCGGCCTCCCCGACGACGGCCTCCAGGAACTCGTCGTGGATCTCCTCCAGCACGATAAGGCGAGAGGTGGCAGAGCACTTCTGCCCCTGGAACCCGAAGGCGGATAGTGCAACCTCCCGGGCCGCCCACTTGCGGTCCGCGGAGAGAGTGACAATCGTGGCGTTCTTGCCGCCCATCTCCGTCATCACGCGCTTGAGCTGCCGCTGGCCGTCCACGAGTCCGCTCGTGTTGCGGTGGATCTGTGTACCCACCGCGCGGGAACCGACGAAGGCCACGAACTGCACGTCAGGGTGGCGCACCAGCACGTCGCCCACTTCCGGTCCGAACCCAGGTACGAGATTCAGCACGCCGGGCGGCAGGCCCGCATCCTCGAAGACTCTATAGAGCTGATGCGCAATGGTGGACGCCTCTTCGGCAGGTTTCAGCACGACCGTGTTGCCGGCGGCGATCGCTGCGACGGACATACCGAGGGGTAGGGTCGCGGGGAAGTTGAAGGGGGAGATGACGGCGCCGACGCCCAGCGGCAGGTAGCGGTACTCGTTCATTTCGGAGGGGATCGGTTGAATCTCTTTGCCCTGGTTGAGCGCCAAGAGCTGCCGCGCGTTCCACTCGAAGTGGTCGATGGCCTCGGCGATCTCCCCGTCCGCCTGGTCGAAGTTCTTCCCGACCTCGAAGGCCAGCCAGGCGAGCAGTTCACGACGCCGCTGGCGCAGAATGTCACCAGCGCGCAGGAGCAGGGCCGCCCGCTCCCACGCGGCGACTCGGGACCACGCACCGAATGCCTTGCGCGCTTCTTGCACCGCGGCGTCCGCGTCCTTCGCAGAGCCCATCGCGATCTCGCCCACTACGCTTCCGGGGTCGGCGGGATCGCGCGACAGGAAGACGTTGTCCGACTGCATCCTCCTGCCACCGATGATCAGCGGGTAGCTCCTGCCGAGCTGCGCGCGCACCTTCTCAACCTCGGTGCGCATTCTGTCCCGTTCCGCCTCAGTGCCAAAGTCCAGCAGAGGTTCGTTCTGGAACGGCACGAGAGACATGGACCCACTCCCCTTCTATGGCTTTCCTCTGTAGCCGGCCGCTTGGGATACGTCGGCCGCGGTGGCCACCAGTTCCTTGCGCATAGGGCCGAACAACTGATCGAGCGGGGTTCTGAGGCTATGGGTGGAGATGTTGATCGCCGCCACGATCCGCCCTCCCGCGCCCCGGACGGGGGCTGCGATGGACCTGAGACCAGGCTCGAGCTCCCCGTCGGCGAAGGCGCAGCCAAGCTTTCGCGCCTCCTCGAGGTCTGCAAGCAGTTGGTCCGGGCCCGTACGCGTCGCGGCCGTGTAGGGCGCCCAGGGGGGGTCACCGAGGAGCTCGAGGAGCGCCGCGCGGTCGAAGTCCATCAGCAGTGCCTTGCCCAGCGATGTCGCATGGACCGGCAGGCGAGATCCGACGTGCAGGTTGACGGTCAGGATGCGCTGCGCCGCCGCGATTCGGTTTACGTAGAGGACTTCGTCTCCATCGCGGATCGCCAGGTTCACGGACTCCCGCGTCCGCCCGGCGAGGTCCGTCAGGTAAGGCTGCGCGATGTCGGGAATCGACAGTGTCTGCAGGAAGTGCGCTCCGAGGTCTAGGACCTTCGGCGTCAACGAGAACTTGCGGGAACCTGCCTGCTTCAGGTAGCCGATGTCGCAGAGCGTCAAGGCGATGCGTCGTGCAGTCGCCTTGTTCAGTCCGCTCAGGCGCGCAAGATCCGTGAGGTTGAGCTGGCTTGCGCCGGCGGTGAACACCTCAAGGACTTGGAACGCCTTGGCGACGCTGTTGATGAAGTATCTCGGCGCGCCCGCAGCGGCGTCCTCCCCACCGGGTGTACGCACTGCACTCCTCCTATACGCACTGCACACCTATGACCTCAGATTGGCACCGCCGTCGCGTGACGTCAAGGGCGTGTTTGGAACGCAGTGCGTACCCTCTAGGATAATTGCGCTTGTGCGCGCATGGGCCTGCCAGTCGCCAGTAATCGGAACCTAGATGCCAGCACGTTGTAGTAGTGACATTGCGGGATTTAGGGTGAAGCGGCAAGGTGGCTGTAAGTTGCCGGTGTGTACGCATGGCGTACGGGAGTGTCGGAGCGCCATGAACGTTTACGCGGGGCGCTCGGCGACTGGACTAGTGCGTTTGGGGAGGACGACCCGAAGTGACGATCGCGGAACGGTACCAAAGATCCATCATGCCGGTTCAGCCGATGGAGACATCGCTGCAGTTCAGCCACGGGCAGGGATGCCACCTCTACACTCCGGATGGGCGCGAATACCTCGACCTCGCCACCGGAATCGCCGTGAACGCGGTCGGCTACAGCCATCCGCGCGTCGTCGCGGCGATCGAGGCACAGGTGCGCAGGCACCTGCATCTTTACAGCGGCACGGGCTACCAGGACGCCTTGATCGATTACGCGGAGGCGATCCTCACCGAGGTCGGGGCTGGTCACAAACTCTTTTTCGGAAACTCAGGCACGGAAGCCGTCGAGGCGGCGATCAAACTCGCGAGGTTCGTCACCGGCCGGCCGGGGATTATCGCCTTCCGCGGCAGCTTTCATGGGCGCTCGCTCGGAGCGCTGAGCCTGACGGATTCCGCTGCGCGCTACCGCTCTCCCTACGAACCGCTCCTTCCCTCCGTGTACCACGTCGCGTATCCGGCTCCGACACGGCTTTCGGTGGACCCTGACCAAGCGCTGCGGCTGGTGCAGCAGCAGATCACGTCCCTCCTTGAGACGGACATCGCTCCCGACCGGGTCGCGCTCATCGTCCTCGAACCCATCCAGGGTGAGGGCGGCTACGTCATCCCGCCAGACGGTTTCCTACCGTGGCTGCAGGACCTTGCGCGAGCGAACGGCATTCTCCTTGCTGTAGATGAAGTCCAATCCGGGATGGGGCGCACGGGCCGGATGTTCGCGTACCAGCACAGCGGCATCTCGCCCGACATCGTGATCATGGGCAAGGCGCTCGGCGGCGGGATGCCGCTTTCTGCGATTGCGGCGCGCGAATCGATCGCCGACGCCTGGGCGCCCGGTAGCCACGGGACGACCTTCGGCGGAAATCCGGTGTCGTGCGCCGCAGGCCTTGCGACCTTGCAGGTGATCAAGGAAGAGGACCTAATGGACCGGGCGGTGCAACTGGGTGCCCTTGCTCTGGACCGCCTCTCTCCCTTGCTGCGGTTGGACGCGGTGCGGGACGTCCGCGGGCGCGGGTTGATGGTCGCGCTCGAGTTCGCGGGCCCACAGGGTGGCGCGCTGGCGCCGCGGGTCATGAACGACATGCTCAATGAGGGGGTGATCCTGCACACAGCCGGACTCCACCACGAAGTGATTCGCTTGATGCCGCCCCTCAACATCGACGACGAGAGCTTCGGAAGGGCGCTCAGCACGCTTGCCCGCGTCGTCGAAGCGGCCGCCAGGGGATAGAGGCGGCCGTCGCGGCGCAGCGAGGCGCCGCATCTACGCTTGTTGATCGAAAGGGGAAAGCCAGGTGGCACGACCGACAGGGACCGGGCTCAGGAGAGAGATGACCCTACTTCAGCTGGTTCTCGCGAACGTTGGAGGAATCGTGGGCTCCTCTTGGCTCCTCGGCTCGATGATCTCCGCGCAGTTTGCAGGCCCTGCAGCGATTTTGGCCTGGGTGATCGGCGGCATTCTGACCTTGTTCATGGCCATGCCGTTCGTGGAGTTGAGTTCGACAATTCCGGAGGCCGGCGCACTCGTACGCTACCCGCAGTACTCCCACGGGAGTCTCGTGAGCTTCTTCACCGGATGGGCCGTCTGGCTCTCGTACGTCGTCGTCCCGCCGATCGAGGCAGAAGCGTCCGTCCAGTACGCGAACACCTACATCCACGGCCTCTACTCCGCGAGCGGTACGTTGACGCCTGTCGGCATCCTCATCGCGGCAGTTCTGGTCGTCGTCTTCTTCTACATCAATTACCTCGGCGTGCGGGTGTTCGCCCGTGCGAATGCGGTCGCTACTGTGTTCAAGTTCGTCGTGCCGGCGTTGACGATGATCCTTCTGATCGTCGCGGGATTCCACGGCGGGAACTTCACGGCCCCGCAGCACGGAGGGTTCGCACCGTTCGGCGCCCAGGGCGTGATGACGGCAATCGCCGTCGGTGGCGTCGCCTTCGCCTACCAGGGATTCCGGCAGGCCATCGACATGGCGGGAGAAAGTCGCAATCCGCATCGCGATGTGCCGCGGGCGGTCATCTACTCCCTGATCATCGCCATCGTCCTTTATACGCTCCTCCAGGTCGCGTTCATCGGCTCCCTCTCGCCAAGCGATCTCGCCCACGGTTGGGCCAAGATCAACTTCTCCTCACCGTTCGCCAGCCTCGCGGTCGCACTCAACCTCGGTTGGCTGGCAGTGCTGCTCTACGTGGACGCCTTCGTGTCTCCGTCCGGAACGGGCCTCGTGTATGAAGCATCAAGCGCACGCGTTCTCTACGCCATGCCGAAAAACGGCTACGGTCCCAAGGCGCTGCTCGACATCCACCCGAAGCTTGGCGTCCCGCATGTCGCGTTGATCGTGAGCCTGGTCGTCGGCCTCCTGGCACTCCTGCCGTTCCCGGCGTGGAGTTTGCTGGTCGGCATCGCCAGCACGCTCGCGATCATCTCGTACATCCTCGGACCGGTCTCTGCGATGGTGCTGCGGCGCACCGGCGCCCACTTGCACCGCACGGTGCGTCTGAAGGGACTCCACGCCTGGTCGATCCTCGGGTTCATCGCCGGCATGCTCATCATCTACTGGACGGGTTGGCCGAACGACCTCTACATCGGGCTGGGTCTCGTGGTGGGCCTGCTCATCTACGCCTACTACTTCATGAAGAACAAGCTGCCGATCGAAGACCTGCGCTCCGGCGTTTGGCTCATCGTCCTGACCGTGTTCATGGTCCTGATCAGCTACCTCGGGTCCACCAACTTCGGCGGCATCAACGTGATCAAGTACCCGTACGACCTCTTGGTCGTCATCGTCGCTGCGGTCGGCTTCTTCTACTGGGGCATCGCTTCCGGCCGCGAGACGAGCGAAGTGCGGGAACACGATGCGATGGCGGGGGCCGCGGCACCTGCCGGTGACGACTGACCCACTAGGGATCGCTCACTACATGGAGGCGTCTGGATGACCTACGATGTAGCCATTGTCGGCGGCGGTGTATGGGGGTCTGCGGCGGCCCAGGAAGCCGTGCGAGCCGGTGCGAAGTCCGTACTCCTAATCGAGAAGAACATCGGCCTCGCGCACGAAAGCTCGGCGAAATCCGGAGGCATCCTCACGGACCTGCTCTGGCACCCCGAGGACCAGGGGCTGGTATCCCGCAGCCGCGCACTCTACCGGGACGCGAGCGAACTCGCAGGCGACGCATCGGTCGTCCGGCCGCTTGGCCAGTTGACACTCGCCGAAGGCGAATACGTCGACCAGCTTCACCGGCGCGAAGCCGACCTCCGTGTACGCGGTGTGCGCTTCGAAATGCTCGACAAGGATGAGATCAGGCGGCGCTATCCGAACCTTGACCGGCTGAGGGATGGGACCTCGGGAATGTGGACGCCGGACGACTGGGTCGTGAACCCGACCGCCTTCTCGCAGGTGGTCGTCAATCGGGCCAGGGAGAACGGACTGGTCCTGCGGGCGGGCTGCCGGGTCGAGCGGATTGAGGTCGAGGAGCGGAGAGTGGTGCTCGAGGCGGGCGGCGAGCGTTTCGAAGCCGCCCGCGTGCTAATCAGTGCAGGCACGTGGTCCCGCAAGCTGGTTCGGACTGCCGGATTCGACATTGCGCTGCGTCCGTACCGCGTGCAACTTTCATCTCTGCAACTGGCCCAGGCGCATGAACTTCCGATCGTGTGGCATCTCTCCACGGACGTCTACATGGTCCCGGAGGGACCGGAGAACATCCTTGCCGGCGACGGCACGAGGTTGTGGGAGCATGACCCGGACGACTACCAGCAGACCGGGGACGACGAGTTCCAGATGAACATCGCCGAGAGGCTTCTGGACCTCTCGAGTCTCGGAGACCGCGCCGGTCTGCGCAGCAGCTGGGCTGGGCTGGGCGGGGCGACGCCGGATCGGCGCCCGCTGCTTGGGCCGCTTGCCGATCGCCTGTTTACGGCGTGCGGCGACAACGGAATCGGCGTGATGCGCGGACCCGCGGTCGGGGAACTGGCAGCGCGCGTGGCGCTCGGCCTCAGCGAGGCGCCGCACTTGCGCCCGGACCGTTTCCCCTATACAGACTTCGAAATCCGCCCCGGCTTCACCCTGGAGTAGAACCCGCAGGGAGACGCAATCACAGAAACGCGGCGGACGGGGATGACCCCGTCCGCCGCTGGCGTTTGCCCCTGCTACTTCGTGCCGCGCTTCGTTCCGCTGCCGCTGCGCGACGTACCGCTGTGCGTTGTGGAGCCCTTCTTGCCGCCCGTACCGGTGCCGCTCTTTGTGCCGATCGGTCGGTGGGTCATTGGCTTCGCGCCCTTCTTCCTGGTGCCGGCGGCCGCGCTTGGGGCCGTCGCGTTGGTGGCGCCCGCCTGGAGCGACGCCGCGTCGCCGTTCACCTTGATCAGTTCCTGCCAGAAGGCATGGTTCTCGTAACCGACCTTCCAGATCGCGATGCCGTAGAGCTTGTACTGCTTCGCCATCGCAACCTTGTCCGCGAGCGCCTTGAGTCCGTCGTAGTAGGCGATGTGCTTGTCACCGTTCTTGGTGTAGGTGACCTTCGTCTCCTTGGTGGTCGGGTCGTAGGACTTCTCCGACGAGGGAGCCGTCGTCGCGACCTTCTGCGGGATGGTGATGGCCGTCTTCTTCGTCGTGTTCCAGTCGTAACCGTAGTCGTTCGCGCCGAGCACGATCTTGCTGGCGGGCACGCCCGACTTCAGCGTGTGCTGCAGCGAGTTCAGGACCCACGCGTGCGGCGAGACGGGTCCCGGCACGCTCGAGTCGTCGTGGTGGTCGTAGGTCATCAGTACGATCTGGTCCGCGTAGTGCGAGAGCGTCACCTCGTCGTAGGCGCCGCCGGAACCGGTCTGGGCCTGCGTCGGGATGATGTCCACCGAGACCAGCTTGTTGTGGGCGTGCAGCTGGTGCGCGAGGTCGTCGACGAACGCGTTCAACTGACTGCGGGTCGTGGAAGGAAGCCCTTGGAAGTCGACGTTGATGCCGGCGTAGTTGTTCTTCACCACGAGGTTCGTGAGGTTTTGGACCGCCGTGGTCGTGGCCGAGCTGCTCAGCAGCACTGCGTGCTGTCCGCCGTTCGTCACGAGCGGCATGACCGGCAGGTTGTGCGTCTTGATCCAGGCGCGCGTCGCCGGGGTCGACTTGTCCTTGATGCTCCCGTCGGCCTGCAGCGTGTACCACCATGGCGAGAGGTAGGAAAGCGCCTTGGGATCCCGGCCGAGCTGCGTGAGTCCCTTGACCGACGCGCCCTCGGTGAAGAACCCGATCACGTGGAGCGGAGTCGTGGTGCTGGTGGTGGTGCCGCCAGCCGCCGTGCGGGTCGAACTCGCCGCGCTCTTGCCGCCGGTCTTGTTCGCCGCCGCTGCTCCCCCTGTGCCAGCGGTGCCCGTCTTGCCGAAGCGGAACGCGCCGGCGCCGCTGCCGCGGGACATCAGGCTGCCCTTGCTCCCGGACATCCCGCTCTTGCCGCCCTTGCCCCGCGTGGCCGACATCGTTCCCGCGCCCGTGCCGCCCATGCCGTTGCCCCAGAGGTTGCCCTTGCGCGACCCAGCTGCGCCGGTCGCGCCGCGTCCCGACGAGACGCCGGTTCCCGTCATGCGGTTCGCGCCGAGTTTGTTCGTCGTGCTCTTGCCCGTCGTGCCGTTGCCGGTGAGCCCCGTGCCGTGAGTCGTACCCACGCCTGTGCCGCGGCTGGTGCCTGTGGTGCCGGTGCCCATCCGGTTTCCCGTGCGCGTGTTGCTCGACGAGAAGATTCCGAACAGGCCGGTTCGCTTCGCCGTGGTCGTGCCACCCTTGCGGGTTGTCGCGCCTCGCACCATTTGGTCCGTGCCGCGCGTCACGTGAGACGCGCTACGGCGTAGCGGCTCCGCCGCAGTGCCGCTCTTGTTCGGTGCGGCCGTTGGATTGCAGCCGCCCAGCACCACGGCGAGGCCGACCGCCGCCGCGATCTTCGTCCATCGCCCTGACATGCCGTCACTCCTCCCTTGTTCGGTCAGGTGTTACGGTCTGCCGCAGCGTGCCGCGCTAGCCAAAAGATTGCTGGCAGCGAAACCGCGTTTTCGCAACAGCAAACGGGCGCGCTCCGGGGGACGGCAAGGCGGTCTCGCCGGTCCGCAGCGCCGCTTTGCGCATAGCGCGGGCGCGTGCGGACAGACTGCGCCCGGGGGGGACGCAGTTGGAGATCGAGGAGATCTTCGCGGAGCGGAGGGCCGAATTCGACGCGCTCGTCGGGGACCATGTCTGGGGAGACGTCCTGCAGGGCTTCACATGGGGAGACATCAAAGGCGCGTTTGGTTGGCAGCCGCATCGCTTCCTGCTGCGCGAGCACGGCAAGGTCATCGGCGCGCTCTCGCTGCTGCGCCGGGAGGTGCCGCTCTTTGGGGACCTGCTGTACGCCCCGCGCGGGCCTGTGCTGGACCCCGCGCGGCGGGTCCAATGGCGCGAACTGCGGCGACTCGTGCGCGAGCGCTTCCCGCGCGCCTTCGCCTTCATCTGCGAGCCGCGCCTCGACGAGGCGGCGAAGCGGCCCCCGGGCTTCTGGCGGGGGCGGCGCCGCGGACTCTTCCAGGGCATCCAGCCCCGCATCGTCGCGGAGATCCCGCTGAGCGCGGACCCCTCGCAGAACATGCGCCGCCTCCAGGGCAAGTGCCGCTACAACATCAGGGTCGCCGGTCGGCGCGGCGTCACGACGCGCGTCGGCGATCCCGGCGACAGGACGACCTTCCTGCGCCTCTTGCAGGTCACGGCGCGGCGCGACGGTTTCGGCCTTCGGTCGTCGCGCTTCTACGACACGGTCCTGCGCATGTTCGGCGACACCGGACAGGGGGCGCTCCTGCTCTCCGGGCGCGGCGACGAGGACTTCGCCGGCGTCTTCGCCGTGCGCCTCGGCCGGCACGCGATCTACCTCTACGGCGCGTCGGACGACGCGGGGCGCAGGGACATGGCCACCTACGCCTGCCAATGGGAGGCGATCGCCTGGGCCGCCGGGGCGGGCGCGGAGCGCTACGACATGACGGGGATGGCGCCCTCGCCGTCGCCGCGACATCCGCTGAGCGGTCTGCGCCGCTTCAAGATGCAGTGGGGCGCCGTCGAGCGGCGCTACGTCGGTCCGCTCGACGCGCCGCTGAAACTGCCGAACTACCTTCTCTACCGCGTTGCCGAGCCCGTAGTGAGCCGCATCGCGCTGTGGCGTACGAGATTCGTCGCGCGCCCCGCGCAGTGAGCTGGTCGGAGTGCCTGCGGCCGGCGTGGGCGTTCGACGAGGCGGCTTCGGAGCTCGGCGGCGACATCCTGCAGTCCGCGGCCTGGGGGCGGCTCAAAGAACGGTTCGGATGGCGGACGTGGCGACTTTGGCACCGGGCGCACGGCAGCGTCGACCAAACGGCGCTGCTGCTCGTGCGAGAACTCTGGCCCGGGGTGCCCATCGGCTACCTGCCGCGCGGCCCGGTGGGCGTCGGCGCAAGCGGCCTTCGGGAGTTCGCGGACTTCGCCCAGGCTTTCGGGCGGTCGCTCGGCTGCTTCCTCTGGCGTGTCGACCTCGACCAGCCGGAGGGCAGCCTGCCGCTGCCGGAACTCGCGGGCGCTGGCTACCGGGTGCGCAGGGGTGCCGGCGAGTTCGGCGGCACCCAGCCGCGCCTCGTCTTCCGGCGTGCGTTGGGCGACGGGGCGCCGACGCCCGACGCGGACCTCAGACGCAAGCTGCGCCGCGCCCGCGCGGAGGGAACTGTGAAGGTCGAGGGGGAGGAGGCCCTGGGGGACCTCCTCGCGCTGCTGAAGGACACGGCGCGCCGCCAAGGCATGGCGCTGCGCGCCGACGGCTACTACCGCGCGCTCTGGCAGGTGCTGAAGTCGCACGGCTACGGTGACCTGGTGGTCGTGCGTCGCTTGGGACAGCCGACGGCTGCGGGCATCGTCGCCCGCTTCGGGCGCAGGGCCATCTACCTGGTCGGCGCGTCCGCGAGTGCGCATCGTGCCTTCCTGCCGGGCTATCTGCTGCAGGAGGGCATGATCGACTGGGCGAGCGCGCAAGGCTGCACCCTCTACGACCTGCGCGGTGGTTCGCTGCGCGACCCGCGGCATGGGCTGAACCGCTTCAAACGCCAGTTCGGCGAGGAGATCCGCCTCACCGGCGAGCGGGACCTGCCTCTGCGCTTGCACTACGTCCTCTTCCGCGCGCTCGAGGCGCTGAGGCCGCGGGGGGGCCTCTTGCGGGAGGCCCCCCTGCTGCGCCGCCTGCGTCCCTCGCTCGGCTAGGCGACCGCCCTTCGGCCGAAGGGGGAGGAACAGGCCGCCCTGCGCGGCGAACGGTGCGGCCATGGGCACGGCACTGCTCGGAGTCCTCTCGCTCGACACGTTCTTCGTAGCCATGGCGCTCGCGCGGCATGGCCCAGCGCTGCGCCTCGTGCTCCTACTGAGCGCCGCGGAGGCGATCGCCCCGCTCGTGGGCTTCGCCGCCGCGGCGGTCGTGTTCGGGTTCGCACCGGACGCGATGGGCGCCCTGTCCGGCGTACTCCTCGTGCTGCTGGGCCTGTACCTCCTGTATGAGGCGCGCGAGGGGGAGGACGAGGCGGAGAAGCTCCTGTCCGGGGGAGTGCTGCTCGGCGTGGCGGCCGTCTCCTTGGACGAGCTGGGCGTCGGCGCCGCCCTCCCAGGCCTCGGTGTCAGCCCACTCTTCGCGGCAGCGTGGATGGTCGTGCAGGCGCCCCTCTTCGCGCTCGCCGGGCTCTGGCTCGGCCGGCGCGTGCTGGCCTGGCCGCCGCTGCGCTTCCTGCCGGGTGCGCTCCTTGTGGTGCTGGGCGCCCTGAAGTTGCTAACCGTGGGATAATGGTGAGGACTTCGCCGTAGAGATGGGGGAATGCCTGTGGACCTTCGCGTGCTGCGCACCTTCGTGTCGGCGGCGCACCTGCAGAACTTCCGCGAGACGGCCGAGCGCCTGTCGCTCAGCCAGCCGACGGTCAGCGCGCAGATCCGCGAGCTTGAGGGGGAGATCGGCGAACCGCTCTTCGACCGCGCCGGGCGCCGGGTGCGCCTCAACACCGCCGGTGAGGCGTTCCTGCCGCACGCCGAGATGATCCTCCGCGACTACGCCGCTGCGCTCAAGGAGCTTGGCGAGCAGCGGCGGGGTGCGGTGGACCGCGTTGCGATCGCGGTCTCACCCGAGCCGGCGCGTGCGCTCCTGCCGCGGGCCCTTCGCCACCTCCTCCTCGCGCGCCCCTCAGCGCTCGTCTCGGTGGAAGTGGTGCCGTCGCGTGAGGTCGGGGGGCTCGTCGACAGCGGCGAGGCGGACGTCGGCATCGCGCAGGTGCCCGCCGAGCCGAGCATGGATCGCCTGCGCTGCCGCGAGCTGATGCGCGACCGCGTCGTGCTCGCCGCACGCCACGATGGCCACGACCACGACCAGGCACCCGCCTTCTGGCGTCAGCTCCTGGAGGAGCAGACGCTGATCAGCCACGGGCATCCCGGCTACTGGAACGATCTTCTACAGCGCCTCGAGGACGAAGGGATCCACCCACGCACGATGCCGGTCACGCAGGTCGAACTGACGAAGCGGTTCGTCGAGGAGGGACTCGGCGTCTCCTTCCTGCCCGAGCGCTCGGTGCGGCGCGAACTGCTCGAAGGGCGACTGATGGAGGTGCCCGCGCCGGGCCTGCAGCTGCCCGACGCGGTGACGTTCCTGCTGGTGCCGGACGCGCCCCTGCCGGAATCGGTGCGCCAGTTCATCGACGCGGTGCGCGAGAGTCTGCACCTACAGGGAACGCTCGCAGAGTAAGCATGGGGCGGCGACGAGGTGCAGTGTCCGCCGCGCGCGCGGCGGTGAAGGAGCGTGCGACGTGGGCGATCTCTTGCGGCAGGCGCTGCGCATCATGGGGCGCAGGAAGAGCGTGCTTTGGCAGCTGCTCGCCGTGTTCCCGGCGTTCGGGCTCGCGGCCGCGCTGGGGCTCTTGCTCAGCGCCCTGACCCGCAGCGCCTTTGTCGGCGCGACGATCGGCGTGCTGTTCGCGATCTTCGCGACGCTCTTCGTCTACGGCGCGGCCCTCGGCGCGATCGGGGAGGCGGTGACCTTCGCCGCGCCGACCCCCTACCTCGCGCGCGGCTGGCGGCTCGTGGGGCGCGCCGCGGCCTACGGGCTTTCGGTGGCGGTTCTGGGCACGGCGATCATGCTCGTCGCGGGCGCCGTATCGGCCGCGGTGTTCGGTTCACCGCCGCAAAGCGCCGCAGCGGCGGCAGACTTGCCGCTCCTGCTCTCGATGACGCTCCGCACGGCAGCCGTGGTGCTCCTTTTGTCGATCTTCGCCTTCCCGCTGCTCTACGGCCTGGCGGCCGCACTGTTCGCCGGGCGCCTCGGGTACCGCGCCGCGGTCTACTCGGCGGGCCAGGAGTACGCGCACGGGCATTTCCCCAGTTGGATCGCGGTCTGGGGTGTCAACGTGCTGCTGACGCTCGTGTACGAGGGTCTCTACGCGGTCGACATCTCGTCGCTTGTGGCGCACCCGGACAGCTTCGGCCTCGTGTGGTTCTCGGTGCTCGGTCTCGTGCTCATCTTCCTGGCGACGGCGGCCTCATGGTACGCCACGGCGCTCGCCTTCGCGCTGTGGCGAAGCCACAAGAAGGAGGACGAGGCGCCGCCTGCGGCCGCCTTGTAGCCGCGCTTCCCTACGCCTTGCCCCTGCGCAGCGCACGGGACGTCCTTTGCGCGGCCGAAAGCGCCTGCTCCGCCAGTGCGAGCGCGGGCTCTCCCGGCAGCGCCTCGCCGTAGCGCGCCTGCTCGAGGAGCGCGAGCACCGGCAGGAGGTCTGACTGCAGCGGTTCGGGCTGCGCGTAGAACCGCTCGCGCAGCGTTGGCGGACGCCGGTCCGTGAGGGGGCAGAGGCGGGCGAAGCCGCGCTCGAGGCGCTCGATGCGCAGCCGCGGCGAGGGCTGCCTGCGCCAGGTGAGGAAGGCCGCCGCCGCGAGCAGTAGGGCGAGCAGCGCCGCGAGGACGTCGCCCTCGGGGGCGATGCGCGGCGGCGGCGTAGCGTGGGGCTTCGCGGGATGTGCGGGCCCAGTCGGTGCCGCCGACGGCGTCGGGTCGATCGGTACCCAGCCGTACGGCGCCACTTCGATCTCCGCCCAGGAGTGGGCGTCCCTCGCCAGCAGCACCTCGCTCTGGCTCTTCGCGCTGTAGGACCCCGGAGCGAACCCGACGACCCAGCGCGCCGGCAGCCCGCCGATGCGCGCGAGCATGATGAACGCGGTCGAGAACTGGTCGCAGTAGCCACTGTGCGTGCGCAGGAGGAAGCGGCCGACGGGGTCTGCCTTGGCGCTCGGCGAGAAGTTCGGGTCGTACGCCTCGTGGGTGTCAAGGTAGTTCGCGATGCGCTGCGCGAGCTGCCAGGGCGACCTGGTGCCCGCCCTGAGTTCGGCGGCGAGGGGGGAGAGTTCCGCGCGCAGGGCCTTCGGCACCGCGAGGTCGCTCGGCGGAATCTTCGCGGCGGCCGGGTAGCTTGCCGCGTCCATCGCGGCCTCACTGAACTTCGGCACAGACAGGGTGAGGCCGTAGGAGGAGACGCCCGGCAGGTAGAGCGCCCGCGACGCGGGCACCTCGTACGCGGTCGAACCGTCGGACTCGAGGCTCAAGGGAGTGCCCGCGTAGATCACGGGACCGATGCTGCCGGACACGAACTGGGAGACGCGCACGTGCCAGATCGCGGTGGGCAGACCGCTCGCCGCGGCCGGGAGCAGCGGCCCGGAGGCGGGCAGCGGGGTCGCGGCGCCCGAGGGCGCGACCCACGACGAGCCGTTGAAGTCGTCGTAGATCGCCTCCTGCCAGTAGGAGGGGCTTGGCACGCCGCGGATCGTCAAGAGCGGCGTCGCCGACAGCGAGACGGGCCGGTTGATGTCGACGCGGCTCGGCACGCGGCCCGGCGTGATCGCGACCTTCAGACCCGAAAGGTTCAGCGCGCGCGCCTCGCTCTGGATCAGCGCCTGCGGAGCGCCCGGCGGCACGAGGAAACCGGCCGCGGCCCCCGCGAGCGGCAGGAGGGCGGCGATGGCGAGCGACCAGCGGATCCTCGTCTGCTGCGCCTCGGCGAGCAGGAAGAGGCCGATGCCGACGTACGCGAGGGTCGGAAGCTCAGCGGCGAAGCCCCACAAGCGCTGGTTCAGGGCGAGCACCAGCGTACCCATCAGCCAGAGCCAGAGGATGCGGGTGCGCGACGTCGCGTCGCGGTAGACCTGCCAGCCGAGAAGCGCCGTCAGCCACAGTAGAAGTGACGTGACGAGCTCTGTCAGGGCGCGCAGGTCGGCGACGGTCAGAAGGTGTGAGAGATTTGCGGTCGAGACGACGTGCAAACTCGCGACCGCGCCGAGCGCGAGCGCCAAAAGGACGCGCAATCCGTAGCGCCAGACCCCGCCCCCGGACGTCACGGCCAGCGCGAGCGGCAGTAGCGCGAGCGCCAGCGGCCGCGGCACGCCGCTCGCCACGGCGTATGGCCAGACGAGCAGCCCGAGCCAGGCGCCGCGCAACAGCAGCAGGCCGTGCGGGCGGCTCACAGCGCGCCCCGCTCGAGGTGCGCGCTGAGGTCCTGAAGGCGCGTAAGCGCGCCCTGTCCAGCGGCCGCCCCGACCCGGAGGATGCGCCCGGCGAACTGCGCCTGCGCGTCCGTCGTCAGGAGCCAGCAGTCCGCGCCGGCGGTTGCCCGCGGCGCCCGGGCGGCGACGAGGTCCGCTCCGGCGACCGTCGAGAGCGCCGCCAGCAAGCGCAGTCCCTGCTCCGGTCCGCGCTCGGGCGTGACGCCATGCGCCGGTGCGCCCGCGAACTTGAGCCCGACCGTGTCGCCCGCCGCGATGAAGGCACTGGCCAAGGACGCCGCGCAGGAGAGGAGTAGCTCGAGATCCGCCGCGTCACACTCCTTCGCGTAGAGCGTCAGGACATACGGCGTGCCGCCCGCGGCGTCGAACTCCCGCACCTGCGGGAAGCCGCGCTGCGCGGTACGCGCGGCGTGCAGGCGGGTCGGCGCGTCGCCGGGCTGGAAGTCGCGCGTGCCGCGCGGCAGGAGGTCCAGGGCATCCCTGCCGCCCTGGGGCGGAGGTGCCTTCAGGGAGACGCGCGCGGGGTGCACGAGCAGTTCGCCGGCGCAGGGCACGAGGAAGGCATGCCGCGAGAGCGAGAGCGCGTCGCCCGCCTCGAGAGAGATCGGCCCGAAGGGGTGCAGGCCGCGCGGCACGCCATGCAGCGTGTAGGAGGCGCTCAGGCTGCGCCTGCTGCCTGAGAGCACGCGCTCCTCCGGCAGGCCCTGCCCCAGCGCCGTCGCCGACGCGTCGCGCAGCGAGAGGACGCAAAGCGGCCAGAGGCGCGGGAAGTCGACGTCGACGCGGACGAGGACGTCCTGTCCGGCCTCCACCGGGCCCTCGGGCAGGTACCGTCGGGCGCGCGCCCGGCGGGCCGGCAGGGCGCCGACGTAGGCGACGCCGGCCAGAACCGCCGCGAGGGCGGCGACTCCCCCGAGCGCCGCCCCGACGCTGCCGCCGGCCGCGAGCGCGGCGACCGCGAGCACGGCGATCGGCACGAGGCCACGGAGGCGGGCGGCGAACTTCATGCGCGGTTGTCGCGGGGGACGGGGACCGATGCGAGCACGTCGTCAAGGCACCCAAGCGGACGCGACGTGCGGCAGTGCATGCGGTGGGCCAGTGCGTCCGGCGTCAGTTCGCGAACGTCGTCCGGCAGGACGAAGTCGCGCCCGTGCAGGCGCGCCCAGACCTTCGCCGCCCGCAGGAGGGCAACGGCCGCGCGGGGGCTCGCGCCGAGGAGGGCGTCCGGGTGGACGCGCGTCGCGCGGGCGATCTGCTGCACGTAGGAGAGGACGCCCTGGGACACGTGCGTTTTGAGCGCCTCCTGGCGCAGCGCGAGGAGATCCTTGCGCGAGATCGCCGGCGAGAGCGCCTCGGGACGGATTTCCGACGACATCCGGCGGAGGAGCTCGTCCTCGTCGCGCGCCTGCGGGTAGTCGAGATGGATCTTGAACAGGAAGCGGTCGAGTTCCGAGGTCGGCAGCGCGTAGGTCCCCTCGTGCTCCGCGGGGTTCTGCGTCGCGAGGACGCTAAAAGTATCAGACAGAGGATAGGTGTGGCCCTCGGACGTGACCTGGCCCTCCTCCATCGCCTCGAGCAGCGCGGACTGCGCGCGCGGCGACGCGCGGTTGATCTCGTCCACGAGCACGATCTCGGCGAAGACTGGGCCTGGCCGGAAGTCGAACTCCTGGCGCGAGGGATCGTAGATGTGCACGCCGACGATGTCGGCCGGCAGGAGGTCCGCCGTCGCCTGGATGCGGGAGAAGCGCAGGTCAAGCGCGCTCGCGAGCGACTTCGCGAGCAGCGTCTTGCCGACGCCGGGCACGTCCTCGATCAGCACGTGGCCGCCGGCGACGACGGCGCAGAGGACGCGCAGCGCCGCATCCCGCTTGCCAACGACCTGACGTTCAACTTCATGTAAAACGCGCTCCACGCGCGGATCCAACTGCTCCTTGGGCTCGCGTTCCGCCATCGGTTCCTCCCGTCGGAAGTCTCGAGCGTCTAGACTCTACCATAAGCGAACCACGCGCCGCGAAGGGCAGGCGCATACTGGAAACGCTTCGCGCAACCAGTTCGGCGCCACGATCGTTCTTCACAGTGTGAGGTCAAAAGCGCCCCAGGAGGTCTGAGATGAATCTGGAGCGAGAGAAAGAGTTCGAGGCGTTTTACCGGAGCGAGGAGCGCCGTGTACTGCGCCTTACCTACGGTCTCCTCAGGGATTCTGGCCTCGCGCAGGACGCAGCCCAGGAGGCCTGGATGCGCTACCTGCGCTACGCAGGAGGGCCACGGGCGCAGTTCTCGGTGCCACTTCTGCTGACGATCGCCCGAAACGCGGCGCGGGACGCCGACCGCCGGCGCAGGCGGCACCCGGAGGAGCTCAAGGACGAGATCATCGCGCCCGCCCAGTCCGGGGAACCAGTCGAACGCGATCTCATGGAGGCCATCTGGAAGCTGCCCGAAGCAGAGCGCGAGGCGGTGCTGATGCACTACGCGCTCGACTTGCCGCTCGCGGAGATCGCCGACGTGCTCGAGAAGCGTACGGGCGCGGTGAAGAGCCTGCTGCACCGAGCGCGCGGCCACCTGCGCGCCTTGCTTACCCCGGAGGAGGAGATCTCACATGGACGCTAGGGACGACCGCCTGGAGGAGCGCCTGCGGGGCCTCGGCAAGGCGCTCGATCACGAGATCGGTCCCGTCGACACCGATGCGGGGTGGAACCGCGTGCGCTCGCACGCGGCGAGCGCGCCGCGCAAGCCGGCGCACGCGCAGCACCGGAGCCGTGCACCGCATCCCGGCCGCTGGGTGAGCGCAGCCGCCGTGCTGGCGGCGGTCCTCGTCGCGACGCCCTATGTTCTGAACCAACTGCACCCGAAGCAGACGACGCCTCCCGCTACGAAGAACACCGTACAGGGCGAAACGGTACCGATCGGCAACATCTCGGGCGTCGACTTCCTGACGCCTCGGGACGGATTCGCGACCGCGGCGCTCGGCAGCTACGGTGCGCAGAACGCCGTGCTCTCGACGACGGACGGCGGGACGTCGTGGGCCGTCCACCGCCTGCCGCAAGGCTACACGGCCCTGGCGGTTCACTTCACCGACGACCAGAAGGGATACGTGCTGGCGCAGCAGACTGGGCTGGGCCAGGCGGGCGCTGCGAGTCAGCTCGTTCCGACCGTGATCCTGGCGACGCAGGACGGCGCGAAGAGCTGGCACGTCGCCTGGAGCGAGCCGGGCGCGCAGGCGCTCTCGAACGGGACGACCTTGATGCGCGTCGGATTCCAGTTCTTCGGCAGCCAGGGCTACGCGTTCGTCGGCGACAAGGTCCTGACGACGACGGACGGGTTCAAGAGCTGGTCCCCGCTCACGCTGCCGAGCGGCTACGAGCCGGTGCACATGGACTTCCTCACGGCGCGGACCGGCTTCGTCGCAAGCCAGCAGTGCCCGGCGAACCAGGCCGGGGGCAGCATCGCCGGCTGCCAGCCAAGGCTGATCCAGACGACGGACGGCGGGCAGACCTGGTCGACGGCGTTCTCCCCGTCAGGGCAGAACTACTGGGCCTATTCCGGCGCCGTGAGCTTCGCGACCTCCCAGGACGGCTGGTACTTCCAGAAGAACTCCGCCACGTGGCAGGGGACGCTCTACCAGACCACGGACGGCGGGAGGAAGTGGACGCTTGCGCAGCCGAACTTCGCCCAGGGCCGCACCGTGGCCGGCGCGCCGACGTTCGTGACACCGAAGGTCGGCTGGCTGCCGATCAACGTAGGCGCGGCGCCGTATCCAGGCGGCCTCCTGATCACCCGCGACGGCGGCGCGACCTGGACGACCGCGAGTGCGAACCAGGTCTGGAGCCTGAATAGCGTGTCGATCCTCTCGGCGAAGGTCGGCTACGCGGCGGGCGAGAATCCGTCCTCGCAGCAGGGCTTCCTCGTCAAGACCACGGACGGCGGCCGCACGTTCACCCAGGTGCTGCCAGCCCTCTCGCCCTCGAGCCTCGTGGAGTTCCCCGATACGGCGCATGGCTTCGGCATCGGCATCCCGTCGGACGGGCAGGCTTTCATCGCGACGACCGACGGCGGCAAGACCTGGACCCAGCGATCCGAGCTGCCGCAGGGCGCCATGGGGCTCTCCTTCGTCAGCCCGAACGTCGGCTTCGCGATCGCGGCGCCGAAGAACGCGGGCACGTCGATGCAGGTGCTCTCGACCAAAGACGGCGGCCGGCATTGGCAGGTGCGCGCGAACCTGAGCGCGGCATCGGGCCAGCTCTACGCGACGACGCCGTACGTGAAGTTCTTCGACAAGGAGCACGGCGTGCTCGAAACGGAGGACTACCCGCAGACGGTGCTCGAGCAGACGAGCGACGGCGGCAGGACCTGGACCCAGATGGTGACCCAGACGAGCACGCCAGGCAGCTGGCAGCAGTACGACTTCCTCTCTCAGGCGGTCGGCTTCCAGCTCTCGACCGTCGTGAACCAGGGCCAGGGGACCGCGACGCTCCAGCGCACGACGGACGGCGGCAAGACCTGGTCGACGGTACAGCAGTTCACGAACGGCGACTGGGGCGAGGCGATCTACTTCTCCTCCGCCCAGGACGGCTGGCTCGCGATGCAGAGCGCACCGGCGACCCAGAACTCCCAGACCGTGATCCTGCAGACGACGGACGGCGGCAAGACCTGGGCGAGCCACCCCGTGGGCGGCCCGGCGCTGCAGCCCTTCAACAACAGCCTGCTGCTGCAGTTCCCTGACGCCCAGAACGGTTGGCTGCTTGGCAATAACGGGATCTACCGCAGCACGGATGGCGGGCAGACTTGGACGCAGCAGCCCTAGCGCACGCGGCGAAGCGCCGGCATTCCTCGAGGGATGCCGGCGCTTCGCGGTCCGAACGGGTCAGGCGCCCAGGAACTGCTCGAAGGCCGCGAAGCAGTCCGGGCAGAACGCGCCGCCCACCTGCCGTCGCATGATGTCGAGCGCCTGCTCCTGCGGCAGCGCGCGGCGGTACGGGCGGTCGGAGGTCAGGGCATCGTACACGTCCGCCACCGGCAGGAGGCGCACGGCGACGTCCTGCTCTCCCAGCGCGATGCCGCGATGGTAGCCGCGGCCATCCAGGCGCTCGTGGTGACTCCCCGCGATCTCCACGATGCCGCGCAGCGCATCCACGCGACCGAGGATTTCGACCGTGTAGGCCGGATGGCGCCGGATGACCGCGAACTCCTCGTCGGTCAGCTTGTCGGGCTTGTCGAGGATCGTGTTCGGCACGCCGAGCTTGCCGATGTCGTGCAGCAGCGCGGCGCGTCGGACGTCTCGGACCCTGTCGGCGGGCAGACCGAGTGTCGCGGCGATGCCGAGGGCAACCTTCGCGACGCCGGTGGAGTGCTGGTAGGTGAAAGGCGACTTCGCGTCGATCACCTGGGCGAAGGCCTCCGCGATGCGATCGAGCTGCGCGTCGTCCGCGTACACGGCGTGGTCCTGCGGCTCGAGGGCTGCCAAGAGGTCGGAGCCAGGATCCGCGCCGATCTCCCCGAGCAGCCTCTCGTCCTGCGCGAACGAGCAGAGCGCAGTGACCAGCGCGGGATCGAACCAGCTGCCCGCGCGTCGTCGAACCATCTGCACCGCGCGCGCAGTTCCGTGCGCCACCGCAAGCACCTCGAACGTCTGCGCGAGAGACGCGATGCGCGACAGTATCGGGATGTCCTGACCGCGGAGCCCCTTCGGGTATCCAGCGCCATCGAAGTGCTCGTCGAGCGCGTACACGGCCTGCGCCACGGTCTCTGGGAAACCGAGCAGTCGGATGATGTCGGCGCCGCGCTCGCAGCGCAGGGCGAACATCGGCTGGGCAGCGCGGGTGCCCTTGCGGGCGAGGTAGAGCAGTTGGGCGAGGCGCGCGGGCAGCGGCTGTCCGGCTGCGGCGATCGAAGCGGCGTAGCGCACGGAGGAGGCGGTGTGCGACCAGTTGACCGTCTTGAGCCGTCGCTTCGCCTCGCGGTCGTCATACCGGAAGAGATTGTAGGTTGCGGCGGCATTCGCCGTGCAGCCGGCGTCCTTGAGCAGGAGCGCGTAGAAGAGATCTGACAGGTCCTGACCTTCGAGTCCAACGGCATGGGCGACGCGCATGCCGACGACGCAGCTGCGCGCGGCGTGGCCGAACGGCTGGCCCTCCGTCAGATCAAGGGCGCGAGACAGCGCGGAGACGATCTCGGACATGCGCACCTTCGCGCTGGTCGGGACTGTAGGACTGACGACGACTCCCCCTTGGCTTCGCCGCGGCGCCGCCTGAAGAAAGCTGGTGCGGCAACCGTATCGTACCATGCGGCTCGCGGACGGTAGGTCGGCGCCGTGCTCACGCTTCGCGCGGCCGACGCACCAGCGCGGCGAGCTCCCTCCAGGGCGCAAGGTCGAAGAAGGGACCGGCCCTGCCGCTTGTCGACGGCAGGACGAATACGGGCACCTGCGCGAGCCGCGTGGGCTGCAGGCCGTAGTCGACGCGGTGGCGGAAGAGCTCCTGCGCTGCGCGCTTGCCGTTCGTCGCGAGCATGCGCGGACGAAAGCGCAGGAGCTTCACGAGAACGGCATCCGGCGCGAACGCGGCCTTGGGGATCTCGGAGTCCGCGCCGTAGGCTGTCTTCACGACGTCGGTGAGGCCGATGCCGAAGGAGAGGAGGCCCCGATACTCCTCGGGCCGCAGCACGTGGTCCGTGAGGCCGACCTCGGCCAGCGTCGGCCAGAAGCGGTTTCCAGGCCCCGCGTAGTAGGCGCGGCGCCGGGCGGACACGGTACCCGCGGCGCTGCCGCAGATCACGAGGCGAAGGTCCGGGGCGAGCAAGTCCTCCAGTACGTGCGCGCCTCGTTCGGCGTCAGGCATGCGGGTGCTCCCTGGCGAACGCGACGAACGCGCCGGCCGCCTCGCTCGCGTGGTAGTCCCAGAGGAGGTAGAGCGGGCGCTCGATCGGCACGCCTTGGACGCGCAGGCCGCGCAGCTCCTCGCGCGGCGCGCCGCCCAGCGCGAGCCGGGAGACGAAGCCGACGCCCATGCCGGCGCGCACGGCCGCGAGCACGCCCTGGGCGGAGTTCACCGTGAGCGCGATGCGCCTTCGCGCGTAATCGACCCCCGCGGCCGCCATCCGCTCCTCGACGGTGCGGCGCGACCCGGATCCCTCCGCGCGCTCAACGAAGGTCTCCCTGAGCAGCTCCTCCGGGCTCACCAAGGGGCGGTCGAACAGGGGGTGCCCCCGCGGCACGGCGAGCACCAGCTCGTCGCGGCCGATCACCTCCGCCGAGAGGAGCCCCGGGCCGGGCGCCTGGCCGGTGAAGCCCGCAACGCAGGTCCCGTCCGCCACGCAGCGCTCCACGGCCTGCGAGTCCATCACGTAGAGCTGCGATGTGAGACCCTCGTGGCGCTGCGCGAACGCCGCCAGGAGCCCAGGCACGAAGCTCTCGCCTGGCGCTGTGCTGGCTGCGATGTGCAGAGTGCCCCCGAGCGCGCGGTCCGCCGCGAGCTGCTCGCGCAGGCGCCGCTCGTCCGCGAGCGTGCGCTCCGCGAACTGCAGCAGCGTGAGGCCGGCGCGGGTCGGCGTGACGCTGCGGCCGCTGCGACTCAGCAGGGTGTGTCCGAGATCCGACTCCAGCCGGCGGATGCGGCGGGATGCCGTCGGCTGCGTCAGGCTCTGCCTGCGCGCGGCCAGCGAGATGCTGCCGGCGCGGAGGATCTCTAGGAACAGCGCGACATCCGAGAGTTCCATCGCCCCGCCTCCATGCGAAAAACGTATCTATCGTTGCCGGTTTGCGCCTGCATCCGTATGGTAACTCCGAACCAGTCGAAGGGGGGAGCCGGCTTGATCGAGGCGTCGCGCAGTCCGCGAGGGCAATCCGCGGCTCTCGCGGTGGTCGTCTTCATCGTCCTCCTGCTCGCAGGGCTCTTCTACGCCAAGTGGGATCCCTACTTCCACAAGGCGTTCACGGCGGCGGCCAGTCACACGCTGGGCGCGTCGATCATCAGCGGGAGCGCGGCGAACCCGCCGGCACCGTCGCTCGCGGCCGCCTGGGACTACTTCCTTGTCTACTTCAAGGACATCTGGATCGCCCTCGTCGTCGGCCTCGTCCTCGGCGCGGGCGTGCAGGCACTCCTGCCGCGCGATTGGCTCCTGCGCGTCTTCGGCGCCGCCAGCGCGAGGAGCGTGCTGCTCGCAGGAGTCCTGGCGGTCCCGTCCATGATGTGCACCTGCTGCTCGGCGCCGATGGTCGTGGGCATGCGCCGCGCCAAGGTGTCGAACGGCGCAGCGCTCGCGTACTGGCTCGGCAACCCGGTGCTGAACCCGGCGACGATCATCTTCATCGGCTTCGTCCTCGGGTGGAACTGGGCGGTGCTCCGGATCGTGCTCGGGCTCCTCCTCGTCGCGGGCGCCGCGTGGCTCGGCAACCGGGAGGACCGGCGCAGCGGCTCCGAGACCGCGCAGGCGCTCCTCTCGTCCCTGCCGCCCGAGGAGCGCCAGCCCTCGAATCGGCTGCTCGCATGGCTTCGCGCCCTCTGGCGCCTTTGCGTCGGCCTGATCCCGGAGTACATCGTCGTGGTCGCCGTGCTCGGCCTCGCCCGCGCCTGGCTCTTCCCGGCGATGTCGCCGGCAATCGGCGGAAGCATCCTTCTGCTCCTCGGCCTCGCCATCGCGGGCACGCTGTTCGTCATCCCGACGGCGGGCGAGGTCCCGGTGATCCAGACGCTTGTGACGTACGGCCTCGGGGCAGGTTCGGCGGGCGCGCTGATGATGACGCTGCCGGCCGTCAGCCTGCCGTCGCTCGTGATGGTCGGACGCGCGGTGTCCTGGCGCCTCCTCGTGCGCGTCGCGGTGCTGGTCGCCGCCGCGGGCATCGTCACGGGGCTTCTCGCGCTCGCCCTCGGCTTCTAGGAACCGGCGAGGGCGCGCGGCAGGGGGCCCAAGTCCACCCTCAAGAGCGTCTACCGACGCGGGCGGCCCCCAAGGCCGCCCTCCTTGGTATAATGGCTTGGCATATTCACAACGTTGGAGGCGGAGCATGGCGGCTGTTCGCACGCGGTACGCGCCGAGTCCCACCGGCAAAATGCACCTTGGCAACCTGCGCACGGGCCTCTACGCCTACCTCACAGCCCGCAAGGCGCACGGCCAGTTCATCCTGCGCATCGAGGACACCGACCAGGACCGCCGGAGCGAGGGCGCGCTGCAGGCGATCTACGACACGCTCTCGCGCGTCGGGCTGCAGCACGACGAGGGCCCCGACGTCGGCGGGCCGTACGGGCCCTACGTGCAGAGCGAGCGCCTCGAGATCTACCGGCGGTACGCGGACGAGCTGATCGCCCTGGGCGGCGCCTACCGCTGCTTCTGCACGCCTGAGGCGGTCGAGGAGCAGCGAGCACGGGCGCGCCGCGAGCACCGCCCGTTCAAGGACGAGCGATGCCGCGAGCTCGCGCCGGAGGAGGGCGCGCGGCGCGCCGCGGCGGGGGAGGGCTTCGTCGTCCGCCAGGCGACGCCGCGCACCGGCACGACGAGCTACGACGACGTCGTGTTCGGCCGGATCGCGATCGACAACGCCGAGCTCGACGACAGCGTGCTGGTGAAGTCGGACGGTTTCCCCACCTACAACTTCGCGAACGTCGTGGACGACCACCTGATGGAGATCAGCCACGTGATGCGCGGGGCGGAGTACCTCTCCTCGACGCCGAAGTACATCCTGATCTACCAGGCCTTCGGCTGGGACATCCCCGTGCACGTCCACCTCCCGGTGATCAACAAGACGGCGACGGAGAAGCTCAGCAAGCGGCATGGCGACGCGTCCTTCGAGGACTACGACGCGAAGGGCTACCTGCCGCATGCGATCCTCAACTACATCGCGCTGCTCGGGTGGTCGCCGGGTACAGACCAGGAGTTCTTCACCCTCCCCGAACTCGTGGAGAGCTTCAGCTTCGAGGGGCTCTCGAAGTCGCCCGCGATCTTCGATCTGCAGAAGATGCGCTGGATGAACGGCGAGTACCTGCGCCGCCTGCCCCTCGAGGAGTTCCACGCGCTCGCGCTCCCCTGGTACCCCGAGGAGGTCCGCCGCGCGGGAGTCGACCTCCTGGCGCTCAGCCGGCTGCTGCACAGCCGCACCGAGGTGCTTTCTGAGATCCCGTCGGCCATCGACTTCGTCGCCGATCTGCCGGACTACGACCCGGCCCTCTACGAGCACAAGAAGATGAAGACCGACGCTGCCGTGGCGTCCGAGAGTCTGCGCGGCGCGCGGCGCGCGCTGCAGGCGCTCGAGCCGTTCACGCAGGACGGGGTGCACGGCGCGCTCGAGGCGCTGGCGCAGGAGACCGGCAGGAAGAACGGTCAGGTGATGTACCCCGTGCGCGTCGCCCTCTCGGGCAAGGAGTTCACGCCGGGCGGGGCGAGCGAACTGTCGGAGCTCCTGGGACGTGAGGAGGCGCTGCGCCGCATCGACGTCGGCATCGAGAAGCTCGCACGCTGAAGGAGGCCACCGCCGACGGGCGGGGGCCTCCTTCGCTCTTCCGGCTTCGCGACGATCCTACCTGCCGAGCGCCCGCAGGACGTCGTCGGTGCTGCGGATCCGCCCGAGGCGCGAGAGCGCCACGCGCAGCGAGAAGGCGTGGTCCTCGGCCGCGCGCGCGCCGCAGGCGTCCTCGACGAACACCTGCTGGTAGCCACGCTCGTAGGCGTCGCGGGCCGTGCTCTCGACGCCGTAGTTCGTCGAGATGCCGCAGAGCAGGATCGTGTCGATGCCGCGCCGGCGCAGCTGAAGGTCGAGGTCTGTGCCGTAGAAGGCGCCCCACTGGCGCTTCCTGACGATATGGTCGCCTTCGCGCGGCCCCATCTCCGGCACGATCTCGTCCCAGCCTGGCTGCGGCGCGAACGCGGCCGGAGGCTGATCGGTGACCGGGCGCAGAGCATCCTGGCCGTCGCGCGACGGGCCGACGTGGACGAGGACGACGAACGCCCCCGCTGCGCGGCAGGCGTCCGCGAGCCGGGCGGCGTTCCCGACGACTGTCTGAACGTCGTGCGGCTGGGTCGGCATGCCGACGATCCCCTTCTGCAGGTCGATCACGACGAGGGCGCAGCGGCTCGGTTCCAGGTGAAGATCTTCTGGCAAGGCGATACCTCCGTCTTTCGGATCCTCGGACTTCGGCGTGCGCGGCGCACGAACGGCCCAGAGCCCATTCGCTGCCGCGGTGGCGGACCTCCTGCGCCGCGTGGGGCCCACACCTTCACAGCATACCGGACTTGGACACCCGCTGCGCGCCGATGACATTGCGGCGCCGTCGCAGAACACATGGGATCGCCATGGAGCGCCGCGCTCTCGCGCGCCGAAGACATCCTCGCGCGCTCGGTGGCCTCGCCCCCCGGACCACGGCGAAGTTCATCGGCTGGCCGCTCGTTTTTCGCGGAACGGATTCTGGCTTCGCCAGCATTTCGCGTGTTCGTTCATGCATTTCGCGGGGAAACCCGGATTTTGCACCAGCATGTCCGCTATTGAAAAAGCAAGAGGAAAAGTTCACAATCTTATTGTAGACAATTAGATAGATGACATGTGCAGTAGGGAATCAATCGGACAATTGCACTGTACTCTGTTCTTCTTTAACGATCAGCAGAGTGTCATCTGCCAATTGCGTGGACCGGGCCCAGTCACCGAATACGGGCCCAAAGAAACTAGCGTTCCCACTGATGGGACCGTGTGATACACTGACGGGTGGATTCTGGATCGTTGGGGGTGGCGGCTTGCTCACGAGCTACTTTCCGATCGCGCTCTATTTCCTCGTCGCCGTTGTCATCGGCGTCGGTGTTCTCGGTGCGTCCCGGGTCATGGGGCCACGCAAGCCGAACGCCGCGAAGCTGCAGACGTACGAGTGCGGTGTAACACCGGAGGGCGAGGTCGGTCCGAGGTTCTCCGTGAAGTTCTACCTCGTCGCGATGCTGTTCATGATCTTCGACGTTGAAGCGGTGTCCTTCTACCCGTGGGCAGTGCTGATGCACCAGCTGCGGCTGTTCGGCCTGCTGGAGATGGCGCTGTTCGTCCTGGTTCTAGGGATCGGGTACGCGTACGTTTGGAAGAGGGGGGGATTCCAATGGCAGGAGTAGAGGACCGTCCAATCCTCTTCGCCCGCATGGATCAGCTCGCCAACTGGGCGCGCGCGAACTCATTGTGGCCGGCCCAGTTCGGGCTCGCCTGCTGCGCCATTGAGATGATGGCGACGGCGGGTTCCCGCTTCGACCTGTCCCGCTTCGGCGCCGAGGTCATGCGCGCGTCACCCCGCCAAGCCGACGTGATGATCGTTGCCGGCCGGGTCTCGCAGAAGATGGCTCCGGTCGTTCGCCAGCTGTACGACCAGATGCCGGAGCCGAAGTGGGTCATCTCGATGGGTGCCTGCGCTTCGGTGGGCGGCGTCTTCAACAACTACGCGATCGTGCAGGGAGTCGACCGGGTGGTGCCGGTCGATGTCTACGTTCCTGGCTGCCCGCCGACCCCTGAGGGGCTGATCGACGGCGTCATGGAACTGCAGAAGAAGATCATGCGCGGCGGTCGTCCGGTCGCGCCCGCGATGCAGGCCGGGGGGGCGCGGGCATGAGCGAAATCCTCGAGAAGTTGCAGGAGACGTTCGGCGAGCGCATTCGCGTCACGACGTCGCTCGACCAGACGGTCGTGCACGTCGCTGCGGGCGAGATCGTGAGCGTTGTCACATTCTTGAAGTCCCAGGGCTTTGCGATGCTGATCGACCTGTCCGCCGTCGACTACCTCGAGCGCGAGCCGCGCTTCGACGTCGTCTACATCCTTTACCACCTCGAGCAGCGCCAGTGGCTGCGCCTTCTGGTCCAGGTCTACGGCGAGGAGCCGCAACTGCCGAGCATCGCGCACGTCTTCGCGTCGGCCAACTGGGCCGAGCGTGAGTGCTACGACATGTTCGGCATCACCTTCCGCGGTCACCCGAACCTCAAGCGCATCCTCATGCCGGACGACTGGCAGGGGCATCCGCTGCGCAAGGACTACCCGTTGACCGGAACCGATCCACTACCGCCGCTCGCGCGAGAGTAGGAGGGTTTCCGAGTGGCTGACACGGAACTGGGCAGGGTCGACCCTGAGACCGGCCTCAAGCCCATGGTCATCAACCTGGGACCGCAGCACCCCAGTACGCACGGCGTGCTGCGCGTGCGCCTCGCGCTGGACGGCGAGCAGATCCGCGGTTGCGAGCCGGTGATCGGCTACCTGCACACCGGCATCGAGAAGAACTGCGAGGACCTCACGTTCAACCAGGCGATCACGCTTACGGACCGCATGGACTATCTTTCCCCGATCACGAACAACTTCGGCTACGTGCTGGCGGTCGAGAAGCTCCTCGGCGTCGAGGTGCCGAAGCGCTGCCAGTACATCCGCGTGATGTTCGCGGAGCTCTCGCGCATCGCGAGCCACCTCGTGTGGCTCGGCACGTCCGCGATGGACATGGGCGCGATGTCGCCATTCTTCTACTGCCTGCAGCAGCGCGAACTGATCCTCGACCTGATCGAGGCGACCGCGGGCACGCGCATGAACCCGAGCTACTTCCGCGTCGGCGGACTCCTGAACGATCTCCCGCCGGGCTTCTTCGAGCGCCTGAAGAAGTTCCTCGACGGCTTCCCGACCTGGCTCGGGGAGTACCACCGCCTTTTGGACCAGAACCCGATCTGGCTCGAGCGCCTCAAGGGCACCGGCGTA
>JAJYTE010000025.1:37856-38574 GCA_021793215.1 Bacillota bacterium
GTACTGACCCTCGAGCAGGCACTCGAGTACGGCATCACGGGCCCGATGCTGCGCGCGAACGGACTCGACCGCGACCTGCGCAAGTGGAACCCCTACTCCTCCTACGAGGACTTCGAGTTCAACGTGCCGATCGCCACCGAAGGTGACGTCTACGCGCGGTACGCCGTGCGCCTGCAGGAGATGCAGGAGAGCCTGAAGATCATCCACCAGGCGGCGGACAACCTGCCCGAAGGCGACTGGCACGTCGACAACTGGAAGATCTACCCGCCGAACAAGTCGGACATCGGCCGCAACATGGAGGCCCTCATCTACCACTTCAAGCTGTTCACGGAAGGCATCCGCGTGCCGGCCGGCGAGACCTACATGGCCGTCGAGGGGCCGAAGGGCGAGATCGGCTACTACATCGTGGCCGACGGCTCCGGCAAGCCGTACCGGGTGCGGGTCCGCGGACCCTCGTTCTACAACCTGTCGAGCCTGCCGCTGATGGTGCAAGATCGCATGCTCGCCGACGTCGTCGCGTCGATCGGCTCGATCGACATCGTACTGGGGGAGGTGGACCGATGAACGCGGAACGCCTGGCGAAGGCGCGCGAGCTGCTCGACGCCTTCCCGCAGAAGTCGTCTGCCCTCATCCCCATCCTTCACCTCGTCGAGGAAGAGTTCGGCTGGATCCCTGAGGAAGAGGTGGCGGTCGTCGCCGACCTGATGGGCTACACGCC
>JAJYTE010000070.1 GCA_021793215.1 Bacillota bacterium
AGAGGTCCTGGAGAACGGCTGAGCCGCGTCCGAGTTGGAGCCAGTGGCTTCTGGCGTGCCATGTCACCTTGGCGGCCATAGTGATGATGCTCTGGATCACCGTCCGGATACGCCGCCGCTGGGCCGGCTTGCGAATCGGCACCTGCATCAGCGCGAGCGTCTTCTGCCCGATGAAGCGGAGAAGGTTGTAGGCGAAGAGCGCGAACTGCAGGACAAGGTTGTTGGTGGCGAACTTGCCCGACGGCAACCGCTCGATGTCGAGGTCCGTCTTTTATGCCGAGCTCCGGATTATGCCGAGTGGGCTTTGCCGAACCGCCTGACAGGCGGGCTTCGGCTCGGTGGGCTTGGCATAATCAGGTAATCAGGTGCCTAAAGGCAACTGGACGAACCCCTCCTTAGCTGGAGGAAGCCAGCAAAGGGAGGGGTGCCTATGTTGGGGTCGCGGATGAAGGGGCCGCTCGCACCGTACGCCACGGGGTGCTCTTGACGCTCGACCCGCCACTCTGGTCGAAGCTCGTCGGCGTCGCCATCTTCACGTTCGCCTTCTTCGGCGGTCACTCCGCCGCGAGCACGCTCGTCAGCGAACGCGCTGGGCTCCGCCGCCTACCTCGTCACCTACTACCTCGGCGCAAGCCTCGGGGGAAGCCTGATCGACCTGCTGTGGGAGTTCCTGCGCTGGCCAGGCGTCGTGCTCGGTGCGGTCGTCTCACTGGCTTCAGCCCTCCTGCCAAGCGTCAGCTGGCTTGCGGCCGACACGTCGCCCCCGCGGACCCGAACGTAGCCGGGTGCACGGGGGCAACCGAACCGGCAACCGACGTCAGCGGCCGAGGACCTTCGCGAGCGCGCCGTCGATCGTCGGCTCCTGAAACGCGTACCCCAACGCCAGTGCGCGCTGCGGGTAGACCTTCTGTCCCGAGAGCAGAACCGTCTCGCCCATCTCGCCGAACAGGAGCCGCACGGCGGTGGCCGGCAATCGCAGCGCAGACGGCTTGCGGAGTGCCCTCCCGAGCGCCCGGGCGAACTCCGCGTTTCGCACCGGGTCTGGCGCCGTCAGGTTGAACGGACCCTCAGCCTCCTCATGCGCCAGCACGTGCAGCATCAGGCCCACGGCGTCCTGTTCGCCGATCCACGACAGCCACTGGCGACCGCTGCCGACAGGACCCCCGAGTCCGAGCTGAAAGGGCATCTTCAAACGTCCGAGCATGCCGCCGGACCCTGAGAGCATGACGCCCGCCCGCAGCAGCGCGACGCGTGCACCGAGCGCCTCCGCCGTGCGCGCCGCCGCCTCCCAGGCGACGCATACGCGCGCGAGGTAATCATCGCCCGGCCCGTCGTCCTCTGTGAATCTCCGCTCGGCGTCCATGCCGTAGTAGCCGACGGCCGACATCGAAAGGAAGGCTCTGGGGTGCGCCCCCACTTCCCGGAGCGCCCCGACGAGGACGCGCGTCCCCCGATCGCGGCTCTCCAGGATCTCGGCCTTGCGCGCGGGCGTCCAGCGCCCCGCCGCGAGTGAGCTTCCCGCAAGATGGATGACCGCGTCGACGCCACAGAGCGGCTCGGCCCAACCCGCTCCGCTGCTGGCGGCACCCTGCCAGTGCACGCCCTGCGTCCCGGGGGGAGCCGCACCGCGCGTCACCGACAGCACGCGGTCGCCTTGCGCCACGAGCGCAGCGCAGAGCCTGCGGCCGATCATCCCTGTCGCGCCCGTCACCGCGACCTCCACCGCCATTCCTCCTACGCCGTCAGCCGCCGCTCCAACGCTTTGACCGGCAGGTACGACAGCACTGCCGCGTACCCGAGGATCCAGAGGAGATCCCAAAGGCACGCGAGGGAGATCTGCCCCAGCATCAGACTGCGCGCGAGATCGACACCATGATACAGCGGGAGCGCGTAGATGATGTCCGCGATGTACCACGGCAGGTGGTTCACCGGGAAGAAGACGCCGCTGAACATGAACATCGGGGTGATCACTAGGCTGAAGTAGTAGAACAGCTGCTCGTGCGTCTTCGCGCGGGCGGCGACGTAGAGCGCCGGGGCCGCGAAGACGACGCCGAACAGCGCTAGCGGGATCGGCAGGAGCACGACCCACAGGGAGTGCACCAGGCCGAAGGCGAGCACCACGATGAAGAAGACGGCGCCGTAGAGAAGGCTACGCGTCGCCTCCCAGAGGTACTCCCCCGCAACGATCTCGGGGACGGTCAGGGGCGAGGTCATCATGGCCGCGTAGACGCCGTTCGAGTTCAGCCGGTCGTAACCGTCGAAGCCCGAGTCGAACGTGACGGCGTTCATCGCCGTCACGGCGAGAAGACCTGGAGCGATGAACTGCAGGAAGGAGACGCCCTGCATCATCGAGCTGACGTAGGCGCCGAGTCCGAGCCCAAGCGCGAGTAGGTTCGTCAGGGGCTCTCCGAAGTTCAGCAGGATCGACGAGCGCCAGAACTTGCGCCAGGCGAGGAAGTTGCGCCACCAGACGGCGAGCGCGCTGGACCAGAACGCATTCGCGTGGCTCATTCGCGCAGGTCCCTCCCGGTGAGTGTCAGGAAGACGTCCTCGAGGTTCGTTGGTCTTACCAGCATCCGGTTCGGCGCCGCCTGGTGGCGGATCAGTTCCTCTCCGATCCGTCCCGGCTCGCGGCTGTAGAGCACGAGGGCGTCGCCATGGCGGTCCGAGAGCTGCACGGCGGCGCCGGCCGCCTGCGTGACGCGCTGGACCTGCGCCTCATTCTCCGCCCAGATCTCCACCGCCTCGCGGCCAACGATCCGCTCGACGAGTTCCGCCGGCGACCCGCGCTCGAGCACCTCGCCGTGGTCCACGATCAGGAGCCGGTCCGCGAGCCGCTCCGCCTCCTCCATGTAGTGGCTCGTCAGCACGATCGTCGTGCCCTGGCGCTTCAGCGCCTGCAGCGCTCCCCAGACGAGCAGGCGCGCCTGCGGGTCGAGCCCGGTCGTCGGCTCGTCCAGGACGAGCACTTCCGGCGCGTGCATCAGGGCCCGCGCGATGACGAGACGCCGGCGCATGCCGCCGGACAGTTCGCGCACCGCAGCGTCCTGCCGCTGCTCGAGCTGCATGAAGCGCAGAAGTTCTCTGGCGCGTGGCGTTGCCTCGCGCGGCGACATGCCGAAGAAGCGGGCGTAGACGAGCAGGTTCTCGAGCAGCGTTAGATCGGGGTCGACGTTGTCGTCCTGTGAGACGATGCCGAGCCGCTCCTTGATACGCCGTTCCGCGACGCCCGCCGGCATCCCGAGGACTTGAAGCTCGCCCTCGCTAACGGGTGAAAGGCAGGAGAGCATGCGAATCGTGCTCGACTTGCCGGCACCGTTCGGACCCAGGAAACCGAAGCACTCGCCCTTGCGGATCTCGAAGTCGATGCCGCGTACGGCCACGAGGTCGCCGTAGCGCTTCACCAGCCCCTTGGCGACGATGACGGGCGCGCCCGCCTCGTTCACGGCGGGCTCCTGCATGGCTACCTTGACCACCCACCCTGGCTTGAGTTCGTACCCCGATGGATTCCCGCCCGCTCACCGATCTCCTTCGCCCCGCCCCGCCCCAGGTTCGCGCTGCGCATCGGCAGGAGAACGCCTGCGCCCAGGCGTAGACCCGAGCGACAGCCCGAACGAGGTCCTTTCCTTGCCGCTCGACGATCGCGCGCTCGCCCTCGCATCCGTAGAAGACCTCCGCGCCGCCTTCACCGACCAGGGGGCTTCCCCGTCAGGCCTGCTCTCTGCGCAGCTGCAGCGCACGGAGCGCTGGGAGCCCTCACTCAAAGCCTCCCTGCAGCGCGATGAACGCGCCTCCCAAGCGGCGCGCGAGGCGGACGCGCCGTACGATCCGGGGTCCTTGCCGTCTGCCCCTCCGCCGCATGCGGCGACGCGGAGGCTCGGCGTGCCGCGATCCTGGGTTTGGGGCCGGGCGAATCCCGATGTCACAGAGCTCTTCGAGACTGCGCTCGGCGCGTTCCGCCGTTGCGGGTTCGAGATCGTCGAGGTTGACTGGACAACGCCGGAGGTGTTCGGCCGCCTTCAGGTGTGCCTCCGCGGCCCCGAGACACTGCACATCCACGCGAAGGCTCTCTCGGAGCGCCAGGAGCGCTTCGGACCCGGTTTGGCGCAGCGCACCCTCGCCGGCCGCGGCGAGAGCGCGGAGGACTACGTCGGCGCACTGCGCGACGCCCACGGGCCGACGCGCCAGCTCGAGTGCGAGATGCAGGCAACGGGGCTCGACGGACTGGCTCTCCCGACAGTACCCGCCGTGGCCCCGCTCGCCAATTCCGGCGGCATGGTGCTGCCCGACGGGCGCCACCGCACGGGGCGCGGGGCCCTGACCCTCTTCACGGCGCCCTTCAACGTGACCGGGTGGCCGGCCCTCAGCCTGCCGATGGGCCTCGGCGACGGTGGACTCCCACTCGGGCTGCAGCTCGTCGGTCGACGCTCCGAGGACGAAAGGCTGCTCGCCCGTGCGGCCGAGGTCGACGCAGAGCCTCCGTCCCTCACGTACTCGGAGCCGCCGCGCTAGCGCCAGCCCGCCTCGATCTGCGCGCGGGTCTCGCGTACGCCATCGCTCCAGATCTCGAGCATCTCACGGTCGTCTCGGACGTAGCGCCCCGCGTAGTTCCCGTCGCCCAGCAGCTCCCGCACGCCCGCCGGGTCCTGACCGCGCAAGCGGTCCATGTCGACGGGCTCCTTCGCTTCCGCGGGCGGCGTCACGCCCGCCACCCGGTTCCACGGAAAGTTCTCCATCCACGACGCGTGGCTCGCGACGGGGTCGATGCGCTGCACGGCGGCGAAGGTCCTCGGTGCGTTCCACCAGTGGTGGATGCGCACCTGCACCTTGGGGTGCGCGGCCATGAACTCCGCCGCCACCGTTCCGGCGGGTGCGTTGCCACCGTGCCCGTTCACGAGCAGGATCCGCCGAAACCCGCTGCCTGCAAGACCATCGAGGATCTCGCGCAGCAGCGCCGCGTAGGTGCCAAGGGAAAGAGAGACGCTGCCGGGGTACGCGGCGAAGGAAGGCGTGATGCCGTAGCTCAGGACCGGGAACACCGGGACCCCGAGTGGCTCCGCTGCCTCCTCCGCGACCCGCTGGGCGAGGATCGCGTCGGTCGCGAGGCTGAGGTAGGCGTGCTGCTCGGTGCTCCCGAGCGGCATGACGGCCCGATCGTCGCGGCGAAGGTACTCCTCGACCTGCATCCAGTTCATCTCGGCGATCCGCATGCAGACCATCCTTTCCTCCGGTCCCTGCCCCCGCCCGGCGTCACTGCGCGCCGCGGCGCTCCTCCCAGAGGTGGTCTACCAGGTGGCGCACCGTCACGGGGAGCCGGGCCTCGCGCGCCCCCATGCGCCACTGCAGCTCGCAGCCCGGGTTCGCGGTGACGACCTCCTGGGCGCCCATCTCGCGCACTTCCTCCACCTTACGGCGCAGGAGTTCGTCCGCAACATCCGGCCGCAGGAGGTTGTAGACGCCGGCGGATCCGCAGCAACTTCCCGCGCTCGCCATCTCGCAGTAACCCGGTCCGGCAAGCAGTTCGCGCGGCGCCGCGGTGACTTTGAGCCCGTTGCGCAGATGGCAGGAATCCTGATAGGTCACGCGGCGCCCGCCGTCGTCCCCCGGGCGAACCCCTTGGCCGCGCAAGAGCGTCGCGACGTCTCGCACCGCGTTCGACAGCCGCTCGGCGCGCGCTCGCCACGTCGCGTCGTCCGCGAACAGCGAGGGGTACTCCTTGAGGTGCGCGCCGCAGCCGCCGGCAAGGCTCGAGATCACCTTGGCCCCGGAGGTCTCGAAGGCCCCGATCAGTCGTTTCGCCTGCTCCCTCGCCGTCTGGGTGTCGCCCTGGTGCGCGTGCAGGGCGCCGCAGCAGCCCGCGGACTCCTCCATCAGGTCCGCACGCAGCCCGCTGTCGCGCAGCAGCAACACGGCGCGCGCGTTCGTCCCCTCCCAGAAGACATCCATCAGACAGCCGCGGTGCATCGTGACGTCCGGATCGCCCTGCGTCGGGGCGGCCTGCGGCGCGGGATTCGGCAGCGCGGCGAGAAGGCGCAGTTCCGGAGAGCGCGGGCGAAGCGCCCTCGCGAAGCGGATCGCAGCCCGCCCCAGCCGTGCCCAGAGGCGTTTCATCCGCCGGATGCCCGAGGGCCTCGAGATCAGCCGTAGCAGCGTGCGCACCGCGAGGCGTGGCTCCGGTTCGAGGCGGCGAAGTTCGGCGCGGCCGTAGAGCAGGATCTCCTCGTAGTGCACACCGGACGGGCACGCGGTCTCGCAGGCCCTGCAGCCGAGGCACTCCGAGAAGGTCTGAAGGCTCTGGACGGTCGGAGCGACCTCGCCTGCGAGCACGTCCTTGACGCGGGCGATGCGCCCGCGCGGCGACGACTCCTCGGTCTCGAACAGCCGGTACGTGGGGCAGGCCTGAAGGCAGAAGCCGCACTGGATGCAGCGGTCGATCGCCGAATCGAGGCTCAACGGGCCGCCCCCTTTCCTGTCCCGGCCGGCGCAAGGATTCCGCTTGGATCGAAGCAGCGCGCGAGCCGCTCCTCCCACGTTCGCTGCAGACCCCCAGGCTCGGTGAGCGGCTGGCGCGCGGGCCCGTAGTCGGCGCGCAGGGGGCCGCGCTGGGCGAACTGCCCTGCGATCTCCTCCGCTTCCCTGCGCGGAAGCCGCACGATCAGCCGCGCGGCCCAGGGCAGTAGGATGCGCGGGGCCTCACGGATCGCCGCGAGCGCGGGCGGAAGGTCGCGCGGCGCGAGCGCGAGGTCGAGGAGGTCGGTGCCGTCCCGAAGCTCCTCGCGCAGGCGGGAAAGCAGCTGCGGCGCCTCGGGCGCCGGGCGCCACCCCTCGCCGGGCGCGGCGATCGATTGGGCGTAGCAAACGTAGCCCTCGTCGCGCGAGACGGCGAAGAGGGCCCTCGCGTGCGCCGCATCTCCCCGCAGCTCGCAAGGATCTCCCTCAGCGCGCCACCAGGGGACGACGGCGCGCGGCAGGAGGCGCAGCGTCAGCGACGCCGGGACGCCCAGCCGCCCCCGGCTGCCGATCAGCAGGCGGAAGAGGTCGTAGCCAGCCACGTTCTTCACGACGGAGCGACCGATCCGCACGAGTTCGCCCGCCCCAGTCACGTAGGTTACGGCCAGCAGGTGGGCACGCAGGGTGCCTTGGCCGAGGTGCTCGGGACCGTAGTCGTTGTGCATGAGCGCCTCGCCCAGGCTCCCAGAGCGCAGGGGCGAGGTCGCGAAGGCGAGCGGCGTGCCCTCGAGCGCCGCTTCCAGCGCCTCCAGGGGCTCCCCTGCACCGACCTCGGCCGTCAGGCTCGCGCGGTCGATCGCGATGCCGCGAAGCCCCCGCAGCGAAACGTTGAGGGACGTTCCCCGCGCGCGCGCGGCCAGCACCGACGCCTGAAGCTCCTGGGCTCCGGACGGCTCGGGCGACGCCTCACCCACCTCTGGCGCGGGGGCGGCCCGCGGAGCGAGCGGCACGGCCTTCCCGGGGTTCAGAAGGCCCTGTGGATCGAGGCTCCGTCGCACCTCGGCCATCAGCCCGAGTTCCTCCGGACCGTACATCACGGACATGCTGCGCAGCTTGTCGCTGCCCACCCCGTGCTCGCCGGTGATCGAGCCGCCCAGGCGGACG
>JAJYTE010000071.1 GCA_021793215.1 Bacillota bacterium
GCTCGACGCGGCGAAGGAAGCGTTCGAAGGCGCGGGGTTCCTGGAGTTCGTGCATCGCTACACGATGGTGCGCGCACTGCCGGCGCCGGGCCTTCTGGACGCGCCGCGCCTACACTTCGAGGCGCTGCGCCCGGGCAACGAGGCGGACTTCGCTCGCGCCTACGCCTCCTGCCTCGACGGCTGCCTCTCGCCGATGTCGCTTGAGGATGCCGCGGACCCGGAAGCCGCGCTGCGTTTCCAGATGGGCCAGCACCACGGCCCTGGAGGGCGCCAGTGGCTGATCGCGAGGTCCCTGTCCGGGGCGGTGGTGGGCATCGCCCTCCTGGACCGCTACGGGCCGCAGCCGAGCGACTGGGTCGTCACCTTCGTCGGGACGACGGCGGACCATCGCGGGCAGGGCTACTCGCGGGAGCTCCTCTCGACGGCGGCGGCCCGCGCGACGCGCTCCGGCGCGCGGACGCTGCACCTTGCAGTCTGCCAGCCGAACCTGCCGGCGGTCGCCCTCTACCGGCGGCTCGGGTTCCGCACCCTAGAGTCCTACCGGGTGTTCCGCAGGCTGCTCTAGTCCGGGCAGCGGCGGCAGGCGGGGACGAGACTGCAACGTCGGGCGGCGAGAACAGAGTTCGGCACCCGCTCCCGGTCAGGCCGGGGACGGGTGCCGACTGACGTACGGCCGCTCAGGAGCGCAGGAGGCTCCGAAGAACGAAGAGGATGTTCGCGGGTCGCTCGGCGAGCCGGCGCGTGTAGTACGCGTACCAGTCGGTGCCGAACGGGACGTAGCAGCGCACGCGGTACCCCTGCTTCGCGAGTTCGCGCTGGCGCGACATCCTGATGCCGTAGAGCATCTGGAACTCGAACTTGTCGAGGGGGATCTTGCGCTCGTTCACCCAGCCCTCGACTTCATGGATGATGTTCTCGTCGTGCGTCGCGATCGCCACGTACTGCCCGGCCCGCAGCGCCATGTCGACGAGGCGCAGGTAGTTCTGGTCCACATCGGACTTGAGTGGGAACGCGACGGTAGGCGGCTCGAGGTAGGCGCCCTTGACGATGCGCACGCTGATGTCCGCAGCCTGCAGCATCGCGAGGTCGTTCTGGCTGCGGAAGAGGTAGGACTGCAGAACGGTGCCGATCCGCGGGTAGGACTTGCGCAGTTCATGGAGCACCGCGAGCGTCATGTCGGTGTGCTGGGAGTCCTCCATGTCGATGCGGATGAACCTCCGCGTCTCCTTCGCAGCCTCGACGATCCGCCGCATGTTCGCGAGACACTCGTCCTGACCCACGTCGAGTCCCATCTGCGTCAGCTTGATCGAGACTCCCGCGTTCACTCCGGCCGCGTGGATCGCGTGCAGGATGTCGATGTATCCGTCGGCTTGGGCTGCGGCCTCTTCAGCGTTTGTAACCGACTCGCCCAGGTGGTCGAGGGTCACCAAGATGTCCTCGGCGTTCAGCCGCCGTACGACCTCGATGGCCTCCTTCAGCGTCTCTCCCGCGTAGAACCGCCGGGCGCCCAGCTTGGGGCCGTACCGATGTACGAAACGGGAGAACGAGGGCGAACTGGCCACCTTGAGGATGGCCTGACGCATGAATTGGGAGCTTTGCACGACCGGCCGTCCCTTCGAAGGGCAACATAATGAAGGATGAGGTCCGCCGGATATTATAGCACTCGCGGCAGGGAGCGGCTAGGGAGGCGGTGCTAAGCAGGCATCTCGAACCCCGGAGTCGTACTTAACGGACAACTGGTGTGCCGAGTACCCGCTCGCCATAGTTCGCTAATATAACCTACAATACGACAAAAGTTAGAGAACACGCCTAATTGGTTCGGTCTACTGCAACCAGTATTCCCGCGTCGGCTACGGCGAAAGGAAGGATATTGGGAAATGACCGGGGTAAATAGGGGTAATCCTCGCAGGAGTCCCCGGTCCGAAGACCAGGGCGGAAGACTCGACGCAGCGATGGCGGCCGCCGAGGCAAGGGGGGCGGGCTTGACCACGATCGGCATGCGCATCCGCGCACTGCGTCAGGAGGCCGGGTGGACCCAGCAGGAGCTGGGATCGCCCGAGTTCTCCAAGGCGTACGTCAGCCAGATCGAGAGCGGGCGAATCACCCCGTCGCTGCACACCCTCTCGGTGATCGCGTCCAAGCTCGGCACCTCCATGGAGGCGCTGCTGCCGCAGGACGACCAGGGGCATCGCGACCAGGATCTCGAGCGGCTTTGGCGGGCGGCCGAACGTCTGCAAGAGCACGGGGAGCACGCGACCGCGGTCGACCTGGTGGAGCAGGCGGCGCGCCTGAGCGCCGCGAGCCAGGACCCGAAGATGCGAGGGGAGGGGCACCTGCGCTACGCCACGGCTCTGTGGGAGAGCGGGCACGCGGTGCAGGCGCTGGACGAATGCGAGGAGGCCATCGAGGCGTTCGGCGGAGCAGGGGACAGCCAGTACCTCGGCCGATCCTACAACCTGGCTGGCCTGATCTACCGAGACCTCGGCGAATGGGCTGCGGCTAGACGCTACTTCCTGAGGGCGCTCAGGCTCTTCCCGCGCCGCTTCGTCTGGCACAGTCGCGTGCTGCTCAACCTCTCGATCCTGCTCGCGCGGTTCGGCAGCTTCAAGGAGGCGGCCGACTACAGCCGCCGGGCGATCGAACTCACACATTCCTACGGCGACGGCGAGCAGGAAGCCAAGTCGCGCATCGCGCTCAGCTACACGCTGATCGAAACGGGAGACCCGATGCGCGCGATGCAGGAGCTGGACACAGCCGACCGCCTCCTGCGCGCAGCCGGGAAGGAATCGCTCGTCCGGCTTTGCCGACACAACCGCGTGATCGCGGCGCATCGGCTCGGTCTCGAGGGCGCGGACGAGCAGCTGCAGGCATGGCTGCAGGAAGTGGAGGAGGGCGGGGACCGGCACGTCGCCGCCGCACTCTACGAGGAGATGTGCCGGCATCACATGCGGGAGGGCGAGTACCCTGAGGCCGCCGAGTGCGCCGCGAAGGGCATCGCCCACGCCAGGCACCTGAACGCACGGCAGCACGAAGCGCTGCTGCTCGCGTTGCAAGCCGAAGCGCACCTACGCAGCGGGGACGAACAGGCGGCCACCATCTGCCTCATCCAGGCACGGGACCTTTACTCCATGTTGCGTCAGGGTGCGGCCCTCGGCCCGCTCCTGAACCGACTCGCCGGGCAGCTCGGGCCGCAGGGCGGCCTGCTGCGGACGCTGCTCGATGTACCGCCGAGAGACGAGAATGGGGGTTAGAGGAATGCGCAGACTGATCGCCGGATTCGGCCTCTTGCTGATGATCCTCCTGGGAGTCGCGTCCGTGGCCTCCGCATCGCCCGTGCTTCCGCCCGATGAGTACGGCCCCGCGGCGGTCCACATCGTCGCGTACGCTCCGCAGATGGCCTCGCCCGTGCTTCCTCCGGACGAGTACTGACCAGAACGCGCGAGGCACCCCGTCGGCGGGGTGCCTCGCGCGCTGTGTTCGCCCGACTACCGGCCGTCCAGCGTATCCACGAGCCGGCGGACGACCCTCAGGTGCCGCATGCGGCCGAAGCGCCATCCCTTGTCGTAGAGCGCGACCGTTTCCACGTCGCCGCTGTGGCCGAACTGCCAGATGCGCAGCTGCGCGATCCGCCCACGGCCCTTGTAGAGCGTCCCCCGGTTGAGTCCGTAGCTGACCGGTCCCTGCGTCAGGCGTGCCATGAATCCGTACCGGCCCATGTGGCCGGCGACGACCCCGTCCGCCTCGAACCTGCGTGAGAACATCTCTCAACCCCCGCGCCAGTTATTCCCTGCTCGGCAGGGGGCTAGACGCACACCTCGCCCTCGGTCCACGTACGGTAAGGCCGGCACGGAGCGGGGGGCGAGGCGCGTGGAGAATCTTCTGGAGATCCGCAGGGAGCTGGCGAGCCGCGATTGGGAACCGATGACCGCGCGGGAGGCGATCGCGTGGGGACACGAGCGGTTCGGGGACCGGCTCGTGTTCGCGTCGAGCTTCTCGCTGGAGGACGTCCTCCTGATCGACCTGGCCTGCGCGGCGGGCATTCGCCCGCGCGTCTTCTACCTGGACACCGGGGTCCTCTTCCCCCAGACGTATGAGCTGATCGGTCGGATCGCCGAGCGCTACGGCCTCGAACCGGAGCGCGTACTGCCTCTGCTGACCCTGGAGGAGCAGGCGGCAGAGTACGGCGAGAAACTCTGGGTGCGCAGCCCCGACCAGTGCTGCGGCATCCGCAAGGTGGAACCCCTGCGCCGCTACCTCGCCGGGCAGGAGGCATGGGTCACGGGCATCCACCGCGACCAGTCCCCCACGAGGGCGAATGCGCCGAGGGTCACGTTCGATGAGGCGTTCGGTCTCGTCAAGCTCAACCCGATCGTCGATTGGACGATGCAGGACGTCCGCCGCTACGTCGCGGCGAACGATGTGCCCTACAACCCCTTGCACGATCAGGGCTACCCCAGCATCGGCTGCGTGCCCTGCACGCGCGCGGTAAAGCCCGGCGAGGATCCTCGCGGCGGGCGCTGGGCAGGATTTGAGAAGACAGAGTGCGGGCTGCACGGTCACTGAGCGAAGGAACTGCGGGGGGTTGGACAGAATTCGGCGAGTAGCCCGTAAGGAGGTTCCTCGTCAATGGCATTTCGCATCCTCGCCCCACTGATCACACCGCGCGACGACCGCGGACGGCTCGACCTCGAAGGACTGCAGCGGAACGTGGCGCGCTTGGCCGCGACGTCGCTCGACGGGTTCCTCGCGCTGGGTTCCTCCGGAGAGTACATCTACCTGCGCGAGGAGGAGCGCCTGCGCGTCGTGCGCGCGACGATCGAGGCATCGCAGGGCAAGCCCGTGCTCGCTCAGGTCGGTGCAGAGACGACGGAGGACTCCTGTCGCCTCGCGACCGCCGCCATGGCGGCCGGGGCCGCCGGACTCCTCGCCGTGACGCCGCACTACTACACGCCGCAGCTGCGCGGGGGGGCGCTCGACGCGTTCTACCGCGCAGTCGGCGCGGCGGGACCGGTGTTCCTCTACCACATCCCGGGCTACACCGGCGCGCAACTCGACGTCGCCGACGTCCTGCGCGTTGCGGCGCTGCCCGGCGTCGTCGGCATGAAGGACTCCTCCGGGAACCTCAACATGATGGTCGAGGTTCTGGCCGGACGGCCCGCGGGCTTCACCTACTACGTCGGCTCGGGTGGAGCGCTGCCGGCGGCGCTCGCCCAAGGCGCCGACGGGACGATCGCGGCGCTTGCGAACCTCTGCCCGGAAGCGATGCGCACCGCGTCCGAGGCGCTGGTCACAGGCGACCTCGAGAAGGCCAGCGCCTTGCAGGCTCCGCTCGCTCGCCTGAACGCCCTCGTGACGCGCCGCCACGGCATCCCGGGGCTGAAGTACGCCTGCGGCCGGCTCGGCTACGCCGCGGGAGAGCCCGTGCCGCCGCTGCAGCCGCTCGCGCCCGAGGCGCGCGTGGAGATCGACAGGGCACTCTCAGAGCTCGAGGCGTGAACCGCCGCGCGCTCTTCGGCCTCAGCTTTGCCCACTTCTCGGCGGACCTCAACTCCGGCAGCGTCACGGCGCTCCTGCCGCTTCTAACGACGCTGTTCGCGCTGAACTACCAGGCGGCCACCCTGGCCGTGCTGGTCTCGAACATCACGTCGTCGGTGATCCAGCCGCTCTTCGGCATGATCACCGACCGCTTCCCCCGCGCGTGGCTGCTCCCGGCGGCGCTGGGACTCGCCGCGTTCGGGACGGCCGCCTTCGCGCTCGCGCCGACCTATGGCGTGTTCCTCGTGCTCGTCGCCGTCTCCGGAATCGGCGTGGCCGCGTTCCACCCGATCGGCGCATCGGGTGCCTTCTTCGCCGCCGCCGACCGCAAGGCGTCGGCGATGAGCGTCTTCTCGGTCGGAGGGAACATCGGCCTCGCCTTCGGCCCGCTGCTCGCCGCGGTGGCGACGAGCCAGTGGGGACTTCGGGGCATGGCCGTCTTCCTCGTTCCGGGCGCGCTGGCGGCCGTGATGATCGGCCGCTTCACGCTGCCCGCAGACCGCACAGCCAGGCCGCGACTCGCCAGGCGCAGCGAGATCCCCTGGCTCGTGATGATCGCACTCGTCTTCGTCGTCGTGATGCGCTCCGTGGCGCAGTTCGGCGTGATGACGTTCTATCCGCTCTACCTAAGCCGCAACCACATCCTACCGCCCGCGCTCTCGGGCGGGGTGCTCTTCTTCTTCCTGATCATGGGCGCGCTCGGCACGCTGGTGGGCGGTCCGATCTCCGACCGCTTCGGTCGGCGCAGCCTGCTCCTGATGAGCTGGGTCGCCTCGACGCCGCTCCTCTACCTGCTGCCCCGCCTCGGGGGAGCTTGGCAGTTCGTCGCGCTGGGCCTGCTCGGCTTCGCGATCGTCACCACGTTCAGCACGACCATCGTGATGGCGCAGGAACTCCTGCCGGGCCGGCAGGGCGTCGCGGCATCCTTGACGATCGGGCTCGCGATCGGGCTGGGTGGCGTCGCGATGATCTTCCTCGGACAGTACGCGGACCAGGCCGGCGTGCGCCAGGTCCTAGATGCGCTCTGGATTCTCGGCATCGCAGCCTTCGCAGGATCCCTGTCGCTGCCGAACAAGGGGATGGAGCTCCGGCCCGCGCAGGGCTGAGGGCCCCGCCTAGCGCGGGGCGGTGTAGCTTGACCGGAAGTAGATGAGCGCTGGCCCCGCGCCGCCCTCGCGCAGTGCGCAGACGCGTCCGAGGAAGAGGGTGTGGTCCTGCGCCTCGACCTCCGCCTGCAGTTCGCACTCCAAGCAGCCAAGGGCTCCCTGAAGCCATGGAAGGCCGGCCGGGCTCAGGGTGTAGGGGACGCCCAGGAAGGCGTTCTCGGGGTCCGGTCTCCGCGTGGCGAACGTTACGGCCAGTGGCTCTTGGGCGTCGGAGAGCAGGCTCACGGCGAAGCGCCGAGAGCCTTTGATGATTGCGTGTGATTCGTTGGTGTGCCCCACCGAGATGAGGACGAGCGGCGGCTCGAGGGAGACCGAGAGGAACGCGTTCGCGGTCATGCCGTGCGGACCGCGCGGTCCCTGCGACGTCACGACGGTGACGCCGGTCGCCCAGTTGCCCATCAAGCGACGGAACTGCGTTGGGTCGGTCGTGGTGATCGCCTTGGCAGCGCGGCTGGCAAGGCTTCTTCCTTCCTGAGGTGAATGGCTGAGGCAGGGGCCAACCGGACCACTGCCATGCTACCATATGCCATTGTTCGCGTGACTCTCCCACGACACTCCCGCGGTTGCCCAGTTGACAAGACATCCGGCCGGACCTGCTTCGGATACAATCGGCCCATGAGCGAGGAAGAGACATTCGTGGGCTTCTGGAGATCTCAGAGTGCAGTGACAGAGGTCAATGGCTCTGGCGCGGCCATCGACGATCTACCCGCCAGCTTGTTCGCGCTGCGCGAGATCAGTCAGCAGCTTGTGGCGCACTACATGGGCAGCCGCGAAGGTACGACGGGCCCGAACACCGGGGCACGCCTGA
>JAJYTE010000072.1 GCA_021793215.1 Bacillota bacterium
CTCCCGCGGCGCTCGACTTCGTTGACCTCACCGGTACCGCCATGCCGCACATGGAAATGCTGCGCTCGCGTACGGAGGAGACCGTCGCCCTGAGCGCGCGCGTCGGCAACGCGCGGGCCAACGTGGCGAAGCTGGAGAGTCACCAGGACGTGCGCATGACCGTGGAGATCGGGCCCGCGCTGGCCGCTGTACGCCGACGCCTCGAGTCGTGCGATTCTCGCGCTGCTGTCACCCGACGAAATCGAGGGCTATCTCGCCACGATCGCTCTCGTCCCGCTGACGGACCATACGATCACCGCGCAGGCGCAGCTCCGCGCGACCTTTGCCGAAACGCGCGCCAACGGCGACGCAGTCAGCCTCGGTGAGCCAGACCCCTGGGCGGGCGCGATGGCGGCGGCAGTGATGTCCCCACGTGGGGAGTCATCGGAGCCATCAGCGTGTGTGGGCCGCTTCCGCGCTTCACGCTCCAAAACGTGCACGCGTCTGTCCCTTCGCTGAAGGAGGTCGCTGGCGGAATCGCAGAGGCGCTAGGTTCAAGTGCGAGGGCTATGTCGGTGCCGTAGAGGTGGACAGGAGGAGCACCGGTCAACGCGGTCGAGTCCAGCCCATGGGGTCCATGACGCCCGCCCAGGCGTCGAAGATCCTGGCGCTGCTGATCGGGAAGGAAGGCTTAAGGACGAGCGCGCCGGACCCAGCATGGGGCAGAGCAAACCGTTGCGGTCAGCTCTGGCCCTTCGTTCGGCAGCCGCGGACCATCCTCCGCGCGCCGGCACTCGCGATCCTCGGAGTTTCGACAGCGTGGCTACCTGCCGGCGGCGGCCAGGTGGCGCGCAAGCATCGGCTCGACGAACTCGTAGTGCCCATGCGACAGGTGCCTCAGCACGCCTTGCCGCACGAGCTTCGTCAGCGCCCGATCGACCGTTCCGCTCGACCGCTCACCGGCGTAGAGCGACGTGCTGTCTGCGACCCGCCCGAGCAGCACGCGGCTCTTGCTCCCGAGCGCGTCGAGCTCCGCCTCGAAGACCTGCCGCAGGTGCATCTCGGCTTCGACGCAGGCGGCCCCGACGAGCCTCGCGTCCACGCGGCGCGAGCGCCGGGCGAGGAGGTAGGCTTCGTAGGCCACCTGCATCGTGTCGTACGGGTGACCGCCGGTGACGCCCAGGATGACGTCGATCGCTCCGTCGTCGATCGGGATGCCGCGCCCCGAGAACTTGCGGTGGATGTACGTCCGCCATGCCTCGTCCGGAACGGGCGGGAGGTCGAGCATGGTGGCGAAGCGGTAGAAGGCCTCGGCGCTGCTGCCGAAGAGCTGCGCCATCGTGCCGGCCTGGCTGCCAAGGAAGAGGAAGGCGGTATGGCGCTGCAGCTGGAACGCGCCGCGCAGCTGCGCGAGGAGCTGCGCGCCTCCGATCGCCTCGGTCGTCTGGAACTCGTCGAAGAGCAGCACGAACGGCCGCCCGTTCCTCTCCGCGATGCGTTCCGGAAGGGCGAGGGCCTCTGCGAGCAACGCCTCGGGCGACGGCTGCTCGCCCGGCCCCAGCCCGACGGACAACTCCAGGTCGAACATCCTCGCGCGCACCTCCGGCATGCGCAGCAGCCTGCCGAGGCTGCGACGCGCCGTCTGAAAGGCTCGTGCACCCGGCTCGAGGTCGGCGATGCAGGTGGCGATCAGCCGCTCCGCCAGATCCTGAACCGTCGAGACGGTGGAGACGTCGACCGCGGCCGTGTGGCAGTTCTCCTGCTCGCGCAGCCGGCGCAGCACCTCGTACGCGACGCTGCTCTTGCCGAGCCGCCGCGGAGCGGACAGCACGACGCTGTGCCGGTCGAGCAGGCGTGCGACGACGTCGTCCATGAACGCCTCGCGGTCCACCACATCCTCGGGTAGCACCGGTCCTCCGACAGGCATGAAGTCTGCCACAGTTCTCCCCCCAGTGAGAGAAGTTCTCTCGACGGTAGGAGAATACTACGTGCAGCGCGGCCTGTACATCCCTTCCAACACGGACCGGCGGAACCCCAAGGCCGGGCAGCGACACCCCGGACATGTATCTCTCGATCGCGAGAGAACATCCCCTGGTTTCGAGAGAATGCCGGCAATGCAGAGGGTCGCGAGGCGCCGACTGCCGCAGCTCCGCCAGAGGTATCGAGCGCTGCCGGCTCCGCTGCGGTGCATGGAGTCCACATGGTGCCTGCGGCGCCACCGCACCAGTCCACGCCTGGACGTTGTCTTCCGTTGGGAATGTGTCGTATAAATGTGCATACCGGACCTAGAGGGTATGCACACTGGAGATTGGCATGGTAGGGTGGAGGCGAGGTGGGTGAAGCAGGTCATGGGGTTCGGCAGGCTGCAGTCCCGGGGTCAGGTCACGATCCCGCTGGATGTCCGCCAGGAAGCGGGGATTGCGCCGGGGGACGTGATCCTCTTCCAGGTCGTCGAGCGCGGGCGCCTTCTGGCAGTCTCCCTTCCGAGGCACACTTCGATGGAAGCCGTGCTGGCGCGGTTCGGCTCCGAAGGGTCACCGATGCCCGGCGGTTGGGACCGCATTGGAGACGACATCGCGCAGGACGTCCTGCAGGGCACCGGGCGCAAGGACGAGACGCACGCGTGAGCGTCGAGCGCGCACAGTACGGCTGGCTGGACGCCAACATCTTCATCCACGCCTTGTTCCTCGGAGATCCGCACGGAGCACCATGCCGAACGGTGCTCGGACATCTGCTGGACGGGTCCGGGGAGGGCTGGCTGGACCCTGTGACCCTGCACGAACTGACCTACGTCCTTCCGAGGGTACTGCCGGACAAGTTCGCGAGGCGCCAGGACGTATACGAATACCTGACGGGCTACCTGACCTGTGAAACCGTTCTGGGCGACGACAAGCCATCGTTGATCGAGGCGCTGCGCATCTGGGCGGACACGGGCGGCAGGTTCGGGGATGCGCGCACCCTTGCCTTGGCGCACTCTCGCAGCATGCCGGTGTGCACGGTCAACGGACGGGACTTCCCAGACGTGCGAAACGCCTATCCCGCAGGCCGCGGCGCGTGACGCCGCAGCCATGCAGGATAGGCGCCGAAGCTTGGCTATGCCCTGCCGTAGAGGTCCTGCACCCGCACCACGTCGTCGAGCTCGGGCGTCGAGACCTCCATCACCGAGAGGTCCATGTGCGCCTCGAGGCGGTGCATGGTGCCGGGCTCGATCGTCAGCGTGCTGCCCGGGCCGATCGCCCGCGGCAGCCCGTCGATCTCCAGGATCCCCGTGCCCTGCAGCACCCACATGGACTCCTTCTTCTGCTCGTGGTACTGCAGGCTCAGACTGTGACCCGCCTTGACGAACAGGAGCTTGCCGGCGTAGCGGTCCGTCTCCGCCCAGACGTACTCCGCGCCCCAGGGCTTCTCGACGACGCGCGCGCCCTCCGGAACGAAGGAGGGGCCCTCGGGCCGCGGGGGCCGCACCGACGCCGACGCCTCGAGCGACGCGACGAGCGTTCCGGCGGGGGTGGTGCAGACGATCAAGTCCTCCGCGCCGAGTACCTGCACCGGCGGTGCACCGGGCTCGCGCCACTCCATCGGCGTCCTGTCGCCGTCGGGGCCCTCGCGGTGGAAGCGGACGAACTCGGGCCAGTTGCCGAGATCCGACCAGCCGGCGTCGCAGGGCACGACGCGCAGGTCGGTGGTCTTCTCGAGCACGGCGCGGTCGAACGGCTGCTTGGGAGCAGCTTCGTAGGCGAGGCGCAGGGCACCGTGGTCTCCTTGCCTGAGCGCGAGCGCCGCAGCGCCCGATGACCGCGAGAGTTCGGGCGCGACGATCTCCGCGGTGCCCAGGAGAGAGCGCACGTCCGCGATGAAGACGCCCATGTTCCAGAGCGCGCCCTCGGAGATGAGGTGCGCGGCGTGGGCGGCGTCCGGCTTCTCGACGAAGTGGTCCACGGAGCGCTCGCCGGGGCCGTCCTGCGAGACGATGTAGCCGAACTCGCTGCGCGGGCCGGTCGGCAGGGCGCCGAGGAGGCAGATGCCGTCCTGGCCTGCGGCGAGGCGCAGCGCCTCGCTGCCGGCGAGGGCGAAGGCGTCCTCGTCGCGCATCACGTGGTCGGCTGGCAGCATCGCGATGATCGCGTCGGGGTGGATGGCGGCGACGTACTGGGCGGCCGTGAGGACCGCCATCGCCGTGTCGCGCCGCGCAGGTTCGCCGAGGAACTGCTCCGGCTGAAGCTCCGGCAGCGCCTCGAGCATGCGCGTGCGATCCGCCTCGAGGCCGATCACGTAGACGCCGCCATGCCCGACGAGGCGCAGGGCACGGCGCATGGCCCGGCCGACGAGCGTCTCGCCTTGCACCTCGACGAGCGGCTTCGGCCGGCCGGGGCGCGAGAGGGGCCAGAGCCGCTCGCCGGGCCCGCCGGCCATGATCACTGCGATCAGAGGGCGATCGTCGGCCAACTCGGGTCGCCTCGCTTTACATTCACTCTTTCCGGGTCGATGCTACGCTTCTTGTCCAGCGAGGATTGTAATTCTCGGGCGAACGGAGGTCGATAGGAGAAGTCTGAGGGTTTCAGGGGGCGTAGCTCACCTTCGGTGCGGGCACTGCGCCCGCGGGCACGTCGAGCGCCGGGACGGTGCCGAGAGACGTCATGCGGAAATGGTCCGAGATCGTGACGGGCTGGCCCTGCGCGTCGACCGCGCTATAGGAGAGGTCGATCGTCAGGGGAGCGCCAGACGCTTTTTCTGTGCAGGCGGTTCCGGGCGCGTGCGTCGACGGCCCTGCGCCCTGCGGAAGGAGGAACTTCACCTTCCATGCGATGCCCCTCTGGCCGAGCGCCGCGCAGCTGCCGGCTGCGGTCGCCGTCGACCCTTGGAGCATGCCGCGCAGCGCGAGGCCGATCTCGCTGAAGTTCTTCAGCACCAGGAAGTACGGCCCGGACGCCTTCTTGCCGAGTTTGTACCAGCCGGGGGTGAAGCCGGAGCCGGACGGCGGCGTCGTGATGGAGATGTAGTAGTTGCCGCCGACGTAGGCGAGACTCGTCGCGCCCATGAAGGCCTGGCTGCGCGCGGTTCCCAGGACATCCTCGAGGTAGTCCTTGCCATGGCGGGTGGCGTCCTGGGCGTACGTGAGGTCGCGCTCCGAGGTCACCTCGTGGATCGACGCGGTGTACGCGTAGTTTGGCAGGTTTCCGAGCGTCTTGAGTAGTGCCGGACCGGCCCAGGGCGCCGGCTTGGCCGCAACTTTCGGGGTGGCCGTGCCGCAGCCACCCGTGAGCGTCGCGGCCAAGGCGATCAGCGCGAATGCGTACCGCCGCGAGTAGAATCTTCCTCGGACATGCTTGGCGATCATGAGTAGGTAGAATTGGTCAGATCGGGTCCCGACTCCTCCTGCATTCGGCGTCGTTCAAATTCCTAGGAATTCACTCATGTGGACCTGCTAACGTCACTTTGTTGGCCTAGGCGAGGAGGGACCGCGTTGCTCCGCACGCTGCACCCGATGATCGTACATTTCCCGATTGCGCTGTTCTTCACCGCCGCCCTCTTCGAAGCGCTCTACCTCGTGTACCGAAAGGACTGGCTCAGGAACGCCGGGCTCATCCTCCTGACGCTCGCGATCCTCTCCGGCGTCGCGGCGGGCATCGCCGGCGTGATCTCGGAGCACTACCTGCCGCGCCTGCCGCTTTCGGACCTGAAACTGATCAACACGCACAAGAATTTCGCCGAGCTTTCGGTCTTCGTCTACGGCCTCGCGTGGCTGCTGCGCGTGCTCACCGGAAAGCGCGGCCCGCGCGGCGCGCTCGCCGCCCTCTACATACTGCTGATCGTGCTCGGTCTCGGCCTCATCAGCTACACGGGCTTCCTCGGCGGCGGACTCGTGTACGTTCACGGAATCGGTGTGCCGTAGGAACGGGCGGGGGATCGCGTCGAAGTCCTGGGCAGATCGCCGTGGAGGGGGAGCCACTTGGACGCCTTGGATGTCGAGATCCGCGAGCTGCGGACGATCGAAGACCTCCGGCAGTGCGTTGCGCTGCAGTTCGCCACGTGGGACCAGTCGGACGCCACGCCGGCGAACCAGCTGATCATCTCCATCAAGACGGGCGGGCACGTGCTCGCCGCCTACCACGAGGGACGCCTCGTATCGTTCGCCTACGCCTTCCCGGCCGTGCTGCCCGGTCAGGAGCCCTGGATCGCTTCGCACCTGCTTGCGACCGACAAGGAGTACCGCGGGCGCGGGCTCGGCCAGCTGCTGAAGTGGAAGCAGCGTGAATGGGCGCTCGCGCGCGGCTTTCGCCGCATCACCTGGACGTTCGATCCGCTCGAGGCGAAGAACTGCCACCTGAACATGAACCTCCTGGGCGCGCAGTGCCAGGAGTACATCGTGAACTGCTACGGCGAGCTCGACGACCAGCTGAACCGGGGCCTGCCCACGGACCGCCTGACGGCCGACTGGGACCTCCAAGCGCCGCACGTCGCGGCGCTTGCCGCCGGACGCAAGGAAGCGCCCTGGGAGCCCAAGGCGCGCGTCGCGATCCACCCGGACTTCCAGGCGCTGAAGCGCCAGGACCTCCAGGAGGCGATCGCCATCCGCATGCGCGTGCGCGAGGAACTGCAACGCCACCTCGGCGCCGGCCTCAAGGTCTACGGCCTCGATCGCGAGGCGAGTGAGCTGCTGCTGCGCTAGAAGAGCGACTTCGGGCTTTGCAGGGACTGCGCGAGCAGCAGGACCCACTTCGCGAAGGCGCCGCGGGTCACGGGATTATCTGGGCGGAAGGAGCCGTCTGGGTAGCCGCTGACGATGCCGTCCGCGGCTGCCGCGGCCACGAGCGAGGCGTACGCAGGCGGGATGCTGGCCGCGTCCGTGAAGGGCGGGGCAGTCTGGGCGCCGGGGATACCGTAGGCGCGCATCAGCCAGGCGGCGAGCTCCGCCCGCGTCGCGACGGCCCCGAAGCGGAAGCCGTCTGTCGGCAGCAGGATGCCCTGCGCCTCGGCCCAGGCGACGGCGGACGCGGCGTAGGCCGGCACGCCCTGCGCCGGCTGGGTGCCGGTCGGCAGCGCGGGCGAGCCGAACGCGCGGTAAAGCATTGCCATCGCCTGCGCCTGCGTCACGCTCGCGTCCGGCCGGAACGTGCCGTCCGGGAAGCCCTCGACGAGTCCCGTCGCGTTCGCGCCGTCGGTCATGTACTGGAAGGCCGCCGAAGCGCCGGCGTCCGAGAAGGGCGCGGTCGAGAGGTTGTACTTGCCGAGCGGCACGCCCGTTGCGCCGTCGGTGACGGTCACCTGCGTCAGCTTGCCAGTGGCCTTGTACGCGAGGTAATGCAGACCGGCGAAGACGGGGTCGCCCACGGTCGCGTTGCCGTTGAGCCACTGGTAGCTAGAGATGTACGCGTTCTCGAGGTCGTCGCCGACGACGAAGACGTAGCCGCCGTCCTGGAAGACGCGCGAGACCTCAGGCGCCGGAGCGGTCGTGAAGGAGAAGCCCTCGCTGTAGGGCTGCACCTGGCCGCTCTTCAGCGTCAGGCTGCCCTCGATGTCCGCCG
>JAJYTE010000026.1 GCA_021793215.1 Bacillota bacterium
CTGTGACCCCCCCCCCTGGTCACCAGCGCCACCCCCCCTGGTCACAGGTGACCAGGGGGGATCTGCCGCCATGGTTGGAGTGGCCAGAAGATCATAGTCGGTGCCAATGCGACCGTAGCGTGGATCTACTCGCGGATACCTGGCTATGAAGCCCAGGGTCTCCAGTTCGTCAAGTGCCCGCCTGACTGTCTTGTTACTGACCCCCATCTCGCGCATCAACGTGGATTGCGCGGGATAGCAGGCTCCGGTCTGGTAGTCGGCATGCATGTCCAGGAGCGCGAAGCAGTGAACGGCGTTGCTGCTGGGCGGCGGCTCATTCGTGAGCAGCGCGCGTGGCACTTGCGCGAAGCCATGGTCGTAGCGCCGCCGCACGCGATCGCCCCGGAGCGGTGCGTCCGCAGTACGCTGAGGGTCGTCCTCGGCCACGTATATCACCTGCCCCATGTGTCGGTCCCGCCTCAGACAGGGATTAACGGCGAGCGCCCTGTGCAGCCGTGGCTGCACAGGGCGCGTCGAGGAGAGCTATGCGGAGACAGGGCGAGGTCGTTCGCGAATGGTGGCTAGCGCCAGGTTGTAGATCTGTGGTAGGGCTGCCGCGATGAACGGCTTCACGGCACCTGACCTGACACGTGCGTGGCCGGTGTAGAAGTCCACGTACGAGAAGAACTCGCGCACGTATGGCCCTTGGAACAGCAGGCCATGGGCGTAGACGCCTACGATGTGGCCCTCAACGGTGCCGCCGCCGCCGCTCTTGCCTCCACGGTGCACCTCGATGGCAACGGGGTCCTTCTGCCGAAGCGGATCAACATGCGGAGCGAAGATGGCCCGCAGCTTCGCGTCGAGCGCTGCGGCGTCAAGCAGCTGTCCGTCCATCGGCGATCATCCTTTCGTCGGAGCCTTCAACAAAAGGCCCCGCACAGCCGTGGCCGTGCGGGGCGTCAGTCGCGATCTTGCATCAGCGGAGATGGGCGATCTCGGCGCGTACAGCCGTCAACCGCAGCTGCACTTCGGCAAGCCTCTTCACGAGAGCAGGCGGGCGGCGCCGGTCTGGTAGGCGGCTCAGGAGATCTCGCCTTGCGAACTCCAGGGCCTCCCTTTCGTCCTCAAGCCCCTGCAGGTACCCCTCGCGCGTCATAGCCTGTCCCTCCGCTACGCTACTGCCCATCCGCTGCAGCATGAGCCTGGGCCGCCTCCAGCGATTGACGTCCGCCCCCGCGGCCGGCTCGATGGCTGCCATTATCCAGGACAAGCGAGGGGTCTGGATCCTCGTGCTGCCTGTGCCTCGGCCGGAGCGTCAGGTACTGCACTTCTGCCGCCAGTTCACGGATCTGGGCCCGATCAGGCCCCAAGAGGCGGCCCATACGCTGTAACTCTACCAGGACTTCGGCAATCGACATGTCCTGCCGCAGTTCGCGCGCCAAGAGCTTGGTGATATGCGATAAGTCTTTGTGGTCCAGGTCTGTGGAACGCTCGGCTTCCGCGCGACGCAGCACGTTCTGCACGACTGCACGAAGGCGCGCGTGCCGCGCCACCTCGTCCGTCGCAACCGCCGAAAGCGCCCTGATGACCCCCTCGCGGAATGCGGCGTCGGCCGGGCGGGAAAGGATGATGCAGCCGCCGTTATCCTGGGCCTGCCGGTCGCTTTGCTGGAGCCGACTCTGCATGGCTTTCCGGTCGCGCTGCGTCAGCTTCAAGACAGGCACTCCGTCAGCGGCCAAGATGAGTAAGACATCGGGTCGTGAAGAGTGATCGAGGCGCCGTGGGGTGATCATGCGGATCGTGCCGTATCGGAGGTCGGGATCAACGCCATTGGCGGTTACCCACTCTGCATCTCCGCGTTCGACGCGCTTCTGTGCCCGGCCCGGTTCGATGGTGCGGACATACTGATACCCGTCGCCGAGCAGAGTGATCATAGGAAGATCACGCTCCTTTCTCGAAAAACCCCGCGCCCCTGTGGGGCTCGGCACCGCCGTTGGCGCGTGCGAAGGTCGAAAGAAACCGGCCGCTGGTGTTGGGCCTAGTCAGTGGCCCGCATGCTTGGCTCCCTCTCCCTCGCCCACGCCTCAAGCGTCGGGCGGTGGAACCGCCACTGGCGGCCAACCTTGCGCCCAGGGATCTGTCCGTGCGTGCGCAGCCTCTTCAGCGTGTCGTAACTGATGCCGAGGAACTTGCAAGCCTGCTTCGAGTCCATCAGGGGTTCTGGCATCCGGTCACCCTCCTTTTTCGTCGGATGATGTGTTACGCGGAATGTCTGATGCGCTACATGGTGCGGTTGGAAGCCCGCCCCGCTCCCCGTTCGGGAGTCCGCGCAGCACCTTTGTTCGCTTTGACGATACTACATGTGTTCCGTGCGTGGCAAGCATGTTGTGTAACCACGGTGCAGTTTGGTTGCCTAGACTGTAAAACATGATGGGTTGGGAGGCCGAGCAGTGGCGCGGTTGGGTCAAGAGTTGCGGCGAATGCGAGAAGATCTGGGATGGTCACGCCGCGAAGCCTGTGAACATGCAGGAGGGGTAATCAGTCACACGTACCTTGGACTGTTGGAACAGGGGAGCGATCCGCGCACTAACAAGCCCATCTCGCCTTCACCGGCAGTGCTCGAAGCGCTAGCCACAGCGTATGGGGTTAGCTATGAATACCTCATGGAATTGGCTGGCTACCTAAAGCCTGGCAAGAGCGATGAGATCGAGGAATCGTGGCCGGAGGGCGTGCAATTCCTTCGGCGAGCATCGAAGAAACTCGACCCCGAAATGAAGCGCAAGATGATTCGAGCGATGCAACAGTTTCTAGAAGAAGACACGCCCAAAAAGGATGACTAAGCTAGACTACAGCACCCCTAGTACAGTCTGGGACAAAAGGTGAATGCGCATTGGCGACTGGCTACAAGGCAGTCAGGTATAAGTTCTCTCGAAAGATCGCGGCAGAAATTAGGGCGTTCTTTGGTTTGCGTCACGCCGCGACGCCTACTATGCAGATACTTGAAACGTTTGCCGACATGAGAATGGATGATACTGATCAGGACGGGTGGACCGTTCGTAACCCTGAGACTGGACACTATAGGTGCTTCATAAATCTGGAGATGCCTCGGAACCGTATACGTTGGACAATGGCACATGAGGTTGGGCATATCCTTCTTGGGCATATCCAAGATGTCAGAGCTGTCAGTTTAGACGGAGTCCCGGATGATGTACTCAACGTGATGGAGCGGGAGGCAAACGTGTTCGCTGAGGAGCTTCTGATGCCATGGGAGTTCTTTGAAGGACATGCGCTCCGCAATCTGCCGGAATGGGCAGAGCACATGGAAGTCTCGCAAGAGGCATGCGCTTGGCGCCTGTTACAGATTCCGAGGGTGTACCCATCCAGCGGAAGACAGCGTCTCGGTTTGACGGATTCAGATTTCACGTCGTTGATGGCCCAATGTGCCGCTGCGGTTATCGGAACGAAGGCCATAGTTTAGCCTCCACTGGTCACACAACAGCCCTTTGTCGCACATCATCACGGCGGCGTCATGACGGGAGGGTGCTGACCACCAGGCGGTAGGACATCCTTCATCGTCGAAAGGTGATGTGCCCATGAAAATCCAGTCTCGAGGAAAGGACACACATCGACTGTTCTGGGAGCTTCCGCGGGGTGCAGACGGCAAGCGTAGGCAGAAGACCGAGACTTTCCGCGGGTCCAAGAAAGACGCAAAGATCCGCTGGCGTGAGGAACAGGCGCTGATTGATGCCGGCACGGCGGTCGAACCCAGCCGTATGGCATTCGCGGATCTTGCCACACGCTGGGAGCGGGATGTCTTGCCTATGCGGCGCCCACGACCGTCCACGTTGGCAAGCTACGAAAGCACGCTCCGGCTGCACATCCTACCAGTGCTCGGGCCGATGCTTGTGCAGAAGATCACCGCACCTGACGTACAGGCGTGCATCTCTGGCATGCAAAGACACGACGGCCGGTCAGGGGAACCCTCCCCCAGGCAGCGTCAGCTCGTGAGCTTCCTTATCGGGCAGCTGTTAGAGCAGGCGGTGCGCTGGCGCGTCGTCCCTCGGAACGTGGCTGATGACACCATAACGCCTAGACAGGAGCATCCCGAGATCGACTTTTGGGATGCGCACGACGTGCAAGCCTTTCTCGCTGTGGCACGAAGCCACAGGCTATATGCACTCTTCGCACTTGCCCTGGCGACCGGCATGCGACGCGGAGAAGTCCTCGGCCTAAGGCGCGAGGAGGTGGACTTCGCAAAGGGCACCGTGACGGTCAAGCGATCGCTCGCCGCTGTGAAAGGCCGCATGGTCGAGACGCCACCGAAAACGCGACGTGGCTACCGTACAATCACCGTCGGTTCGCGCACGATGGAACTTCTGCACGAGCACCTCGCCGCAATGGATGCGGAGCGAAGCACCGCCGGCGTGTACAGCGATGACAGCGGAAAGTATCTCTGCTTTCCGTCAGAGGCGGGCACCCCGCTCAGCTCTCGCAACGTTGCACGCGCCTTTGACATGCTTCAGGAACGTGCCCAGGTGAAGCGAATTACACTACATGGGTTGCGCCATACGCACGCAACGCAGCTCCTCGCCGCGGGGGTGCCGCCGCACGTCGTCTCGGAGCGCCTAGGCCATTCCTCGGTCGCCTTCACGCTTCAAATCTACGGTCATGTACTGCCCAGACAGGAAGACGCTGCAGCGCGTCTGTCCGACCTTGGGGGACACTTCGGGGACCATTTGCCGATCAAGGGCTGACGTAAGGACACAAGAAAAGGACCCGCAACCCTTGCGGGAAGCGGGTTCAAAAGTGGCGCGCCCGGCAGGATTCGAACCTGCGACCTCTTGATTCGTAGTCAAGCGCTCTATCCAGCTGAGCTACGGGCGCGTAGCGAAGCGAAGGTTAATGTACCACAGCCGCCATCCGCGTAGCAACCGCAGCTTGCCGGATCCAAGCCGACGCGAGGTTGGGGTGCTTCACCCTCCTTTCGGCCGCCAGTCGGAAGAGCCGAATGCCTGCCGAGGCGCCCGTCCGGGGCTTCCCTACGCAGTCCAATTGTGATATCACTTTGATAGGGGGTCTGACGCATGGAACAAGTCCGCGAAGGCAAGGCATGGCGGCTATCTGGCTTCCCCATGCTGGTCATCGAGATCGCGCTGGTGATCTGGCTTTTCACGCAGAGGCAATCGCTTCCCGGCCACTTCCTGGCCATCGGCGTCATCGTAGCCGTCCTGCTGGCGGCCGGCTTCTTCGTCGTCCAGCCGAACGAAGCCCGCGCCGTAGTCTTCTTCGGAAACTACGTGGGCAGCACGCGCCGAAGCGGCTTCCATTGGACCAATCCGCTCACCGTTCGAAGGCGCGTATCGCTTCGGGTACGCAACTTCAGCAGCGACAAACTCAAGGTGAACGAAGCGTCCGGCAACCCGGTGGAGATCGCCGCCGTGATCGTCTGGCGGGTGATCGACAGCGCCAAGGCACTCTTCGACGTCGAGGACTACGCGGCGTTCGTCGGCGTGCAATCGGAAACCGCCATCCGCACGCTCGCGAGTCGCTACCCCTACGACAGCACGGATGGCGAGGTCACTCTCCTGGGCAATCAGGACGAACTCGCATCCGAACTGCGCCAAGAGCTCGAGACGCGCCTGGCGGTCGCCGGTGTAGAGGTCCTCGAGGCTCGCCTCACGCACCTCGCCTACGCGCCGGAGATCGCACAGGCGATGCTGCGGCGCCAGCAAGCGCAGGCCGTCGTGGCAGCCCGGCAGAAGATCGTCGAGGGTGCGGTGGGCATGGTGCGGATGGCGCTCGAACAGATCGCGGAGGCCGGAATCGTGGAGTTCGACGAAGAGCGCAAGGCCACGATGGTTAACAACCTGATGGTCGTGTTGACCTCGGATCAGGCAACCCAGCCGATCGTCAACACGGGCACCCTCTACGGCTAAGGGCACCCGTTGAAAAAGCGATTCCTCCTCCGCATAGACCCCGGGATCTACGACGCACTCGAGAGTTGGGCGGCAGACGACCTGCGCAGCGTGAATGGGCAGATCGAGTTCCTCCTTCTTGAGGCGCTGCGCAAGGCCGGCCGCAGACCCGCCCGGAAGGTTGTCCGAAACGCAGGGAGCGCGCAGGGGTCCGACGCATCCGACGATTCGTGACGTGGTGCGCACGCCCCCACGCAGCGAGATGCCCGGGCGTGAGCCGCAGACATCGTGCCGACTGGACGCAGGTGCGCGAGGAGCACCTGCACCGCGGTCCTTCGCCTCAAGACGCTTGCGGGTGAGCGCCGCCCGATCGCCGACTCTGAGTACGGCGTCTGACGTTCTCAGCGTCACCGGCGAAGTGGAAAAGGAACTGGTGATGATGACCACGCAATCGACCCCTGGTAGTTCCAGCCCACTCTCGGTGGAAGTGAAGAACGTCAGCAAGCGATACGGCGCCACCGTTGCGGTCGACGACGTCTCCCTGGAAGTCAACGAGGGAGAGATATTCGGCATCGTCGGTCCGAACGGCGCAGGCAAGACCACGTTGGTCGAGTGCGTCGTGGGCCTTCGGACACCCGATCAGGGATCGGTCCGGGTGTTGGGACTCGACCCGCGACGCGACCGCGCGGCTCTGCACGCGATGGTCGGCGTCCAACTGCAGTCTGCCTCCCTTCCTGACGCGCTCAAGGTGTCGGAGATCTTCGACATGTACCGGTCGTTCTACGAGCAGCCGGCCGAGGACGACTTGATCGAGGCGCTGGGGCTCGGTGTCAAGCGCAAGAGCTACTACCGCTCGCTGTCTGGCGGTCAGAAGCAGCGCCTCTCGGTGGCCCTGGCGCTGGTCGGGCGACCCAGGCTGGCCGTACTGGACGAGATGACGACGGGCCTCGACCCGCAGGCGCGGCGCGACACCTGGGACGTGATCAAAGGGATCCGGGCGCGCGGCGCGACCCTTTTGCTCGTGACGCACTTCATGGAGGAAGCCGAGCGCCTTTGCGACCGGGTTGCGATCGTCGACGAAGGTCGCGTGGTGGCCGTCGACACCCCGGAAGGGCTGGCCGGACGGGCATCCGGAAGCAGGCGCCTGCGCTTCGTGCCGTCCGCTCCTTTCGACGAGCGCCTCCTGACCGATCTGCCGGAGACGGAGCGCGTGGAACACGAGGGCTCGCACGTCGTCGTCACCGGATCCGGGGACCTCGTGAGCGTCGTGGCGCTGGCCCTGGCGAAGGCAGGCGTGAACGCGAAGGACATGCAGCTCGAATCGGCGACGCTCGAGGACGCCTTTCTGCGACTCACTGGCCACCACCTCGACAGCGAAGGGACGGCGAGCCGTTCATGAGCGCACCGACGCCTCCGGTTCGGGCGAAGATCCCTCGTGCGGCCTTCGGGCAACTTCTGCGCAACGAGATGCGCTCGGCGATCAGGGAGCCGAGAGGGCTCATCCTGGGCCTCGTACTCCCCCTCGTGCTCCTGGTTGTGTTCGGAAGCTTCGCGAAGTTTCAGGCGCCTCTGCCTGCGCTGGGCGGTCTCACGCGCTTCGACCTGTACGTGCCCATCCTGATCTCCTTCGCCCTTGCGGCGATCGGCCTATGGAGCCTTCCAAGCCACCTGGCCACCTACCGGGAGTACGGCATCCTGCGCCGTCTCTCGACCACCCCGATCCCGCCCGCCTGGCTCCTCGCGGCCCAGCTCGTCGTCAACCTGTGCATCGCCGTCGTGGCGCTGGCCCTGCTCGTAACGCTCAGCACCGCAGTCTTCGGGTACCGGGCCGTCGGAGGGATCGACAGCATCACCGGCTTCCTTCTGGCAACGCTGCTGTCCGTCGGCGCCCTCTTTGCGATGGGCTTCGTGATCGCCGCGATCGCCCCGAGCGGCACCAGTGCGTACGTGATTGGCGCTCTCACCTTCTTCCCGCTGATGTTCTTCGCGGGACTTTGGATACCACGGGCGACGATGTCCCCAGTTCTCCAAGACATCAGCAACTACACACCCCTCGGAGCGTCCGTGCAGGCGGTTCAAACCTCGCTGGGGGGAACGTTCCCGCCGGGATGGGAGCTTCTCGTGCTGGCGGGTTACGCGGTTGTCTTCGGATCGCTGGCCGTGAGGGTCTTCCGGTGGGAGTGAGCCCTGGGACGATCGTCGGACCAGTTCCCGCGCGGAGCGCTTGAGCGTAGCGGCGCTCCGCTTGCACTGCGGTGCGCCCTACAGCTTGAGCGCGTCGGCAGTCACGTTCAGCGCGGTATCGATGTCCTCTGCCGTGTTGTAGAAGTGCGCGGAGTACCTCGTGCTGCCGACGCGCGGGCTGACGATCACGCCGCGCCGCGTCAGCTCCACGGCGAGGGCCTCGTTGTCCTTGCCAGGGAAGCGCGCCGTGACGGTTCCGGCCCTGCGGCTGTCCTCTACAGGGGTGAGCAGCTGCGCACCGAGGTCCGAGAGGCCGCGCATGAGCCGGCCCGTGAGGTCGAGGGTGTGACGAAGGATCTCGTTCGGCCCGAGCTTCAGCACGTACTCGATCGCGGCGCCGAGCGCGACGGCCGCCGAGTGCGACATGGTCGAAAGCTCCATGCGCCGCGCACCCTGCGCGAGCCCCTGCCACTGGGACTTCAGCGCGTACGGCGAGGGCGCTGTGCGCCAGCCGACGAAGGGCGGGTTGAACCGCTCCCACAGTTCCGGCCGAAGGTAGCAGAGCGCGGCGCCGAACGTGCTGCAAAGCCACTTGTAGGACCCTGCGAGCAGGACGTCGACGTCGTCTGCGGCGACGTCTTCGGGCGCCTGGCCCGCAGACTGGGTGGCGTCCACGATCAGCAGTGCGCCGTGCGCGTGCGCGAGGTCCGCGAGGGCGCGCAGATCGAGGCGGTGTCCCGTGAGGAACTGCACGTGGCTCACGCTGATCGCTGCCGTCCTCTCGTCGACGTAGCGCGCGATCCGGTCCACGTCGAAGGGCTGAGGATCCTCGAGCACACGCACACGGCGGACCTCGAGTCCCGTCTCCGCGGAGATGCGGTACCAGGGTTAGGTGTTGCTCGGAAAGTCGACATCGACAGAGACGACGTTCGCAGGAGCGGCGGGCCACAGCCACCAGGCGAACTGGCAGAGTGCTTCCGTCATGCTGCTCGCGAGCGCGATGGAGCTCTGCGCTGCGTTGATGAGGCGCCCTGCCCCTTGCCGCGCTGCCTCGTAGACGGCCAGTTCCGCCGCCTCGTCGAAGCGGGTGGTCCCGCGGTCCGAGAGATCGGTCTCGAAGCGGTGCGCCGCGTCGATGACCGGTCTCGGCACGAGCCCTGCGGAGGACGTGTTCAGGTACGTGAACTTCGATAGATGGGGGAAATCCCGCCGAACATCCCAAAGTGTCAAGTAGCTTCCTCCTCTGTCCTCTGCGCCGGTTGGCTCTCCCATTCCACATCGCCTGTGGCGCAACAACCGAAAGGTGAGGCGAGCGCGCCGCATGCACAGGACGGGTGCGCCCGGGGAAGGACACCGGGGTCCCGCAGAGAATGGGACCGCAAGGCGCTGCGCGAAGGAACTTTCGGCTGGCGTTTGGCAGTTTGGAGGCGGGGAGATGCACCTGCATGAATGGCACTGGCCGGTGGAGTCGCCGCGCGGCGCCATCGCGCTTGTGCACGGCGCGGGGGAGCACTGCGGTAGGTACGAGCACGTCGCGAAGTGGCTGAACGGGGCTTCATACGCCGTGCTCGGCCAGGACCTGCCGGGCCTTGGCCGGTCCCCGGGGCTCCGGGGGCACATCGACCGGTTCGACGACTACCTTCCTGTCGTCGATGCCATCCGCGATCGCCTTTCGGAGCTCTACCGCGGTGTGCCGCAGTTTCTCTACGGCCACAGCATGGGCGGCCTGATCGCGGTGCGCTGGCTGCAGAGCCACCCCGAGGCGCAGGGGCTGCAAGGCGTCGTCCTGACGTCGCCATCTCTCGATCTCTCGCTGCCGGTCTCCCCGGCCCTGCGCCGCATCGCAGGCGCCTTGGAGCGGATCGCGCCGACCCTGCGGATCTCCCCCGAGATCCCGCCGCAGGCGGTGAGCCGCCATCCAGAGGTCGTCGCCTCGTACGGCAGCGATCCGCTCGTCGTGCGCAAGTCGACCGTTCGCTGGGCGATGGAGTTCCAGCGCGGTATGGAGGCAGCGCGCAGTTCCCCCGCGGAGTTCCCGGCCCCGACGCTGATCCTCCAGGCCGGGGATGACAAGCTCGTGTCCCCGGCGGCGACGAGGACCTTCGCGGAGCGTCTGCACGCCCCGCGCAAGGAGTACCGCGCGTTCGACGGCTACTACCATGAGCTCCACAACGAGCCGGAGCGGGACGAAATCCTGGGGATCATCACGGCGTTCCTGGACTCGACGCTGGCGGCGCCGGCGAACCCCGCCTAGCTACCTACGCCGGGAAGTCCTCGGCCGCACCGACTTGGCGCAGCGGCTGGGGCGGTAGCCAGAGCGCGGCGAGGCTCGCACCCAAGGTCGCCATCCAGGCCCCACAGCAAACGCGCAAAACGGCCTAGCTCGATGAGCCGGGCCGTGTCCTTCTCTGCGTACGCCCGCCACGTTTACATCCACCGCCAACAACAATCGGCCCCCGCGCTAGGGTTCGGACGGGACGTGGCGCGCAGGCAATTGGCCAACGGTGGGCGAGGCGAGGCTCAACCGGCCCTGCGCGTAGACGTCGCGCTCCCGATCTCGCCTGGGGGCGCTGCGGCTCCGGTGAGACCGTGCGCCGTCTTCTCCCAGTGGGACGGCCGGGTCACGAGCTGCAAGAGGGCCTTCGCGGCGGCGAGCGACATCAGCCCCCAGTAGACTGGACCGAACACGGCGTACTTGACGAGGTCGTCGTCGCCCCGGCGGTAGGCGGCGACCATGTTGAGGTAGGCGAACGTAAACGTGCCGAGCAGCAGGTTTCCGGTGCCCATGTAGTAGAGCCAGCTCGGGAAGACCTGCTGGACGAAGCCCCAGTAGGTCAGAAACCACGCCGTTGTCATCGCCCAGTAGATCGGGTTCATCAGGAACGTGAACGGCGTGCCGGCGACCATCGCGTGGAAGCCGAAGAACCCGCGCGGGCCCATCTCGCGCCAGAGCTGCAGCGGGTGGCGCATGTGCACAAGCCAGGTCTGGATGTAGCCCTTCACCCACCGCGAGCGCTGCCGCACCCAGTTGACGAACTCCGAGTTCGCCTCCTCGAGCGTCTCGGAGTCGACCATGACCGTTCGGTAGCCGGCCTTGTGCAGCCGTACGCCGAGGTCCGCGTCCTCGGTGACGTTGTAGGGGTCCCAGCCCCCGATCTCCCGCAGGACGTCGACGCGCAGGTGGTTCGACGTGCCGCCGAGTGGAATGGGCATGCGCGCGCGCTGCAGCCCCGGAAGAAGCAGCCCGAACCACATGGCGTACTCCGTCGTGAACCAGCGCGTGAGGAGGTTCTGGTTCTTGTTGTAGTAGGAGAGCTTCGCCTGGACGCACCCGACATCTGGTCCCGCCCTGCGGAAGGCGACGAGCGCCTTGCGGAGCTGCAGGGGATCCGGCACGTCCTCGGCGTCGTAGACGACGGCGTACTCGCCACGGGCGTGCAGGAGGCCGAAGTTGCAGGCCTTCGGCTTCGTCCGCGGCTCGGCGGCGGGCAGGACGAGGACGTCGACGAAGTCGGGAAGGCGGCTGCCGAACACGGCGGACACCGTCTCCGGGTCGTCCGCCTCGAGGAGGAGTTTCACATCGAGCCGGTCCTTCGGGTAGTCGAGCGCCTCGAGTGCGCGCATCAGCGCCTCGAGCACGTTCGCCTCTCCCCGCAGCGGCACGAATACGGTGTAGCGCGGCAGGTCCGCCTCGGCCAGCAGCCCGAGCTCCTCGTCGCTGACACCCGTCTCCGAAATCCCGTCGGCCGGCTCCCGGAAGATCCAAAGCTTGAAGAGGGTGAGGAGGAGGTACCCCACCTGGCAGAGCGCGTTGAGCGCCACGGCCGTTTGCCCTGGCAGGCGCCAAAGCGCCGCGGCGAGCACGCCGCCGAGGACGAGGATCCCCGCCTTCTGCCCGCGCGAGAGGAGCTCTCTCGCGGAGTCCAGGGGCCGCCGGCCCGCGCGCTCGCTGCGCGCGCTCGCGAGGTACTCGTCGGCGTAGCGGCGGTGCAGCGCCGCCTGCACGTCGCGCCGCCCGGTGGCGACGACTCGGACCTCGCCGGCAAACGCCGTCTCGAGGTCTTCGGCCAACTGGGAGTCGGTCGGATCCTCGGCCGCAACCACGAGCCGCGAACCCAAACGATCGATCGGCACCGCCGATCGCTCACGCCAGAAGACCTCCGGCATGAGGTCCCAGGCGGCGCGGGCGCGATCGCTGCCGTCACCCGAGAGGAGGTCGACGAACGGCAGGCGCGCCTGCCGGGCGGCCACCTGGGCCACGTCGAGACGCCGCAAAGCGCCGCGGCTGATCAGGACGTCTCCGATGCGGCCGCCGCCGTTCGACTGTTGGCGCAGCGCTGCGCGCAGCTCCCTTGGGTCCAGGCGTCCCATCGCCACCGCAACCTGGCCGAAGCGTCCGAAGCTGCGGTCCACGCGCTCCTGCGCGGCGAGAAGGTCCGCCCGATCCACGCGGCAGAGGGCGACCCTCCGGTCGAGCGTGCCCAGGAGCGCTCGCAGGCTCGGTGCCTCGGGCCAGACCGCCGCGACGAAGACCGCCTCGTCGCTCGCGTCGAAGGGGAGTACCTGTGAGGCGCGCGCAAGGTGGCGATCCATGAGCGCGGAGACCTCGGGCACCACCGGGTCGATGAGATCGCCCGCTTCCCCGCGGTAGGGTTTGAGCGAGACGAACGGCACCCCCGACGCGCGCCTCATCGTGGTCGTCCCCCGGTGGATGGGGGCAGCCGCGGGCGCTCGCGCGGCTGGCGCTGGGAGAGCGCCGCGTAGGCGACGATGAGTGCCGCGAAGGCGAAGATCGGCAGGACGTCGAGGATCCAGTACATGCCCGTCATCAGCAGCGGGACGAGCACCGCCGCGCTGGCCACCGCCCAGAGGCCCCGCTTCATGGCTGCTCCAGGACGGGCCGCACGTGCAGGGCCGACGCGTCGTCCACCACCGACTGTACGTCGCGTCGCGCTCCCAGCCACTCGCCCAGCTGGACGCGGTCTGCCGCGTGCCCGTCGACCCGGTAGAAACCGTCGCGGAACAGGCGGAAGCTCACCCGCAGGTGCGGCGACGACTCGAGGTCGACGATCAGGTCGCCGATCGACGCGATGCCGGTGCACGGTCCGACGAGCACGACCACGGGATTCCACACCGCGGCATCGCCCTCTTCCGGAGCGTCGCCGTAGATGCGCAGGCCGGCTTCGAGCGGCGCGGAGCGCAGGAAGGCGAGGAAGCGGTACGCGAGGAGAGCGTCCTCCGGCGCCAGGGCCTGGACGAGATCCGCAATGGCATGCGGTCCCGGCGGGCGATCCGCCGTGTGCGCGGTGAGCGCGTCCCCGGCCGGCGCCGGCGTCTCCGAGGCGGCGATCTCTCGCTCCGCCTGGGAGGCCACCGCCGCGGCGAACGCCGCCCCAACCTCCTGCGGGCGGGAATGGCTGCGCGGCTTCTCGCCGCGGTATCGGTGGGCGCCGCTGCGTCTGCCGAAGATGCTGCGCCGCTTGCGCTTGCGCTCCTTGCGGCTGACGAAGTGACCGTACTCTTGGGCGTGCCATGGCTGCTGCAACGAGTTGGCCTCCTCAGGGCGGCGCGTGTTGGGACAAGATTAGCGCCGCTTCGCGCTCCTCCGCAGTGTCGCGAAGGGTATCGGAGCGCGTGTCAGGAGGTCTACCTCGCGTCCTCCGCCGCGGCTGCCGAGAGCGCGCGCGGCAGCCGCGGCGCGCCCGCCATTTGGCCGTTCTGGCGCCGCGCCATCGCGTGGTAGCCAAGGTAGGAGAGAAGGCCCGAGAGGCCCATACCCACCGCCTTGCCGAGGACCGGGCTGCCGGCGCCCGTGCCGACGACGGTCGAGAGCACCTGCAGACCCACGGCGCCCAGGGTCACGGCGTAGAAGCCCGCCAGCGGAAGGCGCCTGCGGAACGTGAAGCCGGAGTGCAGGAGGTAGCCGCAAAGGCTCGCGCATCCCCAGGCGATCACGGCGTAGAGCGCCGCGCGCAGAGGATCCTTCCCCGGCGGAGAGAGGGCGAGCAGGCCGAGGAACGCGAGCATGTCCACGACGGTATTGAGGAGCCCGACGGCCAGGAACCGACCTGCCCTCTGGACGACCTGCGGCGGAGCGAGCGCCTCGAGGACGGGCCGCCACCTGCGGACGGCGTGGCGAAGGAGGGCAGGAAGGCACTTCAGCATCGTGAAGATCCCGGCCCGCCTGGGGCGCACGAACCGCATCTCGACGGCAGACTCGACGAGGCGCAGGTGGTGCTCGCGCGCCAGCAGCAGCATCTCGATGTCGAACGTCCATCCCCGGTCGCGCACCTCCGAGGGGAGGATGCTGCGCGCGAACCATCCCGGGAAGAGCTTGAGACCCGCCTGGGTGTCGGAGACGCCGAGGCGCAGCGCAGCACCGACCAGGCGGCGGGCGAGCGTGGAAGAGAACCGGTCGATCGTCCGGCGCTGGTCGTGCGCGCGCGCCGCGACGACGCAGGTCAGGGCGGGACCGAGTTCCTGCGCCCGCCGGACCATCGGCAGCAACTCCTCCGCGGGCAGCTCGAGGTCGGCGTCGATGAAGGCCACGAGGTGGCCGGACGCCTGCCGGAAGCCGGCGAGCACCGCAGCCGCCTTGCCGCGCGGCGTCGGCAGGTGGACAAGGCGAACGTGCCACCCCCTTGGGCAGCTCCTGACGACATCGGAGGTGCCGTCGCTCGAGCCGTCGTCCACGACGATGATCTCCGGCGCGATGTCCGCACTGAGAAGCGCGCGGCGAACGCGGGCGACGGCAACGCCGATCAGCGCCGCTTCGTTGCGCGCGGGGATGACTACGCTGACTTCGGGGCGCTCTCCTCGCCCAAGGCGCCGTTCGGTCCGGATCGCGCTCATGGGCACCAGCCTCCCTGTGTACACCTCCGTGGTACGGCAGGGCGCCCCGCGGCGCAGTGCTACGGCGCATGTCACATGGCGTATCGGACGCTGTGCAAGGGCGGGGGGCCCCGTCCTAGGGCGCGTTCGGGCCGACCCGGTACAGTTCGTAGATGCCGCCGCCCGCGAAGGTGGCGAACGCGTGCAGCCACGAGATCTTTCCGGACGAGATCCCCGGCCACGCGTTCGCAACGGCGTTGGGCTGGTCGGCAGGGCCCGCTGGCACGAGGAACGCGTCGACGCGGCCGCGCGGATTGCGCAGGATGCTGTTGAAGGCGCTGTCCGAGCTGATGATCAACTGGCGCGGGTTTCGGACCCGAAGGATGATCGGGAAGGCGAACGCCGAGTCGGCCAGCACCGTGAGGTCGGGGTGGGCGTTCAGGTAGGCGACCACCTTGTCCCTCGCAACGTACTCGCTCCGCACGCGCCCCTGGTAGAGCGAGACGACGTCCGGTCCATCGCCGTGACCGAGGATGGGGCTCTTCGCGAGGGCGTATCCGGTACCGGCGTCCCCGAGCGCCAGCACGAGCGCGAGGGCGGCCAAAGGCGCCCAACGCCAGCGCGCCCGCGGCAGCTTCGCAGCGAAGAGCCCGATCAGTAGGAACCCCATGGGGATGTAGTACATGAAGTAACGGTCCACCCCGCTGCTCAGGCCGCGGTAGAGCAGCGCGAACTGCAGGAGCGGCACCGCGGCGGTCGCCGCGAGGAGCACCGGCATTCGCGCGTCCCGGCGCCTCCCGAACGACTGGATGACTGCAAAGAGCGCGGCCGGGATGACCGGCCAGAAGAGAAGCGCGAAGCCCGCGACGTAGCCCGCCGCGTGCAGCGGATGGCCCTTCAGCTGGCTGAGCAGGGGGTAGCCGTACGCTCCGAAGCCGGAGATCGCCGCGTTGCTGTAGGTGCCGTCCATGAAGAAGAGCGGGTTCTTCATCACGAGCCAGTTGAGGTAGAGCCAAAGGCCGCTGACGTAGACGAGGGGAGCCGCGAAGATCAGGAGCGCCGCCTCGATGCGGCTCCATCCCGTGCCCTTCCAGCGCAGCACCACGAGGAGGGCGAGGCCCAAGAGCGCACCGAACGGCGCAGCCTCATAGCGGATGACGAACCCGACCGCAAGCCAGAGCGCCGCGGCGGTGAGGCTGCGAAGGCTGCCGCGCTCAAGGTAGCGCAGCACGCCCCGCAGCGTCCCGAGCATCGTGGCGATCAGCATGATTCCAGTCATCCCGTTCGCGCCGTAGAGAAGGATCAGCGGGTTCGCCGCGAATAGCAGGCCGGCCGCGGCGCGGAAGGCGAGGGGCAGGCCGAGGTCCCACAGGATGCAGAGCAGAAGGTAGACCGCGAGGCCACCGAAGGCCGCGCTGACGACGGCGCTCGCAAGGCCGCTTGTGACCAGCGGCGGCCAGAGGACCTTCAGCGGGATGAGCAGGAGCTCAAGGAGCGACGGCAGGGGGTTCCACACGAAGCCGATGGCGGCGAGATGCGGCGTCCTGCTGTAGAGCACGTAGAACGCGTTCGCGACGCGGGAGAACGCGTCGGATTCGATGTAGTGCAGCCCGAGGTTGATGTGGATGCCGACCGCGAGATCGATCGCCCCGGCCAGGAGCGCGAGGGCCGGCGCCTCATTCGGGCGCCTGCGGGCCGACGGCGCTGGCCCGAGGGCGGGCTGCGGGGGGGACGGGGCAGTCGCTGCCAGCATTACGCGGGTCGCCCTCCGTTCGTTGCTGTCTGCTGCCAGGAGTTGGACGCCCTCGCGCGCGCCGGCGTCCGACGCTCAGTTGACCGCGGCGGCCGACACCGCGGATCTGCCGTCCTGCTGCGCCAAGGACGTCGCCAGGTTGGCCGCGAAGCGCTCGAGACCCGTTCGGGTCGTCTGCAGATCGCCCGGCCACGTTCCGTAGGGAGGAGGCATCGAGATCGCGGAGATGCCGCTGGCCGGCTGCGGCGCCCGGGCGGCCTCCAGTGACGCCGGCCAGGTGCCGGCGCCCTGCGGCAGCGCGGCGACGGCGTAGCGCAGGTACTCCACGGCTCCTCCTGGGAGCTGCACGGCGCTCTCCCACTCGATGTCCTCGTAGCGCGTCCACGTGCCGCCGACGGCGTTCGGCGGGAGCTCCAGCGCGTAGTCGGCCGCGGGCGCCCGCGGCGCGACGTCGAACACGCGCAGCGCGTTCAGTCGCTCGCCGTGGAACATCAGGCAGTTGCGGAAGCCGTAGCTCTGCAGGTCGCCGAGGTTGCGCGTCGCCCAGACCTCGGCCAGCACCGCGGCTCCACCCGGCGCCACATAGGTGCCCGCGACGCTCACCGCACCGGGCCCGAGGATGCTCGCGTCGTTGTAGCGTTGGGTCGAGGCCAGCCGGAAGCCGGCCATCCTCGGCAGGAGCGCCGCGACACTCGACGTCTTCACCGCGAGCGGCTTCCCGGGCGCGCCGTAGGGTGTCGAGAAGATGGGCCAGAGCGACAGGAATAAGGCGCCGCCGATCAGCCACGAGGTCGCGATCCGCCCTCGTCCCGCAACCGGCGGCCGTCCGGCGATGGGAGCGCGCGGAGCGAGCCCGACCCAGCCCGCTGTCGACACGAGGCAGACCGCAAGCAGCGCGAAGAGCGCGAAGCCAAGCACGGGATGCAGCACGCCGAGGGCGAAGTTCGCGCCGAAGTAGTGGAGGGCGTAGATGATCGCTCCGAGCCGCAGGAGGTTGAAGAGGACGGCGCCGCCAAGCGCGGCCAGCACCACGAGCCCCTTGCGCCACGCCGCCCCGGTGAACTGGGTCAGGAGGAAGGGCAGCAGGATGGCGGCCCCCAGGGCGCCGTCCGCGCCGCTGCACGCCTCGGAGATCAGGACGGGGACGATGCTCGTGCCGTGCGCAACCAGGAACGTGCTGGATGCGCCTTGCGCAATGAGCCACGGCAGGAGGTGGCTCGCCCGGACCGTGGCGGCGACGGCGATGGCCACGAGCTTGCCTTGGGTCACCGTGGCGACGGCGCTCAGCACGGGAGGCCAGCAGGCCAAGAGGTAGATGAGCGGCCAGATCAGCGCGCGGGTCACGCCGATCCCGAACAGAAGCCAAGCCATGCCCAGAACCCACAGCGGCCAGAGCAGAAGGCCGGCGTCCTGCATCAGGAAGAGGTAGGGCCAGCGCGCTGCACCGATCACGAGGGCGGCACCCACGAGGCCGAGGAGGCTGACGCCAAGGATGGCGTTCAGCTCCGCGTCGTCCGCCGGCTGCGTTGTGCGGTTGATGCTGTAGGCGCCCCACACGATGGAGAGAACCGGGATCCAGACGAGGTAGGCGGTCGGGGTGTCGGCGAGTACGCTCCGCCAAAGCGGCATGGCGAAGGCGGCAAGCGGTGCGAGGGAAAGCAGGGCCCAGAGTGAGATGTGCAAGCTGCGAGGTTGCGGCGTCCCGATGTTCGGTCGCGTCGCCGCGATCATGCGGCGGCCCCGCGGCGGCGCATCAGGAGGTAGAGCACGGGCAGGGCGAGGAGCGGCAGCGCCGCGGCGAGGGGAGCCTCCGGCAGGTCGTTGGCGGGAAGGGCTGGCCCGCTCGCCGCGCGGCCCTGGAACGACACGGTGTGCGCCGCGTACCCGGGCGGCGCCGTGAAGTTGCAGATGACGAGGCCACTGGTGCTCGGGTTGGGAGAGCAGGCCGCGGGCGGGACGTAGTCGGCGATCGCCGCCCCTGAGGCGCCTTCCGCATAGCTCCCGAGCAGGTAGACGGTATCCCCCGAAGGCACACCCTCCAGGGTCGCGGCGAGGGGAGTGCCCGCGGGCTGCGCCCCGGTCGGAGACACGACGAGGTGCGGGAGGGCACTGCCCTCGGCAGGATCCAGGGCGATCCAGTAGGAGACGCGTCCCGCGACGGCGGGGACGCGCGCGGACACCGCGCCCGCGCGGACCTGGGCCGCGTCGGGCGAGAGGCTCTCCTGTGTTAGCGCACTTCCGCCGCTGCCGATCGCGAGAAGGTAGATCGCGCTGCCGCGCGGGAGGGCGCCGGGGTCGAACGCGATGCGGGCGTAGGAACCCGCCGCGAGCTGTTTCCGGTAGGGGCTCCCGAGTGTCAGGTACGCCGGCGGGTGCAGGGGCGCGGCGAAGGCATGGGTTCGCATCTCCGATGCGCCGATCCCTACGAGGCCGGCGGTGATGGCTGCAGCGGCAAAGGCCCAGCGCAGAGCCCGGGGCCATGGGCGCGTGCGCAACAGGGCACCTCCCCCTCGGAGAGCGTTGTCCACGACGCTACCAAAGGGCGGACCTCGGCGCAGTATCCCGGGCGGTCTCACCTGCGGTCACGGGGGCGATCTGGGCGCAACCAGCAGAAACGTGGCGCCGCGGCGCGAAGCGAGGGGAAGGAAGATGTCTCTCCTTCGACGGCGTTCAGCGTGCGTCGCCGAAGGAATCTCCTACGTTTGTAGCGATACGGCACGTAGCTGGAGCGAGGTACGCGATGTCGATCGAACAGGCGCTGCTGGAGATTGAGTCACGGCGTTTCGTTGGCCGCGGTGCGCAGCTCGCAGAACTACTGGAGCTTACGGAGCGGACGGCCCAAGGCGCCGCTGTGGGGTATATCTACGGGCCGCAGGGCATCGGCAAGACGGCGCTTCTTCGCGCCTTCACCAGGTCGCAAGCACGCAGCGGCCAGCGCGTGGTGGCGTACGTTGAGGCGCGCAAGGCCGCGGGAGTCGAGCAGGGCGTGGTGCAGCAGGTCGCATCGGCGCTCGGCCTCGGCGAGGACGGCGTCCAGATTGAGGAGCTGTGCCAGGCGATCGAGCGCTTCGCAGAGCGCCAGGGCCTCCTCCTTGCGATCGACGACTACGACGCGCTCGGGCCGGAGGAGGCCGCTGTGCGCGAGCGCCTGCTCTACCGCCTGCCCCGCGGCGCCGCGGCAGTGTTGACGGGCCGCACAGGCCCGACTTCCTTGTGGCCGCTTGAGCGGGCCTGGCGCCGTTTCGTCACGCACATTCCGCTCGCGGGATTGACGCAGGAGGAGACGGAGCGACTGCTGACCGCGCAGGGGATCGCGGACGGCTCGGTGCGGCAGGACGCCTTCCGCCTCACCGCCGGCCGGCCCGCCCTTTTGGCGCACGTCGCCGACCTGCTGGGCGCAGAAGAGGTGGCGGCGACGGTGTCGGAGGATGTGCCGACGGGCGCTTCCCTCGCGCAGGAAGAGGTCCCCGCGTTCCTGCTCGAGCAGATCCTGCACCCTGGCTCCAGGCGTCGGACCTGGCGCCCGCACGAGGGCGCCCATGCGCTGGACAACGTCCTGGCCGCGGCATCGCTCGTGCCCGCCTTCAGCCGCGACCTGCTGTGCGCGATGGTCGGGCCGACCGCGGTCGCGGACGCGTGGGATGCCATCGCGGAGCTGCCCTGCAGGGCGGAGCCCGGGGGATGGTACCGCCTGGAGGAGAGTCTTCGCGCGGTCGTCGGCGAAGTGGTCCTGCGAGAGCATCCGTGGCTTAGCGAACGCCGCCTGCAGCGGGCGCTCAGGCACCTCCTGGGCCCGTCGCACCTCGCTCGCGGCGCGAGGAGGCGAGGAGGCCCCACGCTCCAGCTGATCCTCGAGGTCTTGGCGCGCTCCTCCGGTGACAGGACGGCCCAGAGCGCGGGCGGCGTCTCCGTCGGACTCGGAGCAGGGGAACTCTCGCGTCTCGCGTCGTGCGGAGCCTGCCCGGACGCCCTCCTACACCTTGTGCGGTTGCGGCCGGATCAGGTGCGCTGCGTGCGGGACCCTGAGGGAAACGCGCTGGCCGCCGCGGCACTCGTCCCAGCCGCGGACTTCCCTTCGCATCTCCTGCCGGGGGAACCCGGCCCCGCGCCCGGGATCGTGGCGGCCCTCAGCGCCACCGAGGCGACGCACGCCATGTGCCTGATCGGCAGCCTCGCGGGCTCTTTTGAGCATTCGAGGTCCGCCCTCTGGGCAGTGCCGCCAGGGCTCGGAGGACTCTTCGCCCGGCTCGGCTTCGCCCCGCTCGCAGAGGGATGGTGGCAGATTCGCTTCTCGCAGCGGCCCTTCGCCCAGTGGCTTTCGGAACTCGCGGTACCGCTCGTCGCCGCGGCGCCGGTCGAGCGCCCCGAACTGCTGGCGAAGGAGGTGCTGCAGGCTCTCTACGCAGGGCAGGACCCGATGGACACGCAGGCCGCCTCGGTCCTCTCCGCCAGGCGCGCGGGCACGACGGCGGAAGACCTGCGCCGATGGGTCCTCGACGCGCTCAGCACCGCCGAACTCGGCGATGTGCCATGCTCCCTGCGCTCCTTGCTGCGCATGTACTACGTGGACAAGGCCGGTCCGCATGAGGAGATCGCGGAGCGGCTCGACCTGCCGCGGGCCACCTACTTCCGCGCCTACCGGCAGGCGCTTCGGCAACTTGGCTTCGCGCTCTGCGGGATCGGCCCCTGACGATACCGCGCACGACACCGGTTTTCGCTCCGGCGGTGCTACTGCGCTCCGGCAGAGCGCGGCGATATCGTCCATCCTAAGGAGTTGATGCCATTGTCGCCGCGCGCATCGCTTTGGGGAGCCGCACTCGCGGTCGTCGCCCTCCTCGCGACGGCTGCACCAGTGCTCGCTGGGGGAAAGGACAACGCCAACGGAACCCCCATCTCCCTGACGGTCACACAGGACAGTGGTGGCCAGTATACGTTCGCGGTTTCGAAGTTCAACGGGTCCGCAGCCCTCGTGCGATTCTGGGAAGTCACCGACGCTACCAAGGACGTCGACAATGGCGGCGGCATCCAGATTGGAAGCTGCGCGAAAACGCAACCGGGAGTCACGGTAGCGAACAGCACCCTGACCTGCACCATCACGCCGTCGCCCTCGATCTCCACCGGCACCGTGCAGGTCGTGGCCGCGGAGTACAGCTCCCCGAACACGGGCGCCGGCAACACGATCGAGAACAACGAGGTCAAGGAAGAGTCCAAGCCCGTGACGATTACGGGCGGAATCCCGCAGAACAACCTGCCGGAGGTGCCGTACGCCGCCCTTCTGCCAGCGCTCGCGCTCGGCGCTGTTTTCCTCTTCCGTCGCCGGCGCACCCAACCGGTCTGATACGTTTCCGCACTCATGGCAAGCGGCCGGGCCTTCTGGCGCCGGCCGCTTCTCTGCGCATGCCAGGGTCAAAGCCGTGCGAAGACCAAGACTCCGACGATGAGCAGTACCAAGGCGGAGACGACATGCCCGTTCCTCTCGAGCCATGGCCACTCGACCTGATAGCCGCCGATCGTGGTGACTACGGTCAGCACGACGAACGTGGCGATCGTCGCGAGCGTGAAGGCGATGAGCACTCCCACTGCGGCGCCAACCCCGACCGCGGACGCCGCGAGGAACACAGGCAGGATCGTCAGGTCAGGGGACGCCGCGACGCCGAAGGGCACCGCGACCTCGGTCATCCAGGAGCCGCGCCGCCGTTGCGGCCCGTGCGCAGGGTCCTTGGCATCGTGCGCGTGTTCGCTGCCGTCGCGGCGGCTGTGGACGTGATCATGCTCATGGGAGTGACCGTGATCGTGGCTGTGCGCGTGCGAGTGCCCGCGTCCGCGCGTCAGCAAAGCCCAGACTAGAAAGCCGATGCCTGTCAGGATCAGTACGCCGCCGACGATCTGACCCTCTTCGGACACGATCTTGTCCCGTAGCGCCAATCCCGCTGCGGCGAACAGCACCCCGAGCACCAAGGAGACCGCCACATGGCCCAGCGACGCGAGGAGGCTGGTCTTCGCGGTACGCGCGATGCTCCAACGGTTCGCTCGTGCGATGACCGCGAGCGGAACCCAGTGATCTGGCAGCACGGAATGTGCGATGCCGACGCCGGCAGCGGCCGCGAGCAGCAGGGGGATTGATGTCAGGGAGATCCTCATCGCCTCCTGGGGCTGAACCTGAGACCTCGCCGTCGAGCGTGATCAAGGCAGTACTCAGTTCCAGCCTCTCCCGGCGCTGTCCTTCGTCCCACGACGGCAAGGGATTGGACGCCGATCGGCCGGTGCAGGGTGTGCACCGGCCGATCGGGGTGGGGCCTACTTGTTGGCCTGGTTGACGAAAACACTTCCAAGTGCAAACACCACGATCGTTGCCGCGAGGATCATCTTCTGCACCCCCTGTCTGCATCATAACCACCCGCTGGTCCGGATAGCCAATAGATCTTCGTACGATTGGGCCTTGTGAGATTCTAAAGACTCATAACGCAACGATGTCTGGCCATGCCAGACGGCGCAGTCGATGGCCGAGACGAACGCCCGCCCCCCCGGAGCGGACGGTACGGCCAAACCTGACAAGCAGATTTCGAATACCTTACACAAAATTGACATTTGGCGTCCATGTCGTTAGGATTCCCCCATACCGCGCACCAAATAGCTGCGGTAGCGGGTGGAAGGGGAGGTAGCTGTCGTGGGAGGTAGACATCCAGCGGCTTCAGGCATCCAGCTCCAGAGGGAAGGGGTGCAGGCAGCTTCCTCCGTGAGGCTGCCCCGGTTCGGGTTCGGCGTACCCATCATCGGCAGTTCCCTTCTCCTGCTCTTCGGTGCCCCCAACGCCGCCTTCGCCGCTTCGGGTCCGGTACCCCATAGCTCCGGCGACACCGCCTGGCTGCTCACCTCCGCCGCCCTCGTGCTCCTGATGACGCCTGGCCTCGCGTTCTACTACGGCGGCCTCGTTCGTCGCAAGAACGTGGTGACGACGCTCTTTCAGGTCTTCGTCGTCGTGGCGCTCATCTCCATCCAGTGGGTGATGTTCGGCTACAGCCTCGCCTTCGGTCCAGATGTGGGCCACCTCGTAGGCAACCTCTCGTGGGCATTCCTGAACAACATCGCGTCGAGCGGTGGCGCATCATACGCCGCCACCGTGCCCACCCTCGCCTTCTCGATCTTCCAGATGATGTTCGCGATCATCACACCGGCGCTGATCGTCGGCGGGCTCGCGGAACGCGTCAAGTTCTCGTCGTTCATCGCGTTCATCCTGCTCTGGGCGACGATCGTCTACGACCCCCTGGCCCATTGGGTGTGGGGCCACGGCGGGTGGCTGGCGGGGCTCGGGATGCTTGACTTCGCCGGCGGATCCGTCGTCCACATCAGTTCCGGGGTGGCCGGCCTCGTCGCAGCGATCTACCTCGGCCGTCGCCACGCGATCGGCGGGAAGGTCGTCATCCGAGCGCACAACGTCCCGATGGTACTGCTCGGGACCGCGCTCCTCTGGTTCGGCTGGTTCGGGTTCAATGCGGGAAGCGCGCTCAGCGCGAACAGCGTCGCCGTCGTGGCGTTCATGACGACGAACACCGCGACTGCGGCTGCGGCCCTCGGCTGGATGGTGCTCGAGCGCCTCAAGACCGGGCGGGTGACGCTCGTGGGTGCCTGCGCCGGCGCTGTCGCAGGCTTGGTTGCGGTCACGCCCGCAGCGGGCTTTGTGACACCCGCAGCTTCCATCCTGATCGGCCTCGGCAGCGGGGTCGTCTGCTACCTCGGGTCGTCCGTCCTCAAGCACCGCTTCGGCTACGACGACGCGCTGGACGCCTTCGGCGGCCACGGCGTCGGCGGCACGTTCGGCGCCCTCGCGACCGGCATCTTCGCGACGGTGGCCGTGAACTCCGCTGGCGCGAACGGCCTTCTCTACGGCAACCCGCGCCAGTTGCTCATCCAGCTGATCGGCGTCATGGCGGCGTGGACCCTCTCGGGCGTCGGCACCTACCTGATCCTTCGCCTGGTGGATGCGGTGATGGGGCTGCGCGTCAAGACGGAGGACGAGACGATGGGACTCGACATGGTCCTGCACCGGGAGATCGCCTACGGAGAGGGAGAGGAGACGGCCTAGCGAGGCGATGCGCACGCTGGGGGAGGCAGTGGCTGGCGTCCAGGGACGCCAGCCACTGCCTCGCTTTGGCCCAGCGGGGGTGTATCCACGGACGGCGGTGGCCACGTCGAACGCCACGGGCCGCGATGAAGATCCTGGTGGTCAGTTTTTCGCCCTCGCGTCATAGGAGAAGGGTGTCTGCCGTGGGGGAAGCCCCCTGGACACACGACTCGAGGATGCGAGGAACGTCTTATGCGGCGAGGAGTCAGCTTCGTTTCCGTCAGCGTGGGCCGCCGCGCGATCCCTGTGGTCGCGGGTATCGCGGCGGCGCTGCTTTCGCTCTTCTTCTTCGGCCGAGCGGAACTGCGCGCGGCCAGTCCCGCACTGTCCTGGTCGTGGCGGCCGTCGACCGAGAGCATCCTGCTCACGGCGAAGCCCGGCAAGGGGCTGCTCCGCGACTGGGTCTGGGGCAGCACGCGTTGGGCCGGCGGCCACGGCCTCGTGTCGCGCGATCCGCGCCGGACGGAGCAGGTGAGGCCCGGGGAGGATTTCCGGGCGCTCGTCTCCCTCAGGGGCCCGGACTCCGTCGCCCGCATGATAGATCTGAACGTGGCACCGCTGCCGACCTTCTCCGTGGACGGCAGCGGCCAGACGCTGGAGATCACGTCATCGCAGCCGCTCGATGCCGTCTGGGGCATGCCCGGCCATGCGGGGCCATGGGCGCCGCCGGACCCGACGCGAATCGCCCTGAACGAGGCGGTGAAGGCGCAGTCGCTCGCCCTGCGCGTGCAAGCGGCATCGGGCGAGCGTACAACATGGCATGTCGCCGTGCCGGCCCTGCCGACGGTTCCTGTCATCTGGTTCGGCTCGCCGGTAGGCGGTAGCGTCTACATCACCCTCGACGACGGCTGGTTCCCGAACCAGCGTCTGCTCCGGCTGATGCGGACCCGCCACGTCCCGATCACCGCCTTCCTCATCGAGAACGCGGTCGCGGAGCACCTGAAGTACTGGAGGGCCTTCGTCCAGGCGGGCGGCGTTGCGGAGGACCACACCGTCAGCCACCCGGAGCTCACGACACTCTCCTTCGACGCGGCGGAGCAGCAGTGGGCGGGTCCCCTGGCCGTGTACCCGAAGTGGCTCGGCGCGGCGCAGCCGACGCTCGGGCGGCCGCCCTACGGCGCGGTGAACCCGGAGGTGGAGGCTGCGGCGCACGCCGCGGGTCTTAGGGCCATCGTGATGTGGGATGTGGTCTGGTCGCCCGGCGCGGGGTTCAAGACCTGGAATGGCGGGCCGATCCAGGCGGGGGACATCATCCTGATGCACTGGGTTCCGGGCGTGGGGAAGGCGATCCAGCACCTCCTGCCCCAACTCGCGAAGGAAAACCTTCACCCGGCGCCGTTGACTTCTGGCTTGCCCAGCGGGCTCGTCAACTGACCGGAGGGCGCCGAAGGCCGGCCGAGACGCGCCCAAGCGGCGTCAGGCGGTAGAGGCGCAGCTCCCTGCCGTCGTCGAAGTCGCTGAAGGACTCCACCCGGCCCGCCATGACGAGCTCCGCGAGGCAGCGCGAAACCTCAGGTGGCGTCGACGCCTAGGGCCGCGGCCACGTCCTCGGCAGAGTGCAGACCGTCCCACAGTACCTCAAGGGCTGCAATGACATGGAGGACACCCACCACACCTCCTTGCACCTTCGCTCTCGGTCGAGTCACGCGGCAAGAGTACACAGGTACCTGCGAACCGACGGGTAGATCTCACCCAGATCCTCGACGGCGAAGCCCAGGGCCACGTAGAACCCGACCGCGTCGTCGTCCGTCTCAGCGATCCAGAACCGCACCGCCGGATGCAGCCTGCGCAGCTCGGCGAAGAGTGCGCGGCCGCGCCCTAGGCGCCGGTACTTCGGCGCGATACTGATGTGGGTGATCTCGCAGACGGTCGCGCCCTCGCGCCGCACGCCGACGACGCCGAGCGCCTCGCCTTCCTCCTGTGCCCCGTAGAGGCAGAGGTCTTTGGAGCAAAGGTACATCTCACGCCATGTGCGGCGCTTCGCGTCGTCAGGAGGGCCGAAGGCCAGGGCGAGCAGCGGCCAGCAGAGGTCGAACTCCACGTCCGTCGCGACACGGCGCAGGATGGGCATCGCAAGTGCCTCCGCGCTAGGAGCGCAGCACCTCGTAGACCGCAAGCTCTGACGAGCCGCCTTCGGCGCTCTGCGTGTTGCGGTGCGCGTGGCGGAACGCATCGCTCTGGGTCCACGCCTCGAAGGCGGCGCGATCCTGCCAGTGGGTGACCACGAGGTACTCGCCCTCGACCTCGTTGCGCCAGAACTCGAAGCGGACGCAGCCTGGAATCCGCTCCATGCTCGGAGCGGATAGGAAGCCTTTCTCGAGACCCGGTCTCGCGGCCTCGAACTTCAGCCGGTTGACGACGACCAGCATGCGAATCCCTCCTATTACACGGTTTGCACGGTTTACACGGTTTGCACGGTTTGCACGGTTTACACGTTCTCACTACCGTCTTCGCATCGCGCGGGGGGATCCCTTCCAATATTGTCGCCGCACTTGCTGCGGCCAAGGCGGATCTGTCCAGCAGGGAGGCCGCTTTCGTGCAGAGAAGCAGGTCAGCGAGGCAAGCGCAGTACGGACCAGGAGGACTTATGCAGCCACCCATCGCTCCAAGACGGCCGCATCTCCATCTCGTGCACGACGACACGAGGCCCGACGATTACTTCTGGATGAATGACCGCGGCGATCCCGAGGTGATCGCCTACGCAGAGGCCGAGAACGCGTACCGCAATGAGGTCATGCAGCCCCTCGCACCGCTTGCCGAGCGCCTGTACCAGGAGATGCTCTCTCGCGTCCAGGAGGACAAGGTCGAGGTAGAGGTGCAGGATGGGCAGTACTTCTACTACTCTCGCATGGAGAAGGGACGCGATTACCGGATCCACGCCCGAAAGCGTGCACGCTCGCGCGCCGACCTCAGGGCCGCGCCGGAAGAGATTGTCCTGGACATGAACGCTCTGGCCGCAACCGCAGATTTCTACACTGTCTCGCAGTTGCGCGTGAGCCCGGACCACACGCGCCTCGCCTTCCTCGAGAACCGCGACGGCACGGACCGCTACACGCTGCGGGTGCGCGACCTGCGCAGCGGGGCGTTCCTGCCCGATGAGATCCCAGACGTGTTCATCTATGGAAGCGTAGAGTGGGACGGCACGGGCGAGCACCTGTTCTACCTTTCGGTGGACGAGTCGCAGCGGCCCAACCGCCTGTGGCGCCACCGCCTCGGCGCAACGGGAGGCGACGTGCTGATCGCGGAGGAGCCCGACGCGACCTACTCGTTCACGCTCGCGAAGTCGCGTAGCCGCCGGCATCTCTTCCTGCTAAGCGAGTCGAAGAACACGAGCGAGGTCTCCTACCTCGACGCGCTCGACCCTGAGGGCACCTGGCGCGTCTTCCAGCCGCGCCGGCCGGGGATCGAATACCTGCTCGAGGACTGGGGCGACGACTTCCTCGTCCTGACGAACGAGAACGCGGTGAACTTCCGACTGATGGCCTGCCCGATCGCGCAGGCACGCCCCGCCCTGCTGCGCAGCTTGATCGAGTACGATCCGTCCGTCTACCTGGAGCGCGTCTACCCGTTCGAGGGCGCCCTCGTGCTCTCGGGCCGTCAGGACGCCCTCTCCCAGGTCTGGGTTCTGAAGAGAGGCGACGCACTGCGGCGGCTTCACTGGGAAGAGCCTGTCTACAGCGTCCACGTGTGGACGAACCGCGAGTACAGCGCGGACTGCGCTCTGATCGCCTACGAATCGCACGTGACGCCGAAGACGATCTACGAAGTCGATCTGACCTCCCTGGAGCGCACGCTGCTGCAACAAGACGTCGTGCCCGCGTACGACCCCTCACGGTATCGCCAGGAACTGCTCTGGGCGCGCGCCGAAGACGGCACCCCGATTCCGATGACGGCCGTCTACCGCGAGGGTGCGCTCGACAGCGGGCCGGCGCCGCTGCTCCTGCACGGCTACGGTTCCTACGGGTACAGCACGGAGGTCTCCTTCGACCCGTTGCTCCTCCCGCTGCTCGACCGCGGCGGGGTCGCCGTCGCTGCGCACGTGCGCGGCGGCAGCGAGATGGGACGCCAGTGGTACGACGACGGCAAGCTGCTGCGAAAGCGAAACACCTTCACCGATTTCGGCGACTGCGCCAAGGATCTCGTGCGGCGCAACTGGACCGCGCCCGATCGGCTGGCCGCGAGCGGTCGCAGCGCCGGCGGCCTGCTGATGGGTGCCATCGTGAACCTCGCGCCGGAACTCTTTCGCGTAGTATCGGCCGGTGTGCCGTTCGTTGACGTCGTGACGACGATGCTTGACGCGAGCATTCCCCTGACGACGCTCGAGTGGGACGAGTGGGGCGACCCGCGCCAAGCTGACGATTACTGGTACATGAAATCGTACAGCCCGTACGATAACGTTACGGCACGCGACTATCCGAACTTGTACGTGTTCACGGGTCTCAACGACCCGCGCGTCGGCTTCTGGGAGCCGCTGAAGTGGGTCGCGAAGCTGCGCGCGACGAAGACCGACGACAATGTTGTCGTGCTCAAGACGCTCATGGGCGCGGGCCACAGCGGACAGTCCGGACGCTACGCGCGGCTGCGCGACTTCTCGGAGGAATCTGCGTTCCTTCTGCACTGCCTCGGGATCGACGCGTAGCAGGAGAGGCTCGCGCCGACGCCGCGGCGCCCTGGCTGGGCCCTGCGAGAGCCTTGCGTGCCGCCTGCGTCTCCTCTACACTATGTGTGCCCTGTTGCGCGCTGCAACCGCGGCGCGACCTTCGCCCCTGTAGCTCAGGTGGATAGAGCGGGGGTTTCCTAAACCCTGTCAGCCGGGGGTTCGAGTCCTCCCAGGGGCGCCAATCGTGCTGCTGTCGAGGGGGGTTCGCGCTGCACCGCACGTTGATGCGTTCGGCGCTGACGCAGGCCCAGGCGGCGCTACGAGAGGGCGAAGTGCCGGTCGGCGCGGTGATCGTCGCGCCCGACGGCGAGGTGCTTGCGGCCGCGCACAACTTGCGCGAGTCGCACCACGATCCCACTGCGCACGCCGAGATCCTGGCGCTGCGCGCCGCCGGTGCCAAACTCGGCAATTGGCGGCTCGAGGGTACGACGCTCTACGTCACGTTGGAGCCGTGCCCGATGTGCGCCGGGGCGATCGCGCAAGCGCGCGTCGCGCGCGTCGTGTTCGGAGCGCAGGATCCTAGGCTCGGGGCGGCGGGCTCGAGGATGCACGTGTTCGAGGAGCTTCGCCGAGAGGCGGACGTTGACGTGATCGGCGGTGTCATGGAGGAGGAATCCTCCGCACTGCTGCGCAGCTTCTTCTCGACGCGTCGCTAGTTTCGGAGGGGTGTCCGAGCGGTTGAAGGAGCCGCACTCGAAATGCGGTGGGCGGGCAAAAACTCGTCTCGTGGGTTCGAATCCCACCCCCTCCGCCAGTTTCCGGAGAGGTGTCCGAGTGGCCGAAGGAGCATGCCTGGAAAGCATGCAGGCGGGCAAAACCTGCCTCGTGGGTTCGAATCCCACCCTCTCCGCCAGATTGTTTCCTGCGAAGCTTGCGTCCGGGCACCGCGCGACGGCCAACCCCAAACTCCGCTAGGCCCGAAAGGGAGCAACGGTACGGGGCGGAGCCGGGTGATGCGGCCAGCTCGGGCGCAAGACATTTGGATTCTCGGCGGGCGGGGCGATGGCTCCGCCCGCCGCCGTTACAAGGTGGGTGGCCGTTTCGAGGAGAATATCTCGGCCGAGGTGAAAGGCGTGTACCGTGCCCTCTACCGCAGCTTCCGGCCGGCCCGCTTCGCCGATGTCGTCGGACAGGAGCTCGCGGTGCGGGTGCTGCGAAACGCCGTGCGCAGAGGCCGCATCGCGCACGCGTACCTGCTCGCGGGCCCCCGCGGCACCGGCAAGACGTCACTTGCGAAGATCATGGCTCGCGCAGTGAACTGCGAGACGCCCACAGACGGCGAGCCGTGCGGTAGTTGCAGCGTCTGCACCGGTGCGGGCACCCACACCGTCGAGATCGATGCAGCGAGCAACCGCGGCATCGACGAGATCCGCGACCTGCGGGAGCGTGCACGCTACGCTCCGCCGGAGGGGCAGTTCCGCGTGTACATCGTCGACGAGGTGCACATGTTGACGGCGGAGGCGTTCAACGCGCTACTGAAGCTTCTGGAGGAGCCGCCGCCGCAGCTTCTGTTCCTGCTGGCGACGACGGAGCCCCAGAAGCTGCCCGCCACGGTCCTCTCGCGGTGCCAGCGTCTGAACCTCCACCCGCACCGCGCGGAGGAGGTCCGAGAGCAGGTCGTGCGCGTCGCGCAGCAGGCCGAGATCGAAATCGACGACGCGGCGGCCCGCCTGATCGCGCGCAAGGCAGATGGCAGCATGCGCGACGCGCTCGGTCTCCTTGAGCTCTGCGCCGGCCACGCCGACGGGCCCGTGCGCGAGGAGACGGTGCTCGCGGCGACGGGCGCGCTCGGGGAGGCGGAGATCCGGGAGCTCCTGGCGAAGCGGGCGGCGGGCGACGTGGCCGGGGCGCTGAGCTGGGTCAGTGCGCAGGAGGCCCGCGGCGCAGACCTCCGGCTGCTCGTGACCGACGCGATGGACATCGTACGGCGCGACATGATCGAGTCCTACGCGCGCGCAGCGGCATCGGAGGCGGATGCCGCCTGCCGCACGCTGGCTGCGCTCGCGAACCTGGACGGCGAGATGCGCCGCGGCATGGATGCGCGCCTGGGGATCGAACTGTGGATCGCGCAGCCGTCGGACGAGCAGGTTGCGGCGGATCCGCCTGTGCCTCGGACCGAGCCCCGTCCGGCCGAAGCGCCCCAAAAGGCGCCTCCCGCCGCGCGTCCCCTGGAACCCTCGGCCCCACCGCGTGGAGCGCAGCCCGCCCCGCGGTCGCCCGCTGGCCTCAAGCCGGCGGACAAGGAACTGCAGGCCTCGTTCGTGGCCCATGTGCGCGACGTGCGGGCGCGCGCGGCCCTTGAGCATGCCGAATTGTTCGATGCCGGCGACGCCTGGGAACTGCGGTTTCGCACGCCGCCGCTCTTGGCGATCGCGCAGTTCGAGGAGACCGCCCAGCAGATCCGTGAAGCGCTTTGGCGCGTCGGCGGGAAGCGGCCCGTCCGCTTCGGGCTCTGGGAGTAAGAGGGGGACTGGTCGTGGGCTTCGGCAACATGCAGCAGATGATGAAGCAGGCGCAGAAGATGCAGCGCGAGATGCAGCGCGTCCAAGAGGAGCTCAAGGAGCGTGAGGTGGAGGGCACGGCCGGCGGCGGCGCAGCCAAGGTCTCGATGACATGCGGCTTCCGCGTACGGCAGGTGGAGATCCGGCCGGACGCCATTGACCCCAGCGACCCGGAGTTCCTTGGGGAGCTGGTGCGCCAGGCGATGCAGGACGCGATCGACCACGTCCAGGAAGTCACCCAGGCCGAGATGGCCAAGGTGACCGGCGGCATGCGGCTGCCTGGAATGTGAGCGGCCGCTTCCCCGAGCCGGTCGCCCAGTTGATCGAGCAACTCGCGAAGCTCCCAGGGATCGGCCCGAAATCCGCGCAGCGCCTCGCCTACCACCTGCTCTCGCAGGATCCGGAATCGATCCGCCGCTTGGCGGACGCATTGCTCGCCGCGCACTCGCGCGTCGTGCGTTGCCACATCTGCCAGAACGTCGCAGACTCCGATCCCTGCGACATCTGCCTCGACCCAAGGCGCGACCGCACGACGATGATCATCGTCGAGGACCCGCGGGACGTCGTCGCGATCGAGCGGACGGGCGAGTTCCGAGGGGTGTACCACGTGCTGGGGGGAACGATCTCCCCCATGGAGGGCATCGGCCCCGAGGACCTGCATCTGCGCGAACTGGTGCAGCGACTCGCCGACGAGGTGGTGCGCGAGGTGATCCTCGCGACCGATCCAGATGTCGAGGGCGACGCGACAGCGCTCTACATCGCCCGCTTGATCCGGCGCGACGACCTGAAACTGACCCGCATCGCGCGCGGCCTGCCGGTTGGCGGCGACATCGACTACGCGGACGAGGTGACCCTGGTGCGCGCGCTCGAGGGCAGGCAGGCATTCTGATTCTGGACGCTTTTCTACGGCAGGGACATTTGGTATCCTCAGATGAGTGTGCATTCACGCATTTGGCCGCGCCAGCGAGCCTCGCTGCGTCGATGCAGCATCGGAAGTTTCGAAAGGGGGATAGCATCCGACACACGCTGTCGGAATGCGACAGATGAGCTTCTCTGACGTCTGGTTTCCTCTTCTCGCTGCGGTCATCGCGATCGCATTCGGTATCTACCTGATTACGACCGTGCTACGCAGCAGCCCGGGCAACGAGCGGATGCAGGAGATCTCGAAGGCGATCCAGGAAGGCGCAATGGCGTACATGAACCGCCAGTACCGGACGATCGCCATCGTCGCCGTCGTGCTCTTCCTTGTCATCGGCTTCGCATTGAACTTCCAGACCGCGCTCTTCTTCCTGATCGGTGCAGCGCTGAGCGGTGCGGCCGGCTACACGGGAATGAACATCGCCGTTCGGTCCAACGTGCGCACGGCAGAGGCCGGGCGTCGGGGCCTCGGGCCCGCGATGCGCATCGCGACCCGCGGCGGCGCAGTCACAGGTCTGTTCGTCGTGGGCCTCGGACTCCTGGGCACCGCCATCCTCAGTCTCTTCACCGGGGACCTCGCCGCGCTAATCGGCTACGGCTTTGGTGCCTCGCTGATCTCCGCCTTCGCCAGGCTCGGCGGCGGCATCTACACGAAGGCCGCCGACGTCGGAGCGGACCTCGTCGGCAAGATCGAGGCCGGCATCCCCGAGGACGACCCGCGCAACCCGGCCGTGATCGCGGACAACGTCGGCGACAACGTCGGCGACAACGCGGGCATGGCGGCCGACCTCTTCGAGACCTACCTCGTGACGATCGTCGCGACCATCCTGCTCGGTAGCCTCATCTTCCATGACACCACCAAGGCGATCGTCTACCCGCTCGTCCTGGGCGGCATCTCGATGATCGCATCGGTCATCGGCATCTTCTTCGTCGGTGCGCCGTCGCAGCCGAGCAAGATCATGGGCGCCCTCTACCGCGGCATCTGGGTCAACGCGATCCTCGCGCTGATCGGCTTCTACTTCGCGACGCAGTACTACCTCGGCGACGTGAAGTACTTCTTTGCCGCGATCGTCGGCGTCGCGATCACGCTGCTGCTCATGTACATTACCGACTACTACACTTCCGCACGCTTCAAGCCCACGCGCGGAACCTCCGAGGCATCGGTCACAGGGCACGCGACGAACATCATCGCCGGGTTCGCGGTCGCGCTGAAGTCGACCGCTTTGCCGGTGGTGGTGATCTCCGCGGGCATCATCGTGGCCTACGTCGTCGCAGGGCTCTACGGAGTGGCTGTCGCGGCGATGGCGCTGATCTCGATGGCCGGCATGATCGTGACGCTCGACTCGTTCGGGCCGATCACCGACAACGCCGGCGGAATCGCGGAGATGTCCGAGATGCCCGAGAGCGTCCGCGAGGTAACCGACGCGCTCGACGCGGTCGGCAACACCACGAAGGCCGTCACCAAGGGCTACGCAATCGGCTCCGCGGCGCTCGCCGCGCTGGTGCTGTTCGATTCCTACACCCAGGTGCTCTCACAGAACGCGCACAAGGTCTTCCTGTTCGACCTCTCGAACCCGCTCGTGCTGATCGGCCTCTTCCTCGGCGGCATCCTGCCGTTCATCTTCACCTCGCGGACCATCGAGGCGGTTGGACGCGCAGCCTTCCACATCGTCGAGGAAGTACGTCGCCAGTTCCGCGAGATCCCGGGAATCATGGAGGGCACGGCGAAGCCGGACTACGCGAAGAGCGTGGACATCGTGACGCAGGCCGCGCTCAAGGAGATGTTCGTCCCCGCGCTGATCCCGGTGCTCGCGCCGGTGGTGATCGGATTCGTACTCGGCCCGGTGGCCCTCGGCGCCGCGCTGATCGGATCGATCGTCACGGGACTGATGCTCGCCATCATGATGACGGCGGGCGGCGGCTCGTGGGACAACGCGAAGAAGTACATCGAGGACGGCAACTTCGGCGGCAAGGGAACCCTGGCCCACCAGGCGTCGATCACCGGGGACACGGTCGGCGACCCGTTCAAGGACACGGCCGGTCCGGCCATCAACCCGATGATCAAGATCATCAACGTGGTGGCTCTGCTGATCGCGCCGATGATCGCCCTCCACTTCTGGCTGCACATCTAAGTCGGCCATCCACGCCGCCCCGGTATTCCACCGGGGCGGTTTCTCATGTCTTGCGCGAACCTGCGCTGGCGATGCTGGCGACAGGTGATGAACATGATCGCGGATTGGCAGGCTCTGCGCCAGCGACTGCGGCCGGTTCGGCCCGCATCGGATGAAGGACCCTCCTACTACGATCTCGCGCAGGCGGCGCATCGGGAGTTCGAAGCCGCGCAAGCGCAGTTCCGCGAGGTGCGCGATCCAGACCTCGTGGACCATGCGATCTTCCGCCTCCGGGCGGCGGAACGGCACTACGTCTTTCTGCTGCGTCAGGTGCGGGAACAGAACGCGTCTTCCGGGGGAGGATCGGGCATAGGCTCCACCAGGGGGTGAGCGGGACATGCTGGCCCATCTCTGGCAGTGGGGCGCAGCGGCAGCGGCGGCGCTGGTGCTGCTCTATTGGATCTCTCCGGACATCGGTCGCATCGCGGCATCCATCGCGCTTCGCGTCGTGATCGCGGGCGGGATTCTCTACGGCTTCGACCTCGTCGCGCGCCCGTACGGTTACTCGATCGGCGTGAACCCTGTGACGGCCGCGCTGCTCGGCATCCTCGGCGTACCGGGCGCGGCCGTGCTCGTCGTCTGGCACGGGCTGTACGGCTAGTCGGACGATTGCCGCCCGAAGGCGTTCCCCGTGGGCCTGGAAGGTGTCCTGTGCGCTCCAACCGAATCGCTGAGACGAGGGCGCCGTGACCGGCCTTGGGCTAGGGCGCGGCGGCGCGTGGCGACGGAAGGGGCGAGCGCATGCTGGCGCAAGGAACGCTCGAGGGCCAGGTGGCGATCATCACCGGGGGCGGAACGGGGATCGGCTACGGCATCGCGCAGGAACTCGGGCGGCTGGGGGCACGTGTCGTGCTCGCGAGCCGGGGCCTGGAGCGGTTGCACGCGGCCGTCGCGGAACTTGCGGAGCACGGCGTGCAGGCGCTCGCCGTGCAAACCGACATCCGCGATCCAGCGCAGGTGGACGAGCTCGTGCGTCAGACGCTCGAGCGCTTCGGGCAAGTGGACATCCTTGTAAACAACGCGGCGGGGAACTTCGTCGTCGAAGCGGAGAAGCTCTCGGTGAACGGCTTCAACGCGGTCGTCGGGATCGTACTCCACGGCACGTTCCACTGCTCGCGCGCGGTCGGGCTCGAGATGATCCGCAGGGGGCGCGGCGGACGGATCCTGAACCTCGTCGCGGCCTACGCCTGGACCGGCGGGCCGATGACGCTGCATTCGGCCGTGGCGAAGGGCGGCGTCGTGGCGATGACGCGCACGCTGGCGGTCGAGTGGGCAAAGCACGGCATTCGCGTGAACGCGCTCTGCCCGGGTCCCGTGGACACCGAGCAGTCGCGCGCGCAGCTGTGGGCAGCGCCCGAGATTCGAGAGCGACTGCTTCGCACCGTCCCGACCGGAAGGTTCGGCACGATCGAGGAGGTCGCACAGGCTGCGTCCTACCTCGTCTCGCCGTACGCGGACTTCATCAATGGCGAGGTGCTGGTGATCGACGGTGGGGAGTGGCTTGGCAAGGGCCTCGCGGAGTAGAAGCCGAGGAGTGGTTCGCACGGAACTGGTGGTGGACTCGAAGTGGGTGCAGGGCTTTCCGCCGTTGATGCCGCGCCAGGTGGAAGTCAAGGTGGAACCGGACGAGGTCGCTGAGGTGCGCTCCGCAGCTGCGGCTGGGGACCTCTTCGTGCGCATGGACACGCCGGACGGCGAACGCGTCCAGGTTGCGAACCTCTGGTTCAACCCGCACGACCACACGCGCATCACGTGCATTCTGGCCGCCTGATCGCAAGGTCGCTGACGGCATCGCGCATGTTGCGAAAAGCGCGTTTCAAGCGTCTAAAGCTGAAGTGAACACGCCCGGACGCCGGCGCATTCGCGCGAGGAGCCGCACTGGCACGGGGCGCGCGAGTCGACGCCGAAATCCTGTTGCGTGGCGCACTACCCGGTGCTATACTTTCTCGTGCTGACGTTGTTGGGGAGTGGTGTAACGGTAGCACTACAGACTCTGGATCTGTCAGTGAGGGTTCGAATCCTTCCTCCCCAACCAGTGATCGGCCCAATCGTCTAGAGGCCCAGGACGCCGCGCTCTCAATGCGGTAACACGGGTTCGAATCCCGTTTGGGCCACCAATGCATGGGACTCGTTGCCAGTTGACGAACGAGATCGATGCAGGTAGAATAAATTCTTGCCGCCGCAAACGAGCGGAGGCGGCCGGAGCAGTCCGGCTCGGTCTTTGAAAACCGAACAGCAGAGAACTT